>NZ_JAQVKP010000001.1 GCF_028694605.1 Sulfurimonas sp. | reverse complement strand
AAATCCTTACCAACATAGCCAATATCCATAAAAATCTCAAGACTTCAAAGGAATTACAACATCTTGTCGCTGTTATCGGTGCTTACACCAAAAAAGAGCTGGGTTTTATGTGCGAAAGTTGAGTAATTTTGTTATAATTCGAGCCATTAATTATACAAAGGATGTTTTTTGAACCTCTTAAGCATTTTTTCCAGAAACAAAAATATAAAAGAGCCAGTAAAAAGCGAGGCACCTGCGCACTGGGTAAAGTGTAAATCATGCGAATCTCTGATGTACTATAAAGAGGTTGAAAACCAAAAGCATGTCTGTCCAAAATGCGGCTACCATATCCGTATAGGTGTAAAAGAGAGAATTGAACTTTTAGCTGACGAAGGTACTTTTGTAGAGTATGACGCAAACCTAAAACCGGTTGACCCTCTTCGCTTTAGTGATAAGATGCCATATACAAAAAGACTTGAAGAGGCACATACCAAAACCGGCAAAAACTCCTCTGTTGTAAGCGGTGAGTGCAAAATGAACGGTGTAGAAGCTCAAATCGTTATCTTCGACTTTGCATTTATGGGCGGCTCTTTAGGCTCTGTTGAGGGAGAAAAAATTGTACGTGCGGTTGAGCGTGCCATAGAGAAAAATCAGGGGCTTGTAATTTTAAGTGCCAGCGGCGGTGCAAGAATGCAGGAGAGTACTTTTTCTCTTATGCAAATGAGCAAAACTTCAGCGGCTTTAGCAAAACTTGCAACATATAACCTACCGTATATATCAGTTTTAACAGACCCTACAATGGGTGGTGTAAGTGCCTCTTTTGCAACACTCGGCGATATTATTATCGCTGAACCTGGTGCACTTGTCGGTTTTGCAGGACAAAGGGTAATTGAGCAGACAATCGGTTCCGCACTTCCTGATGGATTTCAACGTGCAGAATTTTTGCTTGAAAAAGGCTCTATTGATATGATTGTCAACAGAAACGACCTTAAAAAAACACTTTCAGACCTTCTGACACTCCTTAAAGTTGCGTAATGCGGCTTTATGCGCTTTGCGATCAAGAACTCTTAGACAAAAAAGGGCTTTTGCTTGAAGATTTTATCGAAATAGCCAAGCAAAAAAAAGCAGAAATTCTCCAATACCGCAATAAAAGCGCAGATATCGCATTTATCAAACAACAACTTATCAAAATCAGAAAATCATATGATGGCTTTTTAATTGTAAATGATGCCTACGAGCTTGTAGAATTTTGCGACGGCGTTCATGTCGGGCAAGAGGATTTAATGACTATCGACAAGGATATATTTACGGCAGTAAAAATTCTTAGAGAAGTTGTCGGTAAAGATAAAATTATCGGTATATCAACACATAACGAAGAGGAAGTGTTGCAAGCCAACAAGATGGATTTAAACTATATAGGTTTAGGCGCATATAGAGACACTACAACAAAAAGTGATGTAAGCACAGTACTTGGCAACAAACTCGACAAGATTGCTTCTCTATCCAAGCATCAAGTTGCTGCCATAGGCGGAGTGCGGGAGAGCGATACTTTTATGCATGTTGCTTATCATGTAATTGGAAGCGGACTTATTTCGTGAATATTGAGATTATTTCTATAGCGAAAAAAGAGCATTCAACCTACGACCCTCTCTACAAAGAGCTGACAAAGATGATTTCTCGCTTTGCAAAAGTGCAAGATTTAGAACTTTTTAACAAAGATGTAACAAAAGCACACACTCTCTCACCGGAAGCCTCAAAAGCGGCTTATTCAAAGCTTTTAGAACCGTATATACCCAAGGGATATAACATAATATTGCATCCTGAGGGAAAATTAATCGACAGTTATGAATTTAGTAAGCTATTAGATGGTAAAATTGCGATTAAATTTTTCATAGGTGGTGCCTATGGCTTTGAAGAGAGCTTCCTGAAAAAAGGAGACTCTGTTATAAGTTTAGGAAATATCACCATGAGTCATAAGATTGCCAAAGCAGTTTTACTCGAACAAATTTATAGAGGATTTTCGCTGCTAAGCAACCATCCATACCACAAATAAAGAAGGAAAGTAAGTGCAAGAGAGTGAATTAAAGTATTTTAAAGAGATACTTGAAGGTAGAAAAGAGCAAATTCTCAAAAACATCAAAGGTGTCAATGATGAGTTGAACCAACTGAGCACTTTAGAGTTAAACGATGAGGGTGATTATGCATCGGTAGATAACTCGTCAATGGTTGAGAGCGCAATAGTACATCAGCAAGAGCAAGAGCTAAGAGAGATAAACGTTGTGCTTGGCAAAATTGCATCAGGCGAGTATGGAATATGTGAAATGTGTGAAGATCCTATAGGTTTTCAAAGATTAAAAGTAAAGCCTCATGCCATATATTGCATTGATTGCAGAGAAATAGTAGAAAAATCTAAATAAAAGGAAATAGATATGCACTTAAAAAAATATACGATTGCTTCGTTTTTGTTAATAATTCTTGTTGGCTGGTATGTTTATGCATTCGTTACTCAAGGGAGCATGAGCATTGATATTTTTGGCTTAGTACTGCCGCCTCTATCTATTGCTGCTTTAGTTGTATTACCTATGGTACTTTTATATGTTGCAAGCGTACTTCATATGTCATTTTACTCTTTAATGGGTGTTTTGAAACTTCGCAAATATGAAAAAGATCATGAAAAGATGGTTGACTCTATCATAGACGCATATCTTGGAAAAGAGAACCGTTTCCACTCTTTTAAAACACAAAAATACAAACTCTTGGGTTCTCTGGTAGATAATGCAACTATTTTCCCAACTGCTGAGTTTAATGCCGAAGTTGATAATAAAAAAATAAATGATGTCTTAAACATTATTAGCAGCATAAGAAATGGTGAAGTTGCCGATCTTAGAAAATATTCTCTCCCGTCTTCCAACGCAATTGTGATTCAAAATGAAAGAAACAGATATAAAAAAGGTATTTTAAGTGCTGAAGATATTCTCAGTTCTCCAAATAGGTATGATACAAGTTTATGCAAAGAGGTTTACGTGGACTTTGTTAAAAAAGCACCATTGCAAACTATAGAAAAATATAAAAATGCACTCACAAAAGAGGCTCTTTTTGCAATACTCTCCAGAATTAATGCAAATAGTGATACGCTAGTTGTTTCTAACGAAGTTCTTGTCTCTCTTTTTAAGAGTATGAAACTTAACAGAAATGAGTATATTGATGCATCAAAAACACTTGCAAAAGCGATGCTTCCGGAGCAGAGAATAAAACTTTTTGAAATACTCGGCAATGATGATGAAGCAGCGGTAGAGGCTTACCTTTTCACTCTTTTTGATTTGGAAATGTTAACACCTGCAAAAGAGTTTCTTGATGCTTCCGCTTCTGATGAGTATGCACGCTTTAGAGCATACAGTGCGCTAAGAGCATCTGGCAAATATTTTGATATCAACCTTTTTATCTAGTGTCAAATGAGAAAGACAAAACTCTCATTTGATACTCCTATATATGTTTTAGCACCATTAGCCGGTTATACGGATTTACCTTTTAGAAGTGTCGTAAAAAAGTTTGGAGCCGATTTAACAGTCAGCGAGATGCTTAGCTCCAACGCTTTGGTTCACGGCTCTTCAAAAACTCTCTCCATGATAGAAAAAAGTCCAAACGAAGATCCTTACTCTGTACAGATTGCCGGTGCAGAAGTTGATGTTATAAAACAAGCAGTTGAAATCCTTAACGAGCAAGGCGGAATAGACGTTATTGACCTTAACTGTGGCTGTCCCGTGCCAAAGATAGTGGGGCATGGAAGCGGAAGTTCGCTTCTTTTAAATCTGCCTCTTATGGGAAATATTATCAGAACTATGAAAGATACTTCCAACAAAGAGTTTACAAGCGTAAAGATTCGACTTGGATTTGAAAAAAAGAACCATATCGAAATCGCAAAGGTAGTTGAAGATAGCGGAGCTGATTTTTTGGCTGTTCATGGCAGAACTCGTGCCGGAAAATTTAAAGCAGCGGTTGATTATGATGCTATCAAAGAGATAAAAGAAGCCGTAAAAATTCCTGTGATTGCCAATGGAGACATAGACTCTTACGAGAAAGCAAAATGGGTACTAGAGCATACCGGTGCCGATGGTATCATGATAGGCAGGGGAGCAGTTGGCGCACCTTGGATTTTTCATCAACTCAAATCAGGCACAAAAGAAATTGACAAAAATATCAAGCATGCTATAATCCTGGAACATTTTGATAAGATGATTGAATTTTATGGCTCTTATGGAGTTGTAATGTTTCGAAAGCATCTGCATACCTACTCTAAAGGCTACAGCGGTGCTTCAGCACTAAGAGTTAGGATTAATCACATCGTTGACCCTTATGAATGCCGCAGTATGATAGATGATTTTTTTAGTAATAGCGAGATAGTTTGTTGAAAATAAGTAAATCAATTAAAACATTGGATGAGAGTGATATAGGAGATAACCTACTTCACTATGATTACAATATAAATTATCTACTCTCTTTAATTAAAAAAGGGGTAAGTGAAGATGACCAACATTTTTTAAGCTCTTACCGCTCTTTTGAAGGGGAAGTTTTTGAAAATTTTGTTTATGAAAAACTTCTTATGTATGCGGCAAACAGTGATGATATTGAAAAATTTGTTCTTAAAGGGTTTCATCAAGACAAGATAAAATCTCATGCAAACACTCTCTCTATCAGCGAAAAACAGCAGATTGTCTATAGAACTAAAAGCAGAGAGATTAGTGAATTTGATGCTATGTTTATTACAAAAGACAATGAACTCTATTTCGTTGAGATGACGCTTGTCAAATCAGTACTCAAACTTAGAAAAAGACTTCGAAAGAAAAAAGCTCTCTTGGAAATTATCTTTCCAAACTACGAGATTAAAGCGCTTATCATACTTAACGAAGGTGCAACCGGTGTGAGACAACTTCCATCATACTGTAGTGTTTGGCTTACAAATGAGTTTTCTGCCAAAGGCGTTCTTGAGCATATTGTTGCCACCGATACAAAAAAACTTCAACCAAAAAAGAGAGTTAAATCTGAAAAGATGATAGAAGCACATACGCTAAAACTCCATCCTTTTCGATACTACAACACTATATCTTGGATTACAAAAATGCTCAGGGCTCATAAAAAATATGTACTTGATATCAATTTTTTAATGAGCCAAAAAGTTCAAAGATACCACGATTTGTACAATAAATTTTATATTGGTTATATTTTAGCCTCAGAGATGAGAGAAGAGCTAAACCTTGACAAAAGTATCAGGGACGACCATAAAGTGATTGTAGCGCTAGAGAAAAAGCACTCTGACGAGATTGTTGTTACCTACTATGTGCAACAGACGCGTAAGATTTTATTTCTCTACTCATATGATGATAGCGGCAAAATTGTCAAAGAGAAAAAAGACCCTTATGGCATAACAGTCACAGAGGTATATCATGTCAACAAGATGATGGATGAGCACTACTTCTTAAACCGCGCCAATATTGAGACGATTAAAAAGCTTTTAGAAGAGAAGACAAACCCTCAAGATTAAAGGGTGCTTCTAAAGTTCATAAGAGATGGAAGCGGCTTTCTCTTTATAAATTCTAAGCGACTCTTGGTGCTTGTCATCGTTATTTAAAAAGTTTTCAAGCTCTTTATGTCTGTTTTGTAAAATCGCATTGAAATCATCCTCTGTAACAGGCTTGTCTCCGCTGAATTTGTCAAGTAAAATATTGCTTTTCCCCATCAAAACAAGATAGCTCTGTTCACCAAAATCAAGCATAACAACACTATTGTCGCTATTAAGCGCTTTTTGAAATCTGATGGTTACATTCTGCGCATAGGCGCTGCTTGGTACAGAATGTACCTCTTTTTTCTCTTCTAAATTGCTCTCTTGAAAGAGCCAAGAAGATTGTGTCTGTTTCGTTTGAGGCTGAACGACTCTTTTTTTGATATAAAAGAGAATCGCAATCCCTGCAACTAAAATAGCAATAACAAGGTAATAGCTTCCGGCGAGATCATTGCTCTTTTTTGTCGGAAGAGATGCGAGTTCATCAGCAGAAACATCGTTTGTCTCACTGCTGTTTTGAACTGCCGATGGAGTGGCAAAACGGAGCCTTAACCCATAAGAATCTGATGTTTTAGAAGCCTGCAATGCGACATTTGGCGGAATCTCCGCAACGATTTGCGTATGGTCATTCATAGGTGTGATGGCGATAGAACGGATAAACTTTGAAGCAAGCTGCTTTACTTTTGAAGATTCAATAGAAGCATCCTCAAGTTTAATTGTCAAAATCGAGTTGGTCGTGTTTTGTTTAATCACTCCATTGTAAGGGGTGTCAAAAGTAATCATCACATCAACTCTGTCTGTTCTGTCATAGATGTTATAGCTGAGTATCTTTGCAGCATGCAGTAAAAAAGGAACGGTTAAAATAAGTAGAAGTTTTATCATGGTTTTTCTTTTGAGAGGTGGTATAAAACAGCGCTGGAATCTAAAACCTCATTGATACGGATGGCAAGATTTTTTTCATAGACCATTACCTCACCTCTGCCTAAAATACGACCATTGACGTAAGATTCAACACTCTCTCCAGCAGGTTTTTTCAAATCAATAATAGAACCTTTTTTAAGTTGCAGTATCTCCCCAAGCGTTAGCTCAGTTTCACCCAAATCAGATGTAAACTCAACTTCCATATCAAGCAGCCCCGAATAATCCATCCATGAAAGCTCTGTTTCAGGGTCAAAAGACTCATCCTTGACTCCGTATATATGTCTCTTTTTCAATTATATTTCCTTGATAGCAAGAATCATTGCATCATTTTGAACTTTAAGAATTTTTGCCTTATCGTACGCTACATCAAATAAACCTATCTTTTCAAAGTTGGGCGTACGCAGAGTAAAGGCGTACTGAGGCTCTCTTTGTGATAGAACTTTTGCACTGCCGACAATCAGATTGGCAGTCTCAAGCACCATATCCACAAGCGTCTCTTCATCACTCGCATCCTCTTCCAAAAGAGCGGCGGCAACCCTTTGTGCAAAATCAAGTGTTGCCCCGATATAAACTCTCTGTTTTTTCCCGCCAAGCAACTCTATATCGATAGAAGCAATAACTGTTCTCATTTCACTGATATCATCAACCATTTCATACGGAACTCTTATTTGGTGGATACAAAAATTTTGTGAAGCTTCTATAATTATATTTAACATTCTCTAGCCCTTGTTTGGATGATTATACTTGATTGAATCTCAAAGTAAAATTAAACTCTCTTATAATGGGAGCTTGGGAGGCGGGTTTGATTTGGTATAAGATGCTATAATTCGCAAAAAAGTTAAGACAATGATAGAATTGATACTTTTAGGTGTCGGTGTCGGCATACTCTCTGGTTTTTTTGGAATCGGCGGAGGGACTGTTTTGGTGCCGCTGCTTTTGCTTCTGGGGCATCAAATCAAGGATGCTATCGGAATTTCAATCGTACAGATGGTTTTTAGTTCTATCTATGGAAGCTATCTAAATAATAAAAAGAACAATCTTGATGTTCCTTTGGTGTTTGCTATTGGGATAGGCGGCTTTTGCGGTGCGATGTTTAGCGGTTTTATAGCTTCCAGCGTGGACGATAGAGTGCTTGAGATTATCTTTTTATCTTTTGCATTTTTTGCTCTAGTGCGACTTTTTTTTAAAACAACGGCAGGACGAGTGCAAAAAAGTGTACACAAAGGGATTTTGTTTGCTATTGGTGTCGTTTTAGGAACTGTAAGTATGCTTATCGGTGTTGGCGGCAGCATTCTTCTTGTGCCGATTTTGGTTACTTTTTTGCATGTAGATCTTAAAAAAGCTATCGCCGCCGGGCTATTTTTTGTCATATTCTCCTCTGTAGCGGGTTTGATATCGCACACGCTCAGCAGAGAGATAGATTTTTTCAGCGGTTCGGTTATCGGGATTGCTTCTTTCGCCGGCGTTGCTTTGGGGATACACTTCAAAGACAAAATCGATGCGGGAATGCAAAAAAAACTTTTAGTGACTTTTTATCTTTTGATTGTGTTATATCTGGCACAAAGAGTAT
The DNA here is from genome assembly GCF_028694605.1 of Sulfurimonas sp. GTDB lineage: Bacteria > Campylobacterota > Campylobacteria > Campylobacterales > Sulfurimonadaceae > Sulfurimonas. The sequence goes on along the minus strand of NZ_JAQVKP010000001.1, from coordinate 308,222 downwards.
TCTTATAAAACGGAGCAAAAATGAAAAATAGAGATGTAATCAAAATAACGGGTGCAAGAGAAAATAACCTAAAAAATATATCGCTTGAGATACCAAAAAATCAACTCGTTGTCTTTACGGGGCTAAGTGGAAGCGGCAAATCGACACTTGCTTTCGATACACTTTATGCAGAAGGGCAAAGACGCTATATGGAGTCGCTCTCCTCGTATGCGAGACAGTTTCTTGACCGTGTCGGCAAACCTGATGTGGACAAGATAGAGGGGCTTACTCCTGCTATTGCCATCGACCAAAAAACAACTTCTAAAAATCCCCGTTCAACCGTTGGAACTATCACAGAGATTTATGACTATCTAAGACTTCTTTATGCTCGCATAGGCGTACAGCACTGCCATAAATGTAACAAAGAGATATCACAGATGAGTGCATCCGACATTATAGGCGAGGTTCTAAAACTTCCCAATGGGGCAAAACTTGTACTCTTAGCTCCAATCGTAAATGAAAAAAAAGGCTCATATGCCGATGTGCTGGAATCGCTTGTGCATAAAGGGTATGTGCGCGCCATGATAGATGGGGTGATGGTGCGTCTGGATGAGGAGATAGAGCTTAGCAAAACCAAAAAACATACTATTAAAGTGGTCATTGACAGGGTTGTCGTGAGTGAGGAAAATAGAGAACGTATCGCAGCGGATGTAGAAAAAGCACTCAAAGAGAGTTACGGAGAGCTTGAAATAGAGATACTCAACCACGAGGAACTTGGGCTTCACCGCTCGCAAATCCACTATAGCGAACACAACGCTTGTTTTGACTGTAAGGTAAGTTTTGACCCGCTGGAGCCGCTATCTTTTTCTTTTAACTCCCCAAAAGGGGCATGCAGGGAGTGTGACGGGCTTGGGCTTCGCTATGCGCTTGACCATGACAAGATTATAGACGTGGATTTGTCGGTGGAAAAGGGTGCAGTCAAAATAATCTACGGCTTTAACAAAGGATACTATTTTACATTTTTAAAGGGCTTTTGTGAACATAACAAAATAGACACGAATACCCCTTACTCAGATTTGCCTGATTACCAAAAAAAGGGGATTTTGCACGGCGGTATTGATGAAGTGAGTTTTCTTTGGAAGGGTCATGAAGTCAAAAGAGTTTGGCCCGGTATCGTAAAAATCGCTTATGATATGTTTAAAGACGAAAAAGAGCTATCCGACTACATGAGCGAAAAGGTATGCAGTGTTTGCGGCGGACATAGACTCAAAAGAGAGTCTCTTGCCGTAAAGGTGGCTGATAAAGGTATAGCCGATATCTTAGATATGCCCATCTCCAAAAGCTATGAGTGGTTTGAAAAGAGAGACAACTTTAGCTACCTTAAAGCACAAAATGTCCAGATATCCGCTCCAATCTTAAATGAGATACGAGAGAGACTCTACTTTTTACATGATGTTGGACTTGGTTATATTACCTTGGGGCGTGATGCGAGAACCATCAGCGGCGGGGAGGCACAGCGCATCCGTATCGCTTCACAAATCGGCAGCGGTTTGACCGGTGTTTTGTATGTACTTGACGAGCCTAGCATCGGGCTTCATGAGAGAGACACGCTAAAACTTATCCGCACGCTTAGAAGCTTACAGGAGAAGGGAAACAGTGTTATCGTGGTCGAACATGACAAAGAGACGATAGAGAGTGCCGATTTTGTGGTCGATATCGGAGCAGGGGCAGGAAAGTTTGGCGGAGAGGTTGTTTTTGCCGGAACTCTTGACAAGCTAAAAAAAGCCAAAACACTCACAGCTGACTATCTTTACGGCAGAAAAAAGATTGAGTATTTTTACAGAAGAGCACAAGAGAACTACATTGAGATAAAAAATGTTACATTAAATAATATCAAAAATCTTAGCCTCAAAATCCCGCTTAACAACTTTGTCTGCATCACGGGTGTAAGCGGGAGCGGAAAAAGTTCTCTGATACTCCAAACACTGCTGCCAACGGCACGAGAACTGCTTAACCATGCCAGAAAAGTAAATAAAGTCGCAGGCGTGGAGATAGAAGGTCTTGAGCAGGTCGATAAGGTTATCTACCTAGACCAAAGCCCTATAGGACGCACACCACGCTCCAACCCTGCAACCTACACAGGGCTTATGGATGAGATAAGAAATCTTTTTGAGCAGACAAAAGAGGCGCAGATACGTGGCTACACAAGCTCACGATTTAGCTTCAATGTCAAAGGTGGGAGATGCGAAAAGTGCCAAGGCGAGGGCGAAAACAAGATTGAGATGCACTTTTTACCAGATATCATGGTCAAATGCGACACATGTCATGGCAGAAGATACAACCAACAGACTTTAGAAGTTTTCTACAAAGGCAAAAATATCTCAGATGTACTTAACATGAGCGTGGAAGAGGCGTATGAGTTTTTCAAAGCGATTCCAAAGATTAACCAGATACTCTCGACACTTGTTGATGTCGGTCTTGGCTATATCACGCTTGGGCAAAATGCCATTACACTCTCAGGCGGTGAGGCACAGAGAATCAAACTAAGCAAAGAGCTAAGCCGAAAGGACACAGGCAAAACGCTCTATATCTTGGATGAGCCGACAACGGGACTGCACTTTGCCGATGTTGACAGACTTACAGGCGTACTTCATAAGTTTGTAGAACTTGGGAACTCGGTTCTTATCATCGAACATAATCTTGACATGATTAAAAATGCGGACTATATCATCGATATGGGGCCAGAAGGCGGGAGCGGGGGCGGTTTGGTTATCGCCGAGGGGTCTCCGGAAGATGTGGCACAAAGCTACAAAACTACAGGAAGTTATACGGGAGAGTATCTTGTAAAAGAGCTTTTGCTTCATAAGTAGAAAACAAAGGTAGCGTGTCTGGTAGGGCACGTACACAAACTATTTTTTCTTGCATAACTCAGTTTTTTGTTCGTGGTGAGCTTGTCGAACCATAAACAAAACACCCTTTGAGAGACTCAGGGCGAACGTTATTATATTTTCGAATTAGAGGTTATACAAGAAGTCTATTTGTTAAACATTATAGAGCCGAGGCGTACCATGTTGGAACCACATTCGATGGCGAGTTCAAAATCCCCGCTCATACCCATAGAACAGATGGTTGCACCTTCTAACTGTTTGTAGATGTTATATGTAGTCTCAAAACTATTTTTTATCACCGCTTTATCATCTGTATGCGCACCGATACTCATAACGCCCTTTAGACGGATATTTGGGCATTCTGCTTTTATCTGATTGTAGATTGCAATGGCATCTTCAGGCATCACGCCGTGTTTGGACTCCTCTTTTGCAGAGTTTATCTGTAGCAGTGCATCAAGTGTTATCTCTCTTGCTTCTAGCTTTTTTTGAAGCTCAAGTGCTAGTTCCAGCGAATCAAGCCCCTGAAAAAGAGCAGGGTTTATGTCAAGCAGGTTGTTGATTTTGTTTTTTTGCAGATTTCCCACAAAGTGCCACTCAAGCGGCAGCTCTTCAAGCTCGCTGCTTTTTGCTCTCAAATCTTGTACTTTGTTCTCTCCAAACGCCCTTTGACCTATCTCATAGAGTGCTTTTATCTCATCTGCGGTGGAGTATTTGCTGATAGCTACAATCTTGACTATATGCTTCTCATCAAAGCGCATTCTGGCAAACTCAACTCTTCTAATCACATCATCTATATAAAGCTTATACTCTTCTTTGTTCATTTTTTATCCTATAAGTCTGTTGATATCGTTATAAAGCCCAAGCCCCATAAGCCCTATGAGTATAACCCATCCTGCAATGGTGAGTTTTAGCATAATCTCCTCATTTACCTCTCGTCTAAATAGAAATTCATAGAGGTTAAACATAATGTGTCCGCCGTCAAGTGCGGGGATGGGGAGAAGGTTGAGGACTCCGAGGTTTACAGAGATAAGTGCGGCAAAAAAGAGTACACTCATCCATCCTGCATCTGTCGCATCTGATGTAAGTTTGACGATGGAGATAACGCCGCCAAGCTCATTTGCCGGCACTTCGCCAAAGAGTAGTTTTTTAAGCCCCGTAAATATAAGAGTGGAAGCGTGGATGGTTTGATTTGTTGCGTAAGAGAACGTCTCTTCAAGACCGAGCGAGAGCTTGTGCGTTACTCCCGCACTTCCTATGCCTATCATCTTTTTCTCGATAACTTCATTAAACATATTTGTTGTCTGGGTGATTTTTGGCGTAACGGCTATAAAGTGTATGTAACCGGCTCTCTCAACCTCAAAGCTAAGTACTCCATCTGCATGTTCAATAATCTCTGCCATCTCTTCCCATTTTGTTATAGCCGTGCCGTTGATAGAGCGGATGGTGTCGTTTGTCTCAATTCCTGCCACAAATGCTGGAGAGTCTTTGACTATCTGACCGATAACCGGAGAGAGGATATTTGGTCCGCCAAGAGCGATAAAAAGATAGAGAATAAAAGCTAAAACAAAATTTGCAAGCGGTCCCGCAAAGAGGATAAACATCTTTTGCAACGGTGTTTTGACATTGTAGCTGTCGGCGTCATAGCTTTTTTTTGTCGGGTCGCTGTCATCTTGTCCCTTCATCTTGACATAGCCGCCAAGCGGGATGAGTGCAAGCCTCCACTCGTTGCCCCACTTATGAAAAGAGGCAACTTTTGCGCCAAAACCAATGCTAAAAACCTCTACCTTTACACCCATTCTGCGGGCTGCAAGGTAGTGTCCAAGCTCATGAAAAAAGATAAGTGCCGAGAGAACTAGAAGCGATACTAAAAAACTCATGCTTTTTTAACTCCCAAAAGTGCAGCCCTAAATCCCCAAAGATACTCAAAGCCAGAATAGAGTGTGAGTGCAACCGCAAGCCATAAAAGCTCCTGTGCAAATTGCCAGTGCATCAGTAAAAAACCGATAGCAAACATCTGCACAACCGTTTTGACCTTGCCGCTCCATGAAGCCTTGACGTCCAGCCCCTCACTCACCGCAACGGTACGAATACCAGTGATAAAAAGCTCACGGATGATGATTATATAGATAGCCCACGCACTCGCCTCGCCGACCATCATTAGTCCCAAAAATGCGGCGATGGTAAGCATCTTGTCCGCAAGCGGGTCTATAATGGCTCCAAGCATAGTCATCTGATTCCACTCTCTTGCGATATAGCCGTCAAAAAAGTCCGTAACGCTTGCAAGAACGAAAATTAAAGCCGCAAAATAGTAGTTCCATGAAACATGATAGCCGTTCTGTGTAAAATAGTCCGGATTTAAAATGACCCAAAACATAATAGGTGCTAAAAGGATGCGCAAAAACGCTAGTGTATTTGGAAGATTTAGCAAAAAGAGCCTTCTTTTTTCGCGTATTTTAACCTTTTGGCTCTTAATCCCATATTACGCAAGAAAACACTAGATTAATTCATACTCTATGTTTTGTTTTTTCAAAAAATCCTCAAAAAGATGAAAGTATTTTTCCACATAAATCTTATCTGTAGAGCAGAGCGATATTTCAACAGATGCTTTTTTATCTCGCAACATCGGCAAAGAGGAGAGTTCTATATCTTTTGGAACTTCTTGCATAATATCTATTAGTGTATTTTCGCTCGTTTTTGCAAAAAGCGTAAGCCTGTGTTTTTTGACACTTTTACTAAAAAACTTCTCTATAACAGCCCTAAGCATCGGGTGTGACATCTCCGGAAAGCCGGGGGTAAAAAAATATCTGTCCTGTAGTGAAAAACCGGACATATTGTTAATGGGATTAAAAAGAAGCTCTGCATTTTGCGGTAAATCTGCCATATAAATCCTGTGCGGATAAGCATCTTTTCCAAATCGTTCTAAGATATCTTGTTCAAATTTTTTATGTCTCTGAAGCTCTTTGGCAGTAAAAACCTCCGCCGCAACAGCTCTTGTCAAATCATCAGGAGTTGCTCCGATACCGCCAAAAGAGAACATTACACCATCTGCATCATCTTTGATAAAGTTATATGTTTTTCGGATTAAGTTTTCATCATCTTTTATAACAAATGAGGCAAAAAGCTCATGTCCATATTTTTGAAGCTCATTTTTTAAAAATTCAAAATGTTTGTCAATCCTGCGACCGTTGAGTATTTCACTTCCTATAATGCACGCATAAAAGTTCATTTTTTAATCCACCGCTTTATCTTTTTTAAGTATTATACTGAAAACATTTAAGGATACAAGATGTCGTACGCACAGCAGTTAGAAGAGTTGATTACAAAAAGTGTTATTCCTGATATTGACGAGAGATTGGATGAGATTTTTCAAGAGATAGCAGATAACAAAGATGCAAGCGAAGAAGCAAAAGAAGAGATAGAGGAGCTTAGAGAGTTTAAGGCAGATTTGCAAGATGTTCTTGATGATATAGCAAGCGGTGATATTGAAGAAGATGAGTGTAAAGAGCTGATTGACGATATCTTAGAGGCTCAAAACGGCGGAGACGATGATGATTTTGGATTTGAAGATGAAGAGTAAAAATAGCTGATTTTAACCTCTGTTTCCATATAATACCAAAAAAAAGAGCTAGGATAGAAAATGAGAATAATACTACTAGGCGCTCCGGGTGCGGGCAAGGGTACGCAGGCGCAATTTTTGACAAAAAGATATAACATTGTGCAAATCTCTACAGGTGATATGCTTCGCGCCGCTATCAAAGCGGGGACTGAAATGGGTAAAATGGCAAAAGCGGCGATGGATGCGGGTAAGCTTGTAACCGATGATATCATCATAGGTCTCGTAAAGGACAGAATTGCTGAAGATGACTGCAAAAACGGTTATTTGCTGGATGGTTTTCCACGCACACTCGCTCAAGCCGATGCCGTAACAAATGCAGGTATAAACATAGATGCAGTTATAGAGATAGACGTTCCTGATGCCGAGATAGTAAAAAGAATGTCCGGCCGTCGTGCACATTTGGCATCGGGAAGAACTTACCATATCATATTTAACCCGCCAAAAGTTGAGGGCAAAGATGATACAACTGGTGAAGATTTGGTTCAAAGAGACGACGATAAAGAAGAGGTTGTACTTGATAGGCTAAAAGTATATCATGAACAGACAAAACCGCTTATAGGCTACTACAAAGAGCAAGCAGCAAAAAATCCTAAAATTACATACATTACAGTTGACGGTACCTTAAACATCGCTGATGTTGAAGCAGCTATCATTGCAAAACTAGGATAATTGAACCTTTAAAAGGGTTCAATTATATTTTTGACTTTATAAAATTTTCCATCTCCAAAACTATCTCTTCTATAGTTCGCTCACCATCTATCGTATGTAAAAGATTTTTACCGCTATAAAATGTTTTGATAGCATCAAGAGGCTCTGTGTAAACTTTCATGCGGTTGTTAAAAACCTCTACCTTGTCATCCTCGCCGCGAGAGCGTCCTAAAACTCTCTCTTTTGCGGTATCTTCACTTACATACACCTCTATAACACTGCAAAGTTCTAGTGATAAGTCTGCTGCGAGGTAGTCATCTAACGCACCGAGCTGCTCCATGCTTCTAGGGTATCCATCTATAATAATAACGGGAGTAGGGGCATTTTTGATGGCGTTTACTATGGTTTCTATGGCTATTTTTATGGGAACGATAAGACCTTTAGAGATATAGCTCTCTATTTCGGTTCCAAGGGTAGAGCCGCTTGCAACTTCTGCTCTTAGCATATCGCCCGTAGAGTAATGTGTTACTCCGCTGTTTTGCTTGGCGATTAACTCCGCATCTGTTGTCTTACCGGAGCCGGGTGCTCCGATGATTAAAAATAGCTTTTTCATACTATCTTATTTTTATATGTAAATCTCTAAGCTGAGTAGCATCTACTTCACTCGGTGCTTTTGTCAAGATACAAGAAGCTTTTTGCGTTTTAGGGAATGCTATAACATCACGAATGCTTGATTTTTTAGAGATTAGCATCATAAGTCTATCAAACCCAATAGCAAAACCGCCGTGCGGAGGTGCACCAAACTTAAGAGCGTCAAGTAAGAATCCGAACTTCTCTTTTGCTTCCTCTTCGCCGATACCGAGAAGTTTGAAAATCTCCTCTTGCATCTCCTCTTTATGAATACGGATACTTCCACCGCCAAGCTCTGTACCGTTTAAAACAATGTCATAAGCGATAGAATCTATCTCCTCAACATCGTCTTTATCTGTATCTTTTGGCTGTGTAAAAGGGTGGTGAAGTGCTTTAACTCTTCCGTCTTCAACTTCAAACATAGGGAAGTCAACAACCCAAACAAACTCATAGGCATCTTTGTCAACAAGATTCATCTTCTCATGTTCTGCTATAAAGATTCTAAGACGACCCATGTAGTCCCAAACCGTCTTTTTATCTCCCGCACCGAAGAATACGACATCACCGACTTCCATACCGAGCCTCTCCACAAGAAGCGCAATATCCGCATCCGTAAAAAACTTGATAAGCGGACCTTTTAAACCGTCTTCTTTCATCTGGAAGTACCCAAGTCCCTGTGCACCAAACTGTCTTACAAAATCTTCAAAAGTTTTCATCTCTCTTTTAGAAAAAACCAAATCAGCTCCCGGAACTTTTAGAGCTTTTATGCGGTTTTTGTGCGGTTGTTTTGCGATATTTGTAAATATTTCATTGTCGCATCTCTCAAATATATCTATAACATCTACCATTTTAAGACCATATCTTAAGTCCGGTTTGTCTGAGCCGTACCACTCCATAGCATCTCTGTAAGCTATACGGTTAAACGGCGGTTTGATTTCAACACCGCATGCGCCAAACATCGCAACAAGGAGTTTTTCTGCAATGAGCATAACATCTTCTTGGTCGCAAAAGCTCATCTCGACATCTATCTGGGTAAACTCAGGTTGGCGATCTGCTCTTAAATCTTCATCTCTAAAACATTTCGCTATCTGGAAGTATCTGTCAAATCCGCCGACCATCAAAAGCTGTTTGAAAAGCTGCGGAGATTGCGGAAGTGCGTAAAATTCGCCGTTGTGCACACGTGAAGGCACTAGATAGTCTCTAGCGCCCTCCGGAGTTGATTTTGTTAAAATCGGAGTTTCAACTTCCAAAAAGCCGTTTTCATCCAAGATGTTTCTAGCCGCAATTGCCGCTTTAGAGCGAAGACGGAAAGTCTCATACATGGACGGGTCTCTAAGTTCTAAGTAACGATACTTAAGTCTTGTCTCTTCACCGACATTTTTATCGCCGATGACAAAAGGAACTGCCGCTGACTTGTTTTCTATGGTTAGTTCATCCACAACGATTTCAATCGCACCTGTTTTTAGACGAGGATTTGTCAAGCCTTCACCGCGAAGACGAACTTTGCCCTTTGCCACAAGAACAAACTCATCACGAACCATGCTCGCTGTTTTGTGAGAAGATGCGCTGTCTTCCGGGTCACATGTAAGCTGAATCAGACCGCTTTTGTCTCGTAAATCTATAAAAACGATTCCTCCATGGTCACGATAGCTATTTGCCCAACCTGCCAAAACAACGCTTTTGCCTACATCCGCTTCACTTAAATCTGTACAATAATGAGTTCTCATGAATAGTGAATCCTAAAATAATTTTTGCGGATTATATCTAAACTTCTCTTAGCCCATTTAAAACAGTGCCTATTTTTATGTATAATTTACAAAAAAGTTCAAAAAACTTAAGGACTTAATATTTGAAAAATCGAACAATTAAAAAAGTCGGTGTTGTTTTAAGACCATCTACGCCTGAACTCAGAGATGGTTATGAGAAACTGGAAACTATCTTTAAAAAATATACCATTGAGGTTTTGCTTGAGGGCGCAAGTGCGGCTATGATAGGGTTTGTCGGGCATGACTTTGAAACAATCTGTAAAGAAGCTGATTTTTTGGTAAGTTTCGGGGGTGATGGTACGCTTATATCTACCGTAAGAAGATCTTTTGACCATGATATCCCGATTCTCGGCATTCATGCGGGAAATCTCGGTTTTTTGACTGATTTGTCACTTGATGAACTTGACTCTTTTGTAAAAAAAATTACGCAAAACAGATATAGAGTGGATGAAAGGGCTGTTTTAGAAGCTACCGTAATAAAAAATGGACAAGAGTTCAAAATATACGCTTTTAACGATGTTGTTTTGACACGCACGCGTGTCTCCAATATGATACATGTTGAAGCGCTTGTTGATGGGCGCTCTTTTAACACCTACTATGGAGATGGTGTTGTCGTCTCCACTCCCACCGGCTCAACCGCATACAACCTCTCGGCAGGCGGACCCGTTCTTTTTCCTATGAGCAATGTTTTTGCCCTAACACCTATCTGCCCTCACTCTTTGACACAAAGACCTGTTGTACTTCCGGGGCGATTTACCATAGAAATGAAGACCTCGGAAGAGAGAGCTTTGATAATCATAGACGGACAGGATGTCCATGAACTTGGGCTTGGAGAGAGTGTTTATATAAAGCTCGCAGCAAAAACTATCAAGTTGATTCACAGAGAAGAGTATAACTATTTTGATGTTTTAAAAGAGAAGTTAAGGTGGGGCGAGTGATAGAGAGATTTTACCTCAAAGAGTATCTTAGTTTTAAAGAAGTTGCGATAGAGCCGAAAAATGGGCTTATCGTTTTCACAGGACCTAGCGGAAGCGGAAAGTCGATTTTGATGCACTCCATCCTCTCATCTTTTGGCTTGGCATCATGTGAAGCCGCTTTGTGTGAGGCAAGCGTCGCATGGGAGCTGGATGCACAAGAGTACGGCATAGAAGAGGATGATGTTTATATCTTTAAGCACCTAAAAAAAGAGAAATCAAGATACTTTATAAACAACCAAAATATCTCTAAAAAAAGCTTAAGCCTGCTTGCGTCAAACTACTTAAAACACCTCTCACTAAGAGATTTTAGTGATTTTGAAAATGAAAACCTGCTTCTGATTTTAGATAGCAGAATCCAAAAACACTCTCCTGAGATAGAAAAACTTAAGAGTGACTATAAAGATTTTTTCTTAGAGCATAAAAGAGTTAAAAAAGCGCTCTTCATCATAGAGGAAGAGCAAAAAAGAGTTACGGAGCTTAAAGAGTTTGCAGCTTTTGAAATTCAAAAAATCAGCGAGGTCAATCCAAAAGTATCGGAAGATGAAGAGCTTTTGGAGATAAAAAAAGAGCTCTCCAAAAAAGAGAAAGTTTTAGAGAGCATAACACGGGCAAATACTATTTTTGAGTATGAACACAGTGTTGTCGGTACACTTGAGTTGCTTGGTGTGGATAGTTCATCTTTTAACGATACGATGAACGAGTTAAGAGCGGTAATGGAGAGTGCGCAAGAACGCTTTGAGATGTTAGAAGATGTAAATGTTGAAGAGGTTTTAAACCGTCTTGAGGTACTTAGTGAACTAAAAAGAAGATACGGCAGCATAGAAGACGCGATTAGATATAAAGAGCAAAAGATTCAAGAGCTTGAAAAGTACGAAAATATAGAGATGACAAAAGGGGATTTGGAGCAGCAAGAGGCATCTTTGGCAAAAAAAGTCAAAGAGCTTTCGCAAAAGCTGACACAACTGCGCCATGCAGAGATAGGTCTGTTTGAGCGTGATTTGAACCGATATCTCAACGAACTCTACCTTCGTGATGCCAAAGTTGAAATAATCCAAAAAGAGCTTGATATTTTTGGAAAAGATGAGATAGCACTTAAGCTTCATGGTACGGATTTGCAAAAGATAAGCACGGGAGAGTTTAACAGACTTCGTCTTGGGGTTTTAGCACTCAAATCAGAGTGTATGAACAAAGAGGGCGGTGTGTTGATGCTTGATGAGATAGATGCAAACCTAAGCGGTGAAGAGTCGATGAGTGTTGCAAAAGTGCTAAGGGGTCTCTCAAAGCATTTTCAGATATTTGTTATCTCTCACCAGCCACAACTCACATCTATGGGTAACCAGCACTTTTTAGTATATAAAAAAGAGGGGACTTCCTACGTAAAAGAGTTAAATTTTGATGAACGCTCGCAAGAGGTAGCAAGAATCATCAGCGGCGAGAGGATTACAGAAGAGGCAAAAGGATTTGCCAAAGAGCTGCTTTTGCTTTGCCAAGGAGAAAATATATGATAGTTGACACACATGTACATCTCGACGATGTAAGATACAATGATGATTTGGATATGGTTTTGCAAAGAGCCAGAGAGGGTGGGGTTAGACGTTTTATCATCCCTGGAGCAGACCCGAAAAATCTTTCAAGAGCCGTTGCCATAGCCGAGGCAAACAGCGACGTTTATTTTGCCGTTGGCGTACATCCTTATGATATGGATGCTTTTGATACGCTTGATTTTGAAGCATATATAAACCATCCAAAGTGCGTTGCAGTGGGCGAGTGCGGACTTGATTACTTTAGACTTGAGGGAAGTGATGAGGAGAGGGAGAGAGAAAAAAAGAGACAAAAAGAGATTTTTCTCTCTCAAATAGAGATGGCAAAAAAGTATAAAAAGCCCATAATTGTGCATATAAGAGACGCTTCAAGAGATGCAAAAGAGATTTTGCTTTCAAGCGATGCGAACGAAGTCGGCGGTGTTTTACACTGCTACAATGCCGATGAAGAGTTGCTAGTTTTGGCAAAAAACGGATTTTATTTCGGCATAGGAGGAGTTGTTACTTTTAGCAATGCAAAAAAACTTCTTCAAGTGTTACCAAAAATCCCACTTGAAAAACTTCTCATAGAAACCGATGCTCCTTATCTTACGCCTATGCCCCACAGGGGAGAGCGAAATGAGCCTTTTTATACAACTTTTATTTTAAAAAAAATAGCTGCATTGCTAGAGACGAAAGAGGAAAAAATCGAAGAAATAACTACAAAAAATGCACTTAAACTTTTTAATATTTCCTAATATCAAATAGCGCTCTTTTTTTATTTGGGTTATTTAGCTAAACTTTAAGATTCAATTTATGAAAAGGAGCTGCAAATTTGAGATATATTATTCTATTTTTACTCCCTCTTTTACTCAGTGCAAATCTCACTTACCTTACAAATCAAACCAAAGAAATAGCTATATTAGAATCTTTTGACATAGAAGCCTCTTTTTTATATGACCCAATTATGAATGAGATGAAAAACAGCAAAAGAGATATTTATGATGAAGAAAATTTTTTTCAGGCAATGGACGAAGCACATCTTTTTATCCCTACGGTAAAAAACATTTTGGCAGAGCATGGCGTACCTCCGGAGTTTCTTTTTTTGGCAATGGCAGAATCAAGTTTTTCAACTAGAGCCTATTCGGTTAAAAAAGCTTCCGGTTTTTGGCAGTTTATGCCTGAAACAGGGAAGCTTTATGGCTTGATAATAGATCAGTATGTGGATGAGAGAAGAGATGTGATTAAATCAACCGAAGCGGCTGCAAAATATCTCACTGCTTTGTATGAGAAGTTTGGCAAATGGTATCTTGCCGCTCTTGCCTTTAACTGTGGGGAAGGAAGGGTTGCGAATGCTATCCGTAGAGCAAAAAGCGATGATCTTTTGGTTTTACTTGATTCCAAAGAGAAGTATATTCCAAGGGAGAGCAGGCTTTATATAAGAAAAATTCTCTCGCTTGCGCTAATGGGGAATGATGAACAATTTTTACACGACAGTGAGTACGATTATCTACTCAACAGGGCTAATGCGTTTGCGATTGCAACAGTAGAAGTTCCAAGAGGAGAGTCTCTGACGAGAGTTTCTAAGCTTATTGAGATTCCGCTGCCGGAGCTGCAAAAACTCAACAAACATCTCAAATATGATTTTGCTCCTCCAAATGCGAATGAATATGCAATCTATATTCCATATGTAAAACTCTCTGACTTTAAGCAGAAGTACGTTCCGCAAAAGATGCAAAATTTCTATAAAGTTCATGTGGTTGCCAAAGGTGAAAGTCTTTATACTATAGGAAAAAAATACAACGTTAGCCAAAACGTGATTAAAGATTTTAATGCGCTTAAAGATAATAAATTGAGTTTTAATCAAAAACTTATCATTCCTATAGCACAGAGAGTAGCATCTGCGAGAGAAATTGGTAAAGAATTTGCTTTTTATACTAAATATAAAAGTGCTTGAAATACTTTTTTTGGTAATATAAGAGTTCTATTTTAACTGAAGATAAGATAAATGGGTAAACTCTCTCTCGTTGTAGCGTTGCTGTTGATGCTTTTAACCGGCTGTAGTTCAAGAAGCAAAAGCAGCTATACTGTGCCATCTCAGACACAGAGTTACCCTGAAGATCAAAATTCTTACAATAGCATCGTAGATAAAAAAGATTATCACCATCCGACCATGAAGCCATATGAAATCAGGGGTATCAAATATTACCCTACGGTGGTGCAAGTAGGTGATATTTTTCATGGAAATGCAAGCTGGTATGGTCCTGATTTTCACGGCAAATCAACTTCAAACGGTGAAACATACAATATGTACGATATGACAGCAGCACACAAAACACTGCCGATGAATACAGTTGTAAAGGTTACAAATAAAAATAACGGCAAAAGTACTGTTGTGCGTATTAACGACAGAGGTCCTTTTGTGGAAACAAGAATTATTGATTTATCAAACACTGCGGCACGCAATATAGATATGGTAGGTGCCGGAACTGCTCCTGTAAAAGTTGAAGTTCTTGGTTTTCACTCCAAATCAAAGAGAGATATTCCTCTGCTTCAAGATTTGAAAGATACACCTCAAGATCAGATTATCGATGGGTTTGCTCTTCAAATCGGCTCTTTTGCAAGGTTTGAGGGTGCAGTTGCAACACAAAAAAAATATAACAACACGGACGGTTACAAAACAATCATAAAAGATGTACAGACAAATAACGGACGCTTATTTAGAGTATGGCTCAAAGGTTTTAGAAGCGAACAAGAAGCAAGAGACTACAAGGCGCTTGGAAACTTTCAAGGCTCATTTATAGTTAGAGAGGATTAAAAAAAATGATTAGTAAAAGCAGAAAAACAAAAGAGACGGATATCACTATTTCCTTGGAAGTCAACGGAGTGCAAAAAAGCAAGATAGATACAGGCGTTGGCTTTTTAGACCATATGCTTGATAGTTTTTCAAGACACTCTTTGATTGATTTAGAGATTTCATGTAATGGCGATACGCACATAGATGATCACCACAGTGTTGAGGATATCGGAATAGTTCTTGGCTCACTCCTGGCAGAAGCCATCTACCCGGTAAACAAGATGGAGCGTTTTGGGAGTGCAAATATCGTCATGGATGAAGCGTGTGTAAGCTGTGATTTGGACTTAAGCAACCGTCCTTATCTCGTTTTTGAAGTAGATATTGCAGGAAAAGTCGGAAATTTTGATACAGAACTTGTTGAAGAGTTTTTTAAAGCCCTTGTACTCAATGCAAGAGTAAGTGCGCATATAGTGCTTCAAAGGGGAAAAAACAAGCACCATATCATCGAAGCTGCCTTTAAAGCTTTTGCGGTAGCACTTCGCCGTGCAATGCAGAAAAATGAGAGAGCTGGCATTCCTAGCACGAAAGATATGCTTTGATTAAGTTGCTTATTTTGGATGTTGACGGTTGCCTTACAGATGGAAAAATCATCTACGCTTCCGATGGAAGCGAGATAAAAAATTTTAATGTAAAAGATGGTCTTGCTATTAGCTCATGGATAAAAATGGGCTATCAAGCCGCAATCATAACCGGAAGAAACTCTGAAATTGTTACGAAAAGAGCAAAAGAGCTTGGAATTTCTTATCTTTTTCAAGGTGTCAAAGACAAAGAGAGTTTGCTAAAAGAACTACTTGAGAAACTTAGCTTAAAACATTATGAAGTAGGAGCCATAGGAGATGATCTCAATGACTATAAAATGTTGCGCAGCGTAGGCAGAAGCTTTACTCCAAAAGATGGTGTAAAAGAGATTAGAGAGATTGTTGATACCGTGCTTACATCCAATGGCGGTGAAGGCGCTGTACGAGAGATGATAGACATCCTCATAGATGAGGGTGATTTAAGAGAACAATTTATGGCTCTTTGGTTATAATCGCATGAATATAAACTATTTTTTTCTTGCTGTTTCTTTTTTACTGTTGACCATACTTTTTGCCTTTAAGCCGTTAGAGATAAAAGAGCAGCCTTCCGGAGATGTACCTCTTTTTAGTATTACGTCTTTTGTTATGTATGAGCTGGATATCAAAGGTCTTATCACAACCATGAATGGAACAACAGCGACACGCTACAAAGACAGATACAAGGTTGAAGAGATAGACTATACAGACAGTTCCAAAGAGTATATCGCAAATATGAAATCAAAAAGCGGTGTCTATAAAGATGATGTCGTATATCTGGATGGCAATATAGTTTACAAACGCGAAGATGGCTTGACGTTTGAAACACAAAAAGCAACTTATAACAAAAAAACAACTCTTGCCATAGCAGATGGGGAGTACCTTCTTTATAGAGGAGAAAATAGGGTTATAGGAAAAGGATTGCATTATAACAGCTCACAAGAAACCGTTAGCTCCAAAGATGTAACAGCAAAATATCAGATAGAAGAGAGAAAAAAATGAAACAAAAGATTTTTTTAACCATTTGTTTAACAACGGCACTATTCGCGCAAGAGCTTCAAGTAAAAGCAAAGCTATTTAATGCAGACCAGAAAAAAGGGGTTTCTATTTTTGAAGGTGATGTTAACATCATCAAAGGAAGCGATGAACTTAATGCTTCAAAGGTTACTATTCATACAAACGCAAACCAAGAGCCGACACAATTTATAGCAGAGGGCAATGCCTCATTTAAAATTAAAACTTTAGAGGGTGCTCTTTATACCGGAAAGGCACAAAAAGTTATCTATCTTCCTCAAAAAAAAGAGTATCACTTTTTTCAAAATGTACATTTAAAACAGTTAAATGAGAAAAAAGAGATTATCGGTGATGAAGTTGTCTTAAAAACTATAGAAGGCAAAGCATACGCAAAAGGTGCGCAACAAGAACCTGTGATTATGATTTTTAACATGCCTGAAGATAAAAAAGAAAAAGAGCCGAAGAAAGAGCAAAATGATTGAGATTGTTGATGCAAAATTTCTTATATCTGCTGCCAATGTAGCAGGTGCGCCAAACTCACAAGAGCAAAATGAAGTTGTTTTCATGGCACGCTCTAACGTGGGCAAAAGCTCGCTGCTTAATGCACTCACAAACCATAAAGGCTTGGCGAAAGTCTCTTCTACTCCTGGAAAAACAAGGCTTATCAACTATTTTGATGTAACATTTATCGATAGAGAAAATACAAAAAAACGTTTTGCAAAATTTGTCGATTTACCCGGCTTTGGATATGCAAAAGTTGCCAAATCTCTTCAATACGACTGGGAAAAAAATCTCACTGACTATATAGTTTCAAGAGAGCAAATTAAGATATTTGTTCATCTGGTTGATGCAAGACACCCATTTTTAGAGATTGACAAATCTGTAGGCGATTTTTTACTTCAACATGCACAACCATCGCAGCATATTGTTCAAATTTTTACTAAAATTGACAAATTAAACCAAAAAGAGCAAAATGAACTCAAAAAGGCATTTCCAGACGCACTTATGGTCTCAAGCTCCAAAAAGAGAGGCATAGGAAAGATTGTGACATTATTACACTCCATTTTAGAGGAACCTTGTGATGAACATTGAGTTGACAAAAGCAAAGCTATCGGATATTGCCGAGATGCAAAAACTAGTTATCCCTGAAGTTGAGGCGGGAGTTATTTTGGCAAGAAGCTCTGATGAGATAGCGACAAATATCAGATCTTATATTTTAGCAAAAGAGAATGGAGAAATAGTCGGTTTTTGCGCACTTCATATCCATACACCTTCCCTTGCAGAAATCAGATCTCTTGTTGTAAAAGAGGGGAAAAGAGGCATGGGAATAGGGCAGCAGCTTATAGCAAAAGCGGTAGAAGATGCAAAAGCACTCGGTCTTCAAAAACTCTTAAGCCTTACATACAAGCAATCCTTTTTTGAAAAACTTGGATTTGTGGAAATTCCAAAAGAGTCACTGCCTGAGCACAAAATTTGGGCAGATTGTATTAAATGTAAACATTTTCCCGTATGCAACGAAGTCTCTCTTATAAAAACCCTCTAACACCATACTTTTATGGTGTTTTATTTCTTTTTTACACAGCATTGAGCGGTATCTATCTTTTTTTGCCGCCACTTTTGGCAATACTCTATTTTTATTTTTCCAAAGCACTCAAAAAAGAGGATTCCGGAGTTCTTTTTTTAGTTATTTTTTGTCTTTTGCTTTTTGAAGCCGCAAATGGATATGTACTCTTTAGCACAGTTATTTACTTTTTTTTGCTCCATAAATATGTTGTTCCAAAAATCACACAAAGCTTCAATTGCGCCGCATGCATAAGATTTATTGTTGTTCTTTTGGTATATCTTGGCTTTTTCCTTTTCTACTCTCTTTTGTCAAATATCTTTATGTTTCCGACACCAAGCATAAGCTACTATGTGATTTACTATATTGCAATTGAATTTTTGATTATGAGTGTTTTATGAAAATCAAATTTATACTTTTTATGTTCGCTCTTACGTGGTTAGCACTGCTTGTAAGGGTTTTTTTACTCTCCGTAGAATCAAACAGCTACTACGAGAAACTTTCCTACAACAACACTATTAAAATCGAGCAGATTGCGCCTGTAAGAGGAGAAATTGTCGATATCAACAACAGACCTCTTGCTATCAATGAACTTGGGTTTAAGATACAGCTCGCCCCGCATCTGACACTCAAAAAAAACCTTGATATTTTTGAATCGGAACTTGCCACACTTCTCTCCTTGCTGCCTCACTTAGATAAAGAGAAAATTATCAAAGAGTACAAAAAAAACGACTCATACTACAACCACAACTTTATCGATATTGTTGAGTTTGTCTCATACGAGCAAATTATGCCTGTTTACTCTATCTTAAGTTTAAGAGAAAATATAAACATTGTCTCTTCTCCAAAAAGGTACTATCCATACAATGAAACTGCCGCTCATATCGTTGGCTATGTAGGACGTGCAAATAAAGATGATGTTCAAGACAATCCGTTGATTGAACTTATCGGCTATAGCGGAAAATCAGGAATAGAGCGATATTACAACGAATATCTGCAAGGTTTAGCAGGAAAAAGAGAGATAAAAGTAAATGCAAATAACCAAGAAGTAGAAGAGCTATCAAGCCAAATGCCGGTAGAAGACAGGAAACTAACGCTCAATATTGATATAGAACTTCAAAAGTATATCGCTACACTTTTTGAAAACAGAGCCGGAGCAGTTGTCGTTATGGAAGTCAATGGTGCTGTTTTATCGGCGAGCAGTTTTCCGGAGTATGATTTAAATACATTTGTAACAGGCATAAGCAGCGAAATTTGGGACAAGCTCTCTAACAGTTTGGATAAACCTTTTACAAACAAGTTGGTCCATGGACTCTATCCGCCGGGTTCTGTTATAAAAACAGGCTTAGGTCTGCTATATATCACCTCACCGGAAGTTGGTCCAAATTTCAGTGATTTTTGCACAGGTTCTATACCTATTGGCTCAAGGGTATTTCGATGTTGGAAAAAAGATGGACATGGAAGCACGGATATAAAAAAGGCAATTCGGGAGAGTTGTGATGACTACTTTTACAAAGGAAGCCTTAAACTTGGTATAGACAAAATGAGCGATGGACTTGTGCGTTATGGACTTGGAAAAAAAACAGGCGTAGATTTACCAAATGAGTTTATAGGAACTGTTCCCTCACGCGAGTGGAAAAGAAAAAAATTCAACAAAAACTGGTACATAGGAGAGACGGTCAACACATCTATAGGTCAAGGCGATTTTTTGACAACCCCAGTGCAGGTTGCACAGTTTACCGCTCTGATGGCAACAGGAAAACTTCCCCGTCCCTATTTTGCAAATATGCTTGGAGAGAAGGTCATAGAACCGGAGATTCAAGAAGTGCTTGGTGAAGATGAACTAAAAAGATTGCCGACTATCCAAAAAGCAATGTATGAAGTATGCAATGTAGCGGGTGGAACAGGGACAAATTATCTAAAAACAAAAGTAAAAATTGCAGGAAAAACGGGCACGGCACAAGTAGTAGGTATCTTACAAGATATCAAGCAAAGAGAACTGGAGCATGAAATGGAGTACTACACGCGTTCTCACGCATGGTTTGCAACCTATGGACCTTATGAAAATCCTCAGTATGTAGT
Organism: Sulfurimonas sp.; assembly: GCF_028694605.1. Classification (GTDB taxonomy): domain Bacteria; phylum Campylobacterota; class Campylobacteria; order Campylobacterales; family Sulfurimonadaceae; genus Sulfurimonas. The sequence goes on along the minus strand of NZ_JAQVKP010000001.1, from coordinate 288,130 downwards.
AGTTGTTATGGTAGAACACGGCGGACACGGCGGAGCAGCTACGGGAAGTATCGTTTCAAGTATTTATGATAAACTCTTAGAACTTGGATATATAAAAACGGACGAGAAGGAGAAGTAGCTTATCCTTCGTTTCTGATAATCAGACTCTGCGGCAAGTCAAACTTTTGAATCAGCTTTGCCTCTTCTTGGCGCATCTCTCCATCGTCAACTTCATGGTCATAGCCCAGCAGGTGGAGAATACCATGTATAAAAAGAAGCGTAAACTCATCATTTTTTGTATGTCCAAACTCTTTTGCTTTTTCTTCAATATGTTCTGAACATATCACTATGCTGCCAAGAGGACTCATAGGCATCTCTTCGTATGGAAAACTTAAAACATCGGTAGCTTTGTCAATGCCGCGATGCTCTTTATTTATCTCTTGCATCTCTTTGGCATCAGTAATAACAAGCTCTATCTCTTTTTTTGTAAGCGAGTTGGCAATCGCTTCAACTATATTTGTGTCAAGTTGCAGTGTGGTTCTGTTATCATATTCAATCATGGGCATGATTGTATCAAATTATTACCACACCAGCAAATAAACTTAACTTAAGTTTATTTGCTGGTGTGGTAATAATCATTTGAATATGTTAGAATTACCTTATGAATTTAAAAAATAAAAAAGCAATATGTATTATGAGTGGCGGTATGGATTCTACGCTTGGTGCCTATATGGTCAAAAAAATGGGGTATGAGATTATAGCGCTGCACTTTAACTATGGACAGAGAACTCAAGAAAAAGAGCTCTCCTGTTTTCATAAAATCTGCGACAGCATCGGTGCCTCAAACCGATATGTGTTGGATTTGGATTTTTTTGCGCAAATAGGTGCTTCCGCACTTACAGACAAGAGCATAGAAGTTCCTACCGGAGGGGTACAAAAGGGTGTACCCGTAACCTATGTCCCTTTTAGAAACGGTATCTTTTTAAGTATCGCCGGAGCTTTGGCGGAAAAAGAGGGTGCAGAGATTATTGCTATCGGGGTAGTGGAAGAGGACAGCAGTGGTTATCCTGATTGTCGAGAGTCTTTTATCAAAAGTATAGAGCAGAGCATCAACCTTGGTACAAAAGAAGAGACAAAAATTCAAATCTATATGCCTCTTGTACACCTAAAAAAATCACAAATTGTACAGCATGCACTTGGGCTTAATGTTCCGCTTGAAAATACATGGAGTTGCTACAAGGATGAAGAGATGGCGTGCGGCGTTTGTGACAGCTGTCGTCTGCGTCTAAACGGCTTTAAGCTTGCAGGAGTAAAAGACCCTATTGAGTATCAATAAAATCATATTTCATGATTTGCAAATCTTGCATTTACTAAAGCCTGAGCTTAAAAACAGTTATATAAGTGTTAAAAAAAACGGTGAAATAGTTCTTAAAACGCCAAAAGTATCTGATAATTTTATCCAAAAGCTTCTTTTGCAAAGAGAATCTTGGATAAGAAAACAGCTTCAAAAAGTATCTTCCGTGCAAACACTTCATGTGATTTTAGAGGATGAGATTTTGCTTTTCGGAGAAATTTTCAGCATAGATATTGATGAAGCAAAAGAATTAAGAGAATCTTTGCAAAAAGTAAAAATTTCAAACAAACATGGTGTTGAGCTGTGCTATGAGAGATTTTATAAAAATTATGCATTCTCCTACATCACACAAAGAGCTATATATTTTGCTCAAGTGATGCAACTTCGATACAGTGATTTGAAGTTTAAAAAAATGCGCAGCAGATGGGGAAGCTGTAATTCTAAAGGTGTGATTGTCTTTAATACGGAACTTATAAAACTGGATAAAAAACTTATAGATTTTATCGTCGTGCATGAACTTGCTCATCTCAAACACATGAATCACTCCAAAGAGTTTCACGCACTTGTTAGTAGCTATATCCCAGAAGCAAAAACACTCACTCAAAAATTAAAAAGACTTCATACCTACCGATTTGTATGATTATCTTGCATTTAAAAAATATCTCAAACTTGCATCACTCCACTCTTTTGATAAAGCAAGGTGATTTTGTATGGACTTATATACGGTTTCAAAGTCACCGTTTTTTTGATTAAGCTCATCAATCACGTCTTTGAGTGCTTTTTTCCCTGCCTCCACAACATCCTGCGGAAACTGCCGAATCTCGATATTGAGTTCTTTGAGTTTTTTAAGAGCATGGATATTTTCATAGTGAAACTCATAAGTCATGTTAGAGTTCATCTCGTTTGCGGCTACTTCTATCATGCCTTGATGCTCGTAAGAGAGCTTGTTCCAAAACTGTTTGTTAAATGTAACTTCAAGGATGGAACCAGGTTCATGCCATCCTGAGTAGTAAAAAGGTGCAACTTTATAAAACCCCATCTTAATGTCAAGAGCAGGACCGACCCACTCTGTCGCATCGATAACGCCGCGTTCCAAGGAAGTGTAAATCTCTCCGGCAGGCAGCAGTACGGAGTTAACCCCCATTTTGGAAAAAACTTCCCCGCCAAGTCCGGGAATGCGCATCTTAAGTCCGTTCATATCCAAGAGGGATTGTATCTCTTTTCTAAACCATCCGCCCATCTGGATGTTTGTGTTGCCGCCCATAAATGGGTGAAGGTTGTACTTCGCATAGTGTTCTCTCCAGAGTTCAAGTCCACCGCCAAATAGCATCCATGAGTTTATCTCCTCTGCACTAAAACCAAAAGGGATACCGCTATATAGTGAAAATGCGCTGTTTTTTCCTTTCCAGTAGTAAGGTCCGGAGTGGAACGCATCTATTTGACCGCTAGAACATGCATCAAAAACCGCCAAATCCGGCACAAGTGTATTTTTTGGATAGATTTTTATCTCCAAAGAGCCGCCGCTTATATCTTTAACCCTCTGTGCAAACTTCTCTACTCCCGTACCCATAATAGGAAAACTCCCAGGCCAGCTTGTTGCAAGTTTTACGACGCTCTTTTTGTTTTTATTTATATTTACATGCTTTTCGCCGCTCTCTTTAGGTTGTGGATGTTTTGAGTAGTCAATCGCTTTTCTGTTACTCTCATTGCATCCGCCCAGTGCTAAAACCGCAGACGAAGTTGTTGTTGCTACCAAAAAATCTCTTCTGTTCATCTATATACCATCCTAAAAATCCATCGTTAGCTGTCTTTGGCTCGATAGAGGTTTGCTTAAAATCGATTTATCAACACCGACAACAAGAGCAAAGTTAAATCTATTCTCTCTTAAAATAGCAACAATCTCTTTTTCATTTTTATAATTAAAAAAATTTTCCCTACTCTCTACTTTAATATGCTTTGGTAGAATAAAAATAGTATTTGCCCACGAAGCATGGTACTCTAAAAACAAAATCTGTTCATCAACAAGTTCGCTATTTGGCTCAAATATAAGAACTTTGTCACTTGTACCAAAATTCTTAATCTCAAATTTTTTATTGATAAAAACAGGTTCAAAATGATCAATCGGAGTAAACTTTCTAAGTTTATACTCTATATTTAGCGTTTTATAGAGATGTAGAAGTTCTTCAAGATAAGGAATAAAAAAAGGAGAAATAAGCTGCCTTTCATAAAAAACATTATCATAAATAAAAGATGTTTCAAAAAGTGTCTGTTCCATGATTTCGATTGGAAAATAGGGCGGATGCGGCATTTTTTTAACAACTGCAAATATATCCTTATTCACAAGAGCAGGGCAAAAAAGGATAATTGTTCCATCCTGCATCTCTAAAATAGTTTTAAAAATCGACTTTAAATCTCCAAAAATAGGAAAAAAATTTGAAAGGGTAATAACTTGCAGGGAGAGTTTAAAAATAATCTCATTGCACTCATACGCTACAATCTCTTTTTTGATACTTTTAAAACGAATCAGCTTTTTGAGTGCCTCATCAAGACTGTTTGCTTTTATCCAAGCAATTTCATTGTCACTTATTTGTGTTGGTTTGTCAAAAACAACTCCATACGCACCGTTTGCAACCGCCGCTCCAATATCTTCTTGAGTGTATGCAAAAAAAAGATCTCCTCTTTTTACCTTGTGCGCTTCAAAAACAATATTTTCAAAACTGTGCACACACGGTTCATTGATAAGAGATGCTTGCGTAAGCGCTAAAAAATTTTCAAGTCTCATCCAATAGGCGTGCCTGCTTTTTTAGGTCTCTCGGGTCTGATTAAACACAAACCCTCTTCATCCTTTGCAGCAAGAAGCATTCCCTCCGATAACATACCCATAAGTTTTGCAGGTTTTAGGTTCGCAACAACGCAAACATGGGTGTTTATCAGAGATTCAGGAGTATAAAACTCTCTTATCCCCGCTACAACCTGTCTTGGATTCTCTTCACCTAAATCTACTTTGAGCTTTAAAAGTTTGCTGCTTTTTGGGACAATTTCAGCTTCCACTACGATACCCACTTTAAGTGAGGTTTGAAAAAACTGACCGATCTCTATAAGATTATCTTGCTCTTTTGCACACTGGGCAACTGCTTTTGGAGCCTCTTTATGAGCATCTGGATGCGCAAGCGGAGCTTCAGGCATCAAAGGCTCTTCAATGCGAGGAAAAAGAGGAGGGGTCTGTTTGATATTAAATAGTTTTAATAAGTTTTTATTAACAACAAGCTCTTTGTAGCTTGCATTATCTATTTTAAAATTAAGCGTATCGGCGATAATATTTGTCGTCTTTGGCATAATAGGATGAAGCATAATAGAAGCTTTTGCCAGTATATTTGCTACAAGTGCCACGGTAGCCAAAGCCTCATCTTTTTTATCTTCTTTCATTTTAACCCATGGAGCATGCTCTTCTATAGCTTTGTTTCCGATAGAAAAAAGTCTCCATAGCTCTTCAAGATATCTATGCGTTTGCAAATTTTGCATATAAGCATCAAGCGAATCAAGAACAACATTCATCGCATCAATCTCTTTTTTATGATACTTCAACACATCCACACTGTCTATCTCAAAATCTGAGTATTTGCCGCTCATGCCGATGATGCGGTTAAGAAGATTTCCCAAATCATTGCTAAGCTCTGAATTTATTCTATCTATAAAAGCTCTTTGGGAAAAATCGCCGTCTTGCCCGAAAGGAACTTCTCTAAGCATAAAATATCTCAAATTTTCAACACCGTAGGCATCTGAAACCTGTTTTGGAGAGATAACATTACCTTTTGATTTGCTCATCTTCTCTCCATCTCTTGTCCACCAGCCGTGAGCGCCGATATGCTTAGGAAGAGGAAGGTCAAGACTCATCAAAAAAGCAGGCCAGTAGATAGCATGAAAACGAAGTATATCTTTTCCTACAAGCTGCACCGAAGCCGGCCAATAGCGCATATTTGCCTCTGTAGTTCCATAACCCAATGCCGTTACATAGTTGAGAAGCGCATCAAGCCAAACATACATTACATGCTTATCGTCTTTGATAGATTCGGGCATCTTTACACCCCATGTAAAAGATGTTCTTGTAACCGAAAGGTCACGCAAACCGCCTTTTACGAAGTTGATAACCTCATTTGCACGGGAACGGGGCATAATAAAATCAGGATTTGCCTCATAATGTTTCAAAAGCGCATCTTCGTACTTTGAGAGTCTAAAAAAGTAGCTCTCTTCTTTGATGACATTTGTACTTCTACCGCAATCAGGACAAAATTCGCCATCAACCAGCTGAGTTTCGGTAAAAAAAGTCTCGCAGCTTACACAGTAGTGACCCTCATAAAAATCTTTATAAATATCACCCTTTGCGTACATAACTTCAAAAGCTCTTTGCACGCCTTTTTTGTGTGCATCATCTGTTGTGCGAATAAATTTATCGTAGCTTATGCCAAACTCATCCCAAAGATTTTTAAAAGTTGCACTTATCTCATCTGCGAACGCTTGCGTATCTTTGCCATTTTTCTGTGCTGACTCCTCTATTTTTTGCCCATGTTCATCAGTACCAGTTAAAAAGTATGTATCTTCACCTCTTAGCTTCTCATATCTTGCCACACTGTCGGCGATAAAAGTTGTATATGCATGCCCGATATGCGCTTCACCGTTAACATAATAAATAGGGGTCGTTATATATTTACTCATTTTTTTATTTCCTTAAAATTCAAATCCACCGGTATCACCTTTAGACATACTGTTGTAAACCGCTTTGACATAACTACTTCTTAGTTCGCACTCAAAGTAAAGTTCGCAACTACTGCAACTCTTCACCTCTTTTTCTCTCTGACAGTTTTGAAGTTTTTCTATCATCTCATCAAGATGGAGTTCAAACTTGTCAAGTATTTGCGGCTCAGTTGTTTGCATAAACTTCTTTTACTCTTTGCAACTCATAGCGTGAGCCAAAAAAGCATGGTGAAGTGTCATGAATATTGGCATACGCAAGCTCCATTAAATCTTCTCTCCCGTCAATAGCCTCTCCACCGGCTTTTTTAAAGATAAAGGCAAAAGGAAAAACCTCAAAAAGTTTACGCAACTTTCCTTTTGGTTTATCCGATGTAGCAGGGTAACTAAAAAGTCCACCGCCTTTAAGAAGAATCTGATGCAAATCCGGAACCATTCCGCCGGAGTATCTCAGGCGATACCCCTCTGCAAAGAAGCTATCTACCATCTCTTTATGGTAAGATCCCCAGTTTTGCTGTGTTCCGCCGGGAGCATTGAGTTTGCCTTTTTCATTTAAGCGAATCTCTTTGACAAACTCAAACTCTTTGCCTTGAAGCAAATGAAGCTTTACTTTATTGTGTGCAAAAACCATCTCGACACGAGGACCAAAAACCACATAGCACGAAGCAACCATATTTTTTGCGCCAAATGCGTTTTCATAGATTCCGAAGATAGAACCAACACTTAAGTTTACATCAATTAGCGATGAGCCATCAAGCGGATCGTAAGCAATGAAGTATTTGCCCTCTTCATGCAGCATTACCGCATGCTCCTTCTCTTCACTTGCTATGGTGTGGATGGAAGCGACATTTGAAAACTCCTCTTCAATAATCATATCGCACTTGATGTCAAGCTGAAGCTGCGTTTCACCGGAGCTGTTTTCCTGCTGTGAATACCCTATATCTTTCGTATCAATCGCATCTTTTATGCGTATGGCGCTTCTTTGTATAGCACTAAATATATCAGTCATTTTTACACTTCCTTTGCATTTTTAAATATCCACTCTATCACATCTTCACAATTGTTTAGGTTTAAAACGGCAACATTTTTTGGAAAATCGTACCTGCTCATATCTATGCTTCCATCCGTTGCCAATGCATCCATGTATGGAAAATAGTCAGTATCCAAAGAGTCTCTAAAAACACTGATGCGGGGAAGGGGGAGATTTTTAAGCCCCTCTACAAGCAAAATATCAAATTTGTCAAAAAGCCTTATCATTTCATCTAAATCTTTATGTTTTTGAGAGAAGTATGTTGTGCGATTTGGAGAAGTCACGATAACCTCTGCACCCGTATCTGAGAACTTATAGCTGTCTTTGCCTTCAACATCAAAACGAGCCTTGTCTTTTGGGTCATGCTTTATGATAGCAACCTCTTTCTTATGGTCATGGATAAGCTTTCTGGCAATTTTAAGTATAAGTGTCGTTTTACCGCTATTTGAGGGTCCTGTAAATGCAACTGCTAATCTTTTTTTCAATGGTCATACTTTATTAAAATTTTAGCGATTATACAAAATAGTCTTTAAAAGGTTGTTTAATAAGCTATAATTCTCCCATTATTTATACCAAACACGTCCAACTATACATGCTGGATGTTGTTTGGTATTATAGGGATTGAGATGAAAAATATTATTTTATTTTTGACTTTTTTATTGTTTTTTACCGGGTGTTCTCAAAAAAACGCTTTTTTTGCATTTGATATGGATAAAACAAAAGAACTAAGTGCTTCAAGTCTTCAAAGCAGCAAAATAGTCTCACAAAACGGGGATGTAAGAGGAATTTTTTCAGCAATATATCTTAATGAAGTTTATCCGGAAACCTTTAATGAGCATGAGTATTTCTTCATATTTATCTACCTTAAAGAGGCAAAAGAGCTACATAGCGTCGAAGATGGTATAGAGAGCAGTTTAAAACTTACTTTAAACTCCAAATTACCGGTAAAGATAAAAAAATTGCCTAAAGAGAACCAATTTTCGCACCTTATCGATACGACAAATAACTGGAATACCTACTATCTGGTGGCATTTGAAACAGCAGATAAAATAAATCTATCTCTTAGTGATGAAAAATCACTATCTGCTGCGATACTAAAATATAAAAAAGAGTAAATCAGAGTGCTCTTAAGAGAGCGCTTAGTACTACCAAGATAACCTGCAAGCCAATCACTATGATTAGCGGCGCCAAATCCAAACCGTTAAAGTTTGTTCTGACAAATCTCCTTACAAACATATAGGCGGGATTTGTAATTCTGTATAAAAACTGAACTATAGGATTGAACGGGTCTGGATTGACAAAACTAAGCAGTGCAGATATTATAATTACCCATATATAAACATTGATAATTCCTAAAACGATTGAACCTAACCCTTGGATAATTTCAACTAAAATACTCATTTGACAATCTCACCTATATAATTTTTGACACATTGATATATAGCGGCAATATCAGGACCGTGTTCGCTGCCCGTAAGAAGAAGTCTTATGGATTTTAAAAGATTTTCACCTTTTATGCCGGACTCTTGCATGACATGTTTTTCAAACTCTTCATATCTATCGAAGCAGGGTGCCTTTTTGATGATATCGGCAATCACCGCCGATGACTCTCTTAGCTCTTCAGGAATATCTTTTAGCGCAAAAATAGCACCTATCTTGCTTCTAAGCTCTTTGGTTGTGCTTGATTCTTCAAGATAGACTTTTGCAAGCTTTCCTATTTCTTCATCTGCAAAACCGACATAACGTGAGAGCTCTTTGGCATCAAGCATCATTAGATGCTCCCTATTAAGCTGCTTTAGCATATTGATATCAAAGCGGGCAGGGGATTTGGATATATTTTCCAAGCTAAACCACTCTAGGGCTTCTTGCATAGTAAATATATCCTTTGGCGGCTTATTTACTGTTGATATTAAATAATTTACAATCGCAGAAGGGAGATAACCCTCTTCAAGAAGCCACTTTACGCTTGAAGTACCATCTTGCATAAGAGGAAGATGGGCATATTCGATTTTCTTTTGATAACCAAGCAATGTTCGAATCCAATCCTCTTTGGGTGCATCACTTAGGTGCTCTTCATCACAGATGACTAAAGATATGTCGCTTAACATATCATCAATTCCGCAGGCAAAGCTGTAAGTCGGTCTCTTATTCTCGCTCATGATGATGAAACTCTCTACATCTTGAGGTTTCAAAATCATTTCACCATTAATATAGTCTTTTATTATTATGGGTTCTTGTGGCTTTTTTATTCTCACGGTAAATGGATTTTCATTGTCGATGACAAGTTCTGCAGGCAAAGAAGCACATGCATCATCATATTTGTATGCTTCGTTGTTGTTTTTAGCCTCTTCTCTTTTTTTTTCAAGCCACTGAGGTGAACAAAAGCAATTAAACGCCTTGGCTTCATGCAAAAGTTGCAGAGCCATCGCCGCATGAAAACGAAAATTTTGGCTTTGGTGAACAACATGAGAGTACTCAATACCAAAAAGTCCCAAAATACCGAGCATCTCTTCCTCTTTTTGCTCTATATTTCTCTCTTTATCCATATCTTCTATGCGAACGATTAAACCTTCACCTCTCTGCTTTGAGACAATATAGTTCAATATGGCAACTCTTAAATCACCAATATTTATATCGCTAGTCGGGCTAAACGCAAATCTAAGCATTTATATTCCTGTTTAATCTAAATTTTGGAATTTTATCAAGTTTTAGCTAAGGAAGTTCTTTGTTTAAAAAGCGATGAAATCAAAGGAAATTGAGCTATAAGCTCCAATTTGATAAAATGCAACCGACAACAGTTTTAAAATGAAAAGGTTTGACAAATAATGAGTGAACACAAAGATTTTTTACGCACAATAGTTGAAAAAGACCTAAAATCAGGCAAATACAAAAATATTATCACAAGGTTTCCTCCGGAGCCAAACGGCTTCCCTCATATCGGGCATGCCAAATCCATAGCCATAAATTTCGGTATTGCACGCGACTACAACGGGTATTGCAACCTTAGAATGGACGATACAAACCCAACTACCGAAGACACGAGATATGTTGAAGCGCTTAAGGATGCCGTTACTTGGCTTGGGTTTAAGTGGAATGGCGATGTGCGTTATACATCAGACTATTTCGACAAACTTTACGAGTATGCCATAGAGCTTGTCAAGATGGACAAAGCTTATGTTGACAGCTTGGATGAAGAGACGATGCGTGAGTACCGTGGTACTGTTACAGAAGCCGGGCGTCGCAGTGAATATGCAAAGCGCAGTGTTGAAGAGAACCTAGACCTTTTAGAGAGAATGAAAAACGGTGAGTTTAAAGACGGTGAACATGTTCTTCGTGCCAAGATAGATATGTCTGCTGCAAACATGAAGATGCGCGATCCGCTTTTATACCGCATACGACATGCACATCACTACAGAGCAGAGGACAAGTGGGCAATTTATCCTATGTATGACTTTGGTCACTGCCTATCCGACTACATCGAAGGTGTCAGCCACTCTATCTGTACGTTGGAGTTTGAGAACAACCGTGATATCTATGACTGGGTGTTAGAAACACTTGGACTCCAACCACCGCGCCCTTATCAACATGAGTTTGCAAGACTTGGAATCAACTATACCGTTATGAGCAAAAGAAAGCTTCTGGAGTTGGTTAATGAAAAAAAAGTAAGCGGATGGGATGATCCTCGCCTTCCTACTATTGCAGGACTTAGAAGAAGAGGTTATACACCAGAATCCATTTTAAACTTCTGTAATCAAATCGGCATAGCAAAAGCAAACTCCACCGTTGATGTCTCACAGCTTGAGTTTTGTATCAGAGATGATCTAAACACAAAAGTACCTCGTGTTATGTGTGTGCTTAACCCACTAAAGGTAACAATAGCCAACTATGATGGCAGTGAAGAGCTTGACGCCTCATATTATCCTGATGATATACCAAAAGAGGGGTCAAGAAAGATACCTTTTTCCAAAGAGATATATATTGAGCGTGATGACTTTGATGAAAATCCTCCAAAAGGATACTTCCGTCTTACGCCAGAGCAGCCTGTACGTCTCAAAAATGCATATATCATTACATGTAAAGAGGTTAAAAAAGACAAAAACGGCGATATAACAGAGATAATAGCAGAGTACAGCCCAAACTCCAAAAGCGGACAAGACACAAGCGGCATAAAAGTCAAAAGTGCTATCCAATGGGTGGATGCTGCGTCTGCCAAAGAAGTAGAGGTAAGGCTTTATGAGAGACTTTATGCTTGCGAAAACCCGCAAAACATGGAAGATCTCAACCCTGACTCTTTAAAAATCATACAAAATGCGCTTGTCGAACCTGCGGTTGTAACAGATAAGCCTGATGTTAGATTCCAGTTTGAAAGACATGGGTATTTTTACGCCGATTCCATTGACTACACAGACGCAAAACCAGTTTTTAACAAAATCGTAGGTCTTAAAGAGTCTTGGAGCAAAAAAAGCAGCATAGAAAAAAGTAGCACCAAGATAGAAAAAGCAGACGATAAAAGGGTTCAGATTGAGGGTGAAGCTGAAGCCATGAGTGAAGCAGAGCAGATACTGCTTAACAGATATATCAATGAACTTGGACTAAAGGGCATGGTTGCCGAGATTTTAGCCAGAGATGAAAAACTCTCTTCTTTTTATGAAAATACACTCTCACTACACAACTCACCTGTCACTATTGCCAACATTATAGCAAATGAAGTAGCAAGAGAGTTTAAAGAGAAACAATCCGGTGAGCTAAAGTTTACTGCATCCCAGATAGCAGAACTTGTTAAAATGATTGATGATGGCACCATCTCAAATAAAATAGCTAAAGAGGTTTTTGAAGAGATGGCTACAAATGGAGAAAACCCTACGCAGATAGTTCAAGCTAAGGGACTTATCCAGATAAGCGACCCTGCTGTAATTGAGCCTATTATTGATGAGATAATTGCAAAAAATCCGGACAATGTGGAAAAGTTTAGAGCAGGGAACACTAATCTGCTTGGTTTTTTTGTAGGTCAAGTTCTAAAAGCTACAGGCGGCAAAGCAAACCCAAGCGTGGTCAATGGGCTTGTTGCACAGAAGCTAATCAAGTAGAATAGGGGTTCTACGCACTTTTTTTAAAGGTGCGTAGAATGGGTGTTGTGATTTTTAGTTTTACAGAAGTATGGACGGCTGAAATTGCGATACATATTGATGACTTAGGTATATAACGCTTGATTGTCGTATGAAAAGAAGTGAAAGTTGGTGACCCCGAGGAGAATCGAACTCCTGTAACCAGGATGAAAACCTGGGATCCTGACCGCTAGACGACGGGGCCACTCTGTCAGTATTTGTTACTGAGCCGAAATTATACAGATCTATTTCTTAATAATTCCTAAAACTCAGTATTTTTTATTATTCGTAAAAACTGCGAAGCGCTCTGATAATAACAGCATTTTTAGAAATACTCTCTGCCTTTGCATTATCGTTCACTAGTTCATAAATATCTAGTGGAAGAGAGATAGAGAATGTTTTTGTCTCAACTTTTTTCTTTTTAGCAACCATTGCAACAACATTTCCAAGCAACTCTATGATTTTTTTCGTATCAATAGGTTTTTGTATAAAGCTATTTACACCAACTTCTATAGACTCAGATATTTTTTCAATATCATTGCTTGCAGAAATAACAATGATGATTTGAGTAGGGTTAATTTCACGAATTTTACGTGAAAGCTCTATACCATCCATCTCTGCCATTATAATATCAACAAAAACAACATCCGGAGCTGATTTAAGATAAGCTTCTAAAGCTTCTTTACCATTGAAGCATGATTTAACATCAGAAAAGAAATTTTTGAAAGTTGAGCTTAAAAGTTCATTAGCAACTTTTTCATCCTCAACAACCATTGCCGTGAGCTTCTTTGTTTCCTGTGTAAGCTGCACTAAATCTATATTAGACATTTAAGTATCCTTTTTTTATGTGATTTATAATTATACAGACAATTCAGTAACAAATGAAACTGTTTTTGATTGATAGCAACTATAGTTATTTAATTATATTTTTTAAATCTCTCCAACCACTCCAAATCAGGCTCTTTGGCATATTCTTTTTGCTGCAAAAGAGAATCGATAATGCTTATAAGCATATCTTCATCCATAAACTCTAAAATATTTGGATTGATTGATGTTTTATTGACACCATCATAGCTATTGAGCAAATTCTGGATGTCATTGATAAGCTGTTGTTTTCTATCACTCATGATAATTGTCTCTTTGAAATATAATTTTTTACATTGGTTAACATAATGTAAATTCTCTTGAAAATAATTTCTATAAAAGTGCCTATTTCTAGGTTTATCCTCAAGCCTTTCTTTTTGGTAATTTTTTTTGCATATGAGCTATCTTATATTAAATAGTATTTCATTCAAGAAATAAAATTTTGCATTATTTCAACATGGTGTTTTAGGCACAACGTAAGCCGAGTTTTGTATTGATAGCATTAATCTACTTTACTATTTGCATAGTAACTCTAGCGAAACAGTAGCATAAGCAAATAAACAGCATATTATTACCATTTACTTGCTCCCTAAGACGCTGACCATCTGTTTCTTGCTGCCATGTTGGGTTTACAAGCTCTCTATATTGCTATAAAGACTGGTGGTCTCTTACACCGCCCTTTCACCTTTACCGCTAAAGCGGAAGTCTTCTCTCTGTTGCACTTTCCCTCGCATCACTGCGGCCATTCGTTAAATGGAACACCTTCTTAGAGCAGCTCGGACTTTCCTCTTGAAATATTTCAAGTTGCTATCTGTTGTACCTGCGGAAGTTTACAAAAAAATTCCTTTAACTCAAATTGTACTGACGGTGAGCAAGTGTTCGTCTGGTTTTATTCACAAGTGAACAATTGTTCATTATACCTTGTAATCCGATGAACAACTGTTCACTTGATATAAGGTTAAATTAACAACCGTTCATTTATAATTATAAATACATTAACATTTGTTCATACAATAAAAAGGTTGCCACATGCCCGAAAATACGCTAAATAAAAAAACAATAAACACTAAAGATAAGATACTCAAAGCAGCATCTACTCTCTTTTCAGAACATGGTTTTAAAGCTACCAGCGTGCGAAAAATTGCTTCGGAAGTAGGAATTAGGGAGAGCGCGCTATATAATCATTTTCAAAATAAAGAGGAGATTTTTTTATGCGTTGCAAAAGAGATTTTTACAACACCATTCTCTCAAAACAATAGCGATATAAAAGAATCAGCATTGAAGGGAAAACTGTTTTTACAGAAATTTGCGATGCAGTACAAACTTCTTACATTTGACAAAAACAACGAAAATATGTTTAGGCTGCTTATGATAGAGCTTTTTCAAAATAGAGAGCTTAGAGAGCAGTTTATGAGTGAATTTCATAATGAAAATGTAAAAGTTCTCTCCGAAGCATTTTTTATAATGATGCAAAACTCTCTAATTCGCTCAGCAGATCCCATGATGGTTGCTTATGAGTTTTTGTCCACCCTCTTCTACATCAGGCTTCAGATTACGCTTTTGAGATTTGACAGTGGCTCAACCACAAATCTCTCAACTCAATTTGAAAAACATGTGGAGTTTTTTTGGGAAAGCATTAGAGTTTAATATTTTATAATATTATAGATATTATTTAATATCAGCTATTTGCATAAAAAAAGCAGCTCCTCAGAGCTGCTAAAGTTATCTATGCCCTCTTTTTAAGAAGCCGGCACAGATATATAAAGACTACTTACTTGTAGCTTCTTTTGCGTATTTTTCACCAAGGTCATAAGCTTTTTTATTTACATCGTGAACCTTGGCAGGAACTTTTGACAACATCGTCTCTATGAGAACTTCTCTATCGAGAGGTTTCATAATCGTGTTTGCTATAGCAAGAGCAACGACGGACTGAGTAATAACATTGCCGACTTCCTCTTTTGCAATAGTAATAATCGGAATCTCAATAATATTCCACTTCTTTGTATCTTCTTCACTAGGTTTTACAAGGTTAGGGTCAACAACGATAGTTCCGCCCTCTTGAACCCCTTTTTTAAACTGGTCATAACTTACCTGCGCAACAGAGAGCATGAAGTTAATCTCACCGTCATTTGCATACGGATAGTAAATCTCATCATCATCCAAAGTAATATCAACGACGGTCGGTCCGCCGCGAACTTGTGAAGTATATGTAGCAGTTTTTAATCCGTTACCGCCTGTCTTAATCTTTGCCGCTGCAAAAATCTCTCCTGCAAGAAGAACACCTTGTCCACCAACGCCCGTAAATCTCATTAATGTTCTAGCCATTGTGTGTCTCCTTATATTTTTTTCTTAAAGTCATCTTGAGTAATCGTTTTTCTCTTACCCTGATGTACTTTTACAACTTCAGCATACATATCACAATACTCTGCGGCTTCCGTATCTTGTTTTAAGATACCAGTAGGGAGTAGATTCAATTGTTCTTCCGGAGCCAGAGTGTCGTATTTTTTCTTAGAAACCGTGATGCTGTCTATCCAGCTTAAGTTTTCAACCGCAGAGTTCATCTTATTTTTTCTACCAAGGTTAATATGGCAGTTTGATAAAACTTCAAGAAGTGCGAAGCCTTTATGCTCCAGCGCTTTTACCATAGTTTTTTCTAGTTTTTTAGGATCATTTACAGTCTCTCTTGCTACGAATGAAGCTCCGGCAGCGATTGCCAAGTTTGCTACATTGAAAGTAGGGTCGATATTTCCCGCTTGTTGAGAAACAGTCCACATACCCTGCGGGGTCGTAGGGCTTGTTTGAGAGTTTGTCAAACCATAGATAAAGTTGTTAATAATGATAAAAGTTATATCTATATTTCTTCTACATCCGTGGATAGTGTGGTTACCGCCGATTGCAAGTGCATCACCGTCTCCTGCAACACATATAACATGCTTAGTAGGATTTGCAAGTTTGATACCGGTTGCAAATGCTATCGTTCTTCCGTGGGTCGTATGAACTGTGTTGAAATCAACATAAGATGAAAATCTTCCTGAACATCCGATACCTGAAACTACACAAACATCATCTTTATTAATACCAAGGCTGTCAATAGCTCTCACAAAAGCTTTTAGAATTACACCATCACCACAACCCCAACACCATAGTGTCGGCATCTTCTCAAGTCTTAAATAATTTTCATAATTAAATGCCATCTTAGAGCTCCTTCACTTTGTTAACAATTTCATAAGGGGAAATCGGTCTTCCGTTTACTTTAAATAATCCGTTGATATCAAGTCTTCCCGTTGCACGCTGAACCTCGTCTCTGTACTGACCGATATTTAACTCAACACATAGAACTTTTGGGATTCTAGCAGCAAGCTCTCTCATTCTGTCTTGCGGACTTGGCCAAAGTGTAATTGGTCTAAAGAGCCCTGCTTTTATGCCATCTGCTCTGAGGTGGCGGATAGCCTCTTTTGCCGCAAGAGAAACTGAACCGTAAGCAACAATCATAATCTCTGCATCATCTAAGAAAAACTCTTCATTTGATTCAATTTCATCTTTGTGCAGTTCAACTTTGTCTTCAAGTCTCTGTATTAGTTTTCTACAAGTCTCAATCTCCTCGGTTGGAAAACCTCTTCTATCATGATGAAGACCTGTAAAGTGGTATCTATACCCTTTGAACATAGGGTTTAGAACTGCCGGCTGGTCATGCTCACACTGATACGGAAAATACTCTTCCGCAGGACCTTCAAATACTTTTCTTGGAACGATTCCCGCTGCAACTTCTTCTTCTGTTGGAAGTACTGCTTTTCCATGCATATGCCCTAAAGTCTCATCCAAAAGAACAAATACAGGCTGCATAAATCTATCTGCCAAGTTAAATGCTCTAACAGTTTCAGTATAGCACTCCGCCAATGAACCTGCACAAACCGTAATTGATTTATAGTCACCGTGTGAAGGGTTTTTCGCTTGAGCAACGTCTCCTTGAGATACACGAGTCGGAAGACCGGTTGATGGACCGCCACGCATAACGTTTACAACAACCAACGGAACTTCAGTCATTTGAGCCAAACCAAGATTTTCAGCTTTTAGTGAAATACCGGGACCGGATGTAGCAGTCATAGTTCTAACACCGCTCATTCCTGCTCCGATTGCCGCTGCAACACCTGCAATCTCATCTTCCATCTGGATACATGCTCCGCCGACTTCCGGCATCAAATCAGACATCTCATGCATAATTTCACTTGATGGAGTAATTGGATAACCTCCAAAAAACTTACATCCCGCATCTCTTGCAGCTAATGCAGACAATTCGTTTCCACTTGAAATAACTTCTCTAGTTGCCATTATCTAGCTCCTTTTTCGCTTAGTGATCTATATTTGTTTGCAATAACAGCAGCTTGACGAGCTTTTGACTCATCAGTAAGTTTCGCAAATTTAAATTCACCTTTTTCTGCCACATAGATAGCAAAGTCAGGACATGCCAATTCGCACTCCATGCAACCTATACAAGCTTCTGGGTGCTGAACAGATATCATAGCGCCAAGAGTTGATGTAGGCTCATACACCATTCCAAGCACACCAGACGGACAAACTGATACACAGATATCACATGCTTTACAATTGCTTGTGTTAACCCATACAGGCTGATTGCCTGGATTTTGAGTTCTAAACTTACTCATTTATTCTCCTCTTTATTTTTTTAAAGTATCAAGCGTAAACTTGCATTCTATTATTCACGTTAGGCTCTCCCCTAACGCTCATGTAACTTTCATAGACAGATTAACCCACTTTTATTAATGCAACTCTAAAATGTGCTCATAACGCCTTCTTTAGAAACAAATATGTTACAAAATGTAGCTCGCACATTTTTAAAATGTTACTTTTTTGCCAAAACTTCGGCGATTGCCTTACCAATTTCAGCAGGTGAAACAACAACTTTTACACCAGCTGCCTCTAAAGCTGCCATTTTCTCGGCTGCTGTTCCTGCTCCGCCGCTTACTATCGCACCGGCATGACCCATTCTCTTGCCTTTAGGTGCAGTTTGTCCTGCAATAAATGCCACAACAGGCTTTTTGATGTTTTCTTTGATATAAGCCGCTGCTTGAATCTCCAAGTCTCCTCCGATTTCACCAATCATAACGATTGCGTGAGTCTCCGGGTCTGCTTCAAACATCGGAAGAAGTTGTTTGTATGAAAGACCGATAATCGGGTCTCCGCCGATACCAACCGCAGTAGATATTCCAAAACCTTCTCTGCAAACTTGGTTTGCACCCTCGTAAGTAAGCGTTCCGGATTTTGAGATAAGTCCGACATTTCCTTTTTTGAAAATCATTCCCGGCATAATTCCGATTTTACACTCTTCAGCCGTGATGATACCCGGACAGTTTGGTCCTATGGTTTTCATACCATGTTTCACTGCATACGCTTTAGCTGCTTGCATATCACGAACCGGTGCACCCTCTGTGATGATAACCGCAAGTTCAATTCCGGCATCAGCTGCTTCCATAACAGCATCTGCCACAAAAACCGGAGGAACAAATATCATAGATACCGTTGCACCGGTAGCGCTAACCGCATCTTTTACCGTGTTAAATACAGGTTGACCTAAATGCTCAGTTCCGCCTTTATTTGGTGTTACACCTCCGACTATCTTTGTTCCGTACGCCAAACACTGCTCAGCATGAAAAGAACCCTCTTTACCCGTAAAACCTTGAACGATTACTTTTGTGTCTTTGTTTACCAATATACTCATAAATCCCCTCCTTACTTAGCTTGTTTTGCAGCTGCTACTGCTTTTGCAGCGCCGTCAGCCAAATCCGTAGCCGCTATAACATTTGCAATATTTGCGTTTCTTAAAATCTCTGCCGCTTCCGGTGCATTTGTACCGTCAAGGCGAACAATTACAGGAACATGAACATCTACAAGTTTTGTAGCTTCTAAGATACCGTTTGCTATACGGTCACATCTAACGATTCCTCCGAAAATATTTACAAATATTGCTTTTACTTTTGGGTTTTTAAGAATTATCTCAAAACCTTTTGCAACAGTCTCGGCATTTGCTTTTCCACCGACATCAAGGAAGTTTGCAGGAGTTCCGCCCATGTAGTTGATTGTGTCCATAGTACCCATTGCAAGACCTGCTCCGTTTACCATACAGCCGATTTCACCGTCAAGCGACACATAAGAAAGTCCGTATTTGCCGGCTTCTCTCTCATCAGCATCCTCTTCGCTAATATCTCTCATAGCTTCAATTTCCGGATGACGACCGAGTGCTGAATCATCAAATCCCATTTTACCGTCAAGCGCTAAAAATTCACCGCTTCCTGTTTTTACAAGCGGGTTTATTTCTATCATCTCTGCATCGTTTTCCATATAGAGTTTATAGAGTTTTGAAGCAAAATCTATAAATTTTTTCTGCTCAGATGGGTCAGTGATACCTAAACCAAACACTAACTCTCTTCCGTGAAAACCTTGAAAACCGATAGCCGGATCAACGGCTACTTTGATAATCTTCTCAGGAGTATCATGTGCAACATCCTCTATCGCCATACCGCCCTCTGTTGAAGCCATAATGATAGGCATCTCTTTTGCACGGTCAAGAACAACACCAAGATATAGCTCATCTTTTATATCTGCACCGTCTTCGATGTATAGTTTTTGAACAAGTTTACCTTCAGGTCCTGTTTGGTGAGTAACCAAAGTCATCCCTAAAATCTCACGAGAGAGCTTTTCAACTTCTTCTAATGAACGAGCAAGTTTGACACCACCGCCAAGACCGCGACCTCCAGCGTGGATTTGAGCCTTAACAACCCAGATAGGACCGCCTAAAATCTCGGCATTTTTAACTGCCTGCTCTACACTCTCTGCCATTAAACCTTTTGGTGTCGGTACACCATACTTGGCAAAAATCTGTTTTGCCTGATATTCATGTATATTCATTAAACTCTTCCTTTTTGTAAAATTTACGCTTTTGGCGATATCATATCTTTT
The DNA here is from genome assembly GCF_028694605.1 of Sulfurimonas sp. GTDB lineage: Bacteria > Campylobacterota > Campylobacteria > Campylobacterales > Sulfurimonadaceae > Sulfurimonas. Next base: position 268,074 of record NZ_JAQVKP010000001.1, on the reverse strand, counting down.
GCAACAACATATCTGTCAAACTCTTCGGCACTCAAAAGTCCTAGCTCTATCGCTGTCTCCTTGAGAGTTGAGCCGTTTTTATGTGCTGTCTTTGCTATTTTTGCCGCATTTTCATACCCTATATATGGGTTAAGTGCAGTTACCAACATAAGCGAGTTATTGAGATAAAAATCTATCTTATCTTCTACCGGTTCAATTCCAACTGCACAATTATCATTAAACGATATGATAGAATCTGCCAATAAGCGACATGATTGTAAAAAGTTATACGCAATTACAGGCTTAAATACATTTAGCTGGAAATTTCCCTGACTTGCCGCAAAACCGATAGCTGCGTCATTTCCCATCACTTGGCATGTAACCATAGTTACCGCTTCGCTTTGTGTAGGGTTTACTTTACCCGGCATAATCGAAGAACCCGGCTCGTTTTCAGGAATAGTAATCTCACCTATGCCGCATCTAGGACCGGATGCTAACCAGCGAACGTCATTTGCTATCTTCATCATATCCGCAGAGAGCGCTTTTAGAGCGCCGTGTGCAAAAACTAATGCGTCATGAGAAGTAAGTGCGTGAAACTTGTTCGGAGCAGTTACAAATGTGTGACCTGTAAGTTCTGTCAATTTTTTAGCTACTCTCTCTCCAAGCTCAGGATGAGCATTAAGACCAGTTCCTACGGCAGTACCGCCAAGTGCTAGCTCACGAACGGCTTCAAGAGAGTCTTTAGCCATCTTCTCACACTTGTTAAGCATCTCAACCCAACCGCTAATCTCTTGACCGAGAGTCAGAGGTGTAGCATCCTGCAAGTGAGTTCTTCCAATCTTAACAATATGATCAAATTTTGCAGATTTTTCAATCAATGTTGCTCTTAATTTTTTAATAGCAGGTAAAACACGGGTTTCTACTGCAATTACTGCTGCTACATGAAGAGCCGTCGGGTATGTGTCGTTTGAGCTTTGAGATTTGTTTACATCATCGTTTGGGTGGATAAGCTTCTCTACTCTAAAATCGCCGCCCAAGATTTCTGTTGCACGAGACGCTAAAACCTCGTTGTTGTTCATGTTTGACTGTGTGCCTGAACCAGTCTGCCAAACAACAAGAGGATAAGCATCATCCAGCTTTCCTGCCAGCATATCATCACAAGCCTGTGCTATAGCATCTGCTTTTCTAGCATCAAGCTTGCCCAAATCTTTATTTACAAGTGCAACTGCTTTTTTTAGATATGAAAACGCTCTTGTAATCTCATAAGGCATCTTCTCTTCACCGATGGCGAAATTTTCAATAGATCTTTGAGTTTGTGCAGCCCAATAAGCATCTATGGGTACTGCAATCTCTCCCATTGTATCTTTTTCTATACGTGTACTCAAATTTTATTCTCCTTTATTAAAAAAATTATTGTTGTTTAGTGTATTGATTAGATTCTTTACAGAGTTACAAGAACCTTCAAACATTTTTTTCTCATCTTCGCTAAGAGATATTTGAATAATTTTCTCAGCTCCGTTTGCTCCAAGCATAACCGGTACGCCGGAAACTACATCAGAGTGACCATACTCACCTTCCAAATAGACAGCACACGGATGAATCTGTTTTGTATCTTTAAGTATCGCTTCTACCATGATAGCCGTTGCTTTTGCCGGCGCATAGTATGCAGAACCGGTTTTTAGATAACCTACAATCTCAGCTCCGCCGTTACGCGTACGAACAACAATATCTTGAATCTCTGAAGGTGAGAGAAGATTTGCCAAAGGAACCCCTGCAACAGTTGAGTAGCTAGCAAGCGGAACCATATCATCACCATGTCCGCCCATAACAGAAGCTCTAATTTGACCTCCGCCATAGCCAAGTTTTTCTTGTATAAAACTCGCCATTCTCGCACTGTCTAGTATCCCAGCCATTCCTATAACACGGCTTCTCTCAAAACCGCTTTCTTTGAGTGCGACATAAGTCATGGCATCGAGCGGATTAGAAACCATAATGATGATAGCATCAGGCGAGTATTTTGCAACTCCGGCAATAACATCTTTTGTAATATTTGCATTAATCATAAGCAGATCGTCACGGCTCATACCCGGAAGTCTTGGGCTTCCTGCAGTTACTACGACAACATCACAGTTTGTCAAATCCGACATCTCTTCAGCAACACTTACCACGGTGTGGCTTCTTACCGCTGCTGCAGCTTGGCTCATATCTAACGCTTTTCCTTTAGCAACATCAATCTTGTTATCACGAAGAATTATCTCATGACAAGAACCAAGCATTGCTAAAGAGTATGCTACTGTTGCACCGACATTTCCAGCACCAACGATTCCGACTCTTTTTCCTTGATTCATACACACTCCTTGAAATTAAATTGCAATATAGTAACAAAATAGGCTTAATGAAGCCCTTGAACACACCACAACTAAAGACATTTTTTGCCTTTTTTATAAAACTAAAAAGTTTCATAAAAAAAGAAAATAGACAGAGAAAAAATCCCTGCCTATAAAATAATATTAAATGCTATCAATGATGGCATTTAATGTTGCAGACGGTCTCATCGCAGCATCTGCTTTTGCATCATTTGGATGGTAGTATCCGCCGATATCTTGAGTTTTACCCTCAACAGCCATTAACTCTTCCATAATTTTTGCTTCACTGTCCTTTAGTGCAGCTGCTACAGGAGCAAACTTAGCCGCCAACTCAGGCGCTTTTGTCTGATTTGCCAAAGCCTCTGCCCAGTACTGTGCAACAAAGAAGTGAGAAGCTTTGTTATCAGGCTCGCCTGCGCTTCTTCCCGGAGCTTTGTTATTGTCAAGGTATCCTGCATTTGCAATATCAAGAGCTTCAGTTACGGCTTCTAGCTCTTTAGAGTTATGCTTTTGTGCAATAAATCTTAAAGACTCGGCAAGTGCCAAAAATTCTCCAAGAGAGTCCCATCTTAAGTGACCTTCTTTTACGAATTGCTCAACATGCTTTGGAGCAGACCCGCCCGCACCTGTTTCAAATACACCGCCACCCGCTAAAAGCGGAACGATTGATAACATTTTTGCAGATGTTCCAAGCTCTAAAATCGGGAAAAGGTCTGTTAAATAATCTCTTAGGACGTTTCCTGTCGCACTGATAGTATCAACTCCCGCTCTTACTCTTCTTAGTGAGTATCTCATAGCTTGTTTTGGAGCCAAAATCTCATACTCGATTGGAGCTTTTGCCAAATGAGCCGGTAAATACTCCATCAATTTTTTAATCAAGTTTGCATCATGCGGTCTAAATGAATCCAACCAGAACACTACAGGTGAACCTGTTATAACACCTCTTTCATGAGATAGTTTTACCCAGTCTTTAATAGCAGCATCTTTTGCTCTGCTCATTCTCCAGATATCGCCTTTTTCAACATTATGGCTCATTAAAACTGTACCGTCTGCATCAACTACTTCAACAACACCATCTTCCGAAATTTCAAAAGTCGTAGGATGAGAGCCGTATTCTTCAGCTTTTTGTGCCATTAAGCCGACATTTGAAACATTACCCATACTTGTTACATCAAACTGACCATTTGCAACACAGTCATCAACTATCTCTTTGTAAAAAGTTGCATACGTTCTGTCCGGAATTACAGAAACACACTCCTGAACTTTACCCTCTGCATTCCACATTTTTCCGCCGTCACGTACGACAACCGGCATAGAAGCATCAATGATAATGTCGTTTGAAGCGTGTAGATTTGTGATACCTTTGTCAGAATCAACCATCGCCATATTTGGCTGAGATTTGTAAGTTGCCATAATAGCCGCTTCAATCTCGTCTTTTTTAGATGATTTTTCAAGTTTTTTATATAAATCTCCAAGACCCATGTTGGCATTTATGCCAAGTGCCTTAAACTCATCTGCATACTTTGCAAAAACATCTTTGAAAAATACTTCAACAGCATGACCGAACATAATCGGGTCAGAAATTTTCATCATAGTTGCTTTTAAGTGAAGTGACCAAAGTACATCTTTAGCTTTTGCCTCTTCCAATGTCTCTTGATAAAATGCTCTAAGAGCTTTTGCAGACATAAAAGTACCGTCTAAAATTTCGCTATCAACCGCATTTATCTCTTTTAAAAGCTTGCCGTTTAAGTTGATAGAAACTTTTGAGTTACCTTTTTTGATAACAGACTGCTCATTTTCATAGAAATCATCGCCTGTCATGTGTGCAACGTAAGCTTTTGAGTTTTCAGAAAATGCTCTTAATTTATGAGGATTTTTCTTAGCAAAATTTTTAACAGCTACAGCTGCACGTCTATCCGAGTTACCTTCTCTAAGAACCGGATTTACCGCAGAACCCAAACAAGCAGAATATCTCTCTTTTATAGCTTTTTCTTCATCTGTTTTTGCATCTTCAGGGTAATTTGGAAGTGCGTATCCTTGAGATTGGAGCTCTGCTATACAAGCTTTAAGCTGTGGGACAGAAGCTGAAATATTTGGCAATTTTATAATATTGCACTCTGCATCTTGCACCATCTCACCAAGCTGTGCTAATGCATCTGCTTGTTTTTGTTCCGGTGTAAGAAAATCAGAAAATGTTGCGATCACTCTTCCTGAGAGCGAAATATCACTCAACTCTACATCAACGCCTGCATTTTTAGTAAAAGCTCTTACGATTGGTAAAAACGAATATGTTGCTAAAGCCGGTGCTTCATCAATCTTTGACCAGATAATTTTTGACATCTCTTTGTCCTTGGTTTAATATTTTATATTCTTGCAATAAGGTAACACATAGTGCAAAAATTTATAAAGACATCTTACCATCAAGATAAATAATATGACAAAACATTGTAAAACTATTTACTTTTCTTTTAAAAGTGTTTCAATTAGTAGCACGTTTAATATTGTCCAAATGTGTAGAATAGTTACGCGTAAAATCATGTGTTCCATTTTTGGATTTCATAAAGTAGAGGTAGTCACTTTGTGCCGGAAAAATTGCAGCCCTGATTGCTTCAAGACTGACGTTACAGACAGGATGTTCAGGAAGTCCCTTATTTAGGTATGTATTGTAGGTTGAAGTATCATTTTTAATCATCTCAGGAGTTACTTTTACATGGGAATACTGCCCATAATTTAGTGTTCCGTCCATCTGTAATTTCATCCCCTTTTTAAGTCTGTTATAGATAACAGAACTAACAAGCGGCATCTCATCAATCGTAGCTGATTCCTTTTGAATAATGGAGGCAATTGTTACAAAATGAAACCATTTTTTCTCATCATAAAGTCCAAATATCATTTTTGCTGTTCTTTGCATCTGCTCTTGTGATTCACGGAGCAAAATTTTTATAGCCATTTTTTCTGTTATACCAAGCGGCAGCTTGTAGGTGTTTGGAACAAAAACTCCTTCGATACGCTTGGATTGAAGTTCATATTCCTGTTGTAAAAGCTCTCTGCTGAGTTGTAGTTGCGTGCTAAGCTGATTGAAAAAAATATGCGTTGTTTCTCCCGGGATTAGCGTGATGGCAACAAGAGGAGCTTTTGCAGTGGTAAGTTTGTAAAGAAAATCCCATCTTCTATTGTGCGTTGTAGCAAGATTAATCCAACCACTTTGCGGGGATCCCATAAGACGAACTAAAAATACATCAAGCTTGCTGACATTATAGTGCTTCTCTTGCATTTGTGCTATAATCTTACCAATGGAACCCTCAGGAATGTATAGTACTTTAGGGGAATTTACAGGCTGAGTTAGGTAGTATATGAACGACAAGATGATTATTAATGCTATCTCAAAAATCCAGTTTGCTATCGTTACTATTTTATCATTCATACTTTTACTGCTTCTGACTCTTTTTATCTTTTTACAGCATGGAATATTTGTTAAAAACGTCTCATTTTCAAATATTAAAGCTGAGGAATTATACATTAAATGGGATGAAAAGATAACGCTTCATGTCAAAGAGATAACTCTTACAAACACAGAAGAAAAAGACGATTCTTTAGCTGATTATCAAGTTCTACTGACTTCCCTAAAACCAAAACTTGCCTATCTTAGCCTTTTTCAAGAGATAAGCCTTGACAAAGTGGCTTTTGGCAACTTTAACTTAGAGTTGAAGTATAGTGAAGCAAACGATGGATTTATAAAGCTCTACTCACCGGATGTGGCATTAGAGGGTCTGCTTACCTCAAACGACACCTTCTTTCACCTTCTTCTTCAAAAATGTGAAATCATCAATAAAGGTCTCAAAATAGACGGTGATATAATTTTTACAACCAAAGGTACACTTGAGCTTACAACTGCACTTAAAGTTACTATACAAGACGAAACAGTATTGAAACTATATACTCATAGCGACAGAGAAAAGTTACATTATGCGGTAGAATCAGAACAAAAAATCAAAAATATAAAGCAAATAGTATCACTTTTTGATTTTGACCAAGAACTCAAATACTGGGTTGATGATGCGATAGTGTTATCAAGCCTGGAACTTAAAGCACTCTATGGCTGGCTTGAGTATGAAAAAATGAAGGATGCATACCTAAATATTTATGCAAAAGCCGTAGCAAATGATTTGATTTACACTTATGATACAAAAGTAGCACCAATTAGAACTAAAATGACGGATTTGGAGTTTAAAAACGGTGTACTTTTTATCCGACCTCAAAATGCCTACTCCTATGATTTTTTTCTTGACAAAAGCTGGTTAAAGATTGATTTTACAACCAAAGAGGAGCTTTTAACACTCCATCTCCTCTTTAAGGGTCAAGCAAACAAAGACCTACTGCATCTGCTCAATAATTATGAAATCAAACTTCCGTTTGTTCAGACAAAAGGGATGATAGATACTGATTTGACTTTAGAGATTAATCTTATGACTTTGGATGTAGAGGCAGTCGGAGATTTTTATGCAAAAGAGTCGCAGATAAACTATTTGGGGCTAGATATCGATATTTTGGATGCACATGTTATGCTTAAAAATTCTGATGTTAAAGTAAAAGATATGAAAGCATCTTACAAAGATATAGCAACTGCAACCGTCGCTTTAGATTTGCAGGCTAAAAAGTCGATAGGCAAACTTGATTTTGCATTTGATACTATCTCTTTTGCCGATAAAAATCTATCGCTTGCGCCTAACGAGAAACCCCTTGGTGTCACTTACTTTATCGATGAAAAACAAGATTATCTGAAAATAGCAAAATCACGATGGAACTACAAAGAACATATTGTTGATGTGGATGCCGCAAAAGTTCTCTTTGACATAAAAAACCTTGAAGCAAAAATCCCATCTACAAATATAAAAGTCCAAGACACGGCAACCGCCACACTTTTGGGTGATGTCTCCTTTAAATCACAAGAAGCTTTTTTTGATATCGCCCTGCTCTCTTTGGACTATAATGGTGTTTCATTGAACAAAGCAGTAAACCTTAAAACACTCTACAAAGACGGAGTGGTCTCAATGAGTGCGCAAAATCCATTTATGCTTCGTATTGACAAAAAAAACATTGATGTACATAGTGCAACGGCTTCTCTCTTGGATGATGGCATCTGGCTTGAAGATGCGGTAGTTGGGTATGAAGATAGTATAAATGCAAAATTAAGTGCAAAGTATAACTCCAAGAGCGGTCTAGGAGCAGTAGATATCCAAGAGCTTTACTTTCAAAATGAAGCGTTTGAGGAGATTTTCAGTGCTGATGAAAAAATTGAACTTGCCATAAAAAAGAGAGGCGATGCGTTACAGATAAGCTCAAGCAAATATGGGGTTGAATATCTGCTTGATGACAAAGCATGGCACTTTAAGGTTGCTTCGCTTGAATATCTTGCCAAAAAATCCAAACTTTTACAAAAGTACGGTCTAATCAACGGTCAATTTAGAGCGCAAAAAAAGAGCGACGAGGATGAGCTCTCTTTCTCTTTGGATACTGACTATAAACATAAAATTATTATAGAAGAGAACAAACCGGTAGAAAGTTATTCTGTTGTTGGAGCGTATGACACAAAAACAGGATATGCAAAAGCAAAGATAAATAATCTCATAACCATAGACCTTGAAGATACATTAAAGATAAAAGCAAATGATCTTGTTATAAATATAGATGAAGTGATAAATATCTTTGATAGCAACGATACGGACGAGGATGTACAAGTAGCGCAAAAAGAGCAAAAGACAAAATCTCTTCCCGTCTCCATCCAAACTACAGGCTGCTCGCTCTACTTGAGTGAAAACAGAAGCATTATTTCAGATAGTATCTACTTTACGTATAACGATGAGATGCTTCATGGCGAACTTAAACATCAAAACGGTAAAGCAAATTTTCTTCTCAGGGAGAAAAAGTTTTATCTCATGGGCGGAAACTTTAACGATTTGTTTATGGAAAATCTCTTTGCAAACTCCAAATTTAAAGGCGGTGAAATGGAGTTTTACATCAGCGGACCGCTTAAAGAGTATGATGGAACTATCCATATCAAAGATACTACGATTTTGGATTATAAGATTTTAAACAATGTTCTTGCCTTTGTCAACACCGTCCCTTCACTTATAACATTCTCTCTTCCCGGATACAACATCAATGGCATAAAAACAAAAGAGGCATATATGAAGTTTAAACTTCAGGATGAAAAATACAAGATAAGCGATATATATCTTAACTCAAAAGAGATAGAGATTGTCGGTGCCGGAGAAGCAAGCATCAAAGAAAATAGCATCAATCTTGATCTCAACCTCAAAACACAGCTAGGAAGCTCATTTTCAAAAATCCCACTCATCGGTCATATATTGCTCGGAAATGAAAGTGTCTCAACCTCTTTGCATATTACAGGTGCACTTGATAATCCGGATGTTAAAACACAGCTAACCAAAGACATAGTCGTTGCACCTTTCAATATCATCAAAAGAACACTTATGTACCCTTTTGAACTATTAAAAAGCCAAGAAGAAGCAGATTCTTCTACTCATTCCTCAAAACGGTAAGAATATCTACTTCGCTCGCTTTTTTTGCTGGATAAAAAGATGAAATAATTACTATGACAAAAGCACCGATAACAATCGAGAAAAAGTCTTGTACGCTCAAATCAAGCGGCAATGTAGAGGTTGGATAGACATCTTTTGGAAGATGGATGATGTCAAAAGTGCTAAGTACCCATAAGCCGCTCATACCAAGGGCGATTCCAGCTAAAATACCACTTGTTCCTATAACAACACCTAGATATAAAAACACTTTTTTGATTTCAGCAGGCGTTGTTCCAAGCGATAAAAGAAGTGCTATTTCGCTTCTTCTGTTCATAACCGTCATAAGTAAAGAAGAGATGATATTAATCGCTGCAATTAGGATGATAAGCATCAGCACGATAAAAAGAGATGCTTTTTCCAGCTCAAGTGCTGCAAAAAAGTTGACATTATCTTCCCACCACCCTTTTATGGCTACGCTTTGCGGAAGATGCTTTCTGATTTTAACTATATCTTCTTGGGGATTTGCAGAAAAGATGTGGATACCGCTATACTGGTTGCTTGGTAAGTTAAGCATAGTCTGAAGTGAAGCAATCGTGGTGTAGTTGTAGGCTTTGTCGTAAGCTGATAGTCCGGAGTCAAAAAATCCCTTTGCCTGAAATCTTTTGATTTTTGGAGTGACATTCATCCCGCCCGGCTCTACGTGGGTAAAGATATACATGAGTTTGTCATCATCATTAAGCATAAACTCATCTTTTAGTGTTTTACCGACCAACACATCAAACTTGTCAAAACTCTTCCCCTCAATCGCTTTTTTGACAACACTGTTTACTTTTGCTTCACTCTTAAAATCAACTCCAAACAGATAGCCTCCCTCAAGCTTTGAGCCGCTTCGTGCCATAATCGCAGACTGCACGTAAGGGCTAAAGCTAAGATTTGGAAACTGAATCTCAAGCGTCATGAGAAGGTCTTCATTTACGGCACCGTAAAACTTCGGCATTATTGTTAAAGGGTAGTTCATGATGGTAAGTTTTTTTCTAAACTCATTATCAAAACCATTCATAAGTGCCATTGCGATGATAAGCACCATTACACCGAGTGAAATCCCCAAGAACGCTAAAAGCGCAGAGAGAAATATAAAAGGCTGTTCGTTGTCAAAACGTAAAAATCTTTTTACCAAGTAAGAGACGATTGAAGTTTTCAAGAGGCAAAAACACCTTTTTTTGGACCGCTTTTACCACAGCAAAGCTTATATTTTTTGCCGCTTCCGCATGGGCAGAGATCATTTCTTGAGACTTTCGCCTTGTTGTTTGCCTCTTCTTCCAGCTGACGGTTAAATTGCATCGCTGCTTCTTGAACCTTTCTTTGTATATCAAGCTGCTCGGCAACACGTCTCGCCTCTTCTTCCGGATCTTGTACTCTAAACTGTATAATTTGAAGAGTTTTTATAGTGTTGAACTTTATATCTTCAACAAGTTCGGTAAAGAGGTTAAAACTCTCTTTTTTGTACTCAACCAACGGGTCTTTTTGGTTATATGCACGAAGTCTAATCCCTGTTTTCATGTTGTCCATTGCATACAGATGTTCTCTCCACGCACTGTCAAGCTCTTTGAGGTAAAGCTCTCTTTCAATTTCACCACGCGTAGAAACGTCAAGTACACCCATCTTGTCATCATACACTTTTTTGACATTTTGCGTCACTCTCTCAAGTAGCTCTTCATACTCGAACGATACATAATCTGCCGGATTTAACTCAAGATTCATCTCTTCGTGAAGCACTTTAAACACTTTTTCTAGGTTATAGTCCTCTTTTGCTCCGCCGTTAAATATTCCGGAGTTGTTAAAAATATGCTCGATATACTGTCCCCGTATCTCATCAACTTTTGATGCTATATCAAACTCGGGGTCAAGAAGCTGGTTTCTAAACTTATAGACAATCTTTCTCTGTTCATTCGCTACATCATCATATTCAACTATATGCTTTCTACCCTCATAGTGCATATTTTCAACTTTTTTCTGTGCTTTTTCAACTGCACGGGTTACCATCTTTGACTCAATATACTCACCGTCTTCAACGCCGAGACGCTCCATAATACTCTTAATTTTATCGCTTCCAAAAATACGCAGAAGATTGTCTTCAAGCGAGAGATAAAATTGTGTCGTTCCGTTATCCCCTTGTCGTCCGCTTCTTCCTCTTAGCTGATTATCGATACGGCGGTTTTCATGTCTCTCTGTTCCGATGATATAAAGACCTCCAAGTGCCTTGACTTCATCATTTACTTTGATGTCAACACCACGCCCTGCCATATTGGTAGCAATCGTTACCGCACCTTTTGCCCCTGCACTTTTGATGATTTCACCCTCTTGTGCATGGTTTTTTGCATTTAAAACAGTATGTGCGATTTTTTCTTTTTTAAGGAACTCATGCAGCACTTCAGATTTTTCGATAGATGCAGTACCTATAAGTACCGGCTGACCTGTCTGGGAGAGTTTTTTGATGGTGTTAATAACGGCTTCAAACTTCTCTCTCTCTGTTTTGTAAATCAAATCGTTTAAATCAACTCTGGAAATCGGGATATTGGTAGGAATAGAGATAACATCCAAACCATAAATCTGTGCAAATTCCGTCGCTTCTGTTTGCGCCGTTCCTGTCATACCTGCAAGTTTATTGTACATTCTAAAGTAGTTTTGGAAAGTGATATCTGCAAGAGTTTGCGTCTCCTCTTTTATATCAACATCCTCTTTTGCCTCAAGAGCTTGATGCAATCCCTCAGAGTAGCGGCGTCCTTCGCTTAAACGTCCTGTAAACTCATCGACAATGACTACTTCACCGTTGTTTACAACATAGTCAACATCTTTTTCAAAAAGGTAGTTTGCTTTAAGTGCTTGGTCGAGTACATGAGAGAGTGAAGCGTTTTCAGGACTATAGAGATTTTCAACTCCAAAAAGCTCTTCTGCTCTTGTGATACCATCTTCTGTCAAAAGAACCGTTCTGTCTTTCTCATCCACGCTAAAATGCTCGTCTTTGACAAGAGCAAGAGCTATACGATTTGCATCTTTAAAATCTTTAAGTGTTCTGTTTGTCGGTCCGGAGATAATAAGCGGTGTTCGTGCCTCATCAATCAAGATACTGTCAACTTCATCAACGATCACAAAATTGTGCCCTCTTTGAACCATATTTTCACGAGAATAGCTCATATTGTCTCTTAGATAATCAAATCCAAACTCGTTGTTTGTTCCGTATGTTATATCCGCGCCGTAAACTTCTCGCTTTACCATTGGGTCGTGCATATTTTCAAGGATAACGCCTACGCTAAAGCCTAAAAACTCATAAAGCGGACGCATTTCATTGCCGTCTCTTGAAGCCAAATAATCATTCACGGTAACAAGATGCACCCCGTTTCCGGTTATAGCGTTAAGAACAATCGGCAATGTTGCAACAAGGGTTTTCCCCTCTCCTGTTTTCATCTCGGCGATTTTGCCCTCATGCAGAACTATGCCACCGATAAGCTGTACATCGAAATGACGCATATTTAGCACTCTTTTGCTTGCTTCTCTTGTGATGGCAAAGGAGTCTGCCAAAACATCATCCAAACTTTTTGTGCCTAAGAGAACACTCTCTTTAAGTGCTCCAAACGCCTCTTTTAGCGCATCATCGCTAAGAGCTTGGTATGTCGGCTCAAGAGCGTTTATCTTACCTACTATCTTCTTATATCTTTTTAATTCTCTATCATTGGAAGTACCAAAAATTTTTCCCATTAATGCTTGTAGCATCTGCAACCTTTAAAGAAATTCTCTTTATTCTAGCACATATAAGATTAGAAATCGCATAAATAGGCGAAAACCAAGGTCAGATTGGATATAATCCAAAAAATACAGGAGCGCAGATGAAACTCTTTTTGACTACACTTTTTTTTGCATCACAGCTTTTTGCTTCACTTGATTCTATGACCTCTTTTGATGCAGACTTTGTTCAAAGCATTACAGACGAGGAGAACAAAACTATCAACTACAACGGTCATATAGTTGCTTCCAAGCCGCAAAATGCAAGATGGAGCTATTTTAAACCGATTAAAAAAGAGGTTTATATAAATGACTTTGAAGCAACAATTGTTGAACCTGAGATAGAACAAGTTATTGTAAGACGTATTGAGTCAAATTTTGATTTTTTCAAGATTATCTCCAAGGCAAAAAAAAGCACTCAAAACAGCTATACAGCGCACTACAAAGATACACAATTTACTATCAAGATGAATGGAGAGCTTATAGATTCTATCTCTTATAAAGATGAGTTTGAAAATAAAATCACTATACTCTTTAAAAATCAAAAGCAAAATCAACCGGTAAGTAAAACTCTCTTCAATCCTGTTTATCCTCTAAGTTTTGATATCATCAGGGATTAAGGGACGCCATCTCAATTCTGTTTCTTCCGCCATTTTTTGCACTGTACAGTGCTTCATCCGTTGCTTGGTATATCCCGGCAACATCCATTTTACATACTTTTGGCAAAAACGCAAGACCTATTGAGAGCGAGAGATAGTCTAAAATCTTGCTTGATGCGTGTTCTATTTTTTGGCTCTGAATAGTTTTTCGAAGCAGCTCTGCTCTCTCCAGCGCCTCATCTTGCGTTCCTGCATAAAAAGAGACAGCAAACTCTTCACCTCCTAAACGATAGACATAGTCGTTGGCTCTTTTAAAGAGCAACTGCATAGTTTTTGCAACCGCCCTTAGCGTTTCATCGCCTTTTTGATGTCCGTAAAAATCATTATATTGTTTAAAATAGTCTATATCTATCATCAGTAAAACAAGATTTTTTCCGTCTCGCTTTGAGATTTTATACTCCTTTGCAAACTGCACATCGAAAAATCGTCGATTATAAAGTCCGGTAAGCGCATCCGTAATAGAATACTGCTCAATTCTCTTCTTGTCTGTGATGTCACGTATGATGGCGGAGAATCCCATAATATTTCCATATTTATCAATCTGTGGCGTGATAGTAGTCTCTATCCAGTAATCATCTCCGTTTTTGTTGCGGTTTTTTAACTCTCCTTTATATATCTTGCCATCGAGAATAGTTTTCCAAAGTGCTTCATAAACCTCTTTTGGGGTGTCCGGATGTGCTACTATGGAGTGTGATTTACCTATAACTTCATTTTTTGTATATCCGGATATCTTAGTAAAAGCATCACTTACATCGGTAATAATTCCCTTTGTATTTGTTTTGGACGTAATAACATATTTGTCTATAAGGTCAATATATTTTTTGCTTGTATAGACAGATTTCGCATCACGTAAAAAACCGATAATCATATCTATAAAATAAGCAAAATCTTGATTATGGACAATCTCATGTTTTGTTGTAAAAGCAAGTTGCAAAACACCGAAAATCTTCTCATGGCTCATCAGAGGAAGAGTACAGATGCTCGATGGTGCAACCGTGAGATTTTCTATACGAAAAACCTGTTTTTGAGAAATCTCAAACTCTGTGGCGATAGATTTTTTTTGGATTGCAACTTCACCCACAAGCCCCTCTCCAAGCTCAACAATGGGCTTCATCTCATTTGTAGCATACGAAGATGCCAGATAGAGTTTGTTGTTCTCTTCATGAAAGAGATAAATCGCTCCTTGTACAACACCAAATTTCTCTGAAAAAAAGTATAGTGCCTGCGATGCTATTTCTTCGATTGTAGCGCACTTTTCTAGGTCATTTTTAAGCTGAATAATGGCTGTGAGGTTATTTTTAATCTTCTTTTCACTCTTCACATATAGAGTATAGCTTCTCACCATAGAAGCAATAATAAGAAGTATTAAAATAACGATAAACGCCCCTATGATAATTCCGTGAAGCTTATCCTCTTCAAGCTCTTTTAATTTCTGGTTTAGTTTTTGGTTCAAAAACTCCGCATCTGCACGATAGAGTACAAAAATCTTATCTATAGTATTGGTTGAGAGTGTAAAAAACTCAAGTGCGCTAATGGTCTGACCACTAAGCGTAACGCTCTTTTTGACATACTCCTGCATCTTTTTTGTCTCTGTATTGACATTTTCAAGGAGCGATAAAAGTCTTGTTTTTTCATCATAATCTCGTATCCCTTCAACAGCCTTTTGAACCTGCTTTGCATGCTCCTCGCAAAGAATGCAGCTGTTTTTGATGGAGTACCTAAGCTCAACATCCGTGGAGTCTTCAAGAATAGCTCTGCTTGTTTTTGCCCTTATTTTTCCCACAACTTCTATAAGATTTGGAAGATGTTTGAGCATAATATCAATTAGAAAGTATTTATCACTCTCGGACTCCAACAGAAGCTTTGATTTAAACCCGAGATAGTACATCTTCTCTTGCAGCTGCTCGATAACATAAGTGTATTTTTGATACATAAGCACCTTATCTTCAAGCGAGCTGTTTATAAGAGTTTCAATCTCATTTTTAATTTGCTCATACTCTTTATCATAGAGTGTCGGATATAGGGCTTTTAAATTTTTGCTGTTTTCGATATCTTTTTGTGCATCTGCTTTAATAAGCGCCACATTATTTACAACAAGAGCATAGTCTGCTTCACTCATTAAGTTTGCATCAAATTGGCTATATCCGCGTAACTTTTGAATTTTAAGAATAAATTTTTGCACCTCTTGTGCAAAGTTAACACCACTGATTTTCTCTTTTGTTTTGGCTATCTCTTCGTTATAGCTGTTGATAAAATTATTAAACAAAAAAAGAGTTCCGCCAATAAGAAAAAAAATCAAAATCACAAATTTATATATTTTCTGCATTATTAAAAAGTCCAGTAGCGTAATAAGTAATGTATTTTAGCAGAAGAAGAAGAAAAAGATAGAGGCGCAAAGAGATTTGCGCCAATTTTTTAGAGTTTGTAATCTTTGATAAGATTAAAGTTAAGATATTTGTAAATCTTAGCCTCTTTACCTGCGATTTTCTTAGGAACTATCTCGTTATACTCGGCAGCACTCGGCAGGCGACCTAGTTTTGCACATACAGCCGCAAGTTCTGCGGAACCAAGATAAACTTTTGTATCTTTACCTAAACGGTTGTCAAAGTTACGAGTTGAAGTTGAGAAAACTACCGCACCATCGCCGACACGTGCTTGGTTACCCATACAGAGCGAACATCCCGGAACTTCGGTTCTTGCACCGGAGCTGCCAAAGATAGAGTAGTACCCTTCTTCCGTAAGCTGTTTCTCATCCATTTTTGTCGGAGGACAAACCCATAGTCTTGTCGGAACAGCGCCCTCGCCTCTTAGAACTTCTCCAAGCGCACGGTAGTGACCGATGTTTGTCATACATGAACCGACAAACACTTCATCTATCTTTGTAGGACGGTTGCTTGCCAAAACTTCACTTAGTGTCGCAACATCATCCGGATCGTTTGGACATGCTAAAATAGGCTCCGTGATTGTATTTAAGTCAATCTCAATGATTGCAGCATACTCTGCATCAGCATCCGGTTTCATAAGTGACGGATTTGCCAACCACTCATTCATTTTCTCAATACGTCTTTGCAATGTACGCTTGTCCTCATAGCCGGCCTTAATCATAGACTCTAAAAGAACAACGTTTGACTTTAGATACTCAATTACCGGCTCTTCATTTAAAAGAACGGTACAAGCGGCTGCACTTCTCTCAGCTGACGCATCAGAGAGTTCAAACGCCTGCTCGCACTTCATGTTTGGCAGACCCTCAATCTCTAAAATACGACCGTTGAAGATATTTTTCTTATCCTTTTTCTCGACCGTTAAAAGTCCCTCTTTGATAGCTTGATATGGAATAGCGTTTACAAGGTCGCGAAGTGTGATACCCGGTTGCAGCTCGCCTTTGAAGCGTACAAGAACCGACTCAGGCATTGTTAAAGGCATGGACCCCGTTACTGCTGCAAACGCAACAATTCCAGAACCACCCGGGAAAGAGATGCCGATAGGAAAACGCGTATGACTATCTGCACCTGTTCCGACAGTATCCGGCAGAACCATTCTGTTTAACCATGAGTGGATAACTCCGTCACCAGGGCGAAGTGCAACACCTGAACGCTTAGAGATAAACTCTGGAAGTGTATGGTGCATCACAACATCTGAAGGTTTCGGATATGCTGCCGTGTGACAAAATGACTGCATTACCAAATCAGCACTAAATCCAAGTGCCGCAAGCTCTACTATCTCATCCCTTGTCATAGGTCCCGTTGTATCTTGGCTACCGACAGTTGAAGTTACAGGCTCTACATACATACTGGGGCGAACACCGGTCATGCCGCACGCACGACCTACCATTTTTTGTGCAAGAGTATATCCTTTACCGCTATCGGCAGGCTGTTCAGGTGTCATAAATACATCTGATACTCCAAGTCCAAGAACACTGCGCGCTTTTGCAGTCAAACCACGACCGATGATAAGCGGGATACGCCCGCCGGCACGTACTTCATCAACGATAGTATTTGGGTTGAGCTTGAATGTTGCAATACACTTACCATCTTTATGTGCCTCGCCTTTGTATGGATAAATCGTTACCACATCACCCATCTCCATCTCAGTTACGCTCATCTCCAAAGGAAGTGCGCCTGAATCTTCACATGTAGCAAAGAAGATAGGAGCGATAATCCCGCCTATAACGATACCGCCCGTACGCTTATTAGGAACACCTGAGATATCTTCGCCCATGTGCCACTGAACAGAGTTTACACCTGATTTTCTTGAGCTGCCTGTTCCAACAACGTCGCCCACGTAAGCGATTGGATGACCTTTTTCTTTAAGTTTTTTGATAGTGTCAATAGGATTATTCATCTTTGCAACGAGCATTGAGTTTGCATGAAGAGGAATATCTGAACGAGTAAATGCTTCAGATGCAGGAGAGAGATCATCTGTGTTTGTCTCACCGGCAACTTTAAATACCGTAAAAGTAATCTCCTCTGCAATAGCTGGTTTAGATGTAAACCACTCTGCATTTGCCCATGAAGTGATAACTTCACTAGCAGCCGCATTACCCTTCTTGTGTAATTCTTCTACATCATTAAACGCATCATAAACAAGAAGCGTATGCTTAAGTGCTTCTTTTGCCGCTTCTACAACTTTAGCATTTTTAGAAGCGAGTGCATCAACCATCGGTTTAACATTGTATCCACCAAGCATCATGCCCATCATACTTACAGCCTGCTCTGGCGCAATTGCCGCTACGCTGATTTTTTCAGATGCAACATCATTTAAAAATGCAGCTTTTACATAAGCAGCATCGTCAACACCCGGAGAGACACGGTTTGTAAGAAGATCAACATTTTGAGCCATGTCGCCTTCACCTGCTTTTATCATCTCTACCAATGCAACAGCTTGCGCGGCGTTTAGCGGCAACGGCGGTACACCAAGAGCCTCTCTATCTAACGTATGCGCTTTATACTCTTCTATAAATGACATTTTTTTTCCTATAAGTTAAAATTTAGTAGGATTGTAACAAAATAAAGAGACACCAGAAGATTGGTGTTACCAAAATAAACAAAATATCTAAATTTTATAAAAAACATGTGTATTTTAGTAACATTTATAGAATGTCACGGATTCCTTTGGAGTTTGGAGCAGATAGAATCCCCTCATTTTCAAGTTGTTCAATAAGCCTTGCAGATTTGTTATAACCGATTTGAAGTTTTCTTTGAAGATAAGAGATAGAAGTCTTTCTATCAGCAAGCACCACATTTTTAGCTTCTTCAAACATAGGGTCAAGCTCTTCATAGCTCTCTCCCATAGATGCACTGGCTGCCTCGCTATCCTCAACTAAAAAGCTCTTGTCGTAGTTTGGCGCTCTTTGAGATTTTATAAAATCAACAATTTTCTCAATCTCCTCTTCCGTGCTCCATGGAGCATGAAGGCGCACAAGCCCTGTAGCGCCCGGAGGCGTGAAGAGCATATCTCCTTTGCCAAGAAGCGACTCTGCACCCTGCTGGTCTAGGATAATTTTAGAGTCCACTTTCTGTCCTACTCTGTAAGAGATTCGAGAGGGAAGATTTGCTTTGATAAGACCTGTTACAACATCTACGGACGGTCGTTGTGTAGCCACGACAAGATGGATACCTGAAGCTCTCGCCATCTGCGCAAGTCTGGCAATAGAGTACTCTACATCCTTGCCGCTTGTCATCATCAAATCCGCCAACTCATCAATAATTACAACAATGTAAGGAAGATTTTCGCCACCCTCTTTTTTCACTTTTTCGTTATAGCTCTCTATATTTTTGGTTCTGTTGTCACTCATAAGGGCGTAACGGCGCTCCATCTCATAAACCATGTTGTTAAGCGCCACAATAGCCTGTTTAGCTTTGGTTATAACAGGGGTCAGAAGATGTGGAATATCGTTGTAGATAGAAAACTCAAGCATTTTTGGGTCTATCATCAGTAGTCTTAGCTGGTCAGGAGAATTTTTATAGAGAAGTGAAAGTATCATAGCATTTATACCCACACTCTTTCCGCTTCCCGTTGTTCCTGCTATAAGCAAGTGAGGCAGTTTTTTAAGGTCTGTTACAAATGGCTTACCCACTATATCTTTGCCCAAAACAATAGTAAGCGGCGAAGAGGACTCTTTGAAAAGTTTGCTATCAAGCAGTTCTCTTAGGTAAATCGTGTCAATCTTCTCATTTGGTATCTCAATCCCAACCACATCTTTACCCGGAATCGGAGCTTGGATACGGATAGTCTCGGCACTCAGCGCCATTGCCAAATCGTCTTGAAGATTCAGGATACGAGAAACCTTAACATTTGCGGCAGGTTTAAACTCAAAAGTAGAGACCACGGGACCTGCATAAGTACGCACCACATCCCCCTCTATCTTAAAGTGGGCAAGTTTTTCAATAAGAAACTTTATCTTCCCGTCAAGCTCACTCTCATCGACACTATGCGCTTTTGCATTTGGTTTTTGCAAAAATTCAACCGAAGGCAGTTTGAAATTTTTTGGTTTTTCAACCTCCCCTTTTTCGATGGCTGCAAGAAGTTTTGCATTTTCTTCCAACTCCTCGACAACAATAGCTCCTTTTTGCTCTTTTAGCTCGTTTACAAGTTCTAAAATATTGTGTTCTTTGATTTTAGGCAGCGTGCTAGTAGGTAGCGGAGCACTCTCTTTTACCTCTTGAGGTTCTATGGGTTTTTCTATAGCTTGTTTTGTACTCTCTTGTTTCTGTTCTTTTGGTGCTTCTACGGTAACGCCTTTTTCTTTTTGTGCTTTAGCGTAAAGAGCTGCGACATCCACATCTTTGCTCTTTTTTAAAGAGGCTTTTTTTAGGCTATCCTCATTAGGGGTTTTAATATTGACTTTTTTGAGATTTGCAAAAAGCATATCCACCATCTCATGTGCGCTTTTCTCAAAAATGATAACCATTGATAAAAGAGAGATAATAAACCAAAATATCCAGAGTCCGAAAAACCCGATATTTGGCGATAAAAAATCCACAAATCCTGCACCAAACGCACCTCGAAGCTCATCAGTAACAAGAAGTGCTTGAGCAAGCAAAAGAGAGAAAAAAATCAAAAAGGAGGCTACGGACAACTCCACTTTTTTGATAGCTATAGGACTTTGTTTATAAACAATATAGAGTGGTAAAAGTGAAGCAAAAATATAAACATAAGAGATGTAGCCAAAATAGTAATGATTGTAAGAGGCAAAAACAGCACCAAAGCTCCCCATCAGAGCAGTATCACCCAAAATTGTTGCAAACCCGAGATAGATAAGCAGACCAAAACATAAGATAAACAGAGCGTCTTTCAAACTAAAATTTCCTTTTAAAAACTAAAAAAAGATTATAGCCAAATGTACGTATAAAGGCTATTTTTAGAGATAATTTACCAAGCTTAACTCTGAAACTTTAGTAACAGTTGAGAGCATCGCCTTATAGTTTGTATTTAGTTGTTCTAATGTCAAGTAAGCCTCTGCCAAATCTGTATCAATAACCGATGACCTAAGACCGACCGAGCTCATCTTTAACATCTCTGTTCTCTCTAAAGAGTCAGTAAGTGCATTTGATTGTGCACCGACTTGTGAATGTGATCTAAAAATATGGTCTTGTAAATCATCCATCATTTTGACAGCATTCTCTATCCCTACGTTTCTCACATCGCCGGAACTGCCATCGGGATAGAGTTTATGATTTTCAACTGCAGATATCATTGCATCTAGTGTTTTAAAAAAATCTGTCTTAGAATCACGAACGGTTAAAGCGTTGTTTGTATTAAATGTCATTATAGAAGCGGCCGCACTAAAATCACCGCTATTTGCATCATAAAGTGCCATCGTTGCTTGTGTATTGCCGCTACCTATCTCCTCAAATGTTATCTTGCCGTCATAACTTAAAAAAGTCCTTGCTCCCAAATCAGCCGTCTCAATTGCCTTATCGTACTCCACAGCATTATTGGCAGCCGGAAGATTTCCCATCGCAATCATATTCATAACATCCATCAACTGTTTATAAGTCATATCATCTGCACTAACAGCAGCTCTTGGAGAGCCCATGTCAAAAATATCGTACGTATTTCCGCCGACACTAAATGTCGAACCACCCACTGCCAAGTCTATCTGAGCGATATAGGAAAATCCGTAAACATTTACACCCTCAAACACAAAAGATTTGCCATCCAAACTCCCGGAAGCAACTTCAGACAATTTTGTTGATGCGGTTGCAAACTCATTGGTCTCTTTTATGATTTGTGGCGTTGATGCAGAGAGCATTGCACCATCTTTTGTAAACTCAACTCTATCATAGAGAGTTCCTTCTATACTGTTTCCAGCAGCAACACTATCTGCCGCAGACAGAGAAGATTTTACAAACTCTTTTACAAATAGATTTGGATTTGTTGCCGTAGATGTTCCAAGCATTATTTTGTCAAAGTTTGTCTCTCCGTCGCCAAGAGCATCTATATTTATCACATCGGCTGCTGCGCCACCACTAAAATCCGTTGCCCCGACCATATGAAAATCAATCTTGCTAGAGCCTCTCATTTTATCTTCTATAACAATCTGTCCATAAGGATTTAAGCTCACATTGACCACATCCAAATCTGCGGTATTGCCATAAATATCACCGATTCGTTTAAGCAAACTATCTATTTTGTCTCCATCAGACATAGAAATCTTCTCTTTAAAAGAAGTTCCGTCACTTTGCGTACCGCTTACATAAAAATAGCTTGTGCCACCCGCCATACTGTCAGTGTCACCCATAAGATCACGTATCGTATCGTCACTTGTAATGTACGCCGCAGTCCCACTCACGCTTGAATCCGTAAAATCAGGGTACTTTGTAGAGAGATTGTACTGCATTATATTGGTGGTAATTTCACGTTTTACGGTCTGTTCTTCACCCAAAAAGAGTTCTGCACCGCTTATGTTGTACTGTTGTGACGTTCCAGAACCGGTAAATGCTTTAAGAATCGCGTCATTTCCCCTATATGAACCGTCACTTGCTATAGGTTTTGTATCAACAGCAGAGCCGGAAAAGAGATACTGCCCATTGACAGAGGTATTTGACAAGCTTTTAAAATGCTCTTCCAAGCCTCTTAGTTCATGTGCTATAGCATCAAGTGATGTTTCGCTGTTTGTGGCATTTGCAGCATTAAGAAGAAGTGTTCTTGCTCTATTCATAGATGTTTCAAACTCATTTAAAACAGAATCTGTCTGATCAGAAAATTTCAAAGCACTCTGCACACTGTTTTTGGTTTGATCTAGCGTCGTTATCTCATTATCCAGTCTCATTGTCTCAGTAAAAGTACGTATCCCCTCATAAGCATACTGAATCTTCAACCCCGAAGCAATCTGCTTATTTACATCAAAAAGACTCTTGCTAAGCTGTGAACTATTTTCACCGTATATATTTTTATAGTACATGCTACTTGCAATTCTCATAATACACCTCCACCATAAGTAAAACTACACATCTTATTGCCCCACTAAGCAACATAAGTTCCATAACTGCTATATCGACCGGAAGCGATTTACTTTTACTTTCACAATATTTTAAGCTAGAAGTCACTATCATTTCGCTCTTAAAGCCAGTGTGGTGAAATGGTAGACACGCCTGATTCAAAATCAGGTATAGAAATATGTGGCGGTTCGAGTCCGCCCACTGGTACCATCCGATTTTAACTTTCCATTTTCAATCTATCTGCTACAATGCAAAATCCCAATCGCACCAAAGTATATTTATGTTATTAAAAACTTTTTTATTTTTTATTTTTACTTCTACCCTTTATGCTCAACTTACTCTTGAGAGTGTGTATTATGTGCAAGGAAAAGAAGTGAGATTTTCTTCCGTTGCTCCTGATACTAGAGATGATTTTTTGATTACAACAATTGAACAAAATAGGTATTCGCAAAAAATAAAGTCTAAAGATCTTTTAAAATTGCTTGCAAAGCATGGATACAAGCACTATACCGCAAATAGCAACTATATAAATTTTGTCTTAAAAAGTCCGGTAGATACATCTTTGATTGAGGAAAAAGTCAGAAATTATTATAAAACAAACTATGAGGATATCTCTATCAATTCTATTATTGTTGCACCTCGCGGCTATCTTGAATCTTTGCCGGATAAATACAGCATTGAGATAAAAAACCGTGATTTTTTATCGAGCGAGGGCATCGTAAGCGTCAAAACGACAGAAAATAAAAAATTCTTCTTTAATTATACTGTCGTTGCAGATGTTGCGATTTACAAAAGCAGAGATGTAATCAAAAAAGATACACAACTTACTCTTACAAACTGCATCAAAAAAAGCGTTGCCTTGGAGAGTTTTCAAGATAAGCCGGTTCAAAATATAGGACAAAAGCAACTTCAGGCAAAGCGGCACATACCAAAAGATATGATTTTAACTCTGCGTGATGTTGAGATTTTGGATGTTGTGACAAAAGATTCTATGATCAATGTTAACTTTTTTCAAGATGGCATGGCAATAACTTTTAGCGCAAAAGCACTTCAAGACGGCAAAGTAAATGATATAATTGATGTTCAAAACAACAGCGGAAAAATTTTAAAAGTAAGAGTTACAGGCTCTGATATGGCAGAAATGGAATGAAAACCAAAAAGATAGTAGTTGCCTCAAGCGGTGCGAGCGGTGCAAATCTGGGTCTTAAAATATTGGAGCTTATGCCAAAAGGGATAGAAAAACATTTTATCTTAACCAAAAGTGCGGAGGTTGTTTTAGACAAGGAGATGGGCGTAACTATCCACGAGCATGACAACATTGCAGCAAGCATCTCTTCAGGCTCTTTTGGCGTGGATGCAATGATTATCGCACCGTGCAGCATGAATACCCTTGCAAAGATAGCATGCGGCATAGCGGATAACCTAGTTACCAGATGCGCAAGCGTGATGATAAAAGAGCATAAAAAACTTATCTTAGCACCCCGTGAGATGCCTTTTTCGGCAATTGCACTCGAAAATATGCACAAACTCTCCATGCTTGGAGTGGTTATCGCTCCTCCGGTTATGGCGTATTACTCACAGCAGCAGACACTTGAGGAGATGGAGAACTTTCTCATCGGGAAATGGTTTGACCTCCTTGGCATCGAAAACAGCCTCTACAAAAGATGGGAAATATGAAAAAAACAGCACTTTATCCGGGGACATTTGACCCTATCACAAACGGACATTTTGACATTATCGAGAGGGCATTAAACCTTTTTGACGAGGTTATCGTTGCCGTGGCAATATCTACAGATAAAAAACCTATGTTTACGCTAGCTGAGCGCATAGAGATGGTACAAGAAGCAGTTGGTGGTCTTGCAAATGTGAAAGTCGTCGGATTTGACAATCTCACGGTTGATCTGGCAAGAGCTTATGATGCAAAGGTGCTTATAAGAGGGCTTCGTGCCGTGAGCGATTTTGAGTATGAACTCCAGCTTGGCTACTTAAACAACTCCCTTGATGGGACAATTGAAACAGTTTATCTTATGCCAAAACTCCAACACGCTTTTATAAGCTCTTCAATCGTGAGAAATCTTCTAAAATTCAACGCAAAAACAGAGCATCTTGTTCCAAAAGAGGTGCAAAAAATTATTAGGGAGATGAAGTCATGTACATTACAGTAGAGGGCATCGACACCGCAGGCAAAAGCACCCAGATAGAGCGTTTGCGCACCCATTTTCCAGACGCCATCATCACCAAAGAACCCGGCGCAACTGAGGCGGGAAAAGAGATAAGAGAGATAGTGCTAAGCGCTAAAACCAAAAGCAAAAAAGCAGAATTTTTGCTCTTTTTGGCAGACCGTGCCGAACATATAAAAGAGGTGATTGAGCCAAATCTTGATAAGATGATTATCTCTGACAGAAGCGTTGTAAGCGGTGTTGCTTACGCCCTTGTTCAGGGTGAAATCAGCGAAACAGCCATCTTGCATCTCAACAGATTTGCAACAGGCGGGATTTACCCGCAAAAAGTTTTTTTACTCTCACTTACAAAAGAGGAACTTACCTTTAGGCTCTCGCAAAAGAAGCTTGACGGCATAGAACTAAGAGGCGAGGAGTATCTTTTAAAAATTCAAGAAGCACTTATAACAGCCGCAAAACTCCTAAATATTGAGCTTATAGTTATAGACGCAGCAAAAGATATAGACACCATAACTCAAGAGATAATAAACAGTATCTAAAGAGAAAAATGGTATTCTTTTAGTATAACAAAATAGAGGGCACCTCTAAAAACTCTAGCCATCTTCAGCGATAGAGCCAAGTTCACAATCAAGGCGGCTCTTTGCAGCCCTAGCTAAGGCTAAGGCAAAAAGAGGCAACGCAGAGTGTGGGCTTGGCTCTATCGCTGAAGATGGCTAGAGTTTTTAGAGGTGCCCTAGAGTAGGAAGAAAGATGATTAGCTCCCTTCGAGGCATGAATGATATTTTAAGTGAAGAGTATGAGAGGTTTACATATTTTTTGTCCCTTGCGACAAAAGTAGCGCAGAGATACGGTTTTCACTTTATTGAGACTCCAATTTTGGAAGAGACGGCACTTTTTAAACGCTCTGTCGGCGAATCAAGCGATATCGTGGGCAAAGAGATGTACCAGTTTATCGACAAGGGTGAGAATGACGTCTGTTTGCGCCCAGAGGGAACAGCGGGCGTTGTACGTGCGTTTATACAAAAGAAGCTTGACCGTGCAGGCGGTATCCACCGCTTTTTTTACCATGGTCCGATGTTTCGCTATGAGAGACCGCAAAAAGGGAGACTAAGACAGTTTCATCAGTTTGGGGTTGAGAGTTTTGGGGTTGAGAGTGTTCATGAAGATGTGAGTATGATTATGATGGTAAGCGACATCTTAAAAGAGCTTGGCATCGGCTACAGGCTTAAACTAAACTCTCTTGGGTGCAAAGAGTGTATGCCGCCTTATCGTCAAAATTTGATTGATTTTGTCACGATTCATGAAGAACATATTTGTGAGGATTGCAGACGCAGAGTCGGTACAAATCCCATCCGTGTGCTTGACTGTAAAGAGCAGAAGTGCCAAAATATCTATGCGGATGCGCCAAAACTGATAAACAATTTGTGTACGGGGTGCGGCAGTGAGTTTTCAAAGCTTCAAACACTTCTTGCACAAAGCGGTATCTCTTATGAGATAGATACACACCTGGTTCGAGGACTTGACTACTACTCTAAAACGGCGTTTGAGTTTGTCAGCGACAACATCGGAAGTCAGAGTGCCATTGCAGGCGGGGGGCGTTATGACAGGCTTGTAGAGTTTTTGGATGGTCGCCCTACTCCGGCCGTTGGCTTTGCAATGGGGATTGAGAGGCTTATGGAGCTTATCGTTATGCCGCAAAATGGCAGAGACGGATACTACATGGGTGCCATGGATGAAAATACTGTTGACTTGGTTGTAAGAATGGCACATCAAAAAAGAGGCAGCGATAAAGTCGTGCTTGACTACAAACCAAAAAACCTCAAAAACCACCTCAAAGCAGCCGACAAAGTAAATACACGCTTTTGCTGTGTCATAGGCGAAAATGAGCTTCAAAATGGTACAATCTGGGTAAAAGATTTGGAGCATAAGACAGAAAAAACACTTTCACATGAAGAGTTTTACGCTCTGGCAGGGGAACCACTATGAACATCTCAAACAATATCGCCTCACTGCAAGCACATCAGACGATGCTAAACACAAGTGCAAACAATGTTGCAAATACAAACAGTGATGGTTTTGTACCGACACAAACAAGGGTTATAGGCGACGAAAACTCCATAAGAGCACAAAACACACAAGCAGACAACACAGGTTCTCAAACAAGCCAAACGGATTTGTCAAAAGAGATGGTCACTCAGATGGTTGCAGAAGATGTTTCCGCCATTAATGTAGCCACCATAAGAACACAAGATGAGATGTTTGGAACGCTTTTAGATATCAAAGCCTAAAACCCTACTAAATAGGGCTTAAGAAAGTCTATTTTTATAGTCTTGATATCCAAACTCTTTTATAAGCTCTACGCTTCCATCTTCTCTTTTGATAACCAAGGACGGAAGTTTTATGCCGTTAAAAGTCGTATTTTTAACAAATGTGTAGTGAATCTGGTCTTCAAATATAATTTTATCGCCGACTTTGAGCGGTTCATCAAAAGAGTAATCCCCCATGATGTCACCCGCTAAACAAGTATTTCCGCCAAACCGGTAAGTGTAGCGTTTTTCTCCCGCTTCTGCGCTTCCCCGCACCATTGCACGGTATGGCATTGCAAGAGTGTCAGGCATATGCGCTTCTGCGGAAGTGTCTAAAATGGCGATATCCATACCGTTGTGAACTATGTCAAGGACACTGCTCACAAGTTCGCCCGTTTGCCAGCCTACCGCTTCTCCCGGTTCTAGGTAAACTTCAACGCCGTATTTTGCTCTAAAATCTTTAATGATGCTTATGAGTTTCTCAACATCATAACCCTTTTTGGTTATATGATGTCCGCCGCCGAAGTTTATGTATTTCATCCCTTTAAAATATTTTGAAAACTTCTCTTCAAAAGATACTAAAACTTCTTCAAGCGCATCGACATCTTGCTCGCAAAGTGCGTGAAAGTTAAGCCCGTCTATATGCTCCAAAACTCTCTCGTCAAAATTTGCAAGTGTTGTTCCAAGACGGCTGTAAAGTCCGCAAGGGTTGTATATATCTTTTGGGGATGAAGACTGTTCAGGATTTATTCTCAGCGATAAACTCACATTCGGATTGATTTTTTTTACTCTGTCGGAGTATTTAAAAAGCTGAGTTGGAGAGTTAAAAACAATATGGTCGGATATGCGCGCTATCTCGTCTATGTCTTCATCTTTGTAAGCAGGCGAGTAGGTGTGAACTTCAAGGTTTTTATCATCTTTTGCAAACTCTTCTCTGGCTAAAAGTGCTTCATGAAGTCCGCTGGAAGTACATCCTTTGAGATACTGTTTTACAAGAGGAAATGTACTCCACATTGCAAAACCTTTTAGAGCCAAAATCACTTTAGCTCCGCCCTCTTTTTGCACACGGTCTAAGATTTCAAGGTTTTTGCGAAGTAGCGACTCATGGCATATATAGTAAGGTGTAGCGATTTTTTCTAAACTCTGCATAGACTACGCTTCTAGCTCTTTAATCTTCCAAGGAAGTCCTTGCGTATTCATCTCGTCCATAAACGGATCGGGATTCATCTGCTCCATGTTAAACACGCCCGCTCCACTCCAAATACCTTTAAGCATAAGCTTTGCGCCTATCATAGCAGGAACTCCCGTTGTGTAAGATACACCTTGAGAGTTTGTCTCACGGTAGCACTCTTCGTGGTCTTTTACCTGATAGATATAAATTTTTCTCTTCTTACCGTCTTTGATACCTTCTGCAACGATACCGATATTTGTTTTTCCTTTTGTGCGCGCGCCTAGTGATGCAGGATCGGGCAGAAGTGTCTTTAAAAACTCTATAGGAATAATTTTCATGCCTTTATGTTCAACAGGCTCGATTCCAAGCATTCCGACATTTTGAAGAACTTCCATATGTTTGATGTAGCTCTGCCCAAATGTCATAAAAAATCTGATGCGCTTTAGACCTTTTATATGTTTTACCAAAGACTCCATCTCTTCATGGTAGAGCAGATAGCTATCTTTTGGTCCAACCTCAGGATAATCCCAAACCTGCATAATTTCAAGCGGCTTTGTCTCTATCCACTCGCCGTTTTCCCAATATCTGCCGTTTGCGGAGACTTCTCTTAGGTTGATTTCAGGGTTAAAGTTTGTTGCAAAAGCGTAACCGTGATCTCCTGCGTTACAATCCAAAATATCTACGGTGTGAATCTCATCAAAGTAGTGTTTTTGAGCATAAGCACAAAATACATTTGTAGCCCCCGGGTCAAAACCGCTGCCTAAAAGTCCCATAATTCCCGCTTCTTTAAACTTTTCATCTCTTGCCCATTGAAGTTTGTACTCAAATTTTGCTTCATCTGGATGTTCATAGTTTGCAGTATCAAGATACGGCGTTTTTGTAGCGATACAAGCATCCATAATCGCCAAATCCTGATACGGAAGCGCTACATTTATAACAATGCTCGGGTTGCATGAGTTTATAAGTTTTATAACTTCATCCACGCTGTCTGCATTAACAGAAGCTACTTCCATATCCGCATCCGGAAGCTCATTTCTTATCTCTTGGCACTTGCTTAGCGTTCTGCTCGCCAGTACGATTTTCCCAAAAACATCCGCATTTTGTACACATTTATGTACAACCACACGACTAACTCCGCCTGCACCTATTATTAATGTTGTTTTCAATTTTGTATCCTTTTCAAATTTATAACTCTGTCTCTAAGTTCATCTGCACTTATATGTCCCCAAATCGGCTCTCCAAAGGTAAGTGTAATCTCTCTTTTTTTCAAAAAGCATCTTCTTGCATCGCCTTTATACCTTGCAAAAACACTTCCAAAAATTCCATCGATATAAAACGGTACGATAACCGCACCGCTTCTTTGGATAACCTCATAGCCTCTGTAAAACTTTGACACACTAGAATCCCTAGATATTTCACCCTCAGGAAATATGGCTACTATTTTACCATCTTTTAATTTCATAAAGGTTTCAAAAAAGGAATCTTTTGATGCTCTAGGCGACAGAGGAATCAAGCCGCCAAGCCTAAAAAGCGGATTGAGAAGTTTGTTGTTGTATATGTCTTTGTCAATCAAAAAAACAACCCTTCCCTCAAACGGAAGCTGAAGAAAAAACCAGTCAATCCAGCTGACATGGTTTCCCGCCAAGAGTACAGGAGTATTTTGCGGGATATGCTCCAGTCCTCTGTATGTGCATCTATAGCGGATTTTAAAAACTGCTTCAAAAAGTGTCCAAATAGCCAAAACCAAGTATCTCTTAAAAAGCAGATATAGCAGATACAGCGCAACTACACCCATAACAAAAAAGAGAATCTTTGCATTCATACCGAAGTAGGCAAAAAGTGTAGTCAGCATCAAAAAGGAGAACATAAAAAGCGTTTGGATAAAGTTATTTCCCGCCAAAACCGTTCCAAGATGGATATCGGGGGAGAGATGCTGGATTTTTGCATTGAGCGGTACCAAAAGCATACCGCTAAAGAGCCCAAACAGTACAAACTCAACCCCTAAGAAGAGCGTATTTGTCGTAAACGGGATAGCAAAAAGCAGCAGTGCAATCCCGAGTGCGCTAAGTGCCGCAAGACCGCTGTTGATATAGTACTTTGAAAAAGCCGATGAGAGTATTGAACCGACAACTATGCCGATAACCGAAAATGTCATGATTCCCTGAACGACAATCGTATTTGTGATTTTAAGCTCACTCTTTGCATATTCGCCAAAAATCGCCAGTACAACCTGAGAAACAGACCAAAAAAGACTAAGCGCTATAACGGAGTCGAAAACCTCTTTTTTTCTTCTAAGCATTATGAGATTTTTTTTGAGATAAAAACCTTTTACGTATTTTGCAAAATCAAATTTTTTACGGCTTGTGTTTATACTCATATTTGGCAGTTTTAGAGCAAGCATATACTCGACAACCGAGCCAAAAACCAAAAGCCAGCCAAGAGGTGCGATGGCTCTTAAGATATCCTCTTTTGTGGCAAAAACATCGCCTAAGAGCGTCTCAAAAAGTATGGTATAGACGATAATGCCTAGTAAAATTGCACTCGTTGTAACAGCTTGGAGAGCGCCGTTTCCATCGCTTATATACCTTGTACCGACTAACTCTTTTATATATCCGTATTTTGCGGGGCTATAAAGCGCACTTTGAAGGGCAAGTAAAAAGGTAAGAGCAAACGCACTTACAAACCAGCCTTGATAGTAGCAAAAAGTGATAGCAAGAGTGATAAAAACAGCCAAAAGAGCAGCATGCTTCATCACAACATTTTTTGCAAATCTGTCACTTAGATAGCCAGACGGTGAAAATGCCAAGATAAAAGGAAGAAGCATCAAAGCATTGACAACTGCCGTGAGCATGATTTGGGTAGTTCCGTCATACACCTTAAATACGGTGTTTTGAATAATTATTTTATGACCCAAATCGGTAAATGCGTTTAAAAAAACTACCAAGAGGTAGTTAAAAACTCCGGCAATGGCAAACATTTTTTTCATTTAACTCTGAGTGTCCACCAAAACCGTACTCCACCCCTCATAGTAACCGTGCTCTTTTTTGAGAAGCTCGTAAAGTTCCTGTACAACTTTTGCGACAGCCTCTTTTGTTACCGGATGGTTTTTTACAACCGCTACGCCATACTCAAACTCTTCGCTGCTAATATCATCTTTAAAAGCAAAACCGCTCTCTAAAACATTTTGCGAAAATCTCTCTTTTTGTGTTTGTGTGTCAAAAGAGACGTAGTGTTCTACCTCTCTTGAAGCTTTAAGCATATCGCCCTCTTCCTCAAGCAAGGCTATAATTTTGTCACTCTCAATATGGTGAAATTCCAGTTCGGTCGGATATAGATTTTTATGATAAAAATCCCATTTTGCATCTTTAACAATACTGCTCTCAAACTTGCAACCGCTTTGCGATAGCATTTTTGTGACCACTGTTTCAAGATTTTTAGCGCTTTTGACATAAAAATAGAGTTCTCTCCACCCATCATGTTCTCTTGAACCGACATAAAAAGCACTTCCATTATGCTCCAATGCCAAAATCAGAGACTCTTTTGTCTCCAAAAATGTCTCCAAAGCATCAAAACCCTCGTTTGAGCCAATAGCTTTTATAAAAACACTCAACAGCCAAGGAAACGACTTTTTATCGCACTCCAAATCAACTTCCGTCTCAATAGCAACTACCGAATTTTCTTCAACTCTGCTAAAAATTTCTCTCATATATTTACTTTATCATATAGAGATAATTTCGTTGATTTCCAGCCCAAATCCGCTTAAGCCGACAAAGTCGTTATGGCTCAAAGAAGATAGGAGATTCATCTTTGAAACACCAAAAGATTTAAGTATCTGCGCACCGATACCAAACTCTTTCATTGCCGCATTGTCATTGTGTGCAGGCTTGTTGATAAAGATAAGTACGCCGCCGTTAAGCTTTAAATGCTCTATGGAAGCGATAAGATTATTGTATTTTTTTTGGTTTAAAAGCAATTCTATATCAGGTATGACATTATGAACTCTTACGTTTGCAACCGTGCCCACTTTGTGAAAAACAACAGCCGTATGTTCTATGCTGTCATGGTCTTTGAAAGTATGTTTTTTTACTTTTGTACCAAAAAACTCTATCTCTTCAACACTTTTTTCACTGACAAGTCTCTCATTTGCAAGACGGTACTCAACCAGATCAGAGATAAAAACAGTTTTGAGATTGTGCTTCTCGCCAAAAATATCCAAATCATCACGACGTGCCATTGTACCGTCTTCTTTGATGATTTCACAGATAACTGACGATTCACTAAGACCCGCCAAGCGGCAAAGATCCACAGAACCCTCTGTATGTCCTGTTCTTACAAGCACTCCGCCATCTTTGGCAATAAGAGGAAAGATATGCCCCGGTTTGACAAGCTCGTCTGCATGGCTGATAGGGTTTGCCAAAATCTTAATGGTATCGTCTCTCTCTTTTGCCGATATCCCGGTTGTAGCGCTTCTTGCATCAACTGAAACCGTAAAAGCCGTCTCGTGCGTAGATGTGTTGGAGCTCACCATCGGGTTTAAAGAGAGACGTGTTGCAATGGTTTTGCTTATAGCAACGCAAATAAGCCCCCTTGCGTGTGTTGCCATAAAATTTACATGCTCAGGCGTAGAAAATGCCGAGGCATAAACCAAATCACCCTCATTTTCTCTATCCTCGTCATCAACCATGATGACCATACGCCCTTTTTTTATCTCATCAATAGCTTCTAATACTCTTTGTATAGGTGTCATAACTCTTCTTTATATTTAATTGTGCAAATTATAGTAAATTGTTGATTAATTTTACATTTCAGCGCCATCCTTCTTGACAAAGAGCATCTATTTGCCTATAATTCCACTCCACAAACAGTTAAAACGTTTGTTTTTACCGCGGAATAGAGCAGTTCGGTAGCTCGTCGGGCTCATAACCCGAAGGTCATAGGTTCAAATCCTGTTTCCGCAACCAAGTCTTTCACTTTTTATTGTTGGGGTATCGCCAAGCGGTAAGGCAACTGGTTTTGGTCCAGTCATCCAGGGGTTCGAATCCCTTTACCCCATCCACAAATCCCCTATTTTAGGCAATATCGCGGAATAGAGCAGTTCGGTAGCTCGTTGGGCTCATAACCCAAAGGTCACAGGTTCAAATCCTGTTTCCGCAACCAAAATCATCAACTTTTCTTATAAAAATCACTCACTTTAAGTTTTCTTTTTAAAACAACTTTCCAACCTATTTCCAACCAAAGCAATAAATTGCAATTTTCTTTATAGTTGATGTATTTTTGGTATCATTTCCAAGAAACTCTGCTATTTTCTCCAATAAACTAAGATACAATATATAAATTAGCAGTATAATTTAATTTTTGACTATATAATAGTTATCTCAATAGGAGTCTAAAATGAAAGAAGCACAAGGTTACAAACAAGTGAAAGATTTTCTTAGTCATAATGGTAAAGATTTTAGCAGCGGTCATGTTTTTAATGAAAATTTTTATATTGAATATTATGTAGCTAATGAACTACGCCACAAAGGTACAAAAGTTATAAATTTCCAAGTGCAACACCCGGAATATGGCCAAGATATTCAAATACAGGATTTAGATGCAGAAATATACCACACGGGTTTTTCGCCAAAGTATCAGGATTATAGTTTTGATTCAAAAAACAATATTTTCGATATTGAACAAAACAATACTAAAAATAAATTTGGGCAACCATATAAAATCAAAATTCATGGCTGATTTATGCAAATTATCTACAGTTGTATATATATCTATAATTTATTTTCTAACAGAATAATGTGAGATCTATAATGAAAAATATCGAGGCTATTTTTTTAGACACTAATGTATTTGAAGCAGCAAGTTTTGAATTTACGGACAACAATCTTGAAAAGCTGATTTCTTTCGCTCAAAAATATAACCTTCCAATATATATTGATGAAATGGTTTATGGTGAAGTTTTAAAACGAATAGAGTATAAAACAAATGAATGGGTTGAAGGTCTCAAAAATGAGAGACTTACAATTTTTTCAAGGACTTTTTCGTCTATCCCACCTAGCAAAGAAGCAATTCGTTCTGGTATGTTTGAGAGGCTCAGCACATTATTTACTTCTAGTACAAGTGATGGTACGATACTTACGATTCCCTCAGATTATCATTCTTTCGAATTGATACAGCTATATCACGCTGGTCTGCCACCATTTAATGTTGATAATAAAAAGAGTGAATTTCCAGATGCGATTGCAATGTTAAATGCCAAAAATTTTGCAATTAAAAATGCCAAAAATATCCTAGTAATCTCTAATGACAATGGTATAAATGAATTTTGTAATGCGAATGGTTTAGCTCACTCACATATGCCTTCTCATGCTCTTCATATTTTAAATTCACAATACAATCTAAATAAATTTTATCTCAAATACCAAGAAAGAATTAGTGCACAGATTGAAAACTACATTTTAAATAATCAAATCCAGTTCGAATTTTATGGTATGACCTTTAATTATGATGATGTTGAAGCTGATTACTCTATTGAATCCATAAACATTGATTCTTTGAATCTACTTGCTGAAGATGATGAGTATTTAACAATGAGCGTAGCTGCCAATGTATCCATTTCATTTATCGTAACCACAGAGCAATTTCCAGACTATGACTATGCAATTCGCGACAAAGAAGATGATGTTTGGTTCACATATATGATGACCAAAATAAAATTTTTAACAGAAAAAACTATAGAAATTTCCTTTGATATTAAAATTGACGATTTTAATGACGGTTCAATCGTACTAACACATACGAGCGGCGAAACCATATTTGACTTTGATCCTGGGAATCTTCACGGAAGCATCATTGAACAATTTCAATATGCCATGGAATAATTTTTACTCCACAAACAGTTACCAAAAAGGCAAAAACTTCTAACAATGCATAAACTTCAACAATTGAATAAACTATTTATCATTGCGGCGATAGTTCTGACTGTATTCATCGTTATTTTTAAACTTTTGACACAAGTCTCTTTCTTTCTACAATGAGCAAATACCCAAAAATAGTAGCCCTTTCCTAATGACAAAAAAACAAGAGTTATCTGGTGGTACGGCCCATTCGGGAAGGTTGTAGTACAGTTGGCTGTCATTGGTATCATAGTTTGTTGGAATAACATTGGTTAAACTCCTGCAAATTATAATGATTGTAGCAAAGTTTGATGAATATGTCACAGCCAATTGGCTTGACTATAAACTTGCTAGATTTTTTAACAATAAAAACCTGTATGGCTAATAAGTCAGTGCCATCTTTTCTTTTTAAAACTCTATTTTTTGGTTAATATTATGTTAATTAAATAATAAAAGGATTGAAGATGGCACAAGATTTTGGGAACAAAAATAATTGGGATTTGTTGGTAATGGGAATCCAAACAGGTGGGTTTAAAGCTAGACTGTTTGGATACTTCATATCTTATGTAATTTTTGCAATAGTCTTAATGCTTCTTGTCTTAATAGCCCAACCAAAAATGCCTGCTGGCACTTTTACAAAATTTGACATAATATTGCAACATTTATTTTTCTGGGGGGGAGCGGCTCTTCCTTTCTACTTCTGGGAGAGAAGCATTAGAAAATTTCGTCGTGCTAATGGGCTTAGTATTTATGGAAATATTAGAGAAGAGCTTGAGCAGAGAGAGATTGATGAGCGGGTTAGAAAAGAGCATAAGGCGTTTGTGAATAATGGTTTAGCTAAAGGTGGCGAGAGTGTTGATAAAAGTGATATCGGGTATTGGTTTGGGTTGTTGAGGGATGGGGCGATTACGCAAGAAGAGTATGATAAGAAGAAAGCGGAGTTGATGTAGCTGTTTTGTATAAGTATTGGAAGAGAGCGGAGTAGGATATTAAATCCTAGCTCCCCATCCGCTAGACTCACTCTTCATGGCATCGATGGAATTATCTATCGCGCTTGATGTAGAAAGGTCTATTGTATTAAATAGCTCTGTATGAAGAGTTACAATAATTTTATAAATAATAACGATACTAAAAACGGCTATCGCAACCTCGAAAAACCCGTCAAATCCATAAAGTAACATCTGAGAGAACAAATCATTGAGATTAAAACCGCCTGCATCTACTTGTGTTGTTCCTAGTGGGTTTAAGGCAATATTGT
The DNA here is from genome assembly GCF_028694605.1 of Sulfurimonas sp. Lineage (GTDB taxonomy): Bacteria > Campylobacterota > Campylobacteria > Campylobacterales > Sulfurimonadaceae > Sulfurimonas. Next base: position 231,500 of record NZ_JAQVKP010000001.1, on the reverse strand, counting down.
TATCAAGCATACCCGCTATCATTTTTTTGCTAAAAAAAGTACCGATTGTGTTTAAGAGTGAACTAAACGTTACAGCAAGCCATATACTCAATACAAAGATTGGTAATTCAAGCATATTTGCAAGTATTTTTGCTGAGAACTTAACCATCAGCTCCGTGTTTCTTTGTAAAAACATAATAGGCATAACAAACAGCGATAAGAAGTGAAAACTTAAGATTTTTAAAATAATGATAATAAATCTAAGCACACCTACAATTACCAAGCCCAGAATAGGGAGAAGTGATAAGACGACCTTTGCCGCCATGTATGCAAAACCAGCTCCTAAAGCTGCACCACCTGCGCCTGTGGCACCGATTGCAGCACCGTCTATCGCACCTACCACTGTATAAAAGGCTTTACTCAACCATCCGTCAGCTTCTGGAACTTGCGAACCTACCACCGCACCTGTTGCACCGCCTATAACCAAACTGTTGTCTTTGACAATATCAAAAACAGTTTTTGCCCCAGGGATAAACATATAAGGGACACTTGAAAGCAGATTATGCATGACCTTGTTTCCGTTCGCAATGTTTGCATTGAGCTTCTCAAGAACCTCGTTATTTTTGGCTTTAGCCCCGCTTAAAAGTCCTGCCTGCATTTTTACGATTGGTAATGTTAAAACGGAGAGCATACCCCAGTCACGATAGAGTTCATACTGAAACTGCACGAGTTTTTCCATGCTTGCGAACTTTGGCGATGAACTCGGGTTATTTTGAACTAGAGTAGCATAGCTATTTGTAAGCTGTGTTTTTTTATCTTTGTGAAAGGCACTCAAATAGTCGGCTTTTCCACACGCGCTAAATGCAAATTTTGGGTATTCACCAGCTCCTGCCGCACCGTCCTTTAAACTTCCCTCATCGCCCGTCTCATAATATCCATTTGTTAGCGTTCTGCCTTTATAGGCAGCGTATGCCCAATGTTCTGTGCTTGGAAATGTGCTTTTATCTGTTTCGCCAAAAATTGACTTGCCATCGTACAGCGTCAGATTTTCTTGCTTGTAAATATCGTTTAAGCAGGTATTGTAATTATCAACATAAAAAGCATTTAGTTTTTGGCTTTGAGTGATTTGAGCAGTTGTATCAACAATCTGCTCTTTAGTCCCCAAACCGCTTTTGCCGATAATCGTACCCATCTCGGTATCTATAATTACTTTAGCACTCTGGTTTGCCCAATCTGCGAAAGTGTAGTAACCAAACTTTTCAAACTCTTGATATTGAGTTTTTAAAAGTTCATACTCTGTTGCTTCTCCTGCTTGATTAATATTAATTTGGTCCTGTGGAAAGAATAGTAAAACACCCGCAACGAGTCCCACATAATAAGGAGCAGATGCATCGTGAGTTTTTTTATCTTCCATTTTATTGGCAAACCTACCACCAAAAAACCGCGCCCCGCCATAAGCCCCAAAACCGACAACTAAAATCATAAGAAAGTTCATAGAAACGCTTGCAAGTCCCGCATATACTTCATATATGCCCGCTGCATCTGCGAGAATGTATTCGGTGTTATCTACGATTTCGCCATTGTTTGTAAACTTAGAGGTATATCCTGGTTTAAGTGAAAATTTGCCAGTTGCTTTTGTGGCTGCTATATCAATAATCTCATCATCGGTTAAAACCGCTGCCAAAATCAATTCTGGTATTGTCAAAAAGCCAGCGTTAACTTGCTCTTGAGCTTGATCTGCAATTTCTTTTTTTCTTGCCATGAGAGGGGCGAATTGTGCTTCTGCTGCCGATATCTCTGCCGCTTTTGCAGTCTTAGCCGCTTGCGTATCAACACTGTAATAAGCCTTGACTTCTGGAACGCTGACTTTATACAACCCCATCGGATTATATAAGTCACCTTTTGCAGCGTACATACAAGTAATTACGCCATTTGGCAAGTCCATCTCATATATCGTGCTCGTGTAGGCTTGAGGAGCATCAACTTTGCAAACATCCGCTGCAACAATAGCTTTAAAATCAGGAGTGCCTGAGATATGCTTGGTCAAGGTGCTACTAGCACCGTAAACACCCTTGCTTTGAAGTTCTGCCAAAGTAACAGTAGGGATTGTTTCAACTTGATATTTACCAACCGTACCCTCTGAAAAATCTTTTTTGACTTGATCGGGGATATATTTGCTTTGGTAATTGCCAAAGAGAGAGGTTTGTAAAAACAAAAGAGCCGCTAAGGCTATGAGTTTAAAGGGTTTCATTTTGGACCTCTTTTTGAGCTTGTTTTGCTCTGTTTTTTGAGACGAAATAGTCTAAAGCAAGTCCACTGACAATGTATAAAAATGTGAACCATTGTATGAGTGAGTTATACTCATTAAAAAATAGATTGATTTGTTTTTGTACTTCTGGGTTGCTCATATCTGCCATACCAAAAAGAGCAAAAACTGCACCTTGAGTGGATGTTTGGATAATGAAATAACAAAGCAGGTAAAATGAGATGTAGATAAAAATACGGCTCCAAATACTCATATTGCGTAAGCGCCATTTTTGAAGTTTCTTTGCTTTAATCTCGGCTTTTCTTGCTTTTTCATCTGCAAAAATTTGAGCGACATCGAGTTTTAAAACGCTTTCTATGCTACCAACTAATATAATGCCTATCGCCACGCCATAAAATACCGTGTTACCCAGTAACTGCCAGAAGGCGTTATCGTATTTCGGGATAAAAGTTGATAGAAACATCATCCCCGCGATCGTGAAAGTAATAAGCCCAGTATAAAATATATATCTGAATGCTTGTGGCATAGTTTGTAGCATCTTAAAAATGCTAAGTCCGCGGTCAACATTGCGTAGCCATAAGATGGCTACTTTTTGCGTGAGTGTGAGGTTTTGTATAGTTTCCATTTTATTAATCCTTGTGTGGTCTGACTGCACCGACCGCTAAATATAGCCTATAGCTCCATGCATCGTAAGGAGCTTGTTTAACGATACTATCCATCTCCGCCATAATTGGGTTTCTTTGGCTATTAATCTCTCTTGCCTCTGCAAAATCTAATTTTTCTCTCAGTTGTTCTGCTTTTCTAAACAGTCGAATTTCTTCACTTTTTAGATAATTCAACCTCTCTTGTTTTGCCTGCGATAGCTGTGTAAAATCTCGTTTATATCCATTTTTGATGTAGTCCATCTGAGCAAAAAAGAAAAATAAGCATAACGCGAGAAAAACTGGCATTACATATAAAGCCGCCTCACTTAAAAAGCGTTCCGCCCCCAATACCGCTCTATTGATTTTTAAACCTGTATTACTGTAAATATTTGCGATTTTTGACATGTGTTATCCTTATTTTATGGTTGGGATTTGAAAATATAAAAGCGGGAGAGTTGAGCAGATTAGCTCGATATTTCTCGCTTCTTTTTTTTCAATCATGGATTTAACTTTTTTCAAAGTCAAAATCAACTCTTTTGCCATTGTTGCGCCTGCGATGGATAACTCACACTTTGATTTTTCAACCAAAACATTTAAATTAAAGTTTAGAGCTTCAATCTCATCTCGTTTACATCTGTTCATTTTTTAATCCTCTTTTTTATAAAAATTTAGAGACTATTTTTTGAGCCTCTTTTGCGATCTCTTCGATGTTATCGAAACTGTTTTCAGTATAGACAATTTCACCATTGCTATTTATTTCAAAGTAGTTGATAGATTTATGCTCGGCACCATCATGTATCATTTTATACATAGCGAACTTCAAATTGTGGTCATAGAAAATAAAACCATAATCTGGCGATATGCTTTTTAACTTTGCGTAGAAGATTTGAAACTCTATGTCATTTTCTATCTGTGCTTTGATCATCTCTTGTGCATTTTTAATAGCTTTCTCATAGAACTTAATTGTCTCTTTTGTTTCTTGTAAACTGCCCATTTTCTCTCCCTTTTCTTTATTTTCTATTTTTCATGATGGCGATCATGATAAAAAATCCTATCGCTCCACCAATCAAATCATGTACGGGTGCATTTATCACCATTTCTACTATTTCGTGAAAACTTTTTATTGGTTGCATGGTAGCTATTGTTGGCATCTCTGTCTCCTGTTTATTTATTAAAAAGTCATTTAAGAGATAAGTAAATATCCGAAATGGCTCTTTTATTTATATTATTATAACCAAATAGAAATAACAAAGCAAGTAAAAAGCAGGTTTTTTACTATTTTCTTTTAAATATTATCTCCATTTCGGATATTTACTATTGCGTTGAGTGGTATTTTAAGATATAATTCAATATATACTTATTATATTTGAGGTTATACAAAAAATGAACGATCAAGATTTTAAAGATTTTCTTGCAAAAGAGGATTTAACACTAATAAGATTTGCTCAAATCGTAAACACTCCCCTAGCTACAGTACAGAAGTGGGGGAAGTCCTCTAAAGTACCCTCATGGGTAAGTGCTTTTATTGAGTATTACTATAAAGCTAAAGAGTTGGAAGAACTAAAAACCGCTCTTCAAACAGTCAAAAAACTTTCTCTCTAAAACCTCAAACGCTCCATCTTTTTCTTTTTCAAACCCTGAGCAGTAAAGCTGCTCAAAATTCTCATCATCTTTCTTGCTCCTGTTCTTGAGATTGTTGCTTAGTGCGTTGCTGTAAATCTTCTCTTGTCACCGCTTTGCTTGGGGTCTGTTGTGCCTTTTGGATACTTTCAAGTGAAGCAGCGATATCTGCAAAATACTCAAGCGGTCGCGTTTCTATGCGGTCGGCTATTTTAACGCCCTCAAGCAGCAAGTCGTTAATGTCTTTTTTATATTCGGTCATAACCTGATATCCGATACTCTTAACCTCTGGTATCTCTGCTTTTTGCATAATATCTGCAACGAAACGATAGCCTGCTGCATCGTTTTGATTGAAAATCATAGGGGTTTGTGTTAAGCCCTCTGATACTAACAGCTCGGCAACTTTAGCAGCGTTTGATACGCTGTTTGCGATAATGACATTTACATCGTCTAGCGGCATTTGCTGATATGCAGCGGCGTAATCCATTTTGCTTTCAAATATGGCTACTTTGTTGCTCTGCGGGTTTTTAAAGAATGAGATATCTTTCTCGCCAAGAGAAAGAGTTTTTAAATCGCCTATCTTTTGCAAAAAATGGATATCTGCACCTGTGCCGTCTCTTGTAAGCACGCCTACACCAAAAGCGCGTTTTACCTCGCCTTTGTTATTCGTGTATTCGCCATTTATAACTTTCATTTGAGGTGGAATTTTTACTATACCTCTTGAAGCCAAATAATCGACTGCCATTTGATTAGTAGAGACTTCATAAACGGTGGTAACCTTAGATAGAGGATGAGAACTCTCACGCTGTGCATTTGCCTCTCGTTGTTGTTTTATACGCTCTCTATCTGCTTGAGAGAGCTGATAATCTTGCTGTTTAGAATTAAGAGCCTGCTCAAGATAGTTAGGCACGCCTAAAGTTTGAAGTGAGTAGCTAAGAGCCGATTTATAGTCTTTGCCTGTGTAGTCCATCACTACATTAACGATATTGCCGCTTTTATCTGTGCCAAAGTCTTTATATTTCCATAAGCCGTTTTTGAGAGAGATATACGCACTCGGCGTTTTCTCTCCTCTTATGTTCATGCGATAACTGTCATTACCTAACTCTTTGTACTCTATCCCTAAATCTTGCAAAACGGGTTGAGGGTCTTGCAAGACAAGCTCTGCGTTGGTTTGTGAGATAAAGACTTTGATTTGTTGATCTGTAAATTTTTTTTGGCTCATCTTGATATTCCTCTCTCTTCCTGTCTTTGTTGACATTGCCCGCCGATATTTGCAAATTTAACATCCTCTACGCTTACGCCACTTGAGAGGCTTTTGGATTCAGATATTAAATTTTTAAAATGCTCTTGCTTGATTACGCTTTCAAGCTCCAGAGTTTGTATAGCTTCTTTTGCTTTACCTGTTATAAGCTCAAACCTCTCTTTGAGGTCTTTTCCATTATTTCCCCAGGTCTTTATGTAGAGTTCGCTTTTGTTCTCAATACCAGTCATTGAAGAGAGTATATAGCTAAAGGACTCCGCCTCGCCCTCTCTTGCGCCTCTGTCTTTGTGTAAATTAGAGTAGTCAAGAGAGCCGTTTTTAAATTGCTCACCGTGAATAAGATGATGTCCTAGCTCATGGTAAAGAGTTGATATACGCTCGCTTGTGGTGTACTTTGGATCTATGGCTATTTTATTTTCTAAAAAGCTATAGTAGCCTTTTGCGCCGCCATGAATAGATTCGACATCGATATTGACATTAAATTTTTCAGAGATATCTTTTTTAAGTCTCTCAAAAAGAGCCTCATTGATATCTATCTTAGAACGATAATCAAGCGTTTTATATACTCCTATCTCTTTGGCAGTTGTCTGGTTCACATCAAAAACTGTCCCCGCTTTAAATGCCATACCTTTTTGTACTTTTCCCTGATTATCTAATTTTGGTATCTTTTCACCTTTTGCATTGAGCAGATACTCTCTGTTTGAATCAAGCTCATACTTGATATATGGTGTCGGCACTAAAATCGTAAAACCTCTTTCGCCCTTTTTAACACTCGCTCTTGCACCGTCGCTATTTTTTAAATCACTCCATGTCTTAAAACTTGCCATGTGTTCAACATTTGCATTTCTAAACATAGCCTCATCAGCTATAAGCATCTGATTTCTGAGCGAGTATTTATGAAACTGTCCTGCAAATTTGAAGTAATTTTTAATCTCATCTTCCGTCTGCTTAGAGTCAAGATTGGCAGCTAGAGTCTCAAACTTCTCATTTATTTTGGTGAGCAGCTCATCGGCTTTATTTGGTTGTTCTTTTTTCATCTTGAACCTCTTGTGCATCATAGAACTCTTCTATCTGCTCATCGCTGAACTCTGATAAATCAAGATTAATATCCCAGGGATAAATCGATTCATTGCTTGGGGTCTCTATAGGTGCGGCATTGTTCGCCGCGCCTGACATCTTTTTAATTGCATCTATTCTTTTCATACTCATAAGTTCACCTCTCCTAAATCTTCTTCATTAAAGGTAAAAAACGACGGCAACGCTCCAAACAAATTATGTTTTTCAATGAACTCAAGAGCTGCCGCATCATCATCCTTGATCTTTCGATAACTGTGAAAAAGCTCAAACCTCTGCTGAATGCTATACATTTTCATTTTATTGCTTACAACTTGTTTATCTTCCATGTATTTAGAAAACAACAGTTCAAGATTTACGGCTTCTAGTTTTTCAGCTTGTTTAAAACTTGCCATTGCTTCCTCGCCTTGTCTTTTCGCCTTCTCGAATTTTTTAAAGAGCTTGTACTCCTCAAGCTTCGATAACGGTTTCTCTTTAAACAAGTCCGCAAAAGTAAGATTTTTATAGTCCTCTTGCTCTTCGTTATCAATTCTGTATTTAATAGCATAAAACTCTGACAAATCCGACGGAACTGATTTTTCAGCTTTTTTAGGTAAGTTCGCTTGAGGCGTATAACCTAGATATAAAACTTTCTCGTTTGGTATGTAGCAGATATGCTCATACTTCGTACCTAAGCCGTTTAAGAGATGATTGTTTATAAGATTGACTCTCTCGTTTTTAGTGCTTGTACTTGTACTGCTGCCGCTCTCGCCTTTGCTATGGCTCTTTTCAAAATAAACATACTCTGTCTCGCTGACGGCATCCTTAAAAAGCTTGATTGTCTCTTCCTCAATCACCGAAAAGTAGATCCATGCGTAAGCGGATGATGTCAATAGCTGCTGCAACTTCTTATCATCTTTGGGGATATACTGCACGGCAGGCATGAGTATCCCGCCCTTGGAGCGAATAAGAGTATGCAAACGCTTTTTCGACGGTTCATCCATAATTTGCGCAAAGCTGAGATATTCGTCTAGCGCATACAGGGTGAAGTCAGTCTTGCTATCTGGTAGGCTTGTATGAACTTGAGACATACAAGCTACAAACGCTGTAAATAATGGAGTAAGAGATTTTTCATACTCTGGAATATTGTCCAAAATAAGTTTACATTGATTTTTGCGCTTAAAAAAGTCAGCGATAACGAAACTCTTTTGTTTTGGGTCTTGCATTTTAAAAGCCATAATTTCCAAAGGCTCTAAAATAGCTTCCATTGTGCTTTTGACATCTTGTTTAGACTTTTGAGAACCGCTGTCCATCTCTGCGAATAAATCTTTTATTGCTTTGATAAGAAGTAGCCATTTAACACTTGAGGGTTCATCTTTATACTTTGTGCGTATCTTTTGAGCTAGTTCGTTGTAGAGCCTCTGGCTTGAACTGGAAAAAAAATCTTTTTTATCGCCCATAACACTATTTGCAAAGTTTTCAAAGAATGTTTTTAAGATACCCTCTGACTCTGACATTGCATCCCAAAGATACCCTCGTTTATCATACGGACTAAAAAGCATGTCGTTTTTGCCTAAAAGAGGTTCTACGAAATCCCCAACCTTTACCTGATGAATAACTGCACGGCTATAGAACTTTTGGGATAAGACACTAAAGTAAAACTCAGTTTTACCTGCCCCCATCTTTCCGACTAAAAGCACGCCCTGCGTGAGTTTGAGAGGGTCAAAGTAGAACTCTGTTTTTTCAGCACTTTTACGGTAAAAACCGTTGATACCTGCTTTATACGCATAATCATCATCAAAGCGAAACTCATCGATAAAGACTGTATTTTTTTTATTCTCTCTAAAAAGGCTTTTTAGTCTTGATATTGGTGTCCACATATAGCCTCTTTTAACCTCCAGCGGATTTGGTAAACTACCCCCTGCGTTTCTGTGCGCAAGTCCAGGAAAGCGTGCATATACAAAACCGCTCTCTTTTTTAACTCCAAAAAAATAAAACGATGCAGCAGTAAGTGCCGCGGTTGTAAGAAGTAAATCTGTCATCTTGTCATCCCCTGTTCTTGTGTGATATCTAAAAGTTTTGAAAACATTTTAAAAATTTTTAGCAACTCAAGAGGCACGGCAATTGTTGCCATACCCCCGCTCATATGTAGCACCTCTACACCGTCAATAAGCTTGTCGATAGCGGTGTCCTCTATCTCTTTTCTGACTTCTTTTTTTTGTGATTTATTGCTCTCAAAATCCTCTTCGTCGCCCAGCTCCATAAAAATACGTTTATCCCCGAACATTTTCTACTCCTTGGGATTTTTGAGCACCCTGATTAGCACGCTGTAACTCATCTCTAGTGACTGCTTTACTTGGACTCTCTTGTTCATGTAATGCCGCTGCAACACTTTGAAGCTTTTGCGCATAGTCATAAAGCTTTTTGGAGTCAAGCTCTCCGCTTGGAGTGAGCATATCTTTAAAGCTCTGCTCTGAGGACATGTGAGCTACACGCTCTTTTATCTCGTCTTTTGAGTAGGTCTCACGGGTTACATGCTTACCTTGATTTGCCTCTGCGATTTCGGCAACTGTTTTATCTATGTTGTTATAGAGAGATTGCTTTGCAAAATTGTCAACAAATTTAAAATTATCTTTTGAAACTTCTTTTAGCACACCGATTTTCAAAAGCTCATTTGCATTTCTTAAACTAGCGTTTATAAAAGCATCTATCACACCTGCATCTGCTCTTGCATGAGATTTTGCCGTCTCTCCCCATCTGTCTAAGGAGTCTTTGGAAACACCGTTAAACTTAACGGCTGATATATTCATGAAGTCTCTTGTGGGGGTTGCATTTTGGCGATTAACCGTCTGCTGGTGTTGCCATTGCTCGTTAATTTTGGATAAAACAGTTTTATCCAAAAAATCAACTGTCGGCGTTCTATCGATTACGGTCTCAACGATAGGAGTAACAGACTGCACAATTTCGGCTATATTTTGAAGCTCCGCGGCACGCTGTAGGATTGGTTCAGGATTAAAAATATGATTATCTTCGACTTTTCTTTTTTGTTCCTCATCCATTCCTTGATACTCTTTGTTTTTAACTAAAAGGTCTATGCGGTCGCTTTGGTCAAGGGATTTAGAGAGGGTTTTAAAATCCTCGATTGTTTCGTTTTTAGCAGCGGCTTTGAGTTCATGAACATGTAAGCGTTTTTGAAGATCTTCTATCGTCTGCTGAAAATTTTGTTTTTCACCGATAAGATAATCATTGTAATAGCTTTTAAAACCTTCAAGATATGTCTGATGTCCGACTTTATTTATCGCTACGGAAGAGTCTTTTAAATCGTACCCTTTGCTCACGGCTTTCTCCAAAAACTCATTTAGGATGATTCTGTCACTCAACTGGTCTGGATTAAGGGTGTCTTTAAGCCCCTTTTGTTTATAGAACTCCTCGGCAAACTGCATTAATTTAGGGTCAACATGTTCCCCTAAATCTTTTTGAGAAAATGGCGGCGCACGATTAACATATTTAAGCTGGTAGTCGCTTAGATACGGATCTAATCTTTGGTTGGCAGTTTTATCTGCGACTTTGTCGAAAAATCTATCAATACGCTTTGATAAAGTCTGTATGATTTTATTTGTGTTATTTACGGCACGAGTTAAGACACCTCTTAAACCGTTTGGACGGTTAATAGCGTGGATGAAATTATCTTTCATGTTCTCTGGCACTAAATCACTTCTAGCGTATCGACTTAAGGTTTTTTTATCGTTATTTGCGATTGCTAACTCTAACTTAGAAGACATCATTTTTGAGACATTTTGCGTGAAGTTTTGGTTTTGTAAAAGGTTGTTACCGTTTACTACCTTTGTGGGATTATCTTTGATAAGTTTAATTGCCTCTGTATCTAAATTTAATTGGACTTTTTTGTCCATAAACTTAGCTGACTGCACTTGGTCGTTTTTTATCCATAGTGTTAATGGCTCCGAGCCTAGCAACACTGTCCATTTCTTAGCATATAAATCCATTTTATTACTCCTGATTTGGTATTGAAATTTGATTTATTGACGGTGTAATAGGTACTAAAGTAGTACTTTGTAACCGCACCTCTTGACTGATTGTCGGGTTTACTTCATTTTTAAGATTTTGCACCTCTTTTACCCTTATTTAAAGAATTGCGAAAATGGCAATAGTGTCGTAAACGATATGCCTGCATCGTGAATTTTTACGATGGTTGAAGCAGTAAAACCTACAATCGTTGCACCTAAAAAATACCAAAAAAACATTTTTAGATGGATGAAGATAAAACTAGATAGTAGCTTCATTTTTTTATCCTATTTTTTACATTGGTTTGAGAGATAAAAACCCTTATGCTTGATGGTGTATATAGGATTTTTCCGTCCTCACGATAGAATTGAGGTCCTTTTTTATTGTGTCTCATTTGAGAGAGTTTTGCAACACTTATGCCTAACATTTGAGCGGCTTGAGCAACTGTAAAACCCTCTTTTTGTTTTGGTTGCATTTGAGATATTAGAACTGCAAGTGCGCCTTTGGTTATTTCGTCAAAGTTGTGTATTTTTTTTTGCTCATACTTAGATCCTTTTAGTTTGATTTTCGCATAAGACGTTTTGCGGGGTCGAAAATTAATGTGTCGCCATCAGGCAAAGCGATTTCACCTCCGCCGATCAGTGTTTTAACATCCGCCGTAGTTAACTCCACTCCAAATTCTGATTTTGATCGGCCAAAATCAAAATCAAAATCGCAGCCGACGCTTTGAGGATAATCGGCGCCTGGCAGCACGTCATATTCTATTTCCGAACAATAAACATTTTGAGAATATTTGCTGCTGCGAAGTGTGCCTTTTTGGCAAATTGGGCATAGTGTCGGCATTTTTTAAGCTCCTATTTTTTGATTGTTTAACTCTTGAACGACTGGTTGTATTTCAGTCAAAAACGCTTGTGCTGCGGTAATTGCCGCTTCTTTTTCGTTGGCTTCAAGTCTTGAAACTGACTCTAAAAGTACTTGGGCTTTTTGGCGTAAATCTATGATTTGCCACTTAAACACCCACGCTACACGGTCGGGGTTTAACTCTCGAATTGCCTCGCTCAACTCATGTATTACTTGTAAATTTGAATTTTCACTCATCTTTCGACTCCTTTGTTTTGGTTTTGTCCGTACCTTGCTCTGTGAAGCTCCTCGGCTCTTCTGATGTCGCTGATTGTGACAGCATTTGAATTATCACCTCTTGCTGCTCTAGCATCAACATCATGAGATCTTTCAAACTCGGCTCTTGGCTCTCCTCGCTCGGCGACGGTAGTAAGGTCTGCAACATCTCTAAAATTAGCTTGTTTTGCTCGCTCAAGCTCTGCTGTGCTGTCACGATAACTAGTAATAAATCTATCTCGGTTATTTGTTCCTCGGGCATTTTCGTATTTCTCCTCGATTTGAATTTTTATATTTGGTGTTTTGAGACTCTCAAATAGTTTTTGAGTGTCTAATTTTGTGGATTTGAGGCTATTTAAAAGCACCTCGTGCATCGTATTTAATTGCTTTTGTTGTCGTACCTCCTCATTTTTGACTTGATTAAAAAGGGTTGTAATAGATATTGGAGTATCTATTTTTGCCGCCGCCTTAATGGTTACATTAAGAGGTGTGCGGTGCTTTTTGTTTTGTATCTCGCTTTTTGCCTCATTAATGATTTTTTTAAGCTCGGCTTGTTCGATTTTAGGCTCTTGGATTTGCTCTTTTCGAGCTGATTTTTTGGGTTGTAAAGAGGATAAAAGCTTGTCAAGATTTACATGTTTTGACATAAGCTCAACATTTTTATGACGAACTTCATCTCGATTTACCTCTTTTTTTGTCTGGCGTGTGTTGAAAAATGCGCGCAAACTTAGCTGTGATTTACTCAAATGAGGATGCTCTTTTTTTAGCTCTTCAACTTTGGCTTTAATCGCAATAGTGCGGCTTGAAAAAGCTTGGATAAGGTTATCGTCGACATTTTTAAGCTCGAAAAAACTTTTAGATTTATCGACATCTCTAATTTCAAAACCCGCCTTTTGCAACTCATTTTTAAGGGCTTCGCGGTAGAACTGCCCGACACTTTGTGATAAGGCGGCTTGCCCTTTTTGGAGCAGATGGGAACCGTCAAGACTTCGATATTTGCCGTCCGCCGATTTTGTAAAATTGAAAATTACAGAGTGAGTATGAAGCTGTGGCTCAAGCGAACGATTTATATCATGCTGAAATTTTGCCGCGATCATATTACGTGTATTGATACTTTGCCGCTTACCTTTTGTCTGAACCCTTGTTTTTATATGCTCTGACTCGATGTGAGACAGAGCCGTATTTACGGCGTTGTTATGTGCCATCTCCATTGCATTAGCAAGGGTGGTATCGCCTTTAGCAAGTGCCGCCTCGTAGGCGATACTTACACTTTTTGAGGGCGAAAAAGTAAAATCATAGGCTGGCACCGCCGCCTCTTTGCCTTTTTTTGAAGCGATTAGGCTCTCACCCGTGGTCGGGTGGATGCCTTGTAAGATTTGAATAAAACTCTCATGAGTTAGGTCATTTAAACTTAAACCATCCTTAAGCTTACCGTAATACTCCCCAATTTGTTGGGTATAGTAGTTATCCTTGGAATAGTATGTCGCCGCTTGCTTCATTGATAACTTACGAACCGTCAACATACAAATCCTCTTTTTGTAAACTACTTAACTCTAAACAATCCATCATCTCTTTAAGTTTAGTTGGATTTATATCGTGTTTGAAACCATCATATTTTTTACGGTTTTTGTTGAAAATATCAACTTTTACAGAGATTGATTTTTTTGAATTATTAGTAAAATTAGTATGGGTAGGTACAACCTCACTACTAATAAGTACCACATAATCACCTTTTTTAAAATGTAAATGACTTTTTGTCGCTTTGTAAATTTTCATGTTTCTCTCCCATTTTTTTTATTTTTACACCCAAACTACACCCAAGCACGCCACTTTTTTTTTGAAAAAACAAAAGTGGCATTGGTGCAACAACATAGTTGTTCTCTTTCGGTACCTTTTGAGTACCGTCTTGTTCTTTTTCAGTTCTTTTTGCGATTTTGGCTCTTTTTTTGAGCAAAATTGTCAAAAATCTCATTTAGCAGCTCCGCGGCTTTTTCGCTTTTGAGGTACTCGTTGAATTTGGATATAAACTTGTCTTGATCAAGTATCCCATCTTTTGAAAACTTACCTTTTAAGATTTGTTTTATTTCACTTTTTGGGATTGATTTTGAGACTTGAGAGAGGTCGTAAATCGTTAATTTTTGCTCCTGCGAAAAGTGAAAAAGATCACTGTAAGGCACCTCGACATAGTTATCAATTTTTTTAGAGTAAAACCAGTCAAACTCTGATTTATCGGCGGTGTAGCCGTTAAGCACAAAGACCGTGTTTTGAGGGTCGCCGATTAGCTCGGATGTCTCAATTGCACTTTTAAAATTGTCGATATTGCGATCAAACGGTATAAGCCAAAGCTTGCGGACATCCTCGCCCACGGCTTTTATAAGCTCAATAGCCTTGCGGCTATCGTTCCCGCCGCCACCGTCAATTATGATTTTTTGGTCGCCGGCGATTGTATCGACGACAATTTGAGCAACGATATTTTTATCGTTTGTTTTTACAGTTTGACATTTGTTGGCGGTTATTAAGTTTGAGTTAACAAAGTAGTAGCTACTGTTGTTATCGTCAATCTCAAAAATTTTAAACTCTTGGTTTTGGTTTTGCAAAACCGCAGGGAGTACATGCCATGATGTATTTGTTTTGCCGCAGCCGCCTTTTAAGCCTACTACTGCAATTAGGTCATAATTACTTAACATTTAGTTATCCTTATTTTTATAGGTTTTGTAAAAATAGCTTGGTAGCTATATTTGTATCGGGGGAGTTTTTAAGCTCCTCAACTGTTTTTTTGGTATTTTTTGCGGGGGCGGCAGTGCCGCCCGAGGTTTTTAAGGAGGAATTTGATTTTATGCTTAAGTTTTGTTTAAACTTATTGATTGCTCGCACGCTTATTTTTACACCGTTTGCAGCTAAAAACTCTTGGATTTGCTCGACCTGATAGCCATCGGCGTACAACTCAAATATCTCTGTTTCAAATTTTTTTAAGCGTGAAACTCGCCGTTTTGGTGGGCTTTGCGCCTTAAATTTTTCAAGTGGTTTCATTTTATTTTGCCTCGATTTTTATGTATCTGGTTTCGTCTTGCACAAAACTTACAACTTCCTTGATTTTTTTATGTTCGGGGATTGCAAGGTAATACAGTTTTGGGTTTTGCTCGTCGCGCAAAGCGACAATTTCACCAAATTTCGACTTAAGAATTTGCGCGTTTTGTATGCTCTCGGGCGATAAAATAGTATTAATATTACTTACTATCGTACCGCTCGCAATCCCAAAAAATAGGGATAAACCAATCGCTATAAACATGCTTTTGTTTCGCCATTTTTTTACGCTTTTTGTGAACTCTTGGAGATCGTCCTGCATGTTGTCCAAATTTTTGAAGCCATCCGCGACAATTCGTAAGTTTTCGGCTTTTACACTTATATCTTTTGCCGCCGTCTCAAGCGCCGATGAACTCGTGTATATCTCTTTTTTTTGTGTCTCAAGTTCTGCTTTTAAGCTGTCCGTAATTTTTCGCGCAATTTGTGTAAAGCCGAGTTTTTCGATTTGCTCCAAAATTTTAGAGGTATCTAAGCTTTCAATTACTTTGGCTCGTGAGGCTAGATTATCAAGCTTTTTAAGCTCGGTTATATTATTTTGCAGCTGCATTTCCGCCGCGGTGAGTGCCGATACGACATCCTCTAAATCTCTAAAATTTATGTTAAAACCTGTTTTAGGTTTTGCAGTGGTAGGCTCTTTTTTAAAGGGTATATTTTTCTCTGATTTTTCTAAATTTTCAAAATCAACCACGCCCTCGTCGGAGGCATCCCAGTCAACTTCTTTCATTTTTTTACCTTTCTGTTAAATTTTGTACTGCATTTACTGTTTCCTTAGGAAACACCGTAATAAATGCAAAATCAAATTTAATTTAATTTTTTGGTTAGGTTGCGATCACGACATGCTCACCCCCTTTTTACCATGCTCATCACATATAAATATGACTTAATGGGGTTATTAGGCTCTGCTGCTGCTGTCTTTGTGATCAATTTCAAGTAACTAGGTTTTTAATCCTCGATAAAACCCTAAAAATAGGGCTTTATTGAAGATTTAGTAGGGGCGTCAATGCGTAGCGATATTGCTACGCTGTTTTAATCGTGCCGCTTCCATTGACCATCCATGCTGCGACTGCGATTTTTGAATAAAGAACTCTGCCTTTTTTACCCAGGTCCATTTTTTTGTACTCGGGCCCTACCGCCTCTCTTCGCCAGCTTTCCATGGTTGAGCTGCTCACTCCTATCGCATTTGCGGTTTGCTTCTGATTCAGTGCAATTAGTTTTTTATATTTTGGGTCAAGATTATTAATCTCATTAATCATCAGCTTAATGTGTGTTTCATCGTCAATTTTCATTTTTTATCCTTTGTGTTGTAATTTTTATCTATCTCTTCAATATTATGTGTTATACTATTCATTATTTTATAACCTTTACATAATTGATATAATGTAATTATAATCCTTTATAACTTACAAAAGGCTTAAGATACTTATTATTTGATTATATATTGATTATTACAAATTATAAAGGATTATGATTGAAAAATGAAGCTGAATTGTTAATTGAAAAACTAATGAGTTACTATAATGTATTTACTATTAGTGAGCTCGCAAAAGAAATCAACACATCACAACCAGCCATTAGCCAGTGGAAAAAAAATAATTACATCAAGGCAATCGCATCAAAGTGTCGAGAATTAGGTATATATAGTGAGATATTTGGGGGTGTAAATACTTCTTTTACTCAACGTGGCAGCGGCAATCAACAAATTGGCACGCAAAATAATCGTGATAGTAGCAATATTAATAATTTTGGCACTACCCCTGCAAACCCTGCAAAAATAGATGAGGATATTTTAAAACTCGTAGAGGCTTTAAATAGTGTCGCAAACGCATTAAATAAAAAACAAGAGCTTAAACAAGAGCTTACTAAGTTAATATCTACACTGCCTACTTTATAAAATATGCATGAGTAATTTTAATCAATATGGCAGCGGCAATCAACAAATAGGGGTTCAAAATAATTATTATCAATTAAAAGATAATATATTTCCCATTTTTATCGATATTAATCAAATAGAGAGCTGGTATAAAAACAATCTAACAAATATGGACAATCTTCTACATTCATTTTTAAATCTAAAATTAGAGTATATTAAAAACAATCATATTGATATAGTTGTTAAAACTTCCCGTCTTCAAAGTCTTGATGAGGCGGTACAAAAAACAGAAGAGCTCAACACAAGATATAAAATTCATAACGATATTAAATATGAGATAGAAAAATGTAATCAAATTCAAATATTACTTAAAATAATTATCCTAGATGCATTAAGTATTGATGATATAAACTCTCAAAAAATAATATTTGAGGTCTTACATAATATATGTAATAATCCTGTTAAATGGAGAGAACCAATATTCTTTAAAGACGAATTTGTAAAAGTTTTTAATTTTTTGCAAGACATAGAAAATTTTAAGTATGAAAAAATTGAAAAAAAAACAACTGAATTTATCGAAAGCTTTAGTGTAGCTAAATTTGCAATTTGGACACAACTACCGTTTAAATGTACATTTATATTTAACAGTGGCGTAGAATTTTCTGTTTTTAACATATTTAATAAATGTAAAAATAGTGAAAACTGCAAAAAAAGAGATATGTTTTATAGAAATCTGCTTTGCAAAAGAAACGAAAATAACATTTTAAGCATGTATTATTCATATCTTATAGCTTTTGTTGCTTTAAAAGACATAAATATTGACAAATTAGACTATTGGTTTTTTAGTCTAAGATTAAAAGATATAAAATATGAATATGATAATTTACAACTTGAGCTACAAAAAATAAATATACCATACGAGTATAAAAATAATAGTATTGATTACCAATATGCACATGATGGTTGGAGTGATGAGATGTTTGATTCATATTTTCTTATGAATTTTGAAAAAATAGATAAGAAATATAGATAGTTTCAACCATCTTTTTTATCTCGTTATGTTCTATTTTTCAATCTTTTTCTTTTTTAAACCCTCTAAAGTTTGTTCGTATGTGCGGGTAGTTCCGAAATAGACATAACTACCCCTTATAAAAAAATAACTTTTGTCAACGCCAATTATTCTTTTACAAGGGGTAGTTTCTGCCTTAAAAAAGACATATCGGTTAATGTTGTACTCATTCTCCGAGGCTTATTATATGGACGGTAGCCCTTATCCATAACCTTTATATCTTACAGCTTAAGCAGCGTATCATAGCCACTATTGCCGACATAAAGGGAGTCACTACTTGAGTCTTAGCTCAACTACGGGTATCTCCAGAGTGAATTGAACCGCTTACCGCCTCACACTCTGTACATTTGGTCTATTCTGCTTTTTTTACTTGATTTGCATTCAAGTGACTTTAGTTTTATACCGCTGGTTTTAAGTATGCAACACAAGTTCCATTTATGGGTTTACATACAACTACGCCAGCTCCAGTTAGTGTCATTTTTTAAGGGATTTGCAACCCCGCAGTCCTAACCTCTACCACTACTATTTATTTTGACAATTTTAAAAAATATGAATGGATTTAATAAAGTTGTGGTATAATTGCGAATACCACATAACCTTTATGTGCCAAGCTTTATCAATCTTCACTGGTCGCCAAACTTAGTTCCAGATTGATAGAGTCTTTCATATTTACTACTTCAAAACTCCTTTTTGTGTCATAAGTGTTTTAAAGCTTTGATAGTTGTACTGTCTATCTTTTTTGTGTTTTGATTAATTCTATTGGTGAGCGAGACACAAGGTACTAAGTTGTATCTTTTAAATTACTCAACGGGAGACTGGGAGTCTCCTTGGCCCTTGGGGAGAGCCTACAACTTAGTACCCCGTTCAGTAATTTGTATGTTAAAATTATATTAAATCGGATGGCGATTTACACTTAGTTGATAATTAATGTTAATAACGTAATATTGAAATAATTGATGAATATAGAACATTTTTTCTATAAAAATAACTTTTCAACTTAAATCATTCGCTTTTTTGACATTATTGTGACAATATTTCTTTTGTAAGAAGGGGATTTAAGCCCTCTCAAGCTACTCTGTAAGCAACTCTTATGGCTTCCTCTATTTCAGTTTGCCAGTTTTCATTTGCGTCGTTGAGTAATTTTACAATCGTAGAATCTATTGTTCCATTCCTAAATGCAATATAATCAACCATCCTATCAAAATCTTTTTGTAGCTCATTTTCTACATGTTCAATCCAATTGGGTAATGCCTCGTTTAGCTTTTCTAGTTTTTCATCACTTAGAGTACCGTTTTTATACTCATTGTAATTCTCAAATAAAAAAATAAATAGAGAATCTTCTATTTTTTCCTTTGACATATTGTGTGTTATACTATTCATTGTTTTATAGCCTTTACATAATTGATATAATGTAATTATAATCCTTTATAACTTACAAAAGGCTTAAGATACTTATTATTTGATTATATACTGATTATTTAAAAGCTTATTACCAATTTTCTAAGCTATTGATATATTTAATTTTTTTCCTAAAGCGTTTGTTGCAGCTTCCAATGTATTTAGAGTCAATGAACTGTTATCAGGACTTAGCAATCTATTTACTACAGCTCTGCTTGTGTGCATCATTTGTGCCATTTTTGTTTTAGTGATATTTTGAGCTTTCATCTCTTGTTCAAGCTGATAGGCAATCACTCTTTTAATTGCTATATCATTAGCTTCTTCATAGATGCCTTCTTCTTTTAAAAAGTCGCCAAAATCACTTCCAATATGTTTATTCTTCATCACATTCCCCTGTGTCAATTTTTCTTCTTCTATTTATTGCTATGTTTTTATCTTTTTCAGGCAGTTTTTGCTCTTTTTTTATAAAACCATGCAACAAAATCATACAATCTTTGTAAATCGTAAAAATGACTCTTGCAATTTTATCTGAGTTAAGACTGCTTCTAACTTCCCAAAGTTTATGCTTTGTATCGATTTTTTTAACCAAAGGCATACCAATAGGAAATCCAAACTCTACAGTTTGAATATCTGTGCCTATGATTTTTCTCTCTTCTTTATCTAAAGAAAGGAGCCACTCCTTAACTGGCTCATTGCCTGATTCTGTCTTATAAAATCTAACGGCTATTATCTTGTTCATTCCAGTCCTTATGTCTGTGATTGTATCAAAAAAGATACACAAAGTCAATTTTTAAAACTCTAAATTATCCACTTCATTTCTACCACTGTGATCAGCTAGTTTTGCATATCTTAAAGTCATTTTTATATCTTTATGATTCATGAGTTTTTGAATAGTAAAAATAGGCGTTCCATTGATTGCAAGGTGTGAAGCAAAAGTATGTCTTAGTGAGTGAACTACTACTCTGTTTTTTCTATCGCTTGTATCTACTTTTTTATTAAACAAATCATTCAATATCTCTCTTATAGGCTTTTGAATTGTAGTATTGTTGACATCAAATAGTTTTTCAGAATGGTCTATATCTGCTGTATAGTCTTTTAATAGCTCCACAACATCATCTTTCAGAAAGGCTTTATATGTAGTATTGTTTTTAAAGTCTTTTAGTGTGATAATTTTATGTGTAAAATTTATATCTTTTTTTCTTATGTTCATAGTAGAAGCAAGTCTTGCACCTGTAGTTAAAGATAACTTGCAAAAGAGATACAATCGTTTATCATCTTCAACCGCTTTATAAAGTTTATTTATCTCGCTGACGGTTAAAAACCTTTCTCTGTCATTATCAATATTGTCTTTTTTTATAAACTTTGAAATATCGTTTGTAAGCAGCTCTTCACTAATGCCATATTTTATTATAGTGCCAAGCAGCGTTAATATGTTGTTTACAGTTTTTGGAGCTAATGGTGTTTCAAGTTTTATCTTTTTGAAAAGTTGTATATCTTTTTTGTCAATAGTGCTTAAGTCTGTATTTTCAAAATATGAGAGAAGATGTTTTTTATATGAAGAGATATCTTTATTTTTACTCTCACTATCTGTTCTGGTGTTAAAGTATTCCTCGGCGATATCTTTTAAATAGATTTTATCTTTTTGCCTATGCTTTAAATGTACCTCTTCGCCAAGTCTAAGTTTCGTTAAAATCTCGTTTCTTTTTAAATTACAATACTGTTCTCTTATGCCCTCGCTAAATTTTCCTATTTTTAACTCTTGCATTTTATTTTGAGCATTCTTGAATGTGATATAATATGTTTTGTCAGGCTTTTCATTTGTAGTAGTTTCGCGATAATAAACACCTGTAAATTTAGTTCTTTTTCTTGACATTTTTTTCCAACCTATTTCCAACCTACAATAAATTTTATTGTAATTTTAACGGAATATAGAAAAAATAGCAATTTGATGTAAAGCCCTATTCGTGGTAGTTTGAGGATTGTTTTTGTTCTTTAAGGATTATAGAAAATATAATTAAATACGGCTCATAACCCGAAGGTCGCAGGTTCAAATCCGGCTTCCGCAACCAAATTCATTAACTTTTGCATCATAAGAAACCTATTCTATAAACTCAACAACTTCATCAAAAGAGAGTCGTAACTGCGCTGATTGTTCGTTTACCCTGTAGCCAAAAGGAATAATAAGTGAAAGTTGATATACTTTAGTATCAAGTCCTAGAAGCTCCTCAACATGTTCTTTTTCAAACCCCTCCATCGGGCAACTGTCGATGCCAAGTGTTGCGGCACATGTCATCATATTTGCAGCGGCGATATAGGTCTGTCTTGCACTCCAGCAAAGTGTATTTGCATCGTTTGAGAGTGTTTTTTCAAGATGTTTTGCGTACAAATCTATATAAAAATCAAACTTCTCTTTTGGCATCGCTCTTCTTTGGAACCTCTTTGCAGGCACTCCCGACTCCACTCGCAAACTCTCGATTGCCGCTAAGACAACCACCAAATGCGAACAAGTCGTGATTTGTGGCTGATTCCAGCAAAATGGTTGGAGTTTGGCTTTTAGCTCCTCATTTGTGACAACCAAAAACTTCCACGGCTCCATCCCAAAAGAGGACGGCGACTTGCGTCCAGCTTCTAGTATCTCTCTTATCTCTTTGTCGGATATCTTTTTATTCTCATCAAAAATCTTGCACGCATGCCTAAAATCCATCGCTTCACCAAATGTTTTGTGCATTTTTACCTCTTTTTTTTGAAAAATTGTACAATAATAAAGAAAAATTTATGGAGACTGTATGAAGTGTTATTGCGGCAGTAAAAAACCTTTTAGCAAGTGTTGTGAACCTTTTTTGGAGGATAAAGCGTTGCCTAAAACACCCGAAGAGCTTATGCGTAGCAGATATAGCGCTTATGTGGTGGGCAACGGTGCTTACATAGTAAAAACAACAACAAAAGAGAATCGCTATGAGGATGATGTAGCACTCATAGAAGAGTATGCAAAAAGTGTGGAGTGGCTTGGGCTTGAGGTCGTTGCGTCAAAAGAGCAGACGGTGGAGTTTAGAGCTTACTATAAAGATGGCAATGGCATAAAAGTACAGCATGAAAAGAGCAATTTTATCTGTGAAGAAGGGAATTGGCTCTATAAAGATGGAAAAATTTTCAACTCCAAGATAGAGCGCAACGACCCATGTCCATGCCAAAGCGGCAAAAAGTATAAAAAGTGTTGTGCATAAAAAAATTTAATCCATTCTCTGATATGATACGACAAAATCACTCAGGCGGGTTAGTCTTTGTTAAAAATATTTTTTCTTCTATTTTGTCTTGCATATGCGCTCTATGGTTCACAAAAAATAAGGATTTTTGCTCTGCACTCCTACTCTCAAGAGTATGAATGGACAAAAAACCAACACTCCTCTTTTGTCTCAACGCTTGAGCAAAACACTCAGGAGTTTGAAATTTACAGTGAATATCTTGATACAAAACGCGTAGATTTTACTCCTGAGTATCAAAACAAATTTATCGAATATCTACAAACAAAATACGCTGATGCAACTCCGAGTCTTATCTATGTTTCTGATGACAACGCTCTTCGTTTTGTGCATGAGCATTATGAGAAACTTTTTCAAAACAGTACAAACAAAATACCTGTGTTTTTTTCCGGTATTAACGATTTGGGTATGCATGAAAAACTTCCAAACGACATCTATGCAGGCGTGTATGAGCTAAAAGAGATAAAACCAAACATAGAGCTAATAAAGCAGTTTTCTCCGCAGACAAGAGATATTTACATTGTCGGTGACAACTCAAACACCTATGAGTTTATAAAAAAAGAGATTCAAACCCAAGAGGCTGTTTTTGCAAATTTGAAATTTCACTATATCGGCGAGGATGAGATTTCAAAGATTGAGAGCCAACTGCCAAACAAATCGAAAACTTTTGTTATTTTAACAACCATCGGCAATATAAAAGATGAAAAAAAGAGTCTGCTTTTACCACAAGAGTCCATACGAAGAATGAAACAAAACAAAGAACTTGTCATCATGAGCATGGAAGACGCTTATATGCACAAGGGCGTTGTGGGCGGTTATGTAACAAGCGGTTTGCGGCAAGGCGAAGAGGCTGCGAAACTAGTGCTGCGCTATCTTGATGAAAAAACGCTAAAAAATGTAGCTTCTCTGCTAAAGAGCCCAAATTTATATATTTTCAACTCAAAAGAGCTGGTGGAAGCAAGAGTGATACTCTCTGAGTATATCGCAAGAAACTCTACCATATTAGGCAAAGACAAGGATTTTATCGAAAAAAACAGAACAGTCCTTCTAAATATTTTTGCAGTTATGACGGCTATTTTCTTTTTCACAACAGTCACTCTATATGTGATGCTACAAAAAAAAGATTTTTCATCACAAGAGTAATACAAATTGAGTATAAAATATAAAGCAGCCCTCTTCTTTGTCTTGCTTCTATTCTTCAGTGCTGTCCCGTTTATACACTCCATCTTTTTTAGCCAAAATTCCCAAGGTGTTATGGTGATTGAAAAAAATGTAAAAGCTGATTTTATAAAAAGCGATAAAAAGTTTGTACTGCTTTTTTTTGGATATTTTGGATGCAGAGATGTCTGTACACCAATCTTAGAGGAGATGTCAAAACTCTATGAATCCAAAGAGTTTGAAGAGCTAAGAGAGAGCGTGGATGTTATATTTGTAAACCTTACTCCTGAAGTTGACTCGTTTCAACCGGATCTGTTTGCAAAGTATTTTAACAATGCTTTTAAAGGTGTTTATCTCTCAAAGGGCGAGCTGTTTTCTATGGACAGGAATTTTGAACTATACTTTGCCAGAAGTCTTAGCGATGATACGGAACTTAACCATACCGACAATATTTACCTTATAAAAAACAACCAAAACAGCAAAGTATTAAAATCAATTTACTCTACCCATCCCATACAAAGAAAAAAGCTAATTGATGATATTATTTCACTTAAGGGCACCTCTAAAAACTCTAGCCATCTTCAGCGATAGAGCCAAGTTCACAATCAAGGCGGCTCTTTGCAGCCCTAGCTAAGGCTAAGGCAAAAAGAGGCAACGCAGAGTGTGGGCTTGGCTCTATCGCCCTACGGGAGGGTTCAAAAAAGCGATATGCCGCAAAACTTTTTATCGCCTTAGCGTTGGCTAAGGCTCAAAAAAGATTTTGCGTCCTCTCATCTTTTTTGATTCCCTCTGAAGACGGCTAGAGTTTTTAGAGGTGCCCTAAAGAAGCAGGAGGGATAAGTGAAAAAAATAGTTAATTACATATTTTCATTCCCAGAAATTCCTAGCTACGCAAAGATGAATTTTCAGCTCTTCCATATCGAATCAGACAGGGTTATGTTGCGATTGCTTGTATTGCAATGGGCGATTGCAACATTTGTCACATCCATAAAATACTCTACATATTACTACGGATTTTTCAGCGGTGCTTTGATTGTTTTACCTCTGGTGCTGCTCTACAAACATCTCAAGGGAGAGAGATATTTCAGATACTTTATAGCAGTTGCCATGATGCTCTTTTCTGTTATCTTCATACAGCAGTATCTCGGCAGAATTGAAATGCACTTTCATGTCTTTATCGCCATGGCGATTTTGACACTCTACAAAGACGTGATGCCTCTTGTATTTGCGGCAGCAACAACGATTATACACCACATTGTTTTTAACTATCTCCAGCTTTACGAGGTTTCGCTTTTTGATATGCCTGTCATGGTTTTTAACTATGGCTGCGGATTTGACATCGTCATACTTCATGCTATTTTCGTAATCATAGAGCTTTTTGTTTTGGGTTATATCGTAAGGCTTCAAATAGAACATACTATCAACATCAATGAATCACAAAACCGGGTCAATGAACTTAACAGAGAGTTGGCTCATCTCTCTATGCATGACATGCTTACAGATTTGCCAAACAGATTGAACCTCAACGAAAAGATTCAAAATATACTCATCGATGCAGAAAAAAATGCCAAAAAATTTGCAGTTATATTTTTGGATTTGGATCATTTTAAAAATATAAACGATACACTAGGGCATGATATCGGCGATGCTCTTTTAAAAAGAGTTGCCGCCTTGCTCAAAGAGAGTGTTTCGAAAGATACTCTTATAGCAAGAATAGGCGGTGATGAATTTATCATGGTGGCATCGGACTTCAATGACCAAAACGAACTTGTACCTACTATCAACAACCTGCTCAATAATTTTAGAAAAGATTTGTTGATAAAAGGATACTTGCTAAGACTCTCGGCAAGCATAGGTATTTCTATCTATCCTGACGATGCACAAAATGTAAAAGATCTTATGAAATATGCTGATATTGCTATGTATAAGGCCAAGGGAGACGGAAGAGATAATTTCAGCTTTTTCTCTCAAGAACTCAACACAAAAGTACATACCGAAGTCGATATTGTCAATGATATGCAAAGAGCATTTGCAGAGAATGAGTTTCAACTCTACTACCAACCAAAAGTAGATGCTCTAAATGGAAAAATAATCGGCGCAGAAGCTCTTTTGAGATGGCAGCATAAACAAAAAGGCTTCATACCGCCAAGCCTCTTTATCCCGCTTGCGGAAAACACCGGCTTTATCCTCAATCTCGGCAAATTTGTTATTCAAAGCAGTACGCAGGCTATAAAGCGATTTAGCTCTCTTGGTTTTAAAGATTTGAGCATATCCATAAACGTCTCTACAAGACAGTTTCAAAATAGCAATTTGTATCAAGATTTGAAAGAGAACATAGAATACAACCGCATAGACCCTACTCAGCTCGGAATTGAAATAACGGAGGGTGTCATACTCAAATATGTAGAAAACACACTGAGCGCTTTAAGAGAGATAAAAAAACTAGGTGTCTCTGTTTATGTAGATGATTTTGGCACGGGGTACTCATCTCTCTCATATCTTAAAAAATTTCCTATAGACACATTGAAGATAGATAAAAGTTTTGTTGATGACATCGTCGATAATGAGAACGGTAAATCGCTTGTCAATACGATTTTATCTATGGGCAAGAGTTTGCATTTAAAAACTGTTGCAGAGGGCGTTGAAACCAAAGAGCAGTATGAGTTTTTACGAGACAACGGGTGTGACGCTATCCAAGGCTACTATTTTGCAAAACCGATGTGTGAAGATGAGTTTATCGCATTGTTAGAAAAAGACAAGATGTACTCCTGAACTTCTTGCTCGTTCCCGCGAAACGCAACCCTCTCTGAGCGTTTTTGTATCTGGTAGTCGTACATCGGGTCATAATACTCTCTTAGCAGATACTCTATCCACTTCTCATGCTCCTTTAATGAGCCGTCCTCTTTTTGCTTCTTAAATGCCTCTTCAAAAAGTCTATTGACATATTCATAACGCTGGTTGCCAAGTCGTCTTTGGATACGCTTTATGGAGTTTTGGATATTTTGCTCCCAACCATCTTCAAATCCTGCATCACGGTAGGCTTTTTGCGCCTCTACGACATACTCTTCAAGCGTTATGGCAATGCGCTCTTGCATAGGTCTCTCTAAGATAACAAGCGGTGCGTCCGCCATGGATGCCACAAGGCTCTGTGGCATAAAAACAGAACCTACATGTTTGCCCTCGTCCTCAAAAACAAGCTTTTTATGTCCCTCTTCTCGCTTTGTGATTAGCTCGTAGGCTAGATTGTTATCAAAATTTATCTGTGATGTTTGCGGGGTCACTTTTTGTCCAAATGAAGAGCCTCTATGGTTTGCAAGAGCTTCAAGGTCGATGGCATTGGAGAGTTTTTTTAATTCTATAGTTTTGCCTGAACCTGTTCTTCCACCCAAAATGATAGGGTTAAAATGGCTTCCAAACTCTTCAAGTTCCCCTAAAAGATAGCTTCTAAATGCCTTATATCCGCCCTTTAAGCGGCTTATCTCTCTGCCGCTCTCTTTTATCCACTGTTGTGCTATTTTAGAGCGCTGTCCGCCACGAAAACAGTAGAGAAGTGCAGATGGGTTTGCATCTATAAAATCACACCACGCCTTCACCCGCTCCTCTTTTACATCCCCGCTTACAAGCTTATGTCCTAACTCTATCGCTTTTGCATTACCCTCATTTTTATAGCAAATCCCAACTAAACGACGCTCTTCATCGTCCATGATGGGAAGATTGAGAGCATTGATAAATGCTCCGCTTTGAAACTCCACAGGCGCACGAACATCCAAAAGCGGCGTTTTGTTTAAAACAATGGACTTGAAATCATCAAAAAACTCAGCCACTAGAAAACCTCTACCAAATGCTCTTTTTTTGCAACACTCTCGCCTATTGGCTGAAGTGTCAAACCTGCTTCACGCGCTACTTCGTAAAACGCATCCACGCCATCTTTTTTAACAAAAACAAGCAGCCCCCCGGATGTCTGCGCATCGCAAAGGATTTCTCGCTGCTGCTGCGTCATAGGAGAGATTTTATGCCCGTAACTCATAAAGTTTTTGCGTGTCCCTCCGGCAATGCACCCAAGAGTTCTGTATTTTTCCACATTTGCAAGAAGCGGAACTTTATCAAACCAGATATTTGCGCTAATACCGCTTGCCTCGCACACTTCGCTCAAATGCCCCAAAAGACCAAACCCCGTTACATCAGTCATGGTAACAACACTCTCTAGGTGTGCCAAAGATGCACCGATTTTGTTAAGCGTAGTCATAGCCTCAATCGCCACATTTATGTCACCCGCTTCTATCTTTTTTTGCTTTTGCGCCGTTGTCAGTATGCCGATGCCGATAGGTTTTGTCAAAAAGATATAACAGTCTTCGACCGCGCCGCTGTTTTGCATAAGGTTTTCATTTTGAACTATACCAGTTACCGCCAACCCAAAAATCGGCTCTGGAGAGTCTATGGAGTGTCCGCCCGCAAGAGGAATGTCAGCATCCCTGCATGCCCTGCGCCCGCCTTCAATCACCTCTTTTGCCACATCCGAGGAGAGCTTATCGATAGGCCATCCAAAAATCGCAATCGCCATCAAAGGTTTGCCGCCCATCGCATAGATGTCGCTAAGTGCATTTGTAGCTGCAATACGCCCAAAAGTAAAAGCATCATCTACAATAGGCATAAAAAAGTCCGTAGTAGAGAGAACCGACGAACCATCCCCCAAATCATACGCCGCCGCATCGTCTTTATGCTCGTTTCCCACAAGAAGCTGCTCAAAAAAAGGTTGCGCGGCACCGCTTTTTAATATCTCATCCAACAACATCGGAGAGATTTTGCATCCGCACCCTGCACCGTGACTATACTCTGTTAATTTTATCTCTTGCATTTTTTTCCTGATTTTTGGTTGTAAAATTTTGTGCAATTTTACTCTACTTTTACATTGTTTTCAATCTTTATACCAAACTCAAAAATAATTTCATTACAATTACGTATGAAAAAGAGCAAAGAATACAATCTTATCGTAGTTGGTGCGGGAGCTGCCGGGATGATGGCTGCCATCACTGCCGCAAGAGACGGTAAAGACGTCTTGCTTTTGGAAAAACTCTCCCATATCGGCGCAAAGCTCAAAGCCACCGGCGGGGGACGATGCAACCTTACAAACACGCTTGGCAATGAAGATTTTATGGCTAAGTTTGGTCGCAACGGTCGCTTTATGCAGGATGCGCTTAGAGTGTTTGACCATAAAGCTTTAATACAGTTTTTACAAAGTATCGGTGTTACAACACACGCACCTGATGGCTTTCGCGTCTTTCCTACTTCTCATTCTTCACAAACAATTTTATCGGCTTTTGAAAATGAGATGCAACGCCTTGGCATAGAAGTTTTAACATCACAAAAAGTTGAAAAAATTTTACATTCACAAAATAAAATAACAGGCGTAGAGACTAACAACGGGATATTTTATGCCCGCAATGTTATAGTGGCAACAGGCGGACTTGGGTATCCTGCTCTTGGCGCAGAGGGAGAGGGACATGAGATGGCAAAAGAACTGGGACACAAAGTAACACAACTTCACCCTGCCATGATGCCGCTTTATGTTAAAGAGGAGTGGGTGGCTGCCTGCCGTGCCGATACGATTGCAAAAGTTGAACTTCGTATTGATATTAAAAAATATAACAAACTAAAAGCTACCGGAGATCTTATTTTTACAAAAAGCGGTATAAGAGGTCCCGTCGTACTTGATGCAGCAAGAGAGATAACTCCGCTTTTAGGCAAATACGGCGAAGTTCCTCTGCTTCTGAATCTTACCAAAGGGATGAATGAGGAGCAAATCACAAAACATCTCAAAGATGCAGCAACAAAAAATCCACAGAGCACCATACTAGAGCTAGTTACAACATTGCTTCCTGCTGCATTATCAAATGAGTTGTGTTGCCTAGCCCAAATTGATGCGCAAACAACCTACAAGAAAATCTCAGGAGTGCAAAGAGCAAAACTGATAGAGCTTCTTGCTTGGACGCCGCTCACGGTTATCGGACACGACGGTTTTAAAATGGCGATGATTACCCGCGGCGGTGTTGATTTAAAAGAGATAGAACCAAAAACTATGCAAAGCAAAATTATAAAGGGCTTATATTTTTGCGGCGAGATTATCGACCTTGACGGTCCATGCGGAGGATACAACCTGCAATGGAGTTTTTCCAGCGGGTATCTTGCCGGAATGCTCAGTAAAAGTAGCGTATAGAAGCAAAGCCGTATGCCTTCGTTTGCTCTATGGCAGCAATATGCTCCTCAGTCACGATACCGCCAAGAGCAAAAACTTTTATCTCGCATATCTCTAAAAGTTCCTTTAAATCTTCTACCCCCTTTGGCTCTCCTTTGTTCGGTGAAGCAAAGATTGGGCTGTAAGTCACGGCATCGGCTCCAAGCATCTGCGCTCTTAAAACCTCTTCGTGTGTATGCGTGCTTATGATTACAAAAAGCCCCATTTCTCTGGCTTGTGCTACTTTATCAAATTGACAGGAAGTCAAATGTACGCCACTTGCACCGAGTTTTTTTGCCAAAATACTATCTTGATGCAAAAAAGGTTTTATATTTTCAAATTTTTTGCACTCCGCAACAAAAGCAGCGGCGATTTCTTCATAATTTTGCGCACCTTTATCACGATAAAGAACAAATTCAGGCTTATGTTCTTTCATCTGTTTACACAAATTTGAACAAAACTCTCCTGAAGTGTCTCCGTAAAATTCCCGAGAGGTTATCAGATATTTTCGCATTTCAAAAACTTCAATTTTTTAAATTTTTTTACAACTCCGTGATTATACCTTGTAGCAATTAATAGAGCCATTCGTGACGCCTCAGTGACATTTTTCATTAGAGTTTTTTAACTTCCATTTCTATAAACTACTACACTTTTTTACAAAACGAGGGATAGCAATGGTTGAAACTATTTTAAAAAGAGACGGGACACAAAAAGAGTTTTTATCTTTTAAAATCGAAGATGCAATCAAAAAAGCATTCAAATCCCAAAATATCACTTACGATAGTACTGTTTTTTTCAATGTTCTTGACCAGCTCAAAACCAAAAGAGTTGTAGCCGTTGAAGATATCCAAGATTTGATAGAAAAAGAGCTATATAAAGCTCGCTATTTTGACGTCATGCGCTCTTTTATGATTTACCGCCATACGCATAAGATGCAAAGAGATTCTCTTCTAAGCGAAGATACAACCTACATCAACTCCACGCAAACCATAGAAGAGTACATCTTGGGAACAGACTGGCGTATTAAAGCCAACTCCAACACAGGCTACTCAAATGCAGGACTTGTAAACAACACGGCAGGTAAAGTCATAGCAAACTACTGGCTTGACAAGGTTTACTCAAAAGAAGAAGGGTACGCCCACCGTAACGGCGACTACCATATCCATGACCTTGACTGCTTAACCGGATACTGCGCCGGATGGAGTTTGAGAGTTCTTTTGGATGAAGGTTTTAATGGTGTTCGCGGCAGAGTTGAGAGTGATGCTCCAAGACATTTCCGTGAAGCATTAGGGCAGATGGCAAACTTTTTGGGTATTTTGCAGAGCGAGTGGGCAGGTGCGCAGGCGTTTAGCTCTTTTGACACCTACTTGGCACCTTATGCTTTTAAAGATAAGCTTCCATTTAACGACATCAAAAAAGCGATAAGAAGTTTTGTATATAACTTGAACGTACCTGCTCGCTGGGGACAGTCGCCTTTTACAAATATCACTATTGACTGGACAGTACCGCAAGATTTAAAAGACCAGATTCCTACATCCAAACAGGTACATCTTTTTAAAAACATTCTTGATAGCGAACTAGAAGAGATGGCAAAACAAAGAGGTGTGAACTCTTTAGAGAGCATGACTTACAAAGATTTTCAGCCGGAGATGAATCTTATCAACCGTGC
The DNA here is from genome assembly GCF_028694605.1 of Sulfurimonas sp. GTDB lineage: Bacteria > Campylobacterota > Campylobacteria > Campylobacterales > Sulfurimonadaceae > Sulfurimonas. The sequence continues at coordinate 199,798 of NZ_JAQVKP010000001.1, read as the reverse complement.
CTATTATGAGATTATGACGGAGGGAGATTTGACAGGTCAGCCGTTTACTTTCCCGATTCCTACCGTAAACATCACGGAAGATTTTGACTGGTATGGAGAAAACACAGACATTTTGTTTGAAAATACGGCAAAGGTTGGTTCGTCATATTTTCAAAATTTTATAGGCTCACAGTATAAGCGCGATGCAAACGGCAATCTTGTTCCAAATGAAGAAGCATACAAACCGGGGCATGTACGTTCAATGTGTTGTCGTTTGCAGCTTGACTTAAGAGAACTTTTAAAGCGTGGCGGCGGGCTTTTTGGAAGTGCTGAGATGACAGGAAGTATCGGGGTCGTCACTATCAATATGGCAAGATTAGGTTTCTTGTATAAAGGCAACAAAGAGGGTCTTTACAAGCGTCTTGATGAGCTTATGGAACATGCCAAATCTACACTTGAAAAGAAGCGTATGTTTATTCAGGAGATGTACGAAAGAGGCTTATACCCTTATACAAAACGCTATTTACCGGGGTTTAGAAACCACTTCTCCACTATCGGCGTAAACGGCATCAATGAGATGATTAGAAACTTTACAAGCGACAGTTACGACATCGCCGACAAGCGTGGCGAAGAGTTTGCTATCGAGCTTCTTGAGTATATCAGAGATAGAATGGTTCAGTTTCAAGAAGCTACGGGAAACCTTTACAATCTTGAGGCGACACCTGCCGAGGGTACGACATATAGATTTGCAAAAGAGGACAAAAAGCGCTATGGCGGCTCTATCATCCAAGCAGGAATGGGTGATAACATATACTATACAAACTCATCTCAAATACCGGTAGATTTGACAAACGACCCGTTTGAAGCACTCAAGCTTCAAGATGATTTACAGTGCAAATACACAGGCGGAACTGTGCTTCACCTCTATATGCAAGAGAAAATCAGCTCCACAGAAGCGTGCCGCAAGCTCGTGAAAAATGTTATCACGAACTTTAGGCTTCCATACATTACAGTCACTCCGCTCTTCTCAGTGTGTCCAAAACATGGCTACATCCCCGGAGAGCATGAGTTCTGCCCTAAGTGTGATGAAGAACTACTTAGCGATATTGTTGTCGCATCTTAAAAAGGAGGTGGAAAAATGAGTAAGAATGAAGCTTTGGCTATGTTAAAAGACAAAAGACAAAAGTGTACAGTTTACACAAGAGTTATGGGTTATCATAGACCTGTTGAGAGTTTTAACGTAGGGAAAACCGGTGAGCATAAACAGAGAAAACAATTCACTGAGTGCTAAGGCAATCTACGATTTAACAACATTTACCCACTTGGACTATCCCGACCACTTATCGTGTATAGTGTGGTTTGGTGGGTGTAATATGCGTTGTGACTACTGCTATAACAAAGATATAGTTTTTGCCAAAGACGGCAAGTACGGCTATAACGATATCCTCGATTTTTTAAAAACAAGAGTTGGTCTGCTTGAAGCAGTTGTTTTATCTGGCGGAGAAGCAACTTCACACGACTTAACGCTGTTTTGCCAAAAGATAAAAGAGCTTGGTTTTAAAATAAAACTTGACACTAACGGTACAAACTTTAAACAGATAAAAGAGCTGCTTGATTTAAACCTCTTAGACTATGTCGCACTTGACTACAAAGCTCCACAATCGAAGTTTACACAAATCACCCACTCTAACAAATTTGACGAATTTTCCAAAACACTTGATTATCTTATAGAGACAAAAACAAACTTTGAGGCAAGAACCACACTGCACGCTGATTTGTTAAATGAAGAGGATATTAACACCATCATACAAGATTTGAAAGAGCGTGACTATACAAACATCTATTACATCCAAGAGTTTTTAGACACCGGTGTCACCATAGGCAACCTTACAAAACCAAAACATAAAATCAATAAAGCACTTCTCAAAAATGATTTAAAAATCATCTTTCGCTGAATTAGTTTAATTTATTTTTATTATTTTGATAAAATATACTCATGGAAAATAAACTTAACAAAAGAGAACGCTACAAAGCACAGCTTAGACCGATTGATTACTACAAAGATTTTGAAAATATAGATTTTGAGAGCCTCAACGAGGGTGATAGATACTATCTTCAGGATTTTGGCATCTTTAATACAAATTTTTTGGAAGATGAATTTACTATCCGTATCCGTATCTCAGGAGGGCGCATAAGTGCGGATGATTTTCAGAAAATAGCAGATATTGTGCAGGAGTATGGTCTTGCCATCATTCTTACCGCAAGGGGCGGCTTACAACTTCATGGAGTTTGTGCGGAGGATGTGCTAGAGATTCATCAGTGCATCAATGCTTTGGGCGTTACCACTTGGCAGAGTTTTGGAGACAATGTAAGAAATATTGTTACGGATGCATATGACGGGTGCGGTACTTTTAGCGAGATAGAGACCTACCCTCTTGTGATGCAGATGCATGAACACATCATCAAAAATCCACGCTATGTGGGAATGCTTCCGCGCCGTGTCTCAGTCGGTATCTCAGGTAACCGTGCCAATATCACCTCTTTTTTTGCAAACGATCTCTACTTTGCATTGGCAAAAAAAGAGGGAGTTTTTGGATTCAATGTCTATATGGGCGGAAAAAATACCGAAGTAGCTCAAAATGCGGATATCTTTTTGCTACAAGAAGAGGTTGTACCTTTTTTCCAGGCATTTGTGGAAGCCTTCTATCTTCACGGTTCTCGCTTTTCACGCGCAAAAACCCGTATCTTTCATATGATAGAGGAAATCGGGATGGATGGGCTTAAGGCACATATAAAAAGTGAGTATAAAAAAGAGTTTCAGGGTGCAGGAGAGATTGTCTTAGAAAAAGCAAAATTCTCTGAATTTCATCCGCTCAAAGACGGAACATTCGGCTTTTGCTACCAAACAGATTTCTCACGCCTCACAACGGATGAGATAAGAGAAATAGCCTCATACGCAACAAAAAACTCTCTTCAAATCCGCTTTGGAATGGATCAAAACATCTATCTTATCGGATTAAAAGAACCATCGACACCACTAAAATCAAAAGCCATCAGCGATACCATCGTAGCATGTGCGGGCAATCTCTGTCCTTATGCCGTTTGGAGCATCAAAGATGAAACATCATATCTTCCTCTTGCAAAGATTAACGAACACCGCATACAGGTCGGTTTTTCTGGGTGTGCAAAAGGGTGCGGACGACATAGACATACCGATATCGGGCTTATTGGCTTAAAAACCAACAATTTTGGAGATACGGAGGGAGGAGCAAGAATCTTTATCGGTGCGCAGCACTCGACAGGTGGTTTGGCTGCACGACAGCTCTTCTCAATGGTGCCGTTTTTACACCTTGAGAGTGTCGTCTCACTTGTTATAGAGTTTTTTGAACGCAGTGGATACAGTGATTTTGAAGAGTTTGCGGCAAAAGTGCTCAACAACTACTCTGAGGAGTTTGTCTCTCTTTGGGTTTTAGCAAACCTTGAGAGTTCTAAAACTCTTCTGCTTGCATCAAGGGACGTATCGACAACATTTGAAGAGGAAAAAGAGCTTTTGAGAAAAGAGTTTGCAAATCTTGATTTTTGGGAGCATATAGACGATAACTTTTTCAATGCAGTAAGTTATCTCTCTAAAAAACTCTGGACGATAGAAGGGGAAGATCCTCACTATAAACCAAAAATAGAGAGGACTAACTTTCGCTAATTAGCTGATACCCAAAACCTTTTATGTTTTTAACAAGGTTTTTCGAGGTTTTTTCACGCAGGCGCTTGATGAAGGTTCGCACTCTCTCATCACTCGCCTCATTCCCCCACAAGCTCTCTTTTATGGAGACTTCATCAAGTGTTTTGTTTTTACTTTCCAGAAGAAGCGTTAGAAATTTAACCTCATTTTTTGTCAAAGCAACATATTTTTCATTTTTGTAGAGTGAATTGGTCGTTTTGTTGAAAACAAAGCACTCATTTAGCTTCACTACTCTGTCTTGAATTTTAGAGGTGATAGAGTTTATATACTCCAAAATATCCTCTGCATGGTATGGTTTTAAAAAATATTTGCTCACTCCGGCATCTATAGCACCAAAAAGTTTCTCTTTTTCACTAAATGCGCTGAGTACGATTATTGGGATGTTTGTATTGACCTCTCGTATCTCTCTTGCCATCTCCAGCCCAGTTTTATGCGGCATCATAATGTCGGTGATGACGATATCGGGTTTGATTTTTCTAAAGAGTTCCATCCCCTCTACTCCGTCTTTTGCGATGGTAAAACTATGAAAACTATCTCCAATCGCCTCTTTGAGAAGCCTTGCAAGACTCTCTTCATCTTCAACAAGCAGAATTTTAAGCTCTTTTAATGTTCTCTTCTTCATCTTTATCCAATGGAATTTTTATACTAAATATACTATTTTTTTTACTGCTTTTAACATCAAGCGTGCCGCCTAGTCCCTGTTCGCAAATCATCCGCGACATAAAAAGCCCAAGCCCCGTGCCACGGCTTTTGTGCTTTGTCGTAAAGTATGGTTCAAAAATCTTCTCAATATTCTCTTTTGATATACCGCCTGCATTGTCTGCCACCTCAACAAGCACAAAAGCGCCGTTGTTTTTCACGCGCACCACAATCTCTCTCAAAAGAATGCTATTGTGGTTAAAAGCGTCTTTGGCGTTGTTGACAAGGTTGATGATAACCTGTGTGAGTTCGTTTGAGACACCAAGAACATAACCGTCTTGAAGCTCTTTTTTTACCGTTATCATCTCTTCTGCTAAAACATTATCTAAAAGGGTAAGTGCCTCCTCGGCACTCTCTTTGACGTTGAAGCGGTGTTTTTGTTTATTTGGAGAGAAAAAATTTGCAAAATCATCAATCGTTTGTGACATATTTTGTATCGCAAACTTACTCTCATCGTAAAATCTTGAAAAATCATCACTATTTTGAGCTGCAACTGCTTTTTTCATATTGAAAAGTGTAAGGCTTAGCTCCGTAAGCGGCTGTCTCCACTGATGAGCGATGTTGGCAAGCATCTGCCCCAAACTCGCATGGCGTGACTGCCAAAACATCACACGCTGTTTTTGCTCATTTTTTGCCACCTCATCGCTTATGCGTTTTTGAAGATTTTCATTGAGTGCGACTAGCTCTCGTGTCTGCTCTTGCACCCTTTTTTCAAGGCTTTTGTTCAACTCTTCATATGCTGCTTCTTTTCGTAAAAGCTCCTCTCGCAAAAGTACCTCTTTTGTAACATCATAACGAATAGCCACATACTCAACAATCTCTTTATTTTCATCAAGAATTGGTATAATGGTTGTATTTACATAGAAAGTGGAACCGTCTTTGGCAAGGTTTTTGACCGTATCTCTATAGACCTCTCTTTGGCTTATCGTATCCCAAAGAAGCTCAAACTTCTCTTGTGGCACAGATGGATGGCGAACGATGTTGTGGTTTTTTCCAAGCAGCTCTTCTTGGCTGTAGCCGCTTATTTTGCAAAATTCATCATTGGCAAAAGTGATAATCCCATCAGCATCCGTTTTAGAGATAATATTGCTCTTCTCAATCGCCTCTTTATACTGTTTGAGCATCGAAACTTTTCCTAAAACACTATCTTTGGATACAAGAGATGAATTTTTTATCATTTTTTACTATCCTCAAGATTAATTATTTTTAAACTTACCAAAGAGAGTCCAAACCCCCTCTCATCGCTTCCCTCCAACTTCTCTTTTAAAACAAACGGTTTTGGCGGCACTATCTCTATGGTGCTTGCGTTATTCTCATTTTCAAAAGAAAGCAGATACTTTCTAGGCTCTTTGTGTTGCGGCGTAAACTCTTGCATATTCCCACCAACCATGACTTTGACAACATTTCCGACATTCTCGCCATAAGCTCCGCAAACAAGCTCAACTCTAAATTTTTTAGGAAGCGGCTCTACAAATGTAAAACGTGCACTTGGATGCAATTGTGCATCCGTCCATCGTCCAAACTTTTCAGCGTATGAAACACCCTCCATATTTTTTAAAAAATTTGGATACCCCTCTTTTTTAAATACTATAGCATCTTTTATCAAAGCCGGGTAACTTACTCCATTTGCTTTTACCATATTTATCTTTTCCAATACTTTGTTTGTGTCATATATCTGGGTCAACTCTTCGCTCTCATCGCCAATTTTATACTCTCTTAAAGGGTTTATACCTTGAACTTGATAATATTGCCCTACCACACCCTCTGCGACACAATACTTCTTTGCGATGTCTGTATCAAAAATGTAATTGAGCCTCTCACACCTATCTATCCATAAAAACTTCTCATTTTCCTTAAAATGCTCTAACTGCTCATAAAGCTTCCATGCACGGTTAAACTCAAAATACGGCTCAACACTGCTTTGCAAGACCTTAAATAAAACAGGGAGTTTGTAGTGGTTTTCTCCTATATACACCGTCATCTTTTTCAAATCAGTTCTAAAATAGTCCGCCATTTTTGGGAATTTCCAAAAACTCACTATATCATTTCGCCACTGGTTTAAACGAATGCCAAAATCCTCAAACATACCGTAAATAGACTCTTTTTCCCTCAGATTTCTGCCTAAACCCAAATCTGTATGGATGTTAAGAAAAGAGAGTACCGTAGGGGCGACATCAAAAGGAGTTCCTATCTTCTCCTCTGCCACGTATGCGTTGCTCTCAGGGTCAAAGACAACGAAGAGATTGCGTCTTTTTTTTGATTGTTCCAACTTCTCTTTAGCCGTATTTCTCATCGCCAAATGGTCTGAAACTACAACTACAACAGTATCTTTGCCGTACTTAGACTCTTTTACTTTTTTTATAAAATCACTAATTAAAAAATCAGCGCATTTTACGGTATTTAGAATCTTATTTGAGCCATCCATATATAAATTTTTATTACATGAGGCGGAGAGATGCCCGTTTGGATGGTGCGTGTCTAAGGTGTGCAAAAAGAGCGCAAACTTCTCTTTAGAGGATGAGAGATGCTCAAACTCTTTGTATGCCAACTCAAGAAGTGTATCATCATATAAGCCCCATCCATTAACATATCTTTTGTCCTTTACTCGCTTAAGCAGCTTCTCTTTTCCCTCAACACTGTCAAAACCATGCGTCTTATAAAATTTATCCATACCTGAAAATTGGACACTGCTGCCTTGCATCATACTAAGATAGTAGCTCTCTTTTTTCAGCATATCTCCTATACAGAGAGCTTTTGGGTAAAACTTATCCACCCCCTCCATTGAGTTGCCTCCTGAAGTTGTAAAGAGCGGAATAGCACACTGCGTGGCGGTAGTACCCGCTATGGTGTAGTCTGTACCGTTTGTCTGGACGATATTTGTAAATTCAAGAGCATTTTTATCTTGGATAAGCTTACTCATATTTGGCATCAAATCGGCAAATATCTCTTTGTCAAAGTATGTTCTCTCCACGCTCTCAGCATAGATGAAAACTATATTTTTCTTACGCAACGTTCCGTTAAAATCAGAGGGAAACTTGTAATACTCGTAAAAGTCATCTGCTTGCTGGATTGTGACGGAAAAAATGAGATTTTTTATATTGTGCAAAGCCGGGTGTGTCAAAAATGCCAAAATCAAAAATCCGTTATGCAAAAAGGATTTTATCTTTTGCGGTTGCACTGCAACAACGGTGCCAAGATGACGGTAATAAAAAAAAGCCGCTATAAAAAGAGCGACAAAAGCAACAAAAGCAACAGCGATAAGCAGCAGATACTCGCCAAATCCGGCATCGCCAACCCCTAAGTTTATCGTTGCTACAACTGTTTCATTGATCCCGACACCTGTAAAATAGTTGGCTACAAAATAGGCGATAGTTAAAAAACCATATAAAAAGAAGAGAGATGCATCAAAAAGAACTCTTTTTTGATGCTTTACCTTATACCTTGTAGTTGCGACAGCAAAGATGAAGAAAAAAAGTGATAAAAAGATAATGCTCATCTGTACAACAAAGTTATTTTAACTCGCTCCAGTTGTCTCCGATGTTAAGGCTCGCTTTTAGCGGAACGTTGAGCGGCATAATGTTTTGCATGATTTCTTGAAATCTTCTCCCCAAAATCTGGGCTTGTGAGGCATCGGCTTCAAAAATCAACTCATCGTGAATTTGTAACAGCATCTTGACACCAAGCCCCTCATCCTCTATTGCTTTATGGATTTTGTTCATACTTAGCTTGATAAGATCACTGGCACTCCCCTGAAAAAGGCTGTTAACCGCTTCTCTCTCGTATGCGGCTTTAAACATCGGAGAAGCATTTGCATAATCAAAGTAGCGTCTGCGTCCAAGAAGTGTGGCAACATATCCCACCTCTTTTGAAAAGTCCACAACAGAGCGAAAATAACTCTTAACCGTTGGAAAAGCCTCAAAATACTTCTCGATAATCTCTTTTGCCTCTTTTGTCGTGATGCCAAGCGTCTCGGAGAGCTTCTTTTGCCCCATACCATAAAGCAGTCCAAAATTGACCGTTTTTGCGATGTTTCTCTTAGACGCTGCTTCCTCTTCGCCAAAAAGGGCGATAGCTGTTTGCATGTGGATATCTTTATCCTCTCTAAACGCCTCTACAAGCACACGGTCTTGCGTAAAGTGCGCAAGAAGTCTAAGCTCAATCTGGGAGTAGTCTATACCTATGAGCTTCTTGCCCTCTCCTGCCACAAACGCCTCTCGTATCCTTGTGCCGAGTTTTGTTCTAGTGGGGATGTTTTGCAAGTTTGGATTTTTAGAACTAAGTCGTCCAGTAGTCGTTCCGGTCTGCACAAAAGAGGTGTGGATACGGCTTGCCTTGTCCGCACGGCTAAGTTTTAAAAGCGGTTCGATGTAGGTTGAGTAGAGTTTATAGACCTCTCGGTACTCTAAAAGATAGGGGATAACCTCGTGTGCATCCTGAAGTGAACTAAGCACACCCTCATCAGTGGAGTATCCTGTTTTTGTCTTTTTGCCGCTCTCTAATCCAAGTGTTTCAAAAAGTACAGTACCTAGCTGCTGTGTGGAGTTAATGTTAAACTCACACCCTGCCAGAGCGTATATCTTTTTCGTCAAATCATTTAAACTCTCTTTTGCTTCTGCCAAAAAACACTCAAGCGAAGCGCGGTTCACCTCTATGCCTACCCTCTCCATCTTCAGAAGCGTTTTGATAAAAGGAAACTCCACCTCTCTTGCCTCTTTGATAAGATGCGATGCTCCTTGAAGCTCCAACATCTCTAAAAAAAGATGGTAGAGTTTGCGCGTTACATAGGCATCCTCAGCCGCATAGCGACACGCATCTTCAAGTGCCACACTTGCGAAAGTCTCCCCTTTTTTGACGGTATCTTTGTAGTGAAGCATAGTATGCCCAAGCAGCGCTTCAGAGAGTTTGTCAAGTGAGAGTGCACTCTCAGGATTGATAAGCCATGCAAGAATCATAGAGTCCGCAAAAATCTCCAAATCCTCTTCACCCAAAAACTTTAAAACAAAATGCAAATCAAACTTGATGTTATGCCCAACCACAAGTGAGCCAAATATCTTGCGTATCGCCTCTTTTGCCTTGTGTTCTTCTATCTGCTCTCCCACACCGAGATAAAAATGAGCAATAGGAACATAGTACGCTTCCGTATCATTCAAACAGAAACTAAACCCGACAAGAGTGTCTTTTTCATAGTCTAGTCCCGTAGTCTCCGTATCAAAAGCAACAACACTGTCTCTGCTCAAAGTTGCCAAAACCGCATCAATCTCTTTTGCATCGGTAAGAAGTTTTGCTTGAAAGTGAACTCCTTTGCTCTTTTGAACTTCTTCTTCTACTTTTTTTACTGCCTCTTGATGCTCCTCTTTTGTTACAACATTTTTTGCTTGCAGTGTTCTTAAAATAGCGTTTTGCTCATATTTGACAAGCTCGTCATAGATGTTTAAAAATGGATTTTCGATATCCATCCTGTACTCTTCAAAATCAAAATCCCCCAACACATCATCCCTGAGCGTTACAAGTTCTTTTGACATGTAGGCAACCTCTTTTGACTCCAAAAGCTTTTTTTGCATAGCAGCGGGTTTTACACTCTCTATATTTGCATATATAGCATCCAAACTTCCATACTCTTGCAAAAGTTTCTGCGCTCCTACTTTGCCTATCCCTTTCACTCCTGGGATATTGTCCGCACTGTCTCCCAAGATAGCCTGATAGTCGATAAACTGCTTTGGATGGATACCATACTTCTCATAGCAAGCCTGCTCATCAATCGTCTGCTTTTTGATGGCATCTACCAAAACGACTTTGCCATCGTCTATAAGCTGAAAAAGGTCTTTATCGTGTGAAACGACACGCACATCATAGCCTTTTGTCTTTGCAAAGCGTACAACGGTTGCTATCATATCATCGGCTTCATAGCCCGTTTGACCAAGCGTTTTGTAGCCCATCTTCTCTATCCACTCAATGGCTATGGGAAGCTGCATAAGAAGTTCAGCGGGCGGCGGGGTGCGGTGTGCTTTATAGTTTGGGTCTATCTGAGAGCGAAAACTCTCCCCCTTAGTATCGATAGCAAAGATAAGATAATCACTCTCATGCTGCTTTTGAAGAGAGGAGATAAAATTGACAAAGCCCGTCAGCAGTCCTGTGGGAAAGCCCTCTTTGTTTTTGAGGTGCTGCGGCAGTGCATAAAAACTGCGGAAGAAAAAACCAAATGTGTCGATAACAGTAACTATTTTGTTCATTAAAACACTGATTGCATGATGTTATTAATTGACTCTTCCAGCAACTCTACTCTATAACCGGCGTCCTGTGCGATTTTAAGTCCAAAGTTGATAGACACCTCGGAAAAAGGCTTGTTTATAGCAACTACTGTTTTAACAATTTTAAGAGCCGTTGCAAACTCCCTTACCTCACTAGGTGCTTGAGAAGGCGCATCGGAGTAGTGAATCATCTCAATAAACTCTTCATCAAACCCCCAGTGCTTAAAGACAAGCGCCGTCACTTCTCCACATGTGGCATTGACATAAGCTTTCTCCACCATTGCCAGATTATTGGAGTTCTCTACTTCACTCGCAAAACTAATCGCTTCGTCATTTTGAATTACTTCGCTTGCGATAAGGATTTTTCCCGTTTCTTGCAAAAAAGCTGCCAGATATAGTTTTTCGGCTTTTTGTCTGTCTATTTTTTTGTACCAATCAAGGATGAGCGCGGCTTGCAGTGAAGAGATATGAGCAAACTCATCAGACGTCACTCTGTAAGGTTGCATATCGACATTGAGTAGTTTTCTTATGGAGTTTCCTATGGCGATTGAGCGTGTCATGCTCATTCCAAAGAGACTGACCGCCTGTGCAGCATTTTTGATTTCACGACCAAAACCATAAAGCGGGGAGTTTGCAATCTTTAAGATATTTGCAACGATCATAGGGTCATGCTCAATCGCATTTCCCATATCCTTAATAGTCGAGTTTTCATCAGCATAAATTTGGTTGATTTTTACAATTGTTGAGGAGAGCGGAGGAAGTGCTTTAATGTTATCAATGATAGAACTTTTCAAAGTAAGTACCCCTTTTTTTTCTAATTATTATAGCAATTTATAAATTAAACCTGAATTTTGCAATAGAAATTTGCTAGATAGTGCGAATGCTTTAGTATAGAGATTGGAAAAACTCTCTAAAAAAACAGTCCCAGCCATCGTAGTGTCCATTGTCGTAAACAAACAAATGGATATTTTTTTGATTTGAAAATCTACTCTTGTAGCTCTCAAAAACAGTTTGCGGAACAATAGTGTCTCTTGAGCCTACAAGATGGTACTGTGGTATGTCTTCTAGTTTATATGCAAAGTGTGCGGGATTTAATGAGCCATAGAGAGGAGTGACGTTATGGTAGCTTGTCCAAGCATCGGTGTCTAGGTTTGAAGCTACCGTAACGATGGCAGATATATCTTCTCTCATGGTTGCCAGCAACGCTACAACTGCCCCTCCTCCGGAGTATCCAACCAGCACAAAGTCGTCTATAGCATATTTTTGCTTGTAAGTCGTGAGTATTTCGTTGTAGTTTTTTAAAACCGCAGGGCTGTATCTGTGGCTTGTAAACTCTTTTTTATCACATTTTTGCCCCGTGTACTGGCATGGGCGGGCGAGATATAGAGAACATTTTTTTTGAACACTGTTTAAGAGAAAAAGTGATGTCGGTTTTTTTGGAGTCGGGTCATTAGATACTACATTTCTGCTCTTCCATGCCGCTCCGTCTCCCTCCACAAAGACAAAAAGTCTCTCACCATTGCACTGTGCCAAATCGCTCTCAAACGCCAATATGTCGAACTTTTCTTTTTTAATAATACTTTTTTGAAGATAAGCGGACACATCGCGCAGACTCTCTTGCGAATCAGGCGTGGCACAGCCAAGCAATAGTAAAAAAGAGAGCGGAAGCAGTTTTTTCATGGAGAAATAATACACCAAATAGCCTCTTTTTGGCATCTTTAAAAATAAAGGCATCATAAATTCAAAAAAAATGTTTTACAAAGTCGCATGTAAACAAAAAAGAGAGCTTCTCTATTTTTGAACCTTTTCCCATTCAAGTTTATAGATATTTTTGTCACTCTTGCTAAACTCTAACCCAACAAGATATATACCTCTCGTGTCACTTAAGTATTTTTCATGATAATTCATAGATTTGATTTGAGATAAAGCAGTAGATTGCTTCGTTTCACTCGCAATAACTTTAAACTCCATCACAAATATTGCATTTGGATAAAAAACCACCATATCAATTCTGCCTTTATTAGTAGTTTCTTCTACCCTTAGCTCTAAACCCATAGATTTAACATAAGCATAAAACACACTTACATAATACCCTTCCCGCTCAAACATAGGATTATTTGTATAAAGATGATAAGGAATGGAAGCAAAAAGGGATTTGATGGAGGTTCCTAATCTTTTAAAATCAAGATTTAAAAATGATTCATAAATAAAGCCTTTGTTTTCCATAGAATTTTGAATTTTACTCATAAAATCAGAGATACTACCAAAAAGTGATATTTTTACTTCTTGATTTGGAATAGAGAGAGAGTATTTCATCCCTATTGGAGTTTCTTTTGAATCTATAATTGTAAGATACCCAGTCTGCCACATCAAAGTTTCAAGTTCAATATAGTCCACATCAAAGCTATCAAGCATCGACTCATCTTTAGTGATATTTTCAAAATCAGGCAAGAAATAGTCATTTTTTTCTATAAGTTTAAGCAAAAATGTAGGGGTCGCAGTCGAAAACCAATAGTTGCGATAAATAAACTCATTTGAAATAAAAAGCAATATATCAAAAGGGTTATAGACTCCTTCTCCCAGAAATTTATACCCATTGTACCAATGTCTGATTTTAACAAAATCTTGCCCATTAAGGTGCTTTGCAAATACTGTTTCTACATCATTTTGGGTATATCCACAAATAGTTGCATATTTTGGATTGAGCGTAATATCTAGGATATTATTGAGCCCACTAAAAAGACTCACTTTACTAAATTTACTTACACCTGTGATAAATACAAATTTAAGGTATTCATCACTCCCTTTTATCACACTATAGAAATTTTTAAGCTCTTCTCTCATAAGTCTAGCGATTTCTGTATTTTCAATATTATCTAAAATTGGTTTATCATATTCATCGACAAGGATGACTACTTTTTGGTTGTATTTTAAATATGCTTCTTTGATAAGTTGTTCAAAACAACCAGAACTTGACAAATCCTTATCGCATACAATGCCTAAATCTTGTTGGTTTGATTTTAAAATCTCATATATTCTTTGATTAAATTCATCCTTAGAGGTAAATTTACCACTTGCAAAACTTATCCTAACAACTGGATGTTTTCTAAACTCATAGCCACTTTCACCGATATAAAGCCCTTTAAAAACCTCCTTATCTCCACTAAAAACAGTTCGTAAAGTATCAAGAAAAAGTGATTTTCCAAATCTTCGTGGACGGGAGAGAAAATAGTATTGTCCATTTTCAATTAGATGTTGTGCTAACTCTGTTTTATCAACATAAAGATAGCCTTCTTCCATGATAGTTTTAAGTGTTGATATTCCAATCGGCAGTTTTTTAAGTTTCATTTTCTAAATGTCTTGTTTGAGTTGATTCTGATTCTTTCTATTTTACCATAGAAGTAGTAAAAAAAGAGAGAGCGGAAGCAGTTTTTTCATGGAGAAATAAGACACCAAAGAGCCTCTTTGGTGTCTTTAAAAATTAAGGAACTAGAGGAGCCATATCATCAACATTTATCCAAAGCTCTGCATACTGAGTTTCTGTTGATTTTCCATATATCTCATAATATTTATTATTAATTGAAGCACTGCCCGAATTATTCCATCCAGTGATTCCGTCTGATAAATCACTATCGCCATCTATGCTTATGGTATCTAAAGCATCTATGTTAAGCAGCAATGAACCGTCTTCGGAAGTATTCAACACATCACTAAACATAATTGATATACTATTTTCAATGTTATTTTCTGCATCAAGGCTATATAGATTACCATTATAATTCAGCTCTGAGAGGTCTATACTAACATTATTTGTTATTTACGGAGAGATAATAGAAACCCTATTTACCATGACATTCCGTAATGGTTTTTTCCGCTCTTGCTAAAAAGTCATATCCATTATAAATCGTGTATATTCCGTAAAGCACTACGGCAAACGAGGAGAGGCTTACCATCATGTTTCTCATACTTGTCGCACGAGAGAGAGAAGCTAAAAACCCGAGCCCAAACATGGCAGGAATGGTGCTTAAACCAAACACAGCCATAACTAAAGCCCCATAAATAGGACTTGCCGTACTTGCGGCAGTAATGGCAAAAAAATAGACAAATCCACATGGCAAAAGACCATTAAGCATGCCAAGAGTAAAAAAACTCATGTTTGATTTGGAGTGCAAAACACGTTTAAAGAGATTTTTATATGTATCCGAAGATGAAAAAGAGTGTTCTATAAGCGTTAAAAATTTTATCTTCCCCATTAGCGATAGCCCAGCTAAAACCATGGCAATCCCGGCGACAAGAAGCAACACGCCGTTTGCGGTATTGCTAAAAGTAACAACACCCCCAAGCGTACCGAAAATAGCCCCAAGGATGGTATAGGTAAATACTCTTCCAAATGAGTAAAGCAAATGCGCAACACTCTGTGAAACTTTTGAACTCTCGGGGTCAATTTTTAGAGTTGAATATGCCAAAACAATTCCGCCGCACATCCCTATACAGTGCCCAAAAGAGCCAAGAAAAGCAATAGTGACGATGGTTAAAAGATTGACTGTTTCCAAATTTTCTACTCTTTGCCTAGCTGTTTTTTTATAAGCGGATTGCGCAGTGTCTCGCCACGCAGAACTCTAAGACGCATTGTAGCAAAATCTATGTACCCATTGCTCTTTTTTTTGTACGCTCCAAACCCGTATCCCATCGGAGTATCGTCACTTACCGAGTAAAATGCCTCTCTTGCATCTGTCCACTCTTTTGTATCTCTGCTCATAACCCAAATTTTTGCACTCTCTTTGAACTCTTTGTCTTCAAGCCATTTTATCATACCGCCGTGGTCATGGAAAAACCAGCTCTTGCCGCTGCTGCTTATGACCTGTGATGCATCTTTTAATTCATCAATAACCATACCGCAATCGCTATCCTGAAAACGTCCTACTTCCATTTCAATAGGAAGTTGCGCGCTATTTCCCTCTTGCACGACTATCATTTTCTTTGATGATGCTAAAAAAAAGAATACAGAGATAAGCAGCAAAACAAAAACAAGAACTAAAAACAGAGAGGAAATTTTTTTCATAAACAACCCATAATCTTAAATTAAATTGAATTTTACACCTTTTTTGTTACATTTGTGTTAGATTTGTATTATCTTCTTCTCTTCCCTTTGCCCAAATCATCATAACTCATAAAAAGTGCTACATCTTTTTTGAACTCTTCGCTCAAGCCATCCCAAATCTTTTTTTTACGTTCATAGCGACCAAAATCTTCGGTTTTACTCTTTTGTACATCACGGATAAGATAGTGATACCGCACTAACTCTTTTGTATAAGAGCTTATAAAATTCCAATCTTTGATGATTTCATAACTTCTCTCTTCATGATCCGTAAAACTATATTCGTCAAATTCCCTATCTTCTTCATCTTTTTTAAATGCACAAAACGGTTTGCCTATATCATGCAGCAATCCTGCCGCCAAAAAACGAAACTCCCCTGCTTTTAATATATGATAAATCACGCAAAGCGTATGCACTAAAACCCCGTGCTGATGCCACTTATTTTGTACAAAAAAGAGAGACTTCAAAAAAGGTTTTGAAAACAAAGAGTTGTTGATTTTATTCATAGATTTTCTTTTGCCATAGGATGACAAGCCTCAATCGTCTCTTTTAAGTCCTGCTTTTGTATATGGGTGTATATTTGGGTAGTTAGAAGTGAAGCATGCCCTAAAAGCTCCTGAACAACACGCAAATCAGCACCACCGGCGATAAGCGATGTTGCGTAGGAGTGGCGCAGCACATGGGGTGAGATACCAAGATATTTTTGTGTAACCTTGTAGGCAGAAATACGGCTTAGCCTATCGCCTTTATAGTTTTGCCATACAAATGTTCTCTCATTTTTTGCCTCGTTTAGATATGCATCAATCGCTTTTTTTGCAACTGAGGCGATGGGAACAATGCGCTCTTTTTCACCCTTTGCATGCCTAATATGAAGCCACTCCCCCTCGATGTCTCCTCGTTGCAGCCCAAGACACTCGCTTATCCTTGCTCCTGTTGCATACAAAAAAAGTATCAGCGCATAATCACGCAAACCGATAAAAGAGCTTCTGTCTATCAAAGCAAGACTGCTTTGTATCGCTTCAAACGGGAGAAATTTTGGGAGAAGTTTTGGGATTTTTGAAAATTTGAGCTTTGTTTTTTCCTCTGTAAATTGGCTTTTATAGCAAAAATCAAAAAAAGCATTAACGGAAGAGAGCTTTCGATTGAGGGTTCTTTTGTTCTTATAGCTGTTTAGAAGTTCAAAAAGGGTATTTGTATCAAGCTCGATAAGAGGCTTTAGCAGTGCATTTTCCAAAGCTATAAGGTCGCTTTTATATGCACCGACACTTTTTTTACTCAAAGCTCTTATAACTGTTATATACTCTATAAAAGCTTCAAGCTCTTTAGACATTACTTCTCTACTGAAATATACTCATCATGGACAAAAAAGGTTTTATCATTGATATAAACATAACCATCTTCAACATCTGCTTCATAGACGCTGTACGACGACAAATCTTTTGGCATCTCTATAAGATACGCCTCTTTTTCTAGGGCATAAAGCTTCTCACCGCTTACAATAAGACCTAAAAAGTGGGCAAACGGAAATTTTAACTTCGCATTTTGTTTCAAATCAGAGCTTAAAGAGATAATCTCGCCTTGCTTGGTGGCAATGTAAAGAGTTTTATCATCCGCAACAACACCTCTTATATCATAAGGAGCACGCACTTCCTCTTTTGAGAGTGAGAGAATTTTGTGTGCCGTTGCCGCAATGATTTTGTTATCCAAAAGACCAAAGTAGATTACATTGTTAAAATGTTCTTCACTGCTTACTATAATCGTACGCAATCTTTTTTTTGTTTGCGTGTTTACAATAACGACTTTCCCATCAAGCGTTGCGAAAATTACTAAATCATCCCTAAAATAAGGCTTTATCAATTTTGAGTTTACGACGATTGGAGGATTGCCCTGCTCTTTTAAAAGCAGCGTTTTGGATGCAAGCGAGTAGAGCGCCATCTCATTATCTGCAAACAAAACGGCGAGAGTATCACCACTTATACTTGCGGCAGCAACTGTTTTTTTAAGATTAAATTTCTCTACTTTTTTATCTTGAGTGCTTTGCAGTGTTACATTTCCGTCTATATTTGAACTTATAACCCATCCATCGCTAAAACCCAAGAGTTTTTCACCCTCCGCAACAGTAACATCAAGAACCTTACCGCCGGCAAAAACATTTCTTTTTTCGACCATAGCGGCATCTTGTGATACAGCATTGATAACTACATCACTGTCTCCGGCATGCTTCCAGTCACCGACAACTTTTATAGGTTTATAAACCTCTTTAGAACTACACGCACTAAAAAAAACAATGCTAAATGATATAAGCAGAAGAGATAATGTTTTCAAAATATTATTTCACTCCATAATGCATAAGAGCTGCTACTAGTTTTTCCATAGAAGAACCTTTAGAAACTTTAGCAAGAGCATCTCTTGCTTCTTGGATTTTGTTTGCATTTAAGAGCAGCACTGCACTTTGAACAAGTGCCAAATCTCTAAAAATCGCATCCTGTCTTGAAGCATACTTTTGAAGTGAAGCCTCATCCGTCGCCATCTCATACTCTGCCAAATCACTTACTATAAGCGCTTTTGTATCTTTTAAACCCTTAAGTGATTCCATATCTTTGTTTGCAACTGCCTGCGAAAAAATCCAAGCATCATGCAACTCAGACGATAATGATTTGATTTCATTCAGAGCAGCACCGTCTTTCGGGTTTGCGCTTAATTTTGCAAAAGCTTTATTTACGCTCTCTAGCTTGCTTTTCTCATTCATCTCGTATGCTACATTTGCAACAGCAAAAAGAACAACAGCAATAACGGAGCCTATAAGAACATTTTTATATTTTTTGATAAATTTTTCAGTCACAACCGCTTTTTCAAAAAACTTTTCTTCGGAGTTTAACTCCTCTTTTACCATATCTATATTATCTTTTAAGCTCAAAAATCTTCCTTACACTGCTATTTAAAAAGTTTACAATAATATCGCATATTTTGTTAAACTTTCATCAAAGAGAGAGCTTTTTTTTGTTACAATCTTTGAAAATTATTATATGGGATTGTTATATGCAGGTAGATAATGCGTTATTGAGCAAGCTGGAAAAATTGTCATTTTTAAAAATTTCAGACGATAAGCGTGAAGAGATTATAGAGCAGCTCTCGCAAATTGTTAATTTTGTGGATAACCTAAGCGAGCTAAATACGGATGGCGTAGATGACAAATTTGCAATGAGTGACGCAGCTACATTTTTAAGAGAAGACACTCCGTCTTGCGATACTTCTATCAACGATAGTATTATTAAAAATGCACCACAGAGCAGTGATCATTTCTTTATCGTACCAAAGATTATAGAATAGTGTTATAATTTAGCAGAATAAATTCAAAATAGACAAGGAGTCAGATATGGGCGAAGAGACAAAGAAACCTATTGATATTAAAAAGTTACTCAAGAGTGTCTTACATTTTGAGTCTTCGGATTTGCATCTTGTTCCGGGGAGTGAGCCGCAAATCAGAATCGACAAATCTCTAAAACCGCTCAACCTTCCGGTTTTGAGTGCAAAAGAGATAGAGGAGATGGCGTATGCACTAATCGAGGATAAACAAAAGAAGATTTTTGAAGATAGAAATGAGCTTGACTTCTCTTTTGAGCTTGAGAATGTAGGTCGTTTCCGTGCAAACTACTACCGCACTATCGGGGGAATATCGTGTGCATTCCGTATGATTCCCATAGATGTCCCACCGCTTGAAAAATTTAACAACAACCCGATTTTTAAAGAACTTGTAAAAAGAGAAAAAGGGCTTATCCTTGTCACAGGACCAACGGGTAGCGGTAAGTCAACAACACTTGCTTCAATGCTTCATGAGATTAATTTAACCGCAAACAAACATATCATTACTATCGAAGACCCGGTTGAATTTGTCCATACAAACATTAAATCACTCTTCTCACAACGAGAAGTAGGCTCAGATACAAGTTCTTTCGCAACAGCACTTAAATACGCCCTCAGGCAAGACCCTGATGTTATTTTGGTAGGTGAGATGAGAGACAGAGAGACCATTTCTGCCGCCCTTACCGCTGCAGAGACCGGACATATCGTTTTTGGAACACTGCATACAAACTCGGCAGCTTCTACCATCAACCGTATCATTGACGTTTTTGATGCAGGAGAACAAGCACAGGTTAGAGCGCAACTGGCCTCTTCACTTATTTCTGTTATCTCTCAGTCTCTTATGCCAAGAATCGGCGGCGGCATCGTTGCAACACAAGAAGTTTTAATAGCAAATCCGGCTATCCAAAACCTTATCAGAGAGGACAAAGTACATCAAATCTACTCTCAAATGCAGCTAAACCAGAATGAGACAAATATGACAACACAAACAGATCAGCTTCTCGCACTGCTTCGTAAAAGAGTTATCACAAAAGAGACCGCTATCACAGCTTCAAACAGACCTGAAGAGTTTATGAAAATCCTCCACAATATGTAAAAATCTTGCTTTATCGCAGGGTTTTTACACTTTTCTAAAGCGCATCATCTTAAACCGCTCGCCTAAAAAATTTGGCATAATTAAAATTTTTACTTTTTCTAGCTCTTGTTTGTAGATTTTCTCATCTGCTTTTTCTCTAAGTATCTCTAAAAGTTCCAAGATTCCCATATCTACAAGAGCTACCATCTGCGCTTTGAGTACTACAAACTCCACCCCGGCTTCTAAAAAAGCATCTCTGACATGGGCAAATGTTACATCGTAGGTTATATCTGATTTGGCAAACAACTCATTTTTTTTCATACTTTTATCGAAGAATGGAATTACTTCATGTTTTGCATAAACCCTAAGTGAAAAGTCGGGACGGGCTTGCATCTCTCCGTAGTCAAAACTCATAAACTCAAATTTTTTGCACGATAACGCCATCTCATTAGCAAACTCTTCATATCCTTTTGCTATTTCGCCTCTATCTTTATGATACTTTTTGGCTTTCTCTTCTACCCATACATCTTCAACATCAAAAACAACTTCATGCCCATCTACTCTTGCACTTTTACCTTTGTAGTAAAGTTCACACGGGAATGCGTCAAATATCTCGTTTGCTATAAAAAAAGCATTTTCGCACTTTAACTCGCTTAAAGATTTATAGTGTGTAAGCTTTACAATGTCACCAAAGCTCTCTTGAAAATAATTTTTTTGAAACTCCTGCAACGCTTCAAACCGCTCAATAATGACAAATTTAAGTGTTTGAAGCAGTTGCGGACGGAGTGAATATATAAACTCTATAACATCGGCTAAAAAATAGCCATGATGCGCTCCTATTTCACAAATCACGGCATTATGCTCTAAAAAACCCTCATCAACCAAAGAGATAATATGCTTTGCAATCGTTCCGCCAAAAAACTTACTCGTACTTACAGAGGTGTAAAAATCCCCGCTTTTGCCTATATTTTTATAGGTTGCGTAGTAGCCGTCTTTGCCGTACAGCCACTCTGACATATAGTCGCTAAATCTCATTTTTATACATCTCATAGAGCGTGAGAAGCTCTAACTGCTTATCTATTTCGAAGATGTTAACATCGCTCTTTTGAATCTCTACAGAGTTTTGCATAAGCTCAACATCAAATTCTGCTTTATATCCGGCTTCAAAGAGCTGCTTTGTATCTGCCAAAAGTCTCTCATAGATATCTCTGTTCTCGATACTGAGCTGCTTTTTTTTCTCAAGGTTTTGTATATTTTGCATAACTTGTTCATATATGGCACGGAGTTCTCTTTTTCTATCTTCAACTGCTAATTTTGACTTCATATAGTCAACTTTTGAGGACTCCATATCTCTAAAACTGTTGATATCAAGAGGCAGGTTAGCTTTAAACCCAACGTTGTAGTAATCCTTCTCGTTTGGTCCAAACTGAAAGATTGCATCACTCTTATCCCAGTTATATCCTGCAACAAGATTGACTTTAGGAAGATATTTTGCCATTGTAACATCTGTAAAATAGCGGTTTTTTTCTATCTCACTCTGCGACATGGTTAAGACTATATTTTCATCTAAAAACTCTTTTTGAGTAAGCGTTCTTAGTTTTGGAACAGCCGCATCTTTGTAGTCCATATCGCTTATGGCATTAAATTTTGAGATTAGCCGCTCTTTGCTTGTCTCTATGTCATATAGTGCCTGAATCAGCTGATTTCGCTCAATTATAGCGCTGTCTAAAAAACCTGAATCAAGCTGTCCGCTTAGATAATCTTCCTTTTTTTGCGCAAGACTAATCTCTGCATTTTTTATAAGGAGATTCTGCTTCTCTCTTTTCAAATCTATCTGCTTAATCTGCATCAACAGTGAGACGGCATCTTTTATAAGCTTTCTTTTTGCTACATCAATGGAGTAGTCCGCATAGATTTTTGAAGCCTCTGCAAACTTAATCCCATAGTAGATACCCCCGCTCTGAAAAATTGGCTGATCCATCTTGATAGAAGCGTTTTCGCTAATCTGTTCATCACTGTAAGGATTACTTTTTGAGTAACTATAGTTAAGATTAAGAGGTGCTATCCATGAATCGCGGAGTTTAGAACTCTCAGCCTCATTTTTTTGATAATCATAACGAAACTGCTCTTTTTTAGTCTCTGAAATATAGTTTTCTAGCTTCTCATCACAAACAAGAAGTGTACTGCTATAAAGAACCAATAGCACGGTTGAGAGCTTCAAAGCCTTCATCTATTTCCTCTTTTGTGATTGTCAGAGCCGGTAAAAGTCTCAGCGTATCTCTTCCTGCTCTTAGTACGATTACGCCCTCTTCTCTTGCCTTTAAGATGATTTTAGCGAGTGTGTCGCCATCTTTGACACGAAGCCCGCACATCATCCCTATACCGACCTTCGAAGTAAAGATATCCCCATGTGCGCTATAAAATTTCTCTAAAGAGCTGTCAAAATAGTCTATGCTGCTTTGCAATCTGCCATCATCATACATCTCATCCAAGATATCCATAACTTCACATGCGGCAGTCGTACTTAAAAAGTTTCCGCCGAATGTAGAACCGTGATCTCCTGCACTAAATATATCTTTATGCGATGTCATAACAACACCTATAGGCACACCCCCGCCTAGTCCTTTTGCCAAAGTAACAATGTCAGGCTCAATATCGTAGTAGTTCGATGCCAAAAATTTACCAGTTCTGTAAACTCCCGTCTGAACTTCATCAATGATAAGCAGCACATCTTTTGACTTTAGAAATTTTGCAAGTTTTTGCACCGCTTCTCTATCCAAAGGCTGTACTCCGCCCTCGCCCTGCACAAGCTCTATCATAACCGCACATGTGTGGTCATCCACCAAACTCTCAACATGGTTTATATCATCTGCATAAACAAAACCGTCCGGATATGGTCCAAAATAGTTGTGCATATACGCCTGACCGGTTGCTTTTACCGTTGTAATCGTTCTTCCGTGAAAAGAGTGCTGTAGCGTTATAACTTTATATCTTTTAATTTCACCCTCTTTTTCACCAAACTTTCTCGCTATTTTGATAGCACCCTCATTAGCTTCTGCTCCGCTGTTTCCAAAAAAGCACTTCATATCATAGCCGCTTGCCTCGACTATCTTTTGCGCTGCTTTTGCCTGTGGTGCTATATAGTAAAGATTTGAAGTATGTGTCAGCTTTGATAGCTGGTTGCAGATGGCGTCATTTACTCTTTTGTTTGCATGCCCGACACTGCAAACCGCTATACCTGAAGCAAAATCTATATATCTTTTGCCATTAACGTCATAAAGTTTTGCATTCTCTCCGCCTACAAACTCAACATCCGCTCTCGCATAGGTTGGCAAAACATATTTTTTATCTAAATCTTTTATACTGTCCATTTTCTAACCTCCACCTTATTTTCTTGGAATATTGCGCTTTTAGCGCTTAATGCATGCTTTGAAGGGGTTAAATTGTTGACCCCTTTGGTACCGCTGTAAATCAAAACACAATCGGAGCGCAAATCGTTATTATGCCTGACACTAAGTCTTACGCTTCCGCTGACCGATGTGACACTTACCATCTCACCCTCCCTAAACCCTAAAGAGCTGTGCAGATAGACACTCTCTTGGCGGTGAAATTGTGAATTTAAGCTTGTAGGGCTTTTACTTGTTATGAGATGCAGCCCCTCATTTTCATCTATTTTTGAGTCAATCTCATCAAGAAAAACAAACTCGCCGTCCTTTGTATCAAAACCATTAGCATAGGGTATTTCTTCTCTCTTATCTACATAAAGCAGCCCATCAATTTTTTGAACTGCAAAACTTTTAAAATGGTTTATATAAAACTCTTCACTCTGCAAATCAATGCCAAACTCTCTGCACAAATATGCACTCAAATCATACTCACTGATTCCGGCATCCGTCTCTGCCACCTTTGGCATAAAAGAGATTCTATTGTGTGAGTAAGATGTTCTTACATCATCTTTATACAAAAAGCTTTTTGCAGGTATCACAAGGTCGGCAACCTCGCTTGTCTCATTCTCAAAAAGACCAAAATAGACAATATTTTTTACCCGCTCCATCGATGCTCTTACTCGATTTGAATCCGGCATCTGCGAAAGCGGATTTGCCCCTTGTATAAAAACCGTATCAAAACTGCTAAATTCAGTCAAAACCTTGGAGACTTTTTTGCTCTGCGTATAAAAAGGCGAGGCGATATTTGCCCTTGAAGCACCGAGATAACTTACGCCGCAGCCCTCTTTGCCAAAGAGTCCAAGCATTGCTGCCAAAGCGTCAATTGAGCGCATCACATCCGCACCGTCATGATATTTTTGGACACCGACACCACAGACAAAAGCTGCTCTCTTATCTTTTACAAGTCTCAAAAAATCTCCAAGCTGCCCGAGGGAGACATCCATCTGCTCCAAAACTGCCTTGATACGCAGATTTTGCGTCAACTCATAGTACTCTTCACAACCGCTCGCATACTTCTGTAAAAACTCTTTATCATATCCGCTCTCGATATGTAAAAAACGTGCAAGCAGCATTGCCAGAAACTGGTCGGTATGCGGTTTAAGCTGGATATGCAAATCAGCCATTCTTGCTATGGGCGTTTTTATCGGGTCTATAACTATAATCGTTTTGCCCTTGATGAGAGGAAGAAGGTGGCTTGATGTAGTATGCGGATTTCTGCCCCAAAAAACAACTACTTCTGATTTTGCAATCTCATGGATAGGCATAGTTTTGTTGCTGCCTCTGCCTTGCTTGATTCCCTCTTCTCCTGCTCCATCACACAAACTCCCTTCCGTCAAAACAGCACCGTAAGAAGCAAAAAAATGGTCTGTCACCTCTTGCATAAGTGCAAAATTCCCGCTTCCTCTATAGTGAAGTATCTTGTTTTTTGCGCAACTTTGCAACATCACTTTGAGCTTTTCCAGTGCCACGTCAAGTGAAATCTCTTCCCCTTTGTATCGTGGGGTTTGGATAGTTGCATGCTTTTCATAGTGGTTGAGATGAGGGCATAAAAAACCTTGTGTATGCCCCTCTTTTACTCCTCTTAGCTTTTGATTATCAAAAATTATCTCACATGCGTCATAACAATCAAGCGGACACGCAGTTTTATTACTCATCCCTCAGCTCCACTTTTACCAGTTTTGAAAATAGCTCCGGTGCTTCTGTAATGATTTGCGCCATGTATTTAGAGATATTTTTTCCATCAGCTATGCGTAAAAGTCTTGAAATCTTATAACGACTCTTCTCTCCATCAATATAAACAACCTTTTTTTGTGCGCCAACGATATCTGCTTCATCAAGATATATCGTTAACTTTGCCTTTGAAGTATCGGCAACTTTGGCTAGTGGTGTTGCCATGCCAACTACTTGCCCTGGTTGTACAAGCATCTCATAGAGTACAAAGTTTTTTGCTACAAGGTTTTTATCATCTATGCTTCTTTGAAGTTGTGCTTCTCTATGTTTCAGATCTGTTATCTGAATTTTTAAATTTTGAATCTCTTTTCTTGTGCTAAGATAGAGATTTTCACTTGATATCAAATCATAAAACTCTCTGTCTTTTTCAACTGAAGATTTAAACTTTAAAGGCTCTATTTTTTTGTAATTTTCTCTCTTTTTAACAAGCGATTCATCCATGTTAACAAGAACAGCTTCATTTATCTCTATAACACTCTTAAGATACATAACTTTCTCACGCACAGTTGCAAGTTCTTTTCTGTCAAGCTCAAAATCTATCCCTATATAAGGTTTTTCCGTGAGTTTCGTTCCAACCAAACTCTCATCTGCATGAACAACCAAACCCGAAACATTAGAAGAGATATCTCTTATCTCATAAGGTTCAACCTTTGCATAATATACCTTGGCATCTAAAATAGCAAAGAGAAGCGGCAGCAAAAAAAATAGTTTCATAAAAACACCTCTAAAGAAATAAGGGCTTATTTTACCATTTCATCATTAACATTCAAGCAGAATAGACCGAATTTTTGGTATCATCCTAGAAATAGAGAGAAAGGGGAATTTATGTCTGTTTTAGACAATGTTGACGCTGCCACAAATCTTGCAAAAAACAACGAGGTACAGCTTTTAGTCTTTCGTGTAAGTGATGTACCGGACTCTGCTTATTATGCTATCAATGTATTTAAAACTCGTGAAGTTGTTGAGTCAAAAAACCACTATATCACCCAGATACCGTCATCACATTACCTTTTGGAAGGAACAATTGTTTTGCGCGGACTTCAAATTCCCATACTAAATCTTCCACTGTGGCTTGGAACAACTCTTACAAAAGAGGAAATGAAAAAATCGAATATATTAATATGTGATTTTAATGGCATCATTATAGGACTTCGCATAATGTCTGCTTTTAGGGTAATTAAGAAAAACTGGAATGAGATGCATGCTCCGGATAGTTATAGAGTTGGCGAGGATAATGTTGTAATCAACGATACACGACTTGAAGATGGAAGTTTATGTCTTGTGCTTGATTACGAGAAACTTCTTGCAGACGTCATTCCTCAAGCTATGGTTGATGTATTTGAATCACCGGCAAATTTGGTAAATATTGAAATACCGAAAAAACTCAAAACTGGAACAGTTTTAATAGCAGAAGATTCAAAAACAGCACAAAAACACCTTAAACAAATTTTTGAAAACGCACATATTTCCATGAAGCTTTTTAACAATGGAAAACTACTTTTAGACTATATCAACACTCTTGGTGACAATGTCTCCGCTATTCCTGCTGTGATTACAGATATAGAGATGCCGGAGATGTCTGGCTTTACGGTTGTAAAGCTTCTCAAAGCCAACGCAAAAACAAAAGATATTCCTATCATAGTAAACAGTTCTATGACAGGCACTAACAACAAAAGAGAAGCTCAAGTACTAGGCGCAGATGCTTTTATAGATAAGACAAAAAGTCAAAATATCATTCCGCTCATCGTAGAGATTATGAATAAAAAAATATAAGAGATTTTCTCTCCCTTTAAAAAAGGGAAAGATTATTTGAAGATAGAGATTAAAACACCCGCTGCAACCGCAGAACCGATAACACCTGCAACGTTTGGACCCATTGCGTGCATCAAAAGCATATTTGTACGGTCATACTCCATACCTACTTTGTTCGATACACGTGCCGCCATAGGAACGGCAGAAACACCCGCAGAACCGATAAGCGGGTTAATCTTAGTTTTAGAAAACATATTCATGATTTTTGCCATGATAACACCGCCTGCAGTTCCCGCAGAAAACGCCACAATACCAAGTGCCAAAATAGCAAGTGTTTCAGCAACTAAGAACTGATCTGAAGCAAGTTTAGAACCAACCGCCAAACCTAAGAAAATCGTTACGATATTGATAAGTGCATTTTGCATAGTATCTGAGAGCCTATCAACAACGCCCGTCTCTTTTAAGAAGTTACCGAACATAAATGCACCGATAAGCGGTGTTGCATCCGGAAGCACCAAAATAGCAAGAACTAAAACCATGATAGGGAAAACCAACTTCTCTAAACGAGAGACATGTCTCATGGTACTCATTCTGATTCTTCTCTCCGCATCCGTTGTAAGCGCCTTCATAATCGGAGGCTGAATAACCGGAACAAGCGCCATATAAGAGTAAGACGCAACAGCAATAGCACCTAACAGTTCAGGAGCAAGCTTTGTTGCGATAAATATAGATGTTGGACCATCCGCTCCGCCGATAATGGAGATAGCGGAAGCCTGTTTGAGCGTAAAATCAAAAATCGTTGTATATTCTGCAAGCATAACAGCGCCTACCAGTGTTCCAAAGATACCAAACTGTGCCGCACCCCCAAGAAGTGCAGTTTTAGGATTTGATAAAAGTGGTCCAAAGTCAGTCATTGCTCCTACACCCATAAAGATAAGAATAGGAAAGAGCTGATTTGAGAGACCCATATGGTAAATGATGCCCAAAAACCCTTCAGGCCCTGCCATATTTGCGACAGGAATATTTGCCAAAAGTCCGCCAAAACCTATAGGTAAAAGCAGAAGCGGCTCAAAACCTTTAACAACTGCAAGATAAAAGATGACAAACGTCACAAGTATCATAATGATTCTACCCCATGATTTATGAAAATCGCTCATAGGCTGCCCTTTGGCATTTAACTCGTCTGGATCTGGATTTGCCAAAGCATAAATACCGGTTGATTTTAGAAAATCACTAACAAGAGTGCCGACGCTTTTTGGCTGATATGTTTCAACATTCGCTGCTTCTCTATCAACTGCAGGCGCATCAGAAGCATAAGCAGCACTAAAACCAAAAAGTGCGAGCAACATGACTATTTTTATTAAAAATGCTCTCATAAGACTACCCTAGTATCGCTACTGTTTGACCTTCAACTACTTTATCATTTGTAGCTACATGGATAGACTTGATAACACCGCCTTTTGGTGCTACTACATCTATCTCCATCTTCATAGACTCTAGTATAAGGATAACATCACCCTCTTTTACGCTTTGACCCGGATTTGCAACTATTTTCCAAACACTTCCCGGAAGAAGCGCCTTGATCTCCATTCCGGTTCCACTTGCTGCAGGTGCTGCCACAGGTGTCGGAGCAGATACTGCCGCACTCTCGCCGTTTACTGCCGTTACTTGGATATCTACATTGCCCTCTGCAACCTGAACGCTATATTTTTGACCATCAACTACAACTGTATAACTTCCGCTTCCCATATTTTTGCTCCCGCTCTCTTTGCTTGTTTCTTCTTTTTTCATATCAGACAGTTTACGAACCATCAACTCACCTTCGCCTTTTAAAAAGGCGATTCCCTTCTCATGACAAGCTGCAGCTATAAAGATATTTTCTTCTGTTATCTCTATATTTTCTGACTTTAGCTTGTTAATCCAAGTAGCCAAAGATTTGCTCTCATCGGCATTTGCCAAATCAAGAGCTTTCTCTGTAGTTGGAGCAAGTCCAAGCTTCTCGGATGCAATTTTAACAATTTCAGGATCCGGCTCAACCGGAGTTTTACCAAAATAACCTAAAACCATCTTGCCATATCCAGGAGCAATTGCATTCCATGGACCTTGCATTACATTGTTGAGAGCCTGTTGGAAGTAGAACTGCGAAACAGGTGTTACAGAAGTTCCGTATCCGCCTTTTTTTACAACTTCAGTCATCGCAGCAATAACCTCAGGGAATCTATCCATAATTCCGTTGTCACGCATCATCTGTGTGTTTGCGGTAAGCGCACCGCCCGGCATTGGAGAAAATGGGATGATAGGAGATACCATTGTCGCTTCAGGCGGCATAAAGTAGTCAGACAAACAAGACTGCAACTCTTTTTCGTATGTCAAAATCTTATCAATCTCCAAGCCGCCAAGGTCATAGTTCATCCCTTTAGTTGCGTGAAGCATAGTGAGGATATCCGGTTGGCTTGTACCGCCGCTTACCGGTGCAGCAGCTAAATCTATGCCGTCAACACCCGCTTCAAGTGCAGCCATATAAGCAGCAACGGAGACGCCGGCTGTCTCATGTGTATGAAGTCTGATATGTGTTCCCTCAGGCACCAAGCGTCTTGCCATCTGAATCGTTTCAAAAACTTTTTGAGGATTTGATGTACCGGAAGCATCTTTAAAACAGATACTGTGATATGGAATGCCGCTATCAAGTATCTCACGCAAAGTTTTTTCATAAAACTCTACAGTATGTGCACCGTAGCATCCAGGAGGCAAATCCATCATCGTTACTACTACTTCGTGCTTAAGTCCATGATGCACGATTCTCTCAGCAGAGTATTTTAGGTTTTCTACATCGTTGAGCGCATCAAAATTTCTAATCGTTGTAGCGCCGTGTTTCTTAAACATCTTTGCATGCAAATCAATCAGTTCTTTAGAGCCTGTGTCAAGCATAACGGTGTTTATGCCGCGAGCAAGTGTTTGAAGATTTGCATCCGGTCCTACGATTTTACGAAAACCATCCATCATCTCAAATGCATCTTCTCTTAGATAGAAGTAAAGAGACTGAAATCTCGCCCCACCGCCAAACTCAAAGTGCTTGATTCCTGCTACTTTTGCAGCTTCAACAGCCGGAAAAAAATCCTTCATTAACACACGACCGCCAAAGACGGACTGGAACCCGTCTCTGAAAGTTGTGTCCATTATATCAATAAATTTTTTAGACATTATCTGCTTCCTATCCTTCTCTATGGTATTTAATCGCTGCCGTAATGGCTGCAACTATTTTTTTATCATCTTTTTGTGTGCTGCTTGTCGCCAAATTTAATTTTGCATTTACATCCGGTCTTGCTTCTGGAAAATATTTACTTAAAATACTCGACATTATGTTCATACAATAAATCATAATTACAAGAAAAAGAAAAACCGTTCCCATTCCAAGAACCAAGAATTTTAAACTCTCTAGCACAGGATTCATATCCATCACCACACCCTCCAAACTTGTTTGGCGCTACTGTACACTATTTATGTTTAAAAAGAGTTTGCGAATGGTTTTTAGATTTTATCAAATAGGTTGATTGTTACTTTTTGATTATATAATTCACAGATTTTAAAAAAAGTTAGGATAGATATGAAAAACGAAAATGTTATAAAATTTGGGAGCATAAATAGCATTGAAGGCTACTCTTACCTAGCTCTTGTTTTTATCGCAATGCCTATGAAGTACCTTTTTGCCGTGCCTATGGCTGTTAAAGTTGTTGGAATGATTCATGGAATTTTATTTATACTTTTTTGCTACTATCTTGTTAAGGCTTGGCAAGAAGCAGAATGGTCGGTTGGAGATAGCACACTCTTTTTTATCGCATCACTTATCCCGTTTGGAACATTTTTTACAAAAAAGAGCATAGCATCTTATGAACTCAAAAGTTCTATTTAGATAAAATAGCCGCAAAAATAAACAATTTGGAGGAAACAATGATAGGTGGAATGCACGAACAAGAGTTTATGGCGTACATAATATTTGGATTGGTTTTGAACTTTCTTTTTTCACTGCTTTTTGGGCTCTATCTTAGTAAAAACATAGGAATGCAGGAGATGATAAACTCCAAAGGAGACAAAGAGCAATCGCTTCTTGTTAGTTTGTCTCTTTTTGTACCATACGCAAAAATGGCAATCACGCTTTATAGAGTGGCTATATTGCAGATTTTCTTTTTAAACAGAGGCTATTCTCACAAAGAGTTTTGGATTTATATGACTTCCAACAGCCTCAATAAAGTAGATTAAAAAAAGTGAATGAACACAAACTAAAAATCATTCTTGCTATCTTAGTCGGTATCTTCTTTGCGTTTGTATTTATCATACTTGCTTTTGTTTTGCCGGCAAAAGAGGAAGAAGCCGTCTTAATTAAAAAACCAACCAATCTACTTGAGGAAGTCTCTCAGTCTCTTAGAGAAAAATAATTAAAGAGAATTTTTAACTGCTATAAGATTGAGCGTCTCATACGCACAAAGGGGATTTAGTTTTATGGCAGAGATTTCCAGCGCTTTTGCATAGAGTCGCAGATAGTCCAAGTTGTCTTCAACCATCATCTCTTCAAGAATTTTCTGAGCATCTTTTATACGCAGATTTCTTACAACACCCAAATTTTTATGTGCCAAATGCCTAATATCTGTGTAGTCTAACACTTTGCCATCTAAAGCATCTTTTTTAAGCTTGTGAATGGATGCATAAAATGCAATTTTTGATTTTAAAATCTGTATGACATAATCTTCTATAAGCTGCAGAACTATCTCTTTTTCTAAAGATAGCTCTTCTATCGCCTCTTCTATCTCATAGCTATAGTTTGAAACACCCAAATGTCCTAGATTTTGTTTGACAAACATATCGCCATCTTGTAGCAGTCTGTCTATTTTGCGGCGGAGTTCGGCGTTCTCAGGACGCCTCTTTTCTCTTATATTGCTATTCATGGAAGTAAAATAACATATTTTTTTCTCTTATGATTAGAAACTCTTAAAAAATAGAGACAACCGCATAATGAGTGCTACAAAAGCACTCATACAAGCAACTATACTGCTTTAGAAATAACACGGTTTAATCTTGTTATAAACCCTATTGTGTCTTCCAACTCAACACCGTCAAAAAGTTTTGCCTGATCAAGCAAAAGATGCGCCGCATCATTAATGAGATTTTGATCAACAGAGTTTTTCAGTTTTACGATAAGTTCATGTTTGGGATTTATCTGTAAAATCGGCGCAGGTGCAGGCGCATCACCTTTTTGTCCCATCTGTCTCATAATTTGCGCCATCATAAATGCAGGGTCTTCCTTGTCTTCTTTGAGTTTTACAGGAGAATCAACCAAATCAAAAGTAACTTCAACAGCTTTTACGCTATCTCCCAAAGAGTCTTTGAGTTCTTTTGCAAGTCCATCATACTCTTTTGCTACCCCTTCATGCGCTTTTTTCTCATCTTCATTCTCATCAAATTTTGCATCGCTGACGTGAACAAGCTTGTACTCTTTATACTCAGTTACCATTGGAAAGATTATTGTGTCAATCTCTTCATTAAGCACTAAAACATCGATGCCGCGAGACTTGAATCGCTCCAGTGCAGGCGAGTTTTTGAGCATAGAGATAGATGTTTTACCTGTGATAAAATAAATCTCTTTTTTTGTCTCATCCACATTTTTCAAAAACTCTTCAAACATAACCTGTTCATGGGAATTGAGAGTATTAAACTGCATAAGCTCCAAAATCTTCTCACGGTTGCCATAGTCACTATAAAGCCCTTCTTTGAGGACATTTCCAAACTCTTTAAAGAATGTTTTGTACTTATCTTTGTCGTTTGCCGCCATTTTTGCAAGTTCTGAGAGTACCTTTTTAACAGAGGCATTTTTTATCTTTGCCATCACTGCATTTGACTGTAAAATCTCACGGGAAACATTGAGCGGAAGATCTTTTGAGTCAATCACACCGCGTAAAAATCTCATATAAGTCGGCATCAGCTCTTTTTCATCGTCTGTGATAAATACACGGTTGATATAGAGTTTAATCCCTGTCTGATAGTCAACTCTGTACAAATCCATCGGTGCTTTACTTGGGATGTAAAAGAGTGTCGTATATTCTATAGCACCCTCAGCTTTGTTGTGCATCCACGCAAGAGGTTCTTCTGAAGAGTGAGCGATAGAGCTGTAAAAATCTTTATACTCTTCATCTTTTATCTCACTTTTCGATATTGTCCAAAGCGCATTGGCACGGTTAATCTGCTTATTTTCAATCTCTGTTCTTGAAGGCTCTATCTCTTTGCCTTCATCATCTTTTTTTGCAACGATAAACTTTTCTTTATCCATAAAAATCGCAAAAGGGATGTGGTTTGAGTATTTTTTAATAATATTTTCAATTCTATATGTATCTAAAAACTCGCTATCTTCATCATTCAGGTGCATTACTATCGTTGTTCCGTGACCATCTTGAGTGGTATGTTCTATCTCAAACTCACCGTCACCCTTGCTTATCCAAAGATATGCCTGCTCTTCACCAGCTTTTTTAGTTGTTACTTCGACTCTATGCGCGACCATAAAACAAGCATAAAAACCGACACCAAACTGACCGATAAGATTTGAATCTTTTTTCTGATCTCCAGTTAGATTTTCTAAAAATGCTTTTGTTCCCGACTTGGCAATCGTTCCAAGGTTGTTCATCAAATCCTCTTCATTCATACCTATCCCGCTATCTTTGATAGTAAGAGTTTTTGTCTCTTTGTTTGCAACGATATCAATACGAGGATTGAAGCTGATGCTCTTATATGCGTCATTTGTTAAAACGAGCAAGTTAAGTTTGTCAAGCGCATCCGAAGCGTTGGAAACCAGTTCACGCAAAAATATCTCTTTGTTTGAGTAGAGAGAGTGAATCATAAGATTAAGTATCTGATTTGCTTCTGTTTGAAATTGATGTTTTGCCATCTTTGAAATCCTTATAGTTAAAAAATTTAGGAAATATTAGCAAAAAAAGGTTAATAATTGCAAATTAAATCAACTATCTTTAGTCTGCATGACTAAAGATAGATTAGTATCTATATGGCAATTTTACTCATTATTGATTTTTAAATCGTAAAAAAGATAAATATCTTACAAATAAGCTATAATCTCATAGAAGAGGTTTACACTAAAAAAGTCTATAGGGGTTAATTATGCAAAAATTTATAACACTGGTTGCGACAGACTTCTCAAAGAGTAGTTTTGTCGTTTTGGAAAAAGCGATTGTATTTACACAGAGGATGGGTGGAGAGTTGCATCTTGTTCATGTAATAGAGAGTTCATTTTTTTCAAAAAAAGTGGATTTAGGCGCTCTTAGAGAGAATGCTTTTCTTGAGCTGAACAAAAACTTTAGCTCTCTTAAAAAAGAGAATTTTCATTGTGTTAGCGGTAAAGTCAAAGTAGAGATTGCAAACACTGCAAAAATTTTAGATGCAGATATCATCATCATGGGAAACAGCGGAGAGACGCATTTTTTAAATGAGTTTCTTATGGGTTCTCACACAAAAGAGATTATCAAGCATGCACAAACTTCACTCTTAGTGATGAAGAGCGATCATGAACTTGCCTATGAGAATATTATGGTTCTTACAGATATGTCTGAAGCTTCTGCATCAGCCATAAAAAAGACGGCGCAGCTTTTTGAGAGTGCAAAAATAACTCTCGTCAATCTATACTATCTTCCTGCAACTACTGTCAGTGAAATAAGCCGCTACGGACTCAATGAAGAGGATGTGGCAGCCTATGAAAACAGTATCATAGATGAGTCACGACAGGAGTTAGACT
The DNA here is from genome assembly GCF_028694605.1 of Sulfurimonas sp. Classification (GTDB taxonomy): domain Bacteria; phylum Campylobacterota; class Campylobacteria; order Campylobacterales; family Sulfurimonadaceae; genus Sulfurimonas. The sequence continues at coordinate 164,879 of NZ_JAQVKP010000001.1, read as the reverse complement.
CATTTGTAAACTCTCTTATGCTTCCAAAGGAAATTGATGTGACTGCACATTCTATTAGAAGTTCTTTAAACCCAAAAATGTTCCAAAAAGAAGCTATAGGGATTGAGCATGATTTGCTTGTTATCCATGCGACGCAAAATGTAAGCTTTTTTGCTTTTGATATCCTTGAGTACTCTGCCACGGATGTGCTAATTATCAAACAGAGCAGGTAATTTTTTTTGTTTCAAGAGAGTGTATATCATAAAGAATATATAGAACTTTTAGAGCCGACACCTAAACTGCACAGTAAAAAGTGCAGGTTTGTGGCGTTTTTTCTGCGTCTCTTTTTGGAATATACGACAGTTTTAATTACTCTTTGGGTTTGGTTTTTTTATGACTTTTTTTTAGCCGCACTCGCACTTGTTCTAACTTTTATCATAATGGGAATAGTTCGTTCAAAACTCCGTAACTCCGCCATCCCCTATACACAAAGGGAGTACCCTTATACCGATGCAGCCATTGCTCAATGGTACACAGCTAAAGAGCTGTGTTTTGGGGAATCCTAAAGAAAAGCTCTAAAGGGCACCTCTAAAGTTTTATCGGTTTTGCATACTCAACAATGTTTACTTCTTGTTTAAGCTCATTTTGAATCTCAGAAGCAAAAACTTCCATTTTCTCTATCTCTCCATGAATCAAGTAGATATTTTTCAGTCCCCCAATAGGTCTTATCCACTCGATTAGCTCTTTTTGGTCTGCATGTGCGGAGAAACCGTTAATCGTGTAAACTTTTGCTTTAACAGCTATCTCTTCGCCATAAATCTTAATCATCTTTTCGCCGTCAACGATACTGCGTCCAAGTGTACCATGAACCTGATACCCTACAAATATCACGGCATTTCTCGTGTTCCAAAGTCTATGTTTGAGGTGATGCATAATGCGCCCGCCGTTACACATTCCGCTTCCTGCGATGATTATAGAGCGCTCTTTTGTTTTGTTTATCGCCATAGACTGGTCTCGCGTTGTCGTTGTTTCAAGCCATGCAAAGGAGAATGGGTCACCCCCGCTTCCGGGCGCATACTCAAGCGTATCACTCAAGTGAATAGGAAAACGGTTATATAGTTTTGTCGCTTTGATAGCAAGCGGGCTATCCAAAAAGACACGGCATTTTGGCAGCTCGCCATCATCGTGCATCTCATGAAGCAGCCAAAGTATCTCTTGCGTCCTCTCAAGCGCGAAAGACGGGATTATAACATTGCCGTTTTGCTGTAGTGTAGTGCGCACGGCTTCTTTAAACTCTGCAACACTCTGCTCAAGCGGTTTATGTTGACGATCTCCGTATGTTGACTCTACAAAAAGAACATCCGCTTGGTCGATGTTGTCCGCACTGTCGATGATAAGCCTCTCAGGAGAGCCTAAATCACCCGAAAAGATGATGCGCTTATGTCTGTTTTGTTCCTGATAGTCAAGAATCACAAAAGCGCTTCCCATGATATGTCCCGCATTCGCCAGCGTCACCTTGATATGATGCTTTAACTTATGCTCCTCAAAATACTCCAGCGTACACCACTTTTTCTCAAAAACTCTATCCACATCCTCTTTTGTATAAAGCGGCTTTAAGATACTCTCTTCTTCGCCGCGTCTGCGTGCCTTTCTGCGGAGTGTTTTATACTCTTCTTGAAGTATATTTGCACTATCAAGCAGCATCACTTTTGCTATATCATGTGTCGCTTTTGTAGCAATTATCCTGCCATTAAACCCATCTTTGATAAGCTTTGGCACTCTTCCGATATGGTCAAGATGCGCATGGGTTAGGACAAGATAGTTGACTTTTGAAGGGTCAAACTCAAAAGCCCCGTAGTTTCTCTCTTCATTGCCGTTGCCTTGAAACATACCGCAATCAATCAAAATTTTTATTGAATCGATTTTTACTAAGTGGCACGAACCCGTAACAGTCTGCGCCGCTCCGTATGATGTAACAGTTGCCATTCTTTCATCCTTGTTTTTTCAATCTGGTCGATTATTACCGCACCGACAAATAAACTTAACTTTTGAAAGTACGAGAAGAGGTGAGATTGAGGTATAAAAAGTTGCAGGAGTGCCTGTTGCACTTCAAAACTTTTTATATCTTAAGATTGCCTCTTATCGTGCTTCCCGCAGGGTGATATACTTTTGCCCATACTCTGCGTTAAATTTTTTTGCCCGAGCCTTGGCTAGGGCTTCAAAAATTTGCCTTGATTATGGACAAAATTATATCATCAAAAGTTAAGTTTATTTGTCGGTGCGGTAATGTATTCAAATTTAACTCTTATGTAACTTACACTATAATCGCATAAATTATACAAAGACAAAAAAAAATGGCACTTATAGATTTACTAAATATATCAAAACATTATGAAGCACAAAAAATTTTAAGTGAAATAAATTTTCATGTAGATGAAGGTGAGAGAATCGTCATTATCGGCAAAAACGGCAGCGGCAAATCTACTCTTATGAAGATTGTCAACGGTACGCTTGAGCAAGACGGCGGTGAGAGGATTTGCAGACAAAACCTTGAGATAAAGATGCTTGCACAAAGACCAGAGTTTCAAGAGGGACAAAGTGTTCGAGAAGCGGTCGAGGCGGGTTTGGATGAGATTAACCGTGCAAAAGAGCGCTACAACACACTCTCTCTTCTCTTGTCAGATGAGTTTGAAAATAAAGCACTTATTGATGAGCATGAGATGCTATCTCGCTATATTGAGCATCACAATGCGTGGAACTTGGATGACAAAATAGAGCGCATCATCAAGCATTTTGACCTCAAACCGTATGAAGACAAGCCCGTTATGATGCTTAGCGGAGGCGAACAAAGAAGAGTTGCCCTTGCTTCGCTGCTTTTGCAAAAACCGGATATTTTGCTTCTTGATGAACCGACAAACCACCTTGATGTTTACATGGTAGAGTTTTTGGAGGAGCTGATTTTAAAAGAGAAGTTTACTCTTGTTTTTATCTCGCATGACAGATACTTTATCGACCGAGTAGCCACAAAGTGTGTTGAAGTGGAGGATTGTGCGCTTAGAGAGTATAGCGGCGGATACAGCAGCTATCTCACGCAAAAAGAGGAGTATATGCAAACACTCCAAAAACAACATGAGACGCTTTTAACGATACTAAAGCGAGAAAACGAGTGGTTTGCACGGGGCGTCAAAGCAAGGCTTAAGAGAAACGAGGGGCGCAAAGAACGTCTGATGGCTCTAAGAGAAGATGCAAAAACAAATCCTTCTAAAATAAAAAAGATGACGTTAGAACTAGAGCGTGAAGCAAAACATTTCAACCGTGATAAAAGCATCAATAAGCAAAAAATGCTCTTTGAAGTCGAAAACCTCGGTCTAACGCTTGGCAACAAACTGCTTTTTAAAAGCTTTACAACAAGAATCCTTCAAAAAGATGTTATCGCCATTGTCGGACCAAACGGAAGCGGCAAATCAACACTCCTAAAGGCTCTTTTAGGGCGCATCGAACCTACGGAGGGGAAAATCAAGCGAGGAGAGTTTAGCGTGGGCTACTTTGACCAACACCGAGAGATGCTTGATGATGAAAAAAATCTTATAGAGACCTTCTGCCCCTTTGGCGGCGACAGAGTAAGTGTCCGTGGACGTGATATGCATGTTTTTGGGTACTTGAAAAACTTCCTTTTCCCAAGAGAGTTTTTGGATAAAAAGATAGGCATCTTAAGCGGCGGAGAGAAAAACCGTATCGCCCTTGCCCTGCTCTTTACCAAAAATGTGGACATTCTCATCCTTGACGAACCTACAAACGATTTGGATATTCCAACCATCAACATCCTAGAAGAGCAGTTGATGAACTTTGGCGGAGCGGTCATCATCGTCAGTCATGACAGATATTTTGTCGATAAAATCGCCAAAAAACTATTTATCTTCAAAGCAGACAAGCATATAGAAGAGAGTTATCAAAGCTACACGGAGTATCTTGAACTTGAGCATGAACTCAAAGAGCTGAGCGAACTTGAAAAAGAGAGCCAAAAAACAGAAGAAAAACCAAAAGAGAGCAAACCAAAAGAGTTGCGTCTCACCTATAAAGAGAAGATTGCGCTAGAGAAGCTTCCGCTTGAGATAGACGCACTTGAAGCCAAAATCGATGAGAAAAACAGCTGTTTGGCAAATCCTGCATGTTATGAAAAAATCGGTATAACGCAATTAGCCAAAGAACTTGAAGAATTAAGGAGTCTTTATGAAGAAAAAGTGGAAGAGCTGTTGATGATTCAGGAGAAAGAAGAGGAGATAAACAGTAACTAACGCAAAATGCGCTAGTTACTGTTGAGCCTCTTTAAGCGTATCTGCTATCAAAAATGCCAGCTCTAAAGCTTGGTCAGCGTTTAGTCTTGGGTCACAATGCGTGTGGTAACGAGAGCTTAAATCCTCCTCTGTTACGATAAATGAACCGCCGATACACTCGGTTACATTTTTGCCAGTCATCTCAAGATGCACACCGCCTGCAAATGTTCCTTCTGATTTGTGAACTTGGAAGAACTGTTTCATCTCTGTAAGGATGGCATCAACCGGACGTGTTTTAAAGTTGTTGGATGATTTGATAGTGTTTCCGTGCATCGGGTCACAGCTCCAAAGAACTTTTTTACCCTCTCGCTCAATCGCACGGATAAGTTTAGGCATACCCTCACCAACTTTGTCAGCTCCCATTCTTACGATGATATTTAAACGTCCTGCTTCATTGTTTGGGTTTAATATATCGCAAAGTCTTACCAAATCTTCAGGATCCATCGACGGACCGGCTTTAACACCGATAGGGTTTTTGATACCTCTCATATACTCTATATGCGCACCATCAAGCTGGCGTGTTCTGTCGCCAATCCAAAGCATGTGCGCAGAGGTGTCGTACCAATCTCCCGTAAGTGAATCTCTTCTGGTAAACGCCTCTTCGTACGGGAGCAAAAGTGCCTCATGTGATGTATAAAAATCAGTTTCACGAAGTGCTCTATGCGTCTTTGATGAGATACCGCATGCTTCCATAAACTTTAAAGACTTACCAATCTCTTCTGCCAAATCTTCATACTTTTTACTGATTTCACTCTGATGCGTAAAGTCAAGATTCCACTTGTGTACCTCATGCAAATCTGCCAAACCGCCTGATGCAAAAGCACGTAAAAGGTTGAGTGTTGCTGCTGATTGGTTGTAGGCTTTTATCATTCTCTGCGGATCGGGAACACGTGCCTCAGACGTGAACTCAACACCGTTAATAATATCGCCGCGGTAAGCATCCAGCGTTACCCCGCCGATAGTTTCAGTATCGCTTGAGCGCGGCTTTGCAAATTGACCACCGACACGACCTATTTTGATAACAGGGAGACCGCCGGCATAGGTCATCACAACTGCCATTTGTAAAATCGCTTTAAATGTATCACGAATATTGTGTGCATGAAACTCACTAAAACTCTCAGCACAATCACCGCCCTGTAACAAAAAAGCCTTTCCCTCGGAAGCGTTTGCCAACTGTGCTTTTAGCGAACGTGCTTCACCGGCAAAAACAAGAGGCGGATAATTCTTCAACTCATCCAAAACACGCTTAAGTTCATCCATATTTTTATATGTCGGTTGCTGAACGATAGGTTTTTCTCTCCAGCTTGATGGATTCCAAGTACTCATAGTTAAACCTTTACTTTAATAATCTAAAAAATTTTTGAGATTCTACACAAAAGTAACTAAAATAGGACTGATTATCAAATTTTAACATCCGCAATGATAGAAAAAAGCTTTTTTTTATGGTTAGAAATGTATAATGCAGCATATTTTTCAATGGACTGTGTCACTATGCAAAAAAACGATTTAAAAGCGCTTATTGGGGAGATTTATGAAAATCTGCTTGAGCGTATTGAAGCAGAAGAAGAGCCGACAAAAGGGCAAGTTGTCACTTATCTACAAGATGCCATGGAAATAGTTTCCGATATCAACGACAAAGACATAGACTCCATAGAACACGCAAAAGCGAGTTTCAAAAACTCTTATAAAGAGCTCATGAAACAGAGCTTAAATTCCTACAAAAGTACAAACCAAAAGTTTGGTGAACTGGCAGAACGCAATCAAGAGGCTATAGAAAAATGCTCCTCACAGCATATTGACATAGACTCACTCTCTAGTATGTTCGATGAAATTCAATCCCACATGATAGAAGAGGTAAAAAAAGCAAACGAAGTGATTGCGGATTTGACCCAAAAAGTTAAAATCCTTGAAGAGACATCAAACCTAGATCCTCTTACAAAAGTTTTTAACAGAAGAGCGCTTAGCGCTTATCTCGCTGACGTATGCTCTAACAAGGGTGTTCCCTATGCCATGCACGTTATCATGCTTGATATTGATAATTTTAAAACCATTAATGACAAATACGGTCATTTAACGGGCGACAAAATACTTATCTTTATCTCCAATGTCCTCAGAAAAACTCTTCGGGATGGTGATAAGATTTTTAGATACGGCGGAGAGGAGTTTACTGTTGTTATCAACCGTAATACAGATGAACAGTGCGAACTCATTGCAAACAGACTCTTAAATCTTGTCAGCTCCAACAAGCTTATCTATATGGGTGAGCGCATCTCTGTAACCGCAAGTATCGGCGTAACAAAGCTCAAAAGCGGCGACACGCCAGACTCCCTGCTTTCAAGAGCGGACAAAGCGCTTTATATGTCAAAAAGAAATGGAAAAAACATGGTTTCAAAGGCGTGTGAATAATGGAGTTTAACACTTTTGATATTATAGTTTCAATCCTCATTCTTTTTCTTGGTTTAAAAGGAATAATAAACGGATTTTTTAAAGAACTTTTTGGGCTAATCGGCATTATAGGTGGTATCTTTATTGCCTCAAGGGTTGGGGAAGATGTAGGTCAGCTTATCAACAATTCTCTTTTAAAGTTTGAAAACAGCGCAGCCATTAGTTTTACCGGTTTTTTAGTTACTCTTGGACTATTTTGGCTATTTATGGTAGGAGTCGGTCTTATTTTCAAAAAGTTGAGTCTATTAAGCGGTCTCGGTTTTTTTGATAAAATTTTAGGCTTCATATTTAGTGCCGGCAAATTTTTTCTTATTGCATCGGTAATTTTTTATTCTGCCTACAACATAGATGCAATGCGTCCAAATCTTGACAAGGTAATGCACAACAGTTTACTCTTTCCTATTTTGGTAAAGACTGGAAGTGTTATTATGAAACTTGACCCAAAAGAGCTCTCAAACGGTATTAATACAAAACTAAATGAAAGCTCAGACATGATAAGTGGCAATGTTGCAAAAGATTTGCAAGAGAGCGCACTTCAAATCGTAGAAGATACTAAAAACAAAATAGATTCAATAACAGATAAAAATTCGTCAAGTCAAAAGAGATAAATATGCCGGAAATAACTACTGATTTTAGTGACAAAACCGTTAAATACAAACAGTTGCTGGAAGATTTTAAGCAGCTGCTTAAAAAAAACAATCTGAAGTTTACAATCCAAAGAGAGGTGATACTTGAGACACTCTATAATGCTGATGAGCATCTCACACCGGAATCACTCCACAACCTTATCCAAAAGAAGTTTCCCGACCTAAAAACCGGAATTGCAACCGTTTATAGAACGCTATCTTTGCTTGAAGAATCCGACATGGTTACATCGCTCTCTTTTGGTGCGCAAGGCAAAAAATATGAACTTGGCGCAAAGCACCATCATGATCACTTTATCTGTACCTCTTGCGGAAGCATTACGGAGTTTGTTGATGAACAGATAGAAGAGAGACAGCATAAAATCGCACAGGAGCTTGGTTTTGAGATGAAAGACCACTCTATGCAGATTTACGGCATATGTAAAAATTGCCAAAAAAAGTAAAAAATAAAAGGAAAGATTATTGGTTTTTGAAAATAAATTTATTCAACAAAGAATTGAAAAAGCGGAGCTTCTAAAGAGAGAGGGAATTAACCCTTACTCTAATGATTCAAGAAGAGACACTACCATTGAGAAGTTTTTATATGTCAATACGGATATTGCCCACACCGAGAACAAAAGAGATGAAAACCGCTGCTACACTCTAAGCGGGCGTATAAAGCTCTTTCGTATCATGGGTAAAGCGAGCTTTATCCAGATAGAGGATGAGAGCGGTGTGCTTCAGGTCTATGTAGCAAGAGACAATATAGGTGAAAATTTCTACAACGAAACTTTTAAAAAAAATATAGAAGTGGGTGATATAGTAGAAGTTAGCGGATACCCGTTCGTAACAGGTCAAGGTGAGCTCTCGCTTCATGCAGACAAGCTAAGACTTTTAACAAAAGCCATTGCGCCGCTGCCTGAAAAGTTTCACGGCATAACAGACAAAGAGACAAGATACAGAAAAAGATATCTCGACCTTATCATGAATGCAGATGTCCGCAAAACATTCCAAATCCGTTCAAAAGTCATCTCTCTCACTCGCCGCTTCTTTGAAGATAAGGGCTTTTTAGAGGTTGAAACTCCTATGATGCACCCTATTGCAGGCGGCGCAAATGCAAAACCGTTTGTGACACACCATAACGCTCTTGGTATCGACAGATACTTAAGAATCGCTCCTGAACTTTACCTTAAAAGACTTATTGTCGGTGGGTTTGAGGCTGTTTTTGAGATAAACCGCAACTTTAGAAATGAGGGAATGGACGCTACCCACAACCCTGAGTTTACATCTATAGAATTTTACTGGGCGTACAAAACTTATAAAGATTTGATTGAAATTACAAAAGAGTATTTTACATATCTTTTTGACCACTTAAATCTCCCCACAAAGCTCCCTTACGGAGAGATGGAAGTTGATTTTAGCCGCTTTAGCGAAGTGCCTCTTATTGAGTCTCTAACTACTATCGGCGGCGTACCGCAAGATATAGTCAACGACAAAGAGAAGATAGTTGCATTTTTAAAGAGCAAAAATATTGTCGTAAAAGATGGGCTAAACTTAGGTCAGCTTCAAGGCGAACTTTTTGATGAGTTTGTTGAAGAGAAGCTTATAAACCCGACTTTTATCACCGAGTATCCGGTTGAGATTTCTCCGCTTGCAAGAAGAAGCGATGTAAATCCGGCAATCACCGAGAGATTTGAGCTTTTCATCGCAGGGCGGGAAATCGCCAACGCATTTAGCGAATTAAACGACCCTGTGGATCAGCTTCAAAGATTTGAAGCACAAGGTGCAGCCAAAGAGAACGGTGACGATGAAGCGCATGAGATGGATTTGGACTTTATAGAGGCCCTTAGCTATGGTATGGCTCCAACGGCAGGTCAAGGCATAGGCATAGACAGACTTGTCATGCTGCTTACAAACGAGCATTCCATCAGAGATGTTCTGCTCTTCCCTGCTATGAAACCGTTGCATAACGAAGAAAAAAACGAAGAGACAATTTAATTTAAATAGGAAAAGGATAGAAAAATGAGTTTTTTAAAAGAGTTCGATAACGAAATTTTTGAGTTATGCGAAAAAGAGCTAGAGAGACAGACAACGCATTTGGAGATGATTGCGAGTGAAAACTTCACGCTTCCTGCCGTTATGGAGACTATGGGTTCTGTATTTACAAACAAATATGCGGAGGGTTATCCGGGCAAACGCTATTACGGTGGTTGTGAGTACGCAGATGGTGTTGAGCAGTTGGCGATTGACAGAGCGTGTAAACTTTTTGGATGTAACTATGCAAATGTACAGCCGCACTCAGGAAGCCAAGCAAATGCGGCGGTTTATGCGGCACTTTTAAATGCAGGCGACAAGCTTTTAGGGATGGATCTCAGCCATGGCGGGCACTTAACACACGGAAGCAAGCCAAGCTTTTCAGGAAAAAACTACCACTCTTTTACTTACGGTGTAGAGCTTGACGGTCGTATGAACTATGACAAAATCATGGAAATTGCAAAAGCAGTACAGCCAAAAATCATCGTTTGCGGTGCTTCTGCTTATGCCAGAGAGATAGATTTTGCAAAATTCCGTGAGATTGCCGATGCGGTCGGAGCAATTTTATTTGCCGATATCGCCCACGTTGCAGGACTTGTTGCAGCAGGAGAGCATCCTAGTCCATTCCCTCATGCACACGTTGTAACGACAACAACCCACAAAACTCTCGCAGGTCCAAGAGGCGGTATGATTATGACAAACGATGAAGAGATGGCAAAAAAACTTAACTCTGCCATCTTCCCGGGCATCCAGGGCGGACCGCTTGTTCATGTTATCGCTGCAAAAGCGGTAGGTTTCAAGTATAACCTCTCTGCTGAGTGGAAAGATTATGCAAAACAGGTAAAAGCAAATGCTAAAATTCTTGGAGAAGTACTGGTAAAAAGAGGGTTTGAGCTTGTAAGCGGCGGAACGGACAACCATCTGGTTCTTCTCTCTTTCATCAACCGTGATTTTTCAGGTAAAGATGCAGATATAGCTCTTGGAAATGCAGGCATAACAGTAAACAAAAACACAGTTCCGGGAGAGACAAGAAGTCCGTTTGTGACTTCAGGTATCCGCATAGGAAGCCCTGCTCTGACTTCAAGAGGCATGAAAGAGAAGGAGTTTGAGTTCATAGCGAACAAAATCGCTGACGTTCTTGATGATATCAACAACACAGAGCTTCAAGCATCTGTCAAAAAAGAGCTTAAAGAACTAGCGCAAAACTTTGTGGTTTATCACCAATCGACATATTAAGGGCTAAAAGATGACGGCAGCAGATTTAAATCTTATAAAAATGTTAACGGATCACTATTGGATTAAAAGGGACGTGGTAGTAGATAAAATTATCTTCAAAGGTCGTACATTTTATAACAAATTTGAGAAGGTTAACGCAACACTCACTCATGCCGTCATCAACCAACATCTTAAGGGCGAAATAACGGTCGCACATTCACTTATCAACAAACACGGTAAAGTTGAAAATATAGTTATCGACTACAATGGGCGAGACCCTGAGCGTTTTTACCATAAAACACAACTTCTTCTTCGTGAAGAGGGCTTTATCAACTTTACGGCATACAAAACAAAAACAGAGGGACATCTGCATGTTTATATCCATAAAGGACATACGACACTTCAGGAAGCCATACAGCTTGGAAAGATGATAAGTATGAAACTGGCAGCAAAACAACCAAATCAGTGGCGTATGTTTCCAAATCAAGATATGCCTGATGAGTACAATATTTTGGCACTTCCTTATGAGGTATATGCCAAAGAACGCGGTGCTTCATGGTCAAAACATATGTAACCAACTTTTTGGTATGATTTTAAGTAGATAATAAAAGGAGAGATTATGGAAGAAAAAAGCGAATTAAACGATATTATCCTCAACAAAAACAGCGCATCTGCAAACAGCAGAAGAGTTGTTTTAGCAGTTGCAACGCTTGGTATTGTGCTTATCCTTGTTGTTATGCTTATGAATACTTTAACGTCAAGTAGCACAGACAATCTCCCACAAGCAGTACTTCCTCCCGAACCACAAAAAGAGACAAAAACAGTAGCCGGAGAACCTCTTTTTGAGGACGTAAAAGTCATCCAAGAAGCAAATAAAGAAAACGGTTCTTTAGATGAAATAGCACAAAGATTGAAGCAGGAGAGTACAAAAGACAGCACTCAGGCAGCAACAACTCAAACACAACAACAAACTGTCGCAGAGCCTAAAAAAGTCGTAGAGACGAAAAAAGCAGTTTCTCCAAAAGAGAGTACTGTACAATCACAAACTCCATCGACAGCAACACCTTCGGGTTATTATGTTCAAGTTGGTTCTTTTTCCAAAAACCAGCCAAATAAAAGCTTTTTAGATTCTATAATCAAGCTTGGCTACGGCTACACTTTTCATCAAGTTTCAAATAAAACTACACCTGTCAATAAAGTCCTAGTTGGTCCATTTAGCAATGAAGCGGAAGCAAGAAAAGCGCTTAAAGCATTAAGAGCTTCCGTTGAGCCAGCCGCCTTTTTAACAAAAATCTAAAAAACGCTCCGCTTGTCGGAGCAACCGAAGGTTACTCTTTTGATTTACTCTAAACAATTTATTCAAGACCAATTAGCCCCCGTCGCCATTTATGCAAAATTGAAAGCACTTTTTCCAAATGAAATCTCATACCTCTTTGAGAGTGCAGGAGCAAGTGAGGGTAATTACAGCTTTATCTGTATCGGTGCGAGGGAGAGAGTTCAGTATGCAGATGGCAAAACTCTCTACACAGATGCAGACGGTATAACACATACAAAAGATGTCTCCCCTTTTACTTTTTTAAAGAATTACTACAAAAACATTGATACATCCATCTATAAAGAAGCATCTGCCGCACTAAAAGTAGGTTATGTGGATGGTTTTATCGGCTACATAGGCTACGATATGGTCAAGGTTTTTGAACCAAAACTTCATACAACCATGGATGGTTTAAAAGATGAACTCAACACTCCCGATTTGGATCTCATCCTCCCAAAAATCATTTTGGTTTATTCTCATAAAAATTATCAACTTACACTTATCAGCACTCTAAAAGAGATGAGCGATAAATTTGAAGAAGTTGAAGCGGAGTTAAAAAACTCTTATGAATATGTCCATATGAAGAGAAACATAGGTGATGACAAAGGAACTTTCGCATTCTCAAAAGAGCAGTTTTTTGAGATGGTGGAAAAATCAAAAGAGATGATAAGAAGCGGCGATGTTTTTCAAATCCTTATGACAAATCGCTTTACAAGAAAGATAAAAGTTGACCCTTTCAGCTTTTACAGAATACTCCGAAGTAAAAACCCATCACCTTATATGTTTTTGATGGAATACGAAGATTTTAATATCGTCGGTTCTTCGCCTGAAGTTATGGTTAGACTTACAAACGGGGAACTTCTCCTCCGCCCTATAGCAGGAACAAGAAAAAGAGGCACTACAAAGCAAAGAGATATGGAGCTTGAAGAAGAGTTGCTCAGTGACCCAAAAGAGCTCTCAGAACATCTTATGCTGATAGACCTTGGCAGAAACGATGTTAGCCGTGTAGCAAAGACAGGGAGTGTAAAAGTCGAAAATATGATGCACATAGAGAGGTTTTCGCATGTTATGCACATCGTCTCAGATGTAACAGCAACTATTGCAGATGACAAAGATATGTTTGATTTGTTTATGGCAACTTTTACGGCAGGAACTATGACGGGTGCGCCAAAGATAAGAGCAATGGAGCTTATAGCCGAGTTTGAGGGTCTAAAGAGAGGTTTTTACAGCGGAAGCATAGGTTACTTCGGATTTGACGGCAATATGGACAGTGCAATAACCATTAGAACTGCTCTAGTAAAAGAGGACAAAGTTGTTCTTCAAGCAGGTGCGGGCGTGGTAGCTGACAGTCAAAACGAGCTTGAGTACCTAGAGGTTAAAAACAAACTCGGCGCGCTTGTTGCTTCACTGGAAGATTTGGACTAATGAAACTGTTTGCCATCTTTGGCGACCCTGTTTCGCACTCTCGCTCCCCGCTTATGCACAACAGCGTATTTAAAAACCTAAACTACAAAGCGTGCTACACAAGAGTTCATCTGCGTGATGGCTCAAAACTAAAAGAGACTTTTTTTGCTCTTGCCCTTAGCGGCGCAAATGTTACCGTTCCCCATAAAGAAGCGGCATACAAGGCTTGCGATGAAGTAAGAGGCTTTGCAAAAAAAGTGGGAGTTGTAAATACCCTTATAAATGAAAATGGCAAGTTAATAGGCTACAACACCGATGCAGACGGTTTTATGTTTGCTATAAAAGAGTTTGGAGAAGTTAAAAATATTTTAGTTCTAGGTGCGGGCGGAACGGCAAAAGCACTCTGCGCAAGATTTGTACAAGATGGTATAAAAGTGAGCGTTTTAAATAGAAGCGAAGATAAACTGCTCTACTTTAAAGAGCTTGGGTGCGAGAGCTTTACATGGAATGATTTTAAAATATCAAAATATGATTTGGTAGTAAATACCACAAGTGCGGGGCTAAAAGATGAAGAGTTGCCTGCTCCGTTGGAGCTAATCAAAGAAATTTTAGATAACAGCTCATTTGCGGCAGATGCAATTTACGGAAAAATGACACCGTTTTTAAAGATGGCAAAAGAAAAAAACATTACTTACAAAGACGGTGCCGATATGCTTTTGGGTCAAGGTGTTTTGGCAAACGAGCTATTTGTCAATCATGAGTTAAAAACAGGCGATATCAAACTTCACATGTCAAAGAGTTTTGAGATTTAACGCTGCAATTGCTTGTCCGTAAGCGATTGCAGCGTCATTGGCGACAAACATCTCGGGCAAAATAACATCAGGGATTTTTCTCATAATCAACCTTAAAAGCACTCTGTTTTGAAAAACTCCGCCGCTTAAAACCAAAGGCAAATCATACTTTTTGTACATATCATAAATAATCTCTACTATTGTATTAAAAAACTTTGAAACCGCTACATGTACATCTTTTTCAACTAAAATCTGTTTTGCTATTTGGCTAAAATCTATCTCAAAATCTTGCACGCCAAACTCATAATACTCTGTAATATTTTCATCATAAAGGCTCTCCAAAAGCAGACCGCTCTCGCCCTCATAACTGCAAATTTGGACAATATCCAAAAGAGATGCCACTGCATCAAATAACCGCCCGCAAGAGCTTGAGAGCGGAGAGTTTAGTCCGTTTTTCCATACTGTATATAGTGTTTTTATCTCTGAGCTGGAAAAAGAGTTAATTGTCTGATTATTCAGTTTAAAAGCTTCATCGCCGTATATCTCAAACAAGAAGCTAAGAGCAACCCGCCGTGGCTCTTTTATGGCTCTCTCACCGCCGATAAGCCTGAAATATTTAAACTGCCCTACTCTCTTATAAGAACTGTTGTCACAAACAAAAAACTCTCCGCCCCAAAGGTTGCCATCATCCCCATAACCGGTTCCGTCAAAACTAACACCCAAAACTTTTGAAGCGATACCCTCTACACCCATAGTAGCCAAAATATGCGCATAGTGATGTTGAACCTGCACTAACTCTATGACTTCATTTTGCGCTTTTAACTCTTTTGCATATTTGGTAGATTCGTAGTTTGGATGTTTATCACAGACAACTACATCAGGAGTAAAATCATAGATTCTCTTTAGCGTCTCTATATGTGATTTGAAATGCTCCACACTCGACAAACTTCCCAAATCCCCTATATATGGCGATAAAACAACGCTATCTTCTATGGTTATGGCAACCGTGCTTTTCTGGTTTGCACCAAGAGAGAGAATCTTTTTATCTGTTTTATGCAGGAGTTTAAGATAAAGAGGCGCATATCCTCTTGCCTCTCTTAGCATAAATATTTTCTCGTTCTCCACAAAAGCAACCGAGTCGTCACAGCCGTTTACTATCTCCCTGTTATGCTCCAAACAGCAGTCCCAAACGGATGATAGTCCCATAATCTCATCATAAGTTCTGCACAGAGGCTCATCAGAGATATTTGCGCTTGTAGCGACTATCGGTCTCTCTAATTTTTGCAAAATAAGATAATGCAGAGGAGTATATGCCAAAAAAAGACCGATTTGGCTGATATTTGGAGCCACATATCGGCTTAGTGCATAATCATCTCTTTTTTGAAGCAAAACAATGGGGCGTCTGTTTGAGTTGAGCAATGCTTCCTCTTTTTCGCTTATGTAGGCAAGGTGCTTTGAGGTATCAATATCTTTTACCATCACTCCAAACGGTTTTGAAGGTCGTCTCTTTCTTTCTCGCAGAAGTTCAACCGCACTATCGTTTGAGGCATCGCAAACAAGATGATAACCGCCGATTCCCTTTATGGCTACAATCCTACCATCAGCTATAGTTTGTACAACCTCATCTATAATATTTTCAGACTCTATTTTTTTGCCGTTGCTCTCATATAAAGAGAGTGCAGGTCCGCACTCATGGCACCCTATGGGCTGGGCATGGTATCTTCTGTCTTGCGGGTTTTTATACTCTGCTTCGCACTTTTTGCACATTATAAATTCATCCATAGATGTATTTTTTCTATCATAGGGAAGATTTTTTATGATGCTGTACCTTGGTCCGCAATTTGTGCATGTGATAAAGGGATACTCAAATCTGCGGTTGGTTTTGTCGCTCAGTTCACTCTCACACTCCTCACACATCGCAATATCTGATGGAATCTTGCTTGAGAGCAGTTTTGCACTTTTGCTTATTTGGATGCTAAAGCCCTCAAAGGATTTTGTTTTTTTTATTTGAGTGATTTTTATGGAGTCTATCTCGCTGAGAGGCGGCTTATTTTGCCTGATTTGTCGGATAAATCCATCTACTTTTTCTCGTGTCGCATCAAGAAGTATCAGCACGCCGTAGCCGTTGTTTGAAACTTGCCCCTTTAACCCAGATGAAGCGGCAAGGTTATATATAAAAGGACGAAATCCAACCCCCTGCACCACACCTCTTATCTCGATGGCAAATATCACTGCTTAAGCTCTAAACTCATAAGATACATATCTTCGCCATCAAGAACTTTTAAGTCAAAACTGCCGCATTTTGGACAGATAAACTCATTTTTTTTAAGTTCTTTCTCAGCGCCGCAACTATTGCAATGCACTTTTACTTTTTGAATATTTATAACCAAATCAGCCTCATGACATATCGTGCCAAACTTGAACATCTCGAACGCTTCACTTAGAAGATGCGGCTCCACTCCACTAAGTACACCGATTTTTATTACGACCTTTATTACTTTTTTTGCACTGTTTTTCTTGGCATGTTCATCACAACTATCTATCAAAGATTGAACAATGCCGTACTCATGCATTTAGCAAATCCTTGGAAGCAGTTCGCCGCTTGGCATATCTAAAAATCTCTGCGTACCCCACGACGAATTTATGATAACTTTTTTGAGATATTTAGTTGATACATTTGCGATTATAGAGGCATTTTTGTTGTAGGATTTGAGAATTTCAACTGCCCTATGCGCCTCATCTTTTTTAACGGCAAGTAAAAAAGTACCCTCATTTGCAAGGCTCATGGCGTCAAAACCCAAAATCTCGCAAAGCCCCATTACCTCATCGCTTATAGATATCTTACTCTCATCTACCTCTATACAGATATCAGACTGTTTTGCCCACTCGTTTAAAACAGCACTAAGTCCGCCGCGAGTTGCATCTCTCATAGCCGTTATATCTATATCTTCATCCAATAACCTCTTAACAATGGGATAAAGAGAGCTACAATCACTCTTAAGCGTACTTGTTAGCTCAATCCCCTCACGGGAAGCAAATATAGTAGCTCCGTGACACCCTATATCACGGCTAAGAAGTATGATATCATCCTCATTTATCTTGTTTGAGCTGATACCTTTTTTTAAAATCTCTCCGATTCCTGCGGTATTGATAAATATCTTATCGACACTGCCACGAGGTACTACTTTTGTATCGCCGCTAACGATTACGGCTCCGTTAATATCAAGCTCTTTTTGCATAGATGAAACTATTCTCTCAAGCTCATCTATACTAAAGCCTTCTTCTATGATAACACTGCAAGTTAGATACTTTGGCTTTGCACCCATCATAGCCAAATCGTTACAAGTTCCGCATACTGCAAGTTTACCGATATCTCCTCCTGCAAAAAAGAGCGGAGTAACCGTAAAACTATCTGTTGAAAATGCCAATGTTCCGCTTTCTATAACAGCTGCATCTTCACTCTTTTGGAGTATATCGTTTTTAAAAGCTCTGTAAAAGACCTTGGATATCAGCTCGTTGTTCTCAACTCCGCCGTTGCCGTGGGCTAAGCTTATTGTTTTAGTCATCTTGGCTCTTTTTGTTCAAAATATTAATAGCATCGTTATATTTTTTTTCATCAGCATAAAAATACTCCTCCAAAAGCGGTCTTATCTTGTACTCTTTTACAAACTCCAGATCTTCATCACTCTCTATCTTCATAAAATAGCTATGACCTAACATATAGTCTTCGTTTAGATTCTCTTTTATAAACTTATTTAAGTCATTAAACAGCTCTTTTGCCTTTACATGTACCAAATCTTCATTTGGCTTCATCTTCAAAAATGTAAATCTTCGTCTTAGTGCTATGTCTATAGTTGCGATTGATTTGTCGGTAGAGTTCATGGTGGCGATGATGTAGAGATTTGAAGGCACTTTGAACTTCTCTTTTGAGTACGGAAGCGTAACTTCGTAAACATCCCTTTTATCTTCTTCTATAAGCGTTATCAACTCTCCAAAGATTTTAGAGATATTTCCTCTGTTGATTTCGTCTATGACTATGTAGAAGTTTTTTAAAGCAGTGCTATTTTGCTTAACTTCTTTAAATAAAAGCATTTCTCTAAAAATAGAATAATAATATGTTGCCAAACCTTTAAACCTACCAGACAAGGCATCTATAACATCTTGAGGATTATTGATAGGTTTTATCTTATTGCTGTTATATATTTCTTCAAGAGGCAAATATGAAACAGAAAATTTATTTTCATTTACCATAATATGAATGGATTTATCGGTATATTTTGAGATGGTAAACTCGCTATTATTACTATAAGTTTTTAATTTACTGCCGATTTCAAATTTTAATTGAAACTGCTCCAGCACACTTTTGAAGTTTATATTTATATTGTTAGAAAAACTATCAACAATATTGCTATTTGCTTCTTTAGCTATATTTTTAAATATCCCATCTTCTAACTCTATATTTCCATTGTCGCTAGGTCTAAAACCCTCTATAAAATCCTCATAAGAGTAGCTTTGATGAAATGTTACAAACTCAACTCTTTTCTCATTTTTTATGCTCTCAAAAGTTTCGTTTTGTAAATCTACATGTAGGTTTTTTGAAACGGTGTAAAATATCTCATTTTGGCTTTTGCCCTCTTCTATCATAGAGATAAGATTTTGGTAGTTATGGGTTTTACCGACTCCCGGAGCACCGTAGAGGATTATGTTTTTTATATTCAATTTTTTATCTTTTTTTTCTTTAATTGTGTCGTCATTTATAACAGATTTTACATATTCATATAGTTGTCTATTATTATCTAAAATATAATTTATCGTTCCTTTTTTCAAACCATGTTTTTTCAAATTTTCAAAAGATAATAACTGAGATTGTTCTCTACTAAGCTTTTTAATTAATTTTACATCTATACTATCATCATAAACATTTGTAACTTCCATAATATATTGAATTTGACGGATATTACTCGATATATAAATCAAAACTGTTTGCCCAACTACAAGATTTATACTTTTGCCCCACTTTTCATAATAACCTTGCTGTTCAATCAATGGTCTTACATCACCCCAGTCTCCATTTGGATTATGTGTTAAAACCGCTATACTTAAGTTTTCGTTCATATTATTTTCTCCAGTCTCTCTCTAATTTTCTCAATATACTCCCCATAACTACACCCATCAAACCCCAAATCCAAGCTCTTTATCTTCATCAAAATTTCATCTCCGTTTGTCCCCAAAACAAAATCATAATCAAAATGCTCCAGATGTTTTGGATACAGAAGCATCATATTTTTTATACCGTAGTTTTTGCCGTAAACATACATTTGAAACTTGTCGTCTCTTTTTATATCCTCTTTTACATGTAGCTTTTTGTATTTCGTATCTATTATCAAATCGCCCACAATAATATCAGGTTTTAAAATCAAATCTCCATAAACATCATAGCTTTGTAGCTTTGTTTCAGGCTCTATCTCTTTTATCATCCTACCGACAAACCGCTCAAAGAGCATATTCATATCAAACAAGAACGCAAAGCTTTTCTTGTCTTTTGAAAAGAGCGGGATAGATTTACTAAGAAGAAGTATCGCAAACTCAAAACTATCTCTGTATCTTAGATTTAAGCGGTTAAAATGAATCATAAAGCTATTTATATCTAAGTGTCTGTACTCCACCTCATCAAGCACCAACTCGCACTGTTTTAGAAGTTTTTTATCTCTGGTAAAGGGCATAAGAGTTTTGACGGCGTACAAAAAAAACTGATTTAGCGTGTTATTCATACTAAACTCGTCATATTCGCAGTATATCTTTGCGTTTGTAAAGTTGTACTTTAGATTTTCGTTTATAAGGTACTTACCTCTAAGCGTCGTCAAATTATCCTGCTCGGTTATATACTCTTTGTAAACACCTCGCCCGAACTCTTTAAACAGCCCTTTTGCAAAAAGCTGTATAAAAACTTCTAAGATATTATGCTTTTCATTTTTACATGACGCTATATCTTCATTCTCAAGTTTTATATCATAAGCGTACATGAGCATATAGATAAAAATATCAAGGTTTTTTTCATCATCATTATCGGCTATCTTAGGAAGCAGATAGTAATCTTTATCTTCAAAATTTAGTATTCCGCAGTATTGCTGTGATTTTAAAATCTTCCAGTCAAGTTTAAAATATTTATGAAGCAAAGGAGTGTCAATGATGTACTTTTTTAGCTTCTCATCTTTTACTTCATTGTATTCATAGATTATATTTTTCATTTCAGTTTTTTTACCACTTTTGCCATTTAAAAATATTTTATAACTTCTCTCTTATTTTTATTATTTTACCATATAGCACCATTTTTAACTCCACCGCCTTACTCACTCTGAAACAAATACTTATAAATCAGCACTACATAGATACTTTTGACGATATTCTATTGCATATCTTTTGTTAAGATTTAATTTATTATATATTTATTATTTTTTTGCTACAATTATCTTCTAAATTCCTTCGGGACGACCCGTCTTTCGACGGGGTTAATCAATAGGTTCTCTCAGCTTATCTTTTAGTTTTTCAAAATCACTTTCACTTATCATTCCAATCTTATTTAAAAGCCTCTTTGTGCTAAATAGTCTAATTTGAGACAATATAGCTATATTTTTTACTATGCTATTATCTTTTTCAAATTCAAATCGATAGTAAAATTTTCCTTCTTTATCTTTTGAAGAGAGTGGAATCCCCAAAAAAACTTCTTTGTTAAATCCTTTTAAAACTACTACCGGTCTTACAAAGTTATCACCTTTACCATCTTGCTCATAGCCTATATTGTGCCCCATTTTTATATAAAAAATATCTCTATTTTTATATCCTACTTTTATGGTTTCATTTTGTATCTGTTTTTTGGCTTCGTTCCACTCATCAAATTTTTTCATTTTACAATTTGCCTCTTATTTCTATTATTTTACCATATACCGTAACTTCTCATAAAGTTTTTGATTTCGTTTTTGTGTATATTTGGCTATTTTATTGTACAGAGGCTCTTTTACA
Source organism: Sulfurimonas sp. (assembly GCF_028694605.1). Taxonomy (GTDB): domain Bacteria; phylum Campylobacterota; class Campylobacteria; order Campylobacterales; family Sulfurimonadaceae; genus Sulfurimonas. The sequence goes on along the minus strand of NZ_JAQVKP010000001.1, from coordinate 143,719 downwards.
CCGTAATTTTTTAGCCTCTCGATGGCATTGTAGTTATTTCTACCATCATTATTCCAACACTTCCCAATATCCGCGAGTTCCACCAACTCTATCAATTATCTTCATCTCTTTGAGTTTAGAAATATTTTCTTCTATTTTTCTAACCGATATACCTACAATATTTGATAGTTTTTTAGCTGATATTTTTGGGTTTTCTTTTATGTTTTGCACAATTTGCATCTGATTGTCAGTTAAAGCATTACCGACCTTATTACCGACTTCATTACCGACCTTTTTTATTGCTTCTAAAATCATTTCTAGCATATATTCTATAAACGATGTACTTTCACCCAATGCACCGGAATCTTCTAAAGCTTTATAATAGTTATCTTGGTAATCTCTTACTATACTTTCAGTAGCAATTGAAGAGAAAACTTTTTTGTAGTTGTACAAAATGACACTCTGCCAAAGCCTCCCTATGCGACCGTTTCCATCGCTAAAAGGGTGGATAAACTCAAATTCATAATGAAATACACTGCTTTTGATAAGTGGATGCACATCTGATTTTTTAAGCCATTCAAACAAATCGTGCATCAAGTCAGGAACTCTATCATAGGGTGGTGCAACATGTGTCACTCCGTTTTGTCCACCAACTCCTACATTTACTCTTCGAAAAGTTCCGGCAGTCGTTAAAATATCGCCCATTAAGATTTTATGTGCTTGAAGCAAGTCTGTTAAAGAGTCAGAGCTGTACTCTTCAAACTTCTCATATGCTTTTATAGCTCCATTTACCTCTGCAAGTTCCAATACAGTTCCTAAAACTCTTTTTCCCTCAAGAATAGCCGTGATTTTTTCTTCACCTAAAAAATTTCCCTCTATTTCTAAAGTACCAGCTAAAGTTTTAATGCGATTGATTTTTCTTAAATATGGTGTGATGACATTGTGTTCTTGCATCTCAATTTTGGCTAAAGCTTCACTTATTTGGCTCACAAGATTTAAAATCTTGGATGTGATCGTAAACGGCGGTTCATAACTCATAACTTTGTAAGCTCCTTTTGGTTATGGGTAGCATTATACTCATCTAATGAAATGATTACACCGTAACTATCCTTTATCTTCTCATACACTCTTGCATTCTCTTCCTGCGTATATCTCTCTATTTTTTTATACAGCTTCTCTTTTACACCATAGCTATGAACTCTCTCTAAGCCGTTGTAGTTGTCATTTATGGCACCTAAGGCATCTTTCATCTCTGTTAAGATTTTTATCTTTTTCTCATCTTTTACAGAGCTGTTTTTCTCTATGTAGAGCCTCTTTTTGATGGTGATTCTGTATTTGTGCAGTTTCTTTTTCTCTAGCGGTGGGAATTTTATTTGTAGTGGAGTTTGTGGGGTTTCTTCTTTGGTTTTTTGCTCTAGGCTCTTTGGGATTTGTAGATTTTTGAGATATTTACGGAGTTTTTTTATCTCTTTTTCTCTTGCATCCTCTTTTACTTTTTCTGCTATCTCCTCTTGGAGTTTTTTTCTATATCTTTTGGGCAAAGATGCGAGGTAGTCGCTAAAAAAGACATCGATATCTCTGATTTCATTGCTCAGTGAGATGGCTTTTTTTACTATCTTGGCAAATGCATCCTCTTTACTTAGCAAAGAAAAAAGTTCTCTGGATTTGACACGCAGTACGTGGACGTCATCGGGGCTTTGCAGAGATTTTTTTGTGAAATGTTTGAGAATTTTTTTAAACTCTTTGAGCTTTTTTTCTATTTGTGTGCTTTGCATATACTATGTCTCACTCTTTTTTGGGTAGTCAAATGAGAGGAGTTCTGCATCTTTTGGTTCTATCTCTGCCCATTTTTTAGATGCAAACGCTATCTCTACAACACCGCATGTTGGGATATTTGCCTCAAAATCTACATAATAGTGAGCCAAATCATTCAAAGAGGGGTTGTGTCCCACCAAAAAAACCGTACCGTTTTTATCATCAAGCGATCTTAAAATATTGCGCAACACTTCCACATTCGCTTCATAGATATTTGCATCAAAAAGCACTTTTTTCTTGTATCCAATCTCTTTGGCAATCATTTGAGCCGTGCTTTTGGCTCTTTTAGCGGGGCTTGAGAGGATGATGTCTGGCATGATATGCTTCTCTTTTAGTCTCTCTCCCATCATCGGGGCATTTGCTTTGCCTCTTTTGTTAAGCGGTCGCTCAAAATCCTCTAGTGCCTCATCACTCCAACTCGATTTTGCATGTCTGATAATATAGAGTTTTTTCATCTCTCATCCCATCGGGTACATAATCTCTTGCTGCACCGCTCTTATCTCGTTCATCGTCTCCTCGCTCAAAGTTACATCAAAAGCCGCAAATGACGCATCCATCTGTTCTACATTTCTAGCCCCGATAATCGTTGTTGCTACAAAATCAAACTGCTTTGAGTAAGCAACAGCCAAAGTTACAGGAGAGATTTCAAGTCTCTTTGCTATTTCCAAATATCTTGCAGTAGATTTTAAAGATTTCTCATTTACAAACTTTGTGGCTTGAGAGTTTAGGCGAGTGTTTTTGCTGATGAGATAGTCTGAATATCTTGCATTTTGCGGATAAAACTCGGCGTTGTATTTGCCGCTTAAAACACCGCCTGCTATTGGTGAATAAGCGAGTAGCGATATCTGCTCTCTTTTGCACACATTTGCAAGTTCATCCAAAAACCGCGGATTGTTAAGTGAAAAGTTATTTTGAATCGATTCAAATCTTGATATGCCTAATCTTTTTGAAGTCTCATTTGCTTTTGTAAGTCCGTAAGCGGTATCGTTTGAAGTTCCTATGTACCTAACCTTGCCCTCTTTTACAAGTGCGTCAAAGGCTTTTAACGACTCCTCGATTGGTACAACAGAATCACTCCAGTGCATTTGGTATAGGTCTATGTAGTCAGTTTGAAGTCTTTTTAAACTCCCCTCAATTGCGCGTTTGATATGAAACGCATCAATGGCGGTATAACCATGTCGGATGGGCGGAACAAACCAGCCGTTTGCGGCACCTGCGACTTTTGAAGCTAAGATGATGCTATCTCTGGGTTTTGTCTTGAGCCATTTTCCGATGATGCTCTCAGTTATACCAACATCTTCAACCCTCGGCGGCACCGGATAAAGCTCTGCCGTATCAAAAAAGTTAATCCCCCTATCATAAGCCTTGTCCATAATCATAAAAGCTTCAGCTTCATCGCTCCAAGAACCAAAACTCATTGTCCCAAGAGCGATGGGAGTTACCCTAAGCCCTGTTTTTCCTATATATTTGTATTGCATATTAAAATTTCCCCATATTTATAGTACGCCGCACAGGCTCCCTCGCTGCTTACCATACAGCTTCCAAGCGGGCTTGATGGCGTGCATGCTTTGCCAAATACTTTGCAATCTTTAGGATTTGCTTTGCCTTTTAAAATATCTCCGCAAATACAGAGTTTATGGTCGTCTATCTTACGACTTGGCAATATATCTTTATAAATAATTTCCGCATCAAGGTACACAAACTCATCTTTTAACTTTAGTGCGCTCTGGGCAATGTCGCCGATGCCACGCCATCTAAAATGCTCCCGCTTCTCAAAGAACTTCTCATTTAGTTTTTGCGCCTCAATGTTGCCATCATGCGTGACGCTTCTGCTGTACTCTACCTTAACTTCACACCTCTTTTGGCTAAACTGCTTGACGAGCATATAGACAGACTTTATAACATCTACAGGTTCAAAACCGCTTACAACCACGGGTTTTTTATAGTCACGCACAAACTCGCCGTAAATCCTGCTTCCGCTTATCACGCTCACGTGAGCCGGACCTATGAAAGCGTCTATCTTGTTTGTCTCATCATCAAGCAAAACCCTCATCGGCTCAGGAACCGTTACGTGGTTTATGTGAAAGAGGATATTTTTTATATCTTTTTGTATGACTTGATTTATAAGTGCCGCTGTCATAGGAGTAGTTGTCTCAAAACCTATGGCAAAAAACAGAACGGTTTTGTCGGGGTTTTGCTCTGCAATCTTTAGCGTATCTGCGGGCGAATAGACAAATCTTACATCCGCACCTTTGCTTCTTGCATCTTGCAGGCTGCCAAAACTCCCCGGCACTTTTATCATATCGCCAAGTGTTACAACTATCATATCTTTTTGCCCTGCCAAAATGTAAGCGTGGTCTATCCTCTCCTTTGGCATAATGCAAACAGGACACCCCGGACCATGGATAAACTTCACATTTTTAGGCAGGAGTTGGATGAGTCCGTACTTCATAATAGTATGCGTATGTCCTCCGCAAACCTCCATGATGTTTATATCACAGTCAAGTTTTTGCGCCTCTTTTTCTATAAGTTTTGCATAGGCTTTGATAGTTTTCGGATCTCTAAAGCCGAGATAAAGCTCTTTAAGTTCAAGCTCTCTACTCATCGTCTTCCATCCGCTTTGCTATCTCCTCAAACGCCTCTAAGCAAAGCAGGGCATCGGCTTTGTCGATTTTGTTCATAATAAAACCTATATGCACAAGAACATAGTCACCCACTTCCACGCTCCCATCTTGCATAAGTTCCAGAGAAGCCTCACGGCTAACCCCCATAGTATCGAGTGTTGCGGTGTTGCTCTCTTTATCTATCTTTGTTACGCGGCTTGGAATTGAGAGACACATCAGCGCATCTCTCTTTTAAACTCTATCCAATTCAACACCTTTTTTATGGAGCTGTCATCCTTGATGCTTACTTCCAAGATGTCCACATTGGGGCGGAGTTTTCTCGCTTCCTTTTTCTCCGCCTCTATATCAAACTCTATGTAAGGTAAAAGATCGGTTTTTGTGATAAGTATCAAATCAGCCTTGCGGAACATGACCGGATATTTGGCTATCTTATCATCACCCTCAGCAACACTTACAAGGACGATATTTAGATGCGTTCCGACATCATAAGAAGCTGGGCAGACAAGATTGCCCACATTTTCTACAAAGCAGACATCCATACCCTCTAGCGGTATGTCATGAAGTGCTTTATGTATCATAAATGCGTCAAGATGGCAAGTTGAGAGTGTTTGTATCTGAATGGAAGGGATATTTTTTGCTCTTAGCCTATCAGAGTCTCTTGTTGTTTCTAAATCGCCCTCTATAACGCAGAATTTAAACTTAGCCAACTCCCCAAACTTCTCTAAGAGAGATGTTTTACCGCTTCCGGGAGAACTCATTATATTTATAGCCAAAACTTTATGTTCGTCGAAATGCTCTCTATTGTGCATGGCTTGAGTATCGTTTTTATCCAATATTTTTGTAATGACTTCTATTGTTTTTTTATCATTTATCTCATGGTTGTCGTTTATGCCGCAGCCGCAATCTTTACACACTTATCTATTTCCTCTAGCAAAGTACCTATAAAGCGACAATGCACCTATTAGAGTGCCTAAAAAGAGTAAAAAATCATCAAGATGCCAATTACTAAAAAAATGTATATGTTCACCTTCGTGAGCAACTAAAGTACTTAAACACAACAATATTGCGGATAAATAACGCATAGCTAACCTTTTTTTAACTCTATTATATCACTTAAATCAAAATTATCTTTTTTTATAGCTTTTATGCCGAGTGCTTCCAGTTCTGATATAACGATATTTATCAAGCTATCAAAAACATCTTTTATAGTTTGGCTCAATCCTATCTTTGGAGTAGCTATATCCTCTGGAACTACCGCTATAATAGTTACATCCGCTTTTTTATCATACAACTCGCATATCTCTAACATCTGCAAAACTTCTACTTCATGAGCACTTTTTTTATAACCTCCAAGAGTGAGCAGTTCATGGGATGGTATTTTATATATCTCTCCTGCTTCATCGTCTATAGATATGGTATCTACTACAAAAACAGTATCATAGGTGCTAAAATACTCAAAAAGCCCAAATCCAAGAGTACCACCGTCAACGACAGCAATCTCCGGCTCAAAGATAAAATTTTCTCTAAGATATTGTGCCGCAATTACCCCAACCCCATCATCACAAAAAAGCAGATTTCCAACCCCGATAACTATGATTTTTTTCATGATGTTACTCTCCAATCTATGGACACAAAAGCTTGTTTTATACCATTTTAAAATTCTTGATTAAAATCTTATCAATTTCATCTATACAATTTATCCCTTGTTTATAAAGTTTATAAAAATCTAAAATTTTTTTAACTGAATCATTATCTAAACAATTTAGATTCAAGATCATGGCTTTATTTAAATCATTTGGTTCAAATTTTTGTAATCCATTCCCATATTCTCTTGCTTGGTCTTGGAAAATTAGTTTTGCTGTATCTGTTAGCAAGTAAGCAAAAAACAAATCTACATCTATTTCAGAAAACAAACCAGATTCTTTTAGGTAAACACAATGATACGAAGTTAAGTTAGAAATATTTGCTTCATTCCTAATGAATCGCAAACCATTTCTATTAAACACTGAAACCCAAATGGGTGATGGCGGTCTTTTTTCAAGTGAATACCAAGGTTTTCTACTTGCCGTAAGAAATCGTTTGTTTATTTCTTCACCCTCCCCTTTTCGTATATAAGAATTTACATTTTTATCAGTTGAATTTTGAGCATTAAGAAGAAAAACAGATTTGTCATTTTGCTTTAATTCTTCAAAATCTTGTAAATTAAAAAATGCTCTTTTAACATCTTTTGCACTGCAAATACAAGGCAATAAGTGTTGTTCATCGATATTGTACTCCTTTGCTTTTGATGAACTGAATGTAAAGAATTCGTTTGAGCCTGTTGCAATACCACGAACCACTCTTGCATAAGTTGAAAATGGCACAAGATTCTTAAACTTAATACTATTTTGCTTTTGATAATAAGCTTTCCATTTAATTTCTGGATTTAATTCTGAAAAATCATATACCTGTTTTGCATCTGAAAGATTTGGATAATTAGTAATTATATTGTCTATTTTACTTAAATCTTGTAAAGATTGAATGTTACTAAACTTGACTCTTTGTGTTAAATTATCATTTGCACAAAGTATAATTGATGCTGTTGTTAAAGCATCGTCAAACACATTTTCTTCAAAGTCAATTACAATAACGTGTCTTAATGTTTTACTTTTTATTAAATGCTTTTTCACTAATTTGCCATAATCCGAATTTAAAAATTCTGAAGGGACTATATAGGCACATCGTCCATTTTTACTTAATTGATGAATTGATTTTAGTAAAAATAAAGTATATAAATTTGTAAAACCGTTCAATTTACATTTTAGATTGGTCTCAATTTCTTTTAAAATATTTTTATTGTCATAATTGTGAAATTTAAAATAAGGCGGGTTACAAATAATTCCATCATATTTGTTTTTCCAATCGTTATACATATAGTCTTGTAAAAGAATGTTTACATTTTCTGTATTTTCAAAATGCTTCTTTGCATTATCAAAAATAGTGTCGTCAACTTCAAAACCTTTAATATAAACATCTTTTTTATGATTTAAAATAGCTCTTGAAAATATACCAAGTCCAAAAGCAGGCTCAAGAACACTCTTTAATTGGTCATTGCCTAAAATCCATTTAGACATTGCATCGGCAATGGGAAAAGGTGTAAAAAATTGTGCAAATTTTTTACGATGTTCAATAGAAATTGATTTAGAATAATCATTTTCTATTGAATTATTAATTACATGTTCTATCGTTGCTATCATTAAAACTCAACTTCGTCTATCTCTAAAATTGTTTGTAATTTATCTAAATCAAGATATGCGGTTCCTCCTTTAAATGTTACATAAAACAGTAACCGTCCTCTATCCATCTCTTTTCTAACACTTTCATGTTCTGGTTCATCGACTTTTGAAGCAATCTGAACACCAGATTTTGAGTTGATTTTTATCGTTGTCTTGTTTTGATTTTTTGCATCTGCCTCAACAGAAAAAATCACACCATCATTATCAGAATCTGATATAATTTTTAAAATTTGCTCAAATGAAATACCATAAACTTTATCAAAAAATACTTGGAAATAAAAATGGGGGACATTAAAAGTCTCAATCCACTTATAAACAACTTTTATATCTTCAACTTTTGGAGTTATTGATAGATAATCTCTTTTTTGAATCTCTTTAATAGCACTTTTGAGTTGCTTGAAAAGTTCTTTTACTTCAATAAGTGTTTTAGATGAACTCCAACTTGGTGTTCTAAAATTTGTTATGTTTAGAGTATTTTCATTAATACTATTCAAAATTTCAATATAGTTTTGTCTTGCAGGATGATTTAAAACATCCGAAAAATCAGAAAGAATTTTATGTTTTGTCTCTAGTGCAATTTGTATAAACTTTTCAGTTTTTAATCGCATTGCTTCTTCATATTTGTCAATTAAAAATGCACTTGAACGCACCTCAATACCTGCAATTGCCTTTTTTACATAATCAGTTATTTGATAATGTGGCACTTGACTGATATCAAAACCTAAATTATTATCAAAATCTGACCTTTTAAAAATTAGCAAGTCTGGTCGTTTGCCAATTGTGTCAAGTTCATTTTGAAATTCTTGATAAAATGTATCAAATCCCTCTTCTCCTGCTACCAAATCATCAGATTTACCATATTTAACCGCTACAAAATTTTTAGAATTTTCATTAACTGCCCTTGTAATAAGGTTTTCAGCCCAATCACCCTGCTCTTTATTTGTAATAAAATTTGATGACGCTTGTGTAGGAGTTCTTGCTTGGTCTCTTGGTTGTTCAAAATCAACCAGCTCCACAGGAACTGTTTTAGTTAATTTTTTTATATTTTCATAATACGTCACACTAACTCCCTTTTTTATTTATTATCTCAAAAAGCCAGAATACAATAATGCACAGATAAGTCTATTTATTTTACCTTTTTCTTCATATATAACCATTGAATCGAAAAATATTTTGTTTACAAACAGGTTCATATAAAACTAATCTACACAAACGATATATTTCGCTTATCTATAAATAAAACAAGCTTCAAACCATACATGACACGCTTTTAATTTTATAGTTGCCAAGCTCCACGCCTTTTGCATCGATAACATGCACGGCACAAGCAAGGCATGGGTCAAAAGAGTGTATAACTCTTAGCACTTCAAGCGGCTTTGCGGTGTCTTTTATCTTTATGCCTATAAGTGCTTGTTCATAAGCCCCTCTTTTACCGAACCTATCTTTGGGCGAAGCATTCCAAGTGGTCGGTGCTATGACGGAGTAGTTCTCTATCTTTTGATCTTTTATGCTTACAAAGTGTGACAAAACACCGCGCGGGACTTCAAAAAATGCTCTGCCTTTCGCACAGTGAGGCAGTTTTTCAAACTCGTATTTTGCCCAAGTTTGTGTGTCATCGTGCTTTATATTTTGAAGCAAATCGGATACAAGCTTAAAAACATACTCACAAATATAAGCACTCTCTATGGCTCTTGCCGCATTTCTCCCGACGCTGCTAGATAAATCCGTAAGCTCCAAATCCGTATCTTTTAAAAACTCATCTACAAAAGGTTTTATAAGCTCGTTTGACTTTGCATAACTGACAAACACTCTTGCCAAAGGTCCGCATTCCATCGCCTCACCGTTATATCTAGGAGCTTTTATCCATGAGTATTTATCGTCGCTTTTAGCTGTTTTTAGTGTGCCGTCGTCGTTTAAATCCGTATAACACACCTCACCGTCTGCACTATACCACGCTCTATCCACCTCTTCGGTGATTTTGCTCTCGTCAAACTCCTCTACTTTTGAAAAGTCATGCCCATAGACCACTCCGCTGCTAAAGAGCTGCTGTGTTGCATCAAAGGCATAGCCCCCCACAGAAAAAAAGTTCCCCGCACCTCTGCCAGTGCCTGCTTTTATCTCGTCCCTGTATGCAGCTGCCAAAAGCTTCATATCTGAGAGATAGGCGTTATCCACAAACTCTTTTGCCTCTTTGATGCTAAAGATGTAGTCGTTAAGCCTTTGTGGATTGAGCATATCTGCCACGCTTGTCACGCCTCCTACGACTATACTTTGCGGATGCGGTGTTTTACCACCAAATATCGCTACTGCCTTGCTTAGCTCTGTTTGAAATTTAAGCGCTTCAAGATAGTGCGAAATGATAATAAGGTTTTGTTCGGGGGTAAGCTTGTAGGCGCTATGCCCCCAGTATCCGTAAGCAAATGGTCCAAGTCTGCCTGCTTTAACAAAATTTTGAAGTTTTAGCAAAACTGCTTCGTAATGAGAAAGTGAACTGGCGTATGGATTTTTTGCATACTTTTTCGCCTCCTCCAGCGCAAGAGCGGCATCAGCTTGAAGCGCACTTGTCACATCCACAAAATCCAAAGAGTGCAAATGGTAAAAATGCACAACATGGTCTTGGATAAAGAGCGCCATTGCGATAAGGTCTCTTATGATCTGCGCATTTTTTGGCAGCTCTATACCGTAAGCGTCCTCGACACTGCTCACCGCTGCACGAAAATGTGAGTTAGTACAAACTCCGCAAATCCTTCCCGCCAAAAGCCCTGCATCTCTAGGGTCTCTGTTTTTTAAAATAATCTCTATACCGCGAAAAAGCCCTCCGCTCGCATACGCCTCTCTTACAACTCCACCCTCGTCCACTTCAACTTCAACCCTTAGATGCCCCTCTATCCTCGTGACTGGGTCAATGACTATTTTTTTCATGGTAAACTCTCTCATTTGCGTATTTGTCAAAAAAACCTCTCTCTGTACATGCCATACATCCATGCCCTGCTTGCACAGGCCAGCTTGTGCCTTTGTTGAACTTCATACTCGGGCAGGAAGCATTTGCGTAAGCACCTTTGCACCCCATCTCAAAAAGGCACCACCCTTTTTTTGCCCCCTCATCGCCCCACTCTTTGACAAATTCACCTGCTTCAAAATGTCCTCTTCTTTCGCAATTATCATGAATTCTGCCCTCATACGCCCAAAGAGGTCTGTTAAACTCATCAAGCGGAGGCATCTCTTCAAACATCATAAAGTAAAGCAGTGTACCGACTATGTTTATAGGGTTTGTGGGGCATCCAGAAATATTTATGACATCATCCCGTCCAAGTGCTTCTGCCACACCCACGGCTCCCGTGGGGTTTGGCGCGGCAGCGACCACTCCGCCATCAAACGCACAGCTTCCCACCGCAACGACAAGTGCGGCGTCTTTGGCACATCTCCTTAAGAGTTCTATACCCGTCTCTCCTTGCCTGCCGATTCTAAGGTATTTTCCATCCAATCCCAAAGGCACGGCACCCTCGACAATAAGCACATATTCACCTTTTTGATTTTTGATAATATCTTCAAGCGCACTCTCGCTCGCATCGCCGCTAGCGCTCATCAAAAGCTCATGATAATCAAGCGAAATATAGTCAAATATCAAATCCTCGATAGAAGGATTGGCAGATTTGATAAAAGCCTCCGAATTGCCGCTGCAATCCGCCAACTCAAGCCAGATGATAGGTACTTTATTTAAAACCTTAACTCCGCTTTGCACAACTTCTTCAAATTTTGGATGAAGCTGCATATTTGCGCTTACCATACTAATCCATCTGTTTACCTCATCTTTTTTTATATCAAAACTTTGCATAGCCGCTTCAAGATTGCTTGCATCAAGCTGATTTTTTGGATGGAGCTTGTTGTATCTCTCAACTCTCTTTTTTGCTTCCTCTACTTTTTTTTCTATCTCTACATCTTGAGCGCTTTTTTTGACCTTGCCAAAGTCTATAAGATGCTGTGACCCCTCTATGATTTTGACAACCTCGCCTCTGCATCTGCCGCAAACCCTGCCGGCTTGTGAGAAGTGTGCCAAATCCGCAAACGACCCAACGCCGTTTTTCACAACTATATCAACCAAATCATTATGATACGAACTTGTACAACTGCAAACAAGTTTGCCTCTATCTTTAGCAACTCTGTTTTTATACAGCTCGTCGATAGCAACTTCACTCTCATTTTGCATAATAGTTTGCATGAAAGCTATATCCGTATTTGAGTTGATACCGACATAACGAAGTAATTTTTTCTCTCTTAAAAAATACTCATCGACGCAGTTCTCAGCACTTACCGTGACCTTCTCATAGGGATTTGAAAATTTTGCAGAGATCACATCCACTAGATTAAACTCACCGACTTTGAGCATATCAACCGTTGTTTTGCGTACAAACTCTTTTGGTTCTTGAAGCAGTAGATGTGCCACTGTGCACTCCGCCTCATCCACGCAAGCCTCGACATGCCCAGCAACAAAACCAAGTTCTCTTACCTCTGCACACTCTCCGATAGCGTAGATATCATCTTCGCACTGCATAAAAAGATTTGTTAAAATGCCTCTGTTACACTCTAAAACATCTCTAAAACTATCAATATTTGGCTTTATCCCTATACCAAAGACCACAAAAGGGTTCTCAATCTCCAGTTTTTTACTCTTGAGCCTCTTTATCTCGCCATCTTCAACTACGATATCTATGATTTCATCTTCGTAAGATATAGTCATTTTCTTATCTTTTGTGTAGCTATTCTCTATGAGCTTTATGGATTCATGTGAGAGATTTTTATCATATAAAAAATTTGAGCGTACAAGCAGTGTAACTTTATGCACACTCTCCATTTTGCCCAGCCGTTCCAAAAGCTCCAGTGCAATGGGACCTGCTCCAACTACAACAACTTCTCTTCCTTTTATGCCCTCTTTGATTGATTTTGCGTCATCTGCGCTTCTAAAAACGGCAGCATTTTTGATTTTGCTTATATCAAACGGAGTGTTTGGCAGTGAACCTGTTGCAATAACAAGCTTGTCATAATGAAACATCGCATCTTTTGAAAAAACTCTTTTTTTTTCTTTATCGATTTTAATGATTTTTTGGTTTAGCTCAAGATGCACTCTTGGGTCAAGATGCAGTGATATCTTTTGAAGTGTTGCGCTCTCATCGACTAGGGAGCAGAGATGGATTCTATCGTAAGGTGCGTACGCCTCATCACTTAGCATAACAACATCAAGCAAAGCATCGATTTTCTTTGCTCTATTTGCCAAATAAACCGCAGCAATGCCGCCGCCGACAATCAAGAGTCTCATAACGATTCCTCTTCTTTTAAATGCTCCTATTTTATAGTTTTTTTAAAAGATAAGCAAGAAAACTTAAAGAGCCTCTTTTTTGTAAGAACTTTTTTCAATAAGTCTCAAAATAATTGCCGAGATATAAGGCACACTTTGGATAAGAATAGTTGCGGAAAATACATAAATCTCCACGATGTCCTGATGGTTTGTCATAATGAGTGCAGTAAACGAACCCAAAAGCAGTGTCGCCAAAATTATCTCGTTTTTAACAGGACTGCTTACACTCTTTTTGCTGTTACCGCCTTTTTCCGTTCTCTTAAACGGCAGACGGTCTTTAACAAATCCATCATACACCGCTTTAAAGATGATAAGCTGCAAACTCATTGCCGCAATTGCACCCAGTGTAGAGTGGTAGAACTTTGCCCCTACTCTTGTCTTGTATAGTACAAAAGAGTGTATAACATTGACTAAAAATGAGGTCAAAATCGGCACCGTCAAGGCAATCGTCGGGATGGTAACTCCAACAAAGATGATAACCGGAACCCAAAGGATATTAAGTACGGCAGTTACCGGTCCAAGTGCGTCGGAGAGCCAGAAAAACCAACCTGTGACAAAGTGATGCTTTTGCGCACGGGTAAGCGTTTTTGATGACGGCTTAAAGTGCGGCCAATGCTTTTTAAGAATCTGTACCGCACCGTATGCCCAGCGATGGCGTTGGTTCTTAAAGGCTTCAATGGTATCTGGCAACAGTCCATGACCATAGCGGCGGTTTGTATAGTGCCCGATGTAACCCGCTTCAAAAAGTCTAAGCCCAAGCTCGCTATCCTCAACGATTGTATCGGTATTCCACTGTCCGACTTCGTCAAATGCACTTTTGCGAACCATAAGCATAGTTCCATGCGCAACGATAGCATTCTCTTCGTTACGCTCAACCATACCTATATCAAAAAAGCCAGCATATTCAGCATTCATAGCTGTTTTAATAAGCGAGTCATTCCCGTCTCTGTGGTCCTGAGGCGCTTGAACCAATGCAACCTTTGGATCATCAAAAATCGGCACCAAATCAATAAGCCAATTTGGGCTAATAACATAATCAGCGTCAATAACAGCAAGTATTTCGCACTCAGGATTTGTAAATTCTAAAGCTTTGTTAAGCGCTCCGGCTTTAAATCCGCTACACTGAATGTCAAGATAGACAAATCTCTCACCAAGCTCTTCACACAACGCTTTGATAGGAGCTTTATAAAAATCTTCGGGAGTATTGTTGATGATAACTAAAACTTCATAGTTTGTATATCTAAGTTGTGCAAGAGCACGAAGCGTCTCTTCCAAAACAGCAGGCTGTTCTTTGTATGCAGGAACATGGATACTGACAAAAGGAATATGTTCCGACTTCAAATCAAGCGGTATAAGCCTCTTGGGCGGCTTTCCGATAGTACACTTGAAAAGCTCATTTGCCTTTGCAAGCGTGATAAGAGTCAGCGGTACCATCAAAATGGAACCCATCCCCCACATAATCCACATACCAAAATTCATATAGTGTATAAACGGATAGACCGCCGCCATAACGATACCAAAAGAGATACCCTGTGCAGCAAGCCCATAAGTGATAGCGTGTAAAAAGTTGATATTTTGGTTTCTAAGTCCGTAAAATGTCAGAATTGCCCCGATGAGAGCGGCTGCAACCATCTGCATAAACCAGAACGGCTCTACAAGTACGACACCCTGCATCTCAAATTTTAGTTTGCGGTTTGCATCAAAGATACCCCAGTACTGCCCGACGTTCCCTTCATCCACGCCTTTCCAAGGCTGGTCAAAGGCTTCCATGATGTTATAACTAAAGCCTTCTTCTTTTGCCATTCTTAAAAATCTTCTTATTATCATCGCCTGATTTTCGGGACTTGCAACAGCACCTTGGTTGTTATATCCTTGGCTTGGCCATCCAAACTCGCCTATCGTAATAGGTTTAGTTTTATGAATTTCCCTTACCTTTGCATAAATCTCTTTGAAAAAACTTTCAACATTTTCAGCTTTTATTTTTTCCCAATACGGAAGGATATGGATATTTATCATATCTACTTCATTTGCCAAATCCGGATACAGCAGCCACATATTCCAAATCTCCGCAGTAGTCACTGCCACACTATGCTCAGGATGTTTTACAAGTTCTATGCGAAGTTCTTTCTCTTTAGCGGCTCTTTTGCGCTTGTTTTTTATCTTTGCAAGCTCATCTTTAATGGCTTGCTCTTTAACATCCAGTCTGCCCTTAAATATACCCTCCACAAAGCCCTTAAAATCTCTGATATGCACAATGAGTTCATCAGGCTTCAAGTCATCACGAAGCAACACCTCGTTTCCTACGATTACGGATGCCAAGTTGTCATAATAATCACTAATGAGAGTTTTTGCCAAAGCAATCTCTTTTTCGTTATCTTCGGCAACTCCCGAGAGCCAAAGACCCATATGCGCTTTCATGCCAAGCTGTTTCACAAAAGGCATAACCTTTTGAGAATCCTCTGCGGAGTAAAAACGTACCGTATTTGTAAATTTTTTTAGGAGTTTTAAGTCTCTAACGACCTCTTCATCGCTAAGCATCTCTTTTTCGTTCTTTTTTGTATATGGTGCATAAGAGAGTGATTCGATGATATCCTCGGCATCTGGCGGGGTAATAAATTTTTTATCATTGTTAAGCCATAAAAAAACCTGAAGAAGCGAAGCGAGCAGTAAAGAAACGAGAATATATTTCAATGGTGTTCCTAGAAAAATGAAACGAATTGTACATCAAAATTTTTGAAATGAAGATGCAAAATTAAAGGGTACCTCTAAATTCCAAAAATTAAAATCAGTACAGGCAAAAACATCAAATCTGCAACAATTGCCATAAACATCGCTATCATAGTCAAAAGTCCAAAATAGATAGTCGGCAAAAAGTTAGAAAGTACTAAAACAGAAAATCCTACCATAATGATTGCGGAGGTATAAAACATCGCCACCCCTATACTCTCATGTGCTTGAAACATTGTCGTCTTGGCATCTTTGCTCTGTTGATAAAGCATGGAATAACGATAAATATAGTGGATAGTGTCATCCACGGCTATACCGATGCTGATAGCTGCAATGGTTATTGTCATCATATCCAGCGGTATATTCATCCATCCCATAAAGCCAAAAATAACACCGACCGGAATTATGTTGGCTACCATTGCTATAACGGCAATTTTCAAACTTCTAAAAAGTACCAAAAACATTAAAAATAAGATAAATACAACAACGCCTATCGTCTTGATTTGTGAATCAAAAAGAGATTGAAGCATATTGTTGTACATTACTAAAAGATTGGATAGTTTATGCTCCTCATTCTTTGGGGTAAGCATTTTTTTCAGGTCGGCATCGATTTTTTTGATGAGTGCGTCTCGTTCAAGTTCCGGCAGAGAGTCGATGATTCTCGTACTTATACGCACTTGATTGTTTGTGATATCCATATATGGCGAGAGAATAATTTTTCTATACTCCTGCGGCAGCTCTTTATTCATAAGCGCCAAAGTCAACCCATCAGCTTCAACTCCATCATTAAGTACCTGAAGTATCTCTCCCGCCGTTGCAAGAGAAAGCACTTTTCCAACAGCATCTACGGAATCAAGATAATCATGTACCTCTTTGACTTTGCGCATCTTATTTTGGGTAAACCAGTACTGTTCTTTGTCGCCGTCTTGCTCTTTAAACTCATCTGTAAAAGAGTCCAATTCCGCATCTTCTTTTGAATCTTTCACTCCAATGGCAACAACTTCATCACTGTTTTGTTTAAATGTCAAAATAATATCAAGCGGCGTTGTTCCGCCAAGTTTTTTATCTATAAGCGCCATTCCCTGATAAATTTGCGTCTCTTTTTTAAAGTAGTCTATAAAACTGTTCTCTACACGCAACTGCATCGCCCCGGAGACAGAAAATACCGTAACCAAAAATGCAGAGACTAAAACTGTTTTTTTATAGTTATACGCAATATATGCCACTTTTGACGTAAATGAAACTTTAGATGTTGAACGTTGTTCTGCCTCGCTTTTTTTAAAAAAAAGCAGAACAATTGGAAAAAGTATATAGGTCAAAACAAGCGAAACAACCATACCTATACTCATCATCCAGCCAAAGTTAATAACAGGCAAAATACCGCTAAAAACTAAAGAACTGAATCCTGCGATTGTGGTTAAAACAACAAAAAGAGATGGCTTACCCATAGAAAAAACAGTACCGAGAGCGAGACTTTTTTGCTCTTCATGCGGATTTTGTTCATGTAGCTCCTTATAACGTACAATAAGATGCACGACCAGCGACATATTCATAATAAGCTGCAAGGAGATAAAATTGGAAGACACTACCGTAATCTCCCATCCAAAAAGCCCTAACAATCCGCTTGTAACTCCAAGAGAGGCGCTGCAAATCAAAAGTGCAATCGCAACCCATCTCTTCTCCCGTAACAAAATATATAAAATCAGCACCAAAAGAACAATAATCATAAAACCAAAAGTTTTCAAATCATATTTTACAAACTCCACCATATCATCAGCTATCATATCTACGCCGCCAAGATGAAGCTTGATTTTTGGATGCTCTTGCATAAAAGTTTTTAACATCTCCCTCAATGAAACTATTGTTGCATGATTTTGCGCTCTTAAAGTGTCTCTGTATTTTTTTAGCGCGTCCGCAGCGTTTTTGTATTCTGTCTGTTCACTGTGAGTAAGCGCTCGCTCTTTTTTAAGCTTTAAGTATTTGTCCTTGTTGTTTATAAGAGAAAAATAGTGCTCGTCTCTTTTAAGGTTTACCATAAGCGCTGTTGTTGCAAAGTCGTCACTCACAAGATTTTGTCTATAGATGGCGCTTGTTAGAAACTCTTCTTTGACGAGTGTTTTATTGATATCCGGAGATGTGAGGGTTGGGATTCCTTTTAATAGCTCTTTAAGAGGCATCGGCGGAGATTGCAACAAAGGAACATTAACGATTGAAGTAACGCTCTCTACAATAGAGAGCTTTTTGATTTTGTTGCTTAAGAGTGTTATATTGTCAATGTTGTCTTGGCTTAGCAAGTCACCATCGACAGTATATGTAACCACTAAAAAATCCGGTGCTTCAAAACGCTTTGCCACATCTCTTGAAAACTCCAAATCTTTATCATTTTCCAAAAGAAGCGTCTGGGCACTCGCATCAATCTCTAGCTTAAACGCAAAAAGTGACACGGCTATTATCAAAACAACCATAAAGGAGAATATAATCTTTGGATACCCTAGAAGATAGTTTTGATAAAAATTTTTAAGCATAAAATCTACGATTGTTTTGCCAAAGCATCCATAAGTTCACTCATACTTTTCGTATGTAAAAACTCTTTAAACTGAGCTATATCAGTTTTTAAAATACTTACTCCCAAAATTTCAACATCATAGATAAGCCAGCTGTCTTTCGAAGCTATAGGCTTTTTTGGCTTGTGAAACTTATAGGCAATTTCAAGCTTTTCTGTTTTGCTAACAAGGTCAGTCACTAAAGTTATTCTATCCTCTTTTGCCTGCTCTACTTTTTTTATCTCTACTTTTTCATCTTTATAGGCATCAATTTTTGATGAGTAAGACTGCTTCATACGCTCAACATAAAGTGCAACGAACTTCTCTTTTTCTGTATCAGAGAGATCTTTCCATCTGTTTCCAAGGCTTAGTTTTGCCATAAGCTCAAAATCAAACATTGGAGTAAGTGATTTGACTATTTTGCCGTTTCTCTCATCTTTTGTAAACTCTTTTTTTGCAACAATAAGAATAATCTCATCAATTTTTTTTAAAAAATGCTCTTTTAGCTCTACTTGTTCATTTGCAGCCAAGTTTTGCCCAAAACAAAGCACCGCGGTAATCGCCAAAACTATTTTATAAATATACTTCACAACCTACTCCTCTATCTGTTTTTTTCTACGCTGTTCATACATATCTCGCAAAAACGGATACAAATCCACCGCATCCTCTTTCATCTTCTCATATTTATCCATATGTATAGAGATAGTGTTTATCTTCTCAAGCGATTTTACACCGATATACTCCGCAGGGGTATCCGTAAGCGTCCAATAATCCCTCTCTTCCCAATCTATCACACTTAAAACCGAGTCTGGGTAAAGGCTCAACGTGTCACGCAAATTTGATGGTCCAAGTAGCGGCAATACGATATGAGGACCACCGCCGACACCATAATATCCAAGCGTTTGACCAAAATCTTCTTCATGCGCTTCAAGCTCAAAACAACTCTTGGCAGAATCAAAAAGTCCTAAAACACCAACCGTACTATTTATAACAAATCTCCCGGTCTCCTCTGCGGCATAAGAGAATTTTCCCTGCAAAAGAGTGTTTGCAAATCGCACCGGAAAGTAGAGATTTTCAAAAAAATTCTCTATTGAGTTACGAATCTCAAAATGGAGCATATTTTTATATCCGGTTGCAACTGGCTTAAGAACATACTCATACGCAGCGTCATTGAAGCTTGTCATCATACGATTATAACCGCTAAGAGGATCATAAATCTCTTGGACTTTCATCTCATCCGTAAATGATGCCAACTCATCATCCGCACCGTTACTCTTTTGTGCCTGCGCCACTTCTTGCGGTTTTTCTATACTCTTTGAACCACAGCCACTAAGTCCAAAAACAAGTACGCAACTCACCATACTTAGATAAATCGTCCTCATTTTACACCTTTACTCTGTCACTTAAAGCCCTGCTAAGAGACAACAAATCTATATTTTCCAAACTTACCCCAGTAGGAACACCCTGAGCAATTTTTGAGAAGTTTATATCAAAACTACTTAATTTATCTTCAATATATAACATAACCGCATCATTTGCGATAGATGGCGTTAGGGCAAAAACTATCTCTTTAACGCCCGAAGCAACCATCTTTTCAAGTTTTGAAAGATTGAAATTTTCTAAAGATTCCAAAACAAAGTATCTTCCCTCAAAAAGTCTGTTTTCCTCTAAAAGAAGAATATCTTTGGCGTTTTCAACAATACAAAGAAGTGTTGCATCTCTGCTCTCATCACAACAAATAGCACACAATGCATCCTCGCTCATCCCACCGCAAGAGCTGCACTCCCGAATACTGCCAAGCGCATCCTCTATAGCATGGGATATCTTCATACCCACAAAACTATCTTTCATTACAATGTAGTACGCCAAACGTATAGCCGATTTTTTACCGATGGTCGGAAGCTCTTGAAGTGCATCAACGAGCTTGTTAAATTTGCTTAAAGAACTCTCCACACAACACCCTTTATCATTATGACTCTTTTTTTGGCAACAATATCCACAGCTTCAAAGGTGCTTTAAGTTTGCCGGCAATTTGCCCTGCTTCATCTCCGTATCCGCAAAAGAAGTCGGCACGCACACTTCCTTTGATGGCTCCGCCCGTATCTTGCGCAAGTACTATTCGGTTTAAGTTTTTCTCTTTTGCGTCTGCGCTCATATAGAGCATGCTTCCAAGAGGGAGATAGCTCTGGTCAATTGCAACAGAACGTTCAGGCGTCAGCACAACGCCAAGCGCACCTGTAGCAGGCTGATTTTTCTTTTTAAAAAAAACCATAGAATCGTTATGATTTAATAACTCATCTACACGTGACGGGTTTTGGTCACACCACTTTTTGATACCTTGCATAGAAGCCTCTGCGTAGTTCATTTCACCCAACTCTATAAGGTACTTTCCGATAGATTTGTATTTATGTCCATTGAGATTGTCAAATCCAACGTACATCATCTCTCCGTTTTCAAGCAAAACTCTTCCTGAACCTTGCACTTCAAGAAAGAAAAGGTCAATCCTAGAATCCACATAGCAAACAATCTCAGCATCCAGCTTTCGTTTGCTTAACTCTTTGCGTGAGTAGTATGGAACTACGTTATTTCCTTCCACTCTTCCGCGCAGTCTATAGTTTTTAAGCTCCGGATACTGTTCAGCTAGTTTTACGGTAACCAAATCTTTTGGGGTTCCGTAAACAGGATAAATATAAGGTTCTTTTTTTTTCAAAGAACCCCTTAAAAGCGGCTCATAGTAACCGGTCAAAAGTCCGTCATCCTTTTTATCAGATGTATCAACCTGATAAGGTGCAAAATTTTGCATAAAAAAATCTTTAGGATTTGACGTCTCTTTTGCAGCATGGCACAAACTCTCATAAAGTGCTTTTGTCTTAGTTGTTTTGCAACTTGTAACAAAAGAGTTTAAAGCCGCCGCATAATCCTCATTTTCCCAATTCGGAAGCTCTTCAAAACTGCTTGGTATAAGCTCTACATTAGGCACGTTAGAAAGTTTCACCTTCTGCACACTTTTTTGCATGCTCCCTTGAACACCGTCTCCGACTTTTTCTTGCACTTCAAAAGGCTTTTTTACAGGTGTTTCATCTATGACGACAATGGGCTCTTTGGAACATCCGACTAAAAGTAAAATCGCGGTTACATAAAGTATATTTCTTTTCATAAATGCGATTATAGCAAATTTCATACCAAAGAATAGTGAATTACCAACTATAGTATTAAGGGCACCTCTAAAAATTCTAACCACCTTCAGCGATAGAGCCAAGTTCACAATCAAGGCGGCTCTTTGCAGCCCTAGCTAAGGCTAAGGCAAAAAGAGGCAACGCAGAGTGTGGACTTGGCTCTATCGCTGAAGGTGGTTAGAATTTTTAGAGGTTCCCTTAAATTTTAAACGCTATAATTGCGAAAAAATTTCAAGGAAAAAGATGCAAGATTTAAGCTATTATGAGATTTTAGAGGTCTCACGAGATGCAGATCAGACAACCATCAAAAAAGCCTATAGAAAGATGGCTAAAATTTACCACCCTGACAAAAACCCGGGTGATAGCGAAGCAGAACACAAATTTAAACTATGTAATGAAGCATACCAATGCTTAAGCGATGAAAAACAAAAAAGCATTTACGACAGATACGGCAAAGAGGGACTTGCCGGCATGGGCGGACGTGGACACTCGTCTGGCGGATTTGACGATTTAGGCTCTATCTTTGAAGAGATGTTTAACGGATTTGGCGGTTCATCACGCCGCCGCCAAAACCCGTCCGATATGGAAAAGTACAACCTCGACATGAACGTTGATATGAACATCACTTTCAACGAAGCAGTTTTTGGATGCGAAAAAGAGGTAGAGTTCAAGTACAAAAACTCATGTAACAGTTGTAGCGGTACGGGAGCAAAAGACGGTAAACTCTCCACATGCAGCCAGTGCAGAGGTCAAGGGCAAGTTTTTATGAAGCAGGGCTTTATGACCTTCTCCCAAACATGTCCTGCATGCCATGGAACAGGCGCCGCTCCTACAGCACCGTGTAACAGCTGTGATGGCAAAGGCTACCATGAAGAGCGTGGCAATGTCACTATCAAAGTCCCAAAAGGCATTGACAACGGCAACCGCCTCAGAGTTTCAGGAAAAGGAAACATCGGAAAACGTGGCACAAGGGGCGACCTTTACGTCACTTTTAGCGTCAAGCCGGACAAACATTTTCAGCGAGACGGCAATGATGTTTATATCGCTATTCCCGTCTTTTTCACACAGGCAGTCGCAGGAGAGACTCTTACCATCCCATCACTCACGGGTGAGCTAGAACTCAAACTTGACATCGGAACAAAAGATAAACAGCACTTTGTGTTTAGAGGAGAAGGGATAGACGATGTTCACGGGCACGGCAAAGGAAATCTTATAGCACAGGTCAATATAACATACCCAAACAAACTCACCGACGAACAGCGAGAACTCCTCTCAAAACTCCAAGAGTCTTTTGGCATAGAATCAAAACCGCATGAAAGTGTTTTGTACTCTGCTATTGAGAAGATGAAGAGTTGGTTTAAGTAACAACATCCCTTAATTTTCGGGATGTTATACACAGTTTTAAACAATCTTAATTATTTTTACTAACAGTTTAATTTAAGTTTATTTGTATTAAAATTTCCCGTTTTTCAAAAATTGAACAAAATTAAGGTTGATTTTATGAATTTAAAAAGGGCTAATTTTTATCATTTAAATCCCCCCCCCTCAACTTTTTTAATTCAAACTCAAAACCGCCCATTCAACAACTTCTTTTTCGTTTCAAATTTTCATAAAAAAATTCATGCCCCGTTAAACCAAAGATTGACACAGACCTTCTCAGAAGCTCTCTGTAAGTTTTTAAAAATGCAAAAACTTAAAAGATAGATTGAAACAAGGGGGTTTGTGTTGAAAAAGTTATCGTTAAAAAAACAGATTGTCGGTCTGACCATTACATCACTTGTTGTACTGGCAACCATTTCCACATATGAAGCGGTAGTTGAGAGCAAAGCAGCTCTAAGAGCAGCCAATGAAAAGATGATGTCTGTATCAAGAGATATCAAAAAAAGTCAAATTGAGGGTTTTTTTACTCAAAACATCAACAATATTGACTCTATTTCTCGCTCAACAGATGTAAAAGAGTTAGTAGAAGATATGCTGCATCTGCATGAGAAGCTGGAAGTAGGTGCGACCGACCCGTACCCCGTAAAAAATGAAGAGGTAAAAGAAAAAACCAAGAAACATGAAGAGTATTTTCAAAACTACATAAAAGCATATGGCTATCACGACTTCTTTATCATCTGCGCAAAACATGGGCATGTTCTTTATAGTGCAGCAAAAGAGAGTGACTACGGTGAAAACCTGACAAGCGGCTCGTTAAAAGATAGCGGACTTGCAAAAGCATACAAAATGGCACTTCAAAACAATCGCCCGACATTTGTAGATATGACCTCTTACGCTCCAAGCAACAACGAACCTGCAATGTTTTTAGCAACTCCCGTCAAAGTTGACGGAACCATCAAAGCGGTTGTCGCACTTCAAATATCTGACAGCGCCGTCTCAAAAGTGATGAACCAAAGAATTGGATACGGAAAAACACAAGAGGATTTCTTGGTTGGGCATGACAAACTTATGAGAAGCGATAGCTTTTTACATAAAGAGACACACACCATAAAGGCATCTTTTGCAAATCCGGCTACCGGAAAAGTAGATACCGAGTCAGTCAAAGCGGCATTAAGCGGTAAAACAGGAAATATGACGGTTATTGGCTTTACCGGCGAAATGGTTACCTTTGCATATGCACCTCTTAAAATCGGACAGGATTTGACTTGGGCATTTATATCCAGAATAACCGAGAACGAAGTAATAGCAAATGCAAATGAGATGCGAGATTTGATTATTATCTCGTCGGTTATAGTTCTTCTTATTATTGTTGCCGTGGTGATGTTTTTCATCAGCAGAAGTGTTATTAAACCTATAGAGAGTTTTAAATCCAAACTTTTAGAGATTGCGCAAAGCAAGAATCTTACGCTAAAAGCAGACGAGAGCACTCCACAGGAACTCTCAGAAATGGCGCATGGCTTCAATGATTTGCTAGGCACTCTCAGAGACCTTATCGATACTTCCAAACAATCCTCAAGCGAAAATGCTTCCATATCTCATGAGCTATCCACTACAGCGATGGGTGTCGGGGAAAATGTAGAAAAGAGTGTTGTTGTTATAGATGATGCAACTAAAAAAGCAGCAGAGATAAAAGATGAGATTCAAAGAGCCGTTTATGAAGCTGCCCAGAGCAAAAAAGAGATTATCAAAGCAAATGAGAACTTGAGTGCCGCAAGAGATGAGATTATCCGTCTTACAGAAAAGGTACAAAACGCCGCCCAGCTTGAAGTAGAATTGGCTACCAGAATGGAAGCCCTCTCAAAAGAGGCAAGTGAAGTAAAAAATATCTTGGATATCATCGCAGACATCGCAGATCAGACCAACCTTCTCGCACTCAATGCCGCTATCGAAGCGGCACGTGCTGGTGAACATGGGCGAGGATTTGCCGTGGTCGCCGATGAAGTGCGTAAACTTGCAGAACGAACCCAAAGAAGCCTTACAGAGATAAATGCGACTATCAATGTTATCGTACAGTCCATCATAGATGCAAGCGGACAGATGAACTCCAACTCAGAAGATATCCAAAATCTAGCCCAAAACGCTTCAGATGCTGAGAACAAGATAAACGAAAGTGTACTCATCGTCAACAAAGCAGTCCGTGCAACCGACAGAACCGTAAGCGACTTTGAAAAGACAGGAAAAGATGTAGAATCCATAGTTTCTCAAGTCTCTCAAATCAACGAGATTTCATCTAAAAATGCAAGAAACGTAGAAGAGATAGCAGCAGCCGCAGACCACCTAAACTCTATGACAGATGAACTGCATGCGAAACTGGAGCTTTTTAGGACATAAAGAGCTTTTTCTCCATTCGCTCCGAGCTTGTCGAAGAGCAGAATGGTGTTGAAGGGACCTCCAACATCCTCAAATAATCAAGTCTCTCACGTCTATCTCAAGCGCCTTTGCTATTTTATAAAGATGCTCAAGATTAAAATGTTTTCCGTATCTGTTATTTTCGCAGTTTGAGTAAAAAGCAACAGATTTTATACCTATCTCAAGCGAAAGTTCAAGTTGCGACATTTTTTTCTCTTCTCTGAGACATTTCACTCTTGCAGATATATTTTTATATATATCGTCTATCTCTTTCTGTGAAATATTGGCAAAATTCATATCAAATTTATCCTATAGGTTAATCTTAAATTAAACTATATAGATATACAATGCCTTAGTCATTATCCTATGGAATAAATTGTGAAAAACAAAACAATTGAACCCTCTGAATAAATCAACAACTGGTCATAATATGGCACTATTTTTCAATCCCACAGGAAAACTTATAAAAAAGGAAAAAGTTATGAAAAACTCAAGCATAAAAGCAAGGTTAATGGTATTGGCACTTGTACCAATTTTGGTTATTTTAGCGCTCTCTATTGGCAAAATTCTCTTTGACATGGGCATTAAAGAAAATTTAATCACAACAAAATATCGTGTCCAAGAGGTAGAGTCCTTGGCAAAAGCAATCCACTTCATGCAAATAGAAAGAGGGCTTAGTGTAGGATTTGCAGCTTCTCATGGAGCAAAAAATGGCGACAAACTCTCCGATATAAGAGGCAAAGTAGATGGTGCAATTGCCGAGATAAAAAATGTTTACACTCAAACAAAAGGTGATAGTTCAGTTTTAAACAACCTAAACGAACTAAACCAAAAAAGAGCAGCAGTGGATGCATTCTCGCTTAACGCTCCGGATACAGGAGCTTACTTTTCCAAAACTATTGTCGCTCTCATTGATAGCGGGACAATTATTCCATCGCTTATGGATGATAAAAACGGTAGAAATGCTATCCAAGCCTATACGCATCTAGCTTCTGCAAAAGAGCAGTTAGGGCAGATAAGAGCAAATCTTAATGGCGCTTTTACAAAAGATAGTTTTGCCGGAAATACATACTTTACATTTGGCGGTTCTTTTGGAGCATACCATATTAACAGCCGCAAATTTATAACACTCGCTCCAAAAGAGCTACAAGATTTTTACAAAAACAACTTCAAAGGCGAGGCGGTTGAAAAAACATTTGCTATGATAGAAATAGCTAAAAACAAGGGGCTTGATGGAGACTTTAAAGTAGATCCGGATGTATGGTTTACAAATGTAACCGCTTCCATAGACATCCTTAGAGATGTAGAACTTGAACTCTACAGATATACCGATAAAGTCATAAATGAAAAAATTGATGAGATATCTTTTAACATTCTCTCTTTAACCATAGGTTTATTTGTAGGCATTCTTCTTTTTGCTTCACTCATACTTTTACTTATCAAAACATCTGTAAGCACCCCGATAGAACATTTTAAAGCCACTCTTATCGGTATCGGCGAGAGCCATAACCTCACCATAAAAATGGATGAAAATGCTCCGCTTGAACTAAGCCAAATGGCGCAAAGCTTCAATAAACTCTTAGCAACACTCAGAGAACTTATAGAGACATCTAAAAGCAGTTCAAGCGAAAACGCTTCCATTTCCCATGAACTCTCAACAACGGCAGTAGGCGTAGGAGAAAATGTTGAAAAAAGCGTAGTAGCCGTTAATGAAGCAACCAAAAAAGCTACGCAGATAAAAGGCGAAATTGAACTTGCAATAAGTGAAGCACAAAAGAGCAAAAAAGAGATACTCCAAGCTAATGAAAATCTCGCTCATGCAAGAGATGAGATTATCAACCTTACACACAAAGTGCAAAATTCTGCACAGCTTGAAATAGAGCTTGCCCAGCGTATGGAAACACTCTCAAAAGAGGCAAGTGACGTAAAAAATATTTTGAATATCATTGCCGACATCGCAGATCAGACAAACCTTCTCGCACTTAACGCTGCCATCGAAGCGGCACGTGCGGGAGAACATGGACGTGGGTTTGCAGTAGTCGCCGATGAAGTGCGTAAACTTGCAGAACGAACCCAAAGAAGCCTTACAGAGATAAACGCTACCATCAATGTTATCGTACAGTCCATAAGTGATGTCAGCACTCAAATGAGTTCCAATGCCCAAGATGTCCAAGAACTCTCCAACAGTGCGAGTGATGTTGAGGACAAGATAAACCAAAGTGTAGCAATTGTAAAAGAGGCGGTTCTAGCCACAGACAAAACAGTAAGCGATTTTGAAAAAACAGGCAAAAATGTTGAAACAATCGTAGAACAAGTAACCAAAATTAACGCTATTTCGGCTACAAATGCAAGAAGTGTTGAAGAGATAGCAGCAGCCGCAGACCACCTAAACTCCATGACGGATGAACTGCACGCAAAACTGGAGCTTTTTAGGACATAAAAAGCTCATTACTCTCTTAAAACGTAAGCACTTGTTTACTTTGCACAACCCAGTCTGCGAGAATTTGCATAGTTGAGGAGACTTTTTCATCAAAGTAAGGCTCATTTTTAAAAATTCCGCATCGTGCATTGCATGTGCCGCAAGCTTGGAGTGCAACTCCGCTTTCATATAGTTTTTTAAGCATCAAAACCAAGTCATGGTCGTAACTCTGAGGCTTTTGTGTTTTGTCCCTTGCCAAATCAACCGCATCATTCATCAAAAATATATTTACTTTTTCTCCATTTTTATGTAGCGTTGAAGCGAGACGCAAAGCATTCCATGTTATGTCGGAACCATCATATGGCTCATGGTTCAGTATAATTGTTACCATTTTTATTCTCCTGTTGTTAGTTTTGTGACACCCAAGCCGGTCTTTACGCTATAACCGGCTTTTGCCCAGTCGGCAAGTCCGCCTTTAAGATTTTTTACATTTTTGTAGCCCATCTTTTTGAGGGTTTGTGCCGCCAAAGCACCCCGTCCTCCATTTCTACAGTATGTAACTACTAGCATATTTTTATCAGTTATCTTATCAAGCACTTCCCACTCCAAATTTCCACGTGTAATTGAGATTGTATTGACAGAAACAAAATCATCATATATATAGCCCTCTGCCCTTTGTTCCGTTTCTCTGACATCAAGAATTACAGCGCTTTTCTCATCTTCAAACATGCCTTTTAACTCTTTTGGAGCAATCTCCGTGACCTCTTTTTTCGCCTCATTTATAAGCTCCATTTTTGCATCTGCTTGTGCAAAAACAGGAGAAAACGCCAAGAGCAACCCTATACAACAAAAAATATCCACCGCTCTTTTTTTCATTTAAAATCCCTTCTAACGTTATTTGCCTATTTAGGCATTTAACTAAATAGATATTGCTATGTTATAATTATTTCAACCATTTGTCAAGGAAAAAAATGTTAGATATGCAACAGAAAATAAAAATTTTCAAAGCGCTCGGCAATGAAACACGTTTTATGATTTTTAAAAATATTTTTACGGGCGGTTATGTATGTTCCATAGATGACAAAAGCCCTAAAACAGAGGCAAACCCACATGCCACATGCGTCACAACTATAGCTAAACATTTTAATTTCTCTCTGCCCACAATCTCGAAGCATCTGCAACTGCTCCGTGAGGCAGATATTATAAAAATGCAAAAAAAGGCAAATAAAATATATATAGAACCAAATATCCAGACGATAAAAGAGCTTGGAGGATGTTTTACAAAATTAGTGGAAAATTTTGAAACAAACAGAGAACTTTTCTTTGATGAAGTCGTTTTAAATTAATATGTATGATACACTTTTGATATTTCAAAATATATGAGCAGACAGTATGAATAAAGAACACCTCAAAAACAAACTCTCGACCCTTGCTTTAGCAATGTTTAGGAAAGATTTTTTTGGCATTTTTCATGGTTCTATTTCGGCAAAAACAGAATCAAACCGCTTTATAATCAACACAAAAGAGGCAATATTTGATGCGCTTGACGATACAACCCTCATAGAGCTTTACTACAAAAAAGATTATAGATGGAACCAAGCGAGTATTGATTCCAACATTCATCACAGCATCTACTCTCAAATATCAGACGCAAAATTTATCTGCTTCACTATGCCGCCTTTTACCACTGCTTACTCACTTGACCATAACCTCATCACACCAAGAGACTATTTTGGTTACAGTGAATTAGGTTCCGTTGATATTATAGACCCCAGAAGTTTTGATGATTGGTACGAGAGAGCAAGCAGCGAAATAGCCCACTATTTTCAGAGCAGAAAGAGCGATATTATGGTTATACGCGGCTACGGGGTCTATGCCTACAACAGAGATATTCACGAGATGGCAAAAAAAATAGCGATTCTTGAAAAAAGCTGCAGACTGCTTCTGCTTGACGCAGCGCAAAAAGACTCCTCTTTCGACTAAATCAAACTATCTATCGCCTCATACGCAACATTCATCATCACATCACACTCCTCTTTTGTGATGATATAAGGCGGCATAAAATAGATAATGTGCCCCAAAGGGCGAAGCAAAACACCTTTTTTGAGCCCATATCGATAGACCCTGAGCCCTATTCTATCCTTTGGGTCATATCCTTTAAGCTCTACGGCGCAAATCATTCCTGTCTGTCTTATAGATGCAACATTTTCAAGCTCTTTAAATTTTAAGAGTTTTTTACCCATGTATTCTGCTGTTTCTCTATTATTTTGGATTATGTTGTCTCTCTCAAAAATATCAAGAGTGGCATTTGCAGCGGCACACGCAAGAGCATTTCCAGTATAACTGTGAGAATGCAAAAATGCCTTATGCTCGTTATAGTCACAATAAAATTTTGCGTAAATATCATTTGTTGTTAGTACGACGGAGAGCGGCAGATAGCCACCGGTAAGCCCTTTAGACAAAACAAGAAAATCTGGTGTTATGTTAGCACTCTGACACGCAAACATCTCTCCCGTTCTTCCAAAACCGACCATAACTTCATCGGCAATAAAATGAATATCATATTTGGTACAGATTTCGCGTACCAACACAAGAAACTCTTTGTGATACATGTGCATATACCCCGCACCCTGTACTAAAGGCTCCAAGATAATCGCACTAATTTCATCGGCTCTTGAAGCGCATAATGCTTCAAATTCGGACGCAGCCTCTCTTGCTGCCCACAAACTCATATCTCTTGGTACGGCAGTCTGGAGACTTTGTATAAGAAGCGGTTCATAAGTCTCTTTGTAAAGTTTTACATCGCCGACACTGAGTGCACCAATCGTTTCGCCATGATATGAGTTGGTTAGTGAGACAAAAATATTTTTGATTTTTGAGTTGTTTTTGTGTGCATGAAAACTCATTTTAAGTGCTACTTCAACACCGCTTGAACCGTTGTCTGCATAAAAGCACTTCTCTAACCCTTTTGGTGTTAGTTTTACTAGCCTCTCCGAGAGCCTTATAACCTGTTCATGCGTAAAGCCCGCAAGGATTACATGCTCCAGCGTCTCCAACTGCTCTTTTATTTTTGCATTGATATAACTGTTTGTGTGTCCAAAAAGATTGACCCACCAACTGCTTATAGCATCAATATAACGATTTCCGTCAAAATCTTCAAGATAGACACCATGCGCTTTTTTTATAGGGATAAGAGGTAACCGCTCATGGTCTTTCATCTGCGTACAAGGATGCCACAGTACAGCCAAATCCCTCTGTGTCAGTTCAGTGTTATTCATTGAGACATTTGTGCTTTATACTCATCCGTATAGCATAGATTGGTACATGCCAAAAGTCCGTACAGTTCCAGCTCCAGTCCACTTAGATTAAAAAGTTCTTCACCGTCTTTACCCAAGAAAATAAATTTCTCATATTTATGGTTCTCTTTGTCAATGTATTTGGAGTAAACAACATAATGAGCATCTTGAAGTTCTGTGATTTTAGAGGATGCTTTGAGAAATTTTTCACATGTTTTATCTATTTTTTTAATCTCTAAAACATCAGATTGGATTGTATTTAAAAGTACCACCGGCAGTTTTGGCAACTCATCTTCAATGTTGGCATATTTTTTCGTCTCTCTCATAAAAAAATCCTTCTCACTTTGACAAAATAGGTGTTGATTTTACAACCTTTTGATTTACATTTCTCTTATATCAATAAAAGTCCTTTAAAGGCAGCTCAAAATTCAGCTTTATCAAGGTTTAATACGAATTTACCTAAAATTACAAAAATACCAATTTACAAGGCTTATAACTCAATGATAACATGGATGCAAAGACATAAAAAATATCTGATTGTCACTATCTGGATTTCTACTATCGCTTTTGTGGGTGCCGGATTTGTCGGATGGGGACAGTACGACTATGGCGATAAAGCCGGAGCGGTCGCAAAAGTAGGCAGTGTTGAGATTACGATGGGCGAGTTGCAAAAGAGCTACTCTGACCTTTACAACCAGTACGCACAGATATTTAAAGGAGATTTTGACGAAGAAAAAGCCAAAAGTTTTGGTTTACAATCACAAGCTCTTAATTTCCTAACACAACAAGCTCTTGTTTTAAATCTCGCAAAATCATACAGCCTTAATGTTACTGATGCAGAGTTGCTGGAACACCTTAAGTCTTTAGAGTATTTTCAAAAAGACGGTGTTTTCAACAAAGAAGTCTATAAAAGCGTTCTCTCAAAAAACAATGTTAATCTCAAAGATTACGAAGCAACTGTCAAAAAAGAGTTGCTTATCAAAAAAACGTTACAGCTTTTACCTATAAAAGAAAAAGAGAGTGAAGCAAAAATCATCGATACTGCAATTAGTATCGCTGACAAAATCAACTATAAAATACTTAAAGAAAACATAGTAACCGTTGAGACTACGGATGAGCTTTTAAAACCGTTTTGGGAAAAGATGCAAAACAAATTTATGAGCGAGGTTAGTTATGATGTCAAGTATGTCAAACAGCCAAAAATATCTAAAGAGTATGATGAAGCACTCTTGAGCGAACACTATAACGAAAATAAAGCAAACTTCAAAGACAATGAAGGGAAGATTTTAGCCCTTGATGCAGCAAAAGAAAAAATAAAAAGCGAATTAGATGCGAAAGAGACAAAAAAAGAGGCATTGAAAAAATATGTTGCTTATAAAAAAGGAGAGGTAGATGCCGCGCAACTTCAAAAAGCAACCATTTTGGCTTCCAATAACCCTTTTGGAGCAGAAGCTTTGGAGAGTATCTCAAAACTAACGCCTGCATCACCTTTTTCTAAACCTGTTGTGGTTGGCGAAGAGTACATCATCTTTGAGTTGGTTAGCACCAATGCGGCAAAACCAAAAACATTTGAAGAGGCAAAAAGTGAAGTTCTTCCTATTTATGCACATGAACAAAAAAGAAACAGTCTCTTGGAACTTGCAAAAAGCTCATTTGCTACATTTAATGGCATAACGACCGATTTTATAACAGCAAACGACTCAGATAAATTTACAGATTTAACAAAAGAGGAAGCAGATGAGTTTTTAAGTACTCTTTTCACTTCACAAGAAAAAAGAGGATATATAACTTTGGAAAGCGGAAATGTTGTTATGTATAACGTTATGGAACAAAGATTGCTTAACAATACTAACACTGACCCAAACAATTCAATTGTTAGATTGAAAAGCGGCATGTTTAATGAGGGCTTAATTAAAAACCTTCAAAACAGGTACAAAACTGAGATTTTTATCCAAGGACTCTAAGTTGAGCAGAACTATTTTAGCCATAGATATAGGTTCTACGAAAATATGTGCAATCATCGCCGAGGTGAGTGATGATAAATCTATATCTATTACAGGAGCAGGTGTCTGCAAAGCACAGGGACTTAAAAAGGGTAGTATAACAAACATCGAGCTTGCTTCAAAATCTATAAGAACAGCACTCAATGATGCAAAAAGAGTCTCCGGATCAGAAGCGAAGAGTGCTATAGTTTCTATCTCCGGAGCATATACAAAGAGCTTGAACTCAAGCGGCATTGTAAATATTCAAAACAAAGAGGTCAGTTTTAAAGAGATAGAGAGAGTTATGCAGGCTTCTCTTTATAACGCCAATATACCAAGCGAATATGAAGTGCTGCACGCTCTGCCGTACAATTTTAAAGCAGACGACCAAGACTATATTGAAGATCCGCTTGGAATGACTGCTTCGAGACTTGAGGTTGACACGCATATTATCACAACGCAAAAATCAATTCTCAACAACCTGCGCAAAGCCGTTCGCGGTGCAGGTGTTGAAGTTGAAAATATCGTACTAGCCGGATACGCATCTTCTATCGCAACGCTAAATGCAGATGAAAAAGAGCATGGTGTAGCACTCATAGATATGGGGGGTCATACAAGCAACATTGTTATTCACTCCGGAAACTCCATACGATACAACGACTTTTTGGGTGTCGGTTCCAACCATGTTACAAGCGATTTATCAATGGCTCTTCATACGCCTCTAAACATCGCAGAAAATGTAAAACTCAACTATGGCTCTCTTTTAACACCAAGCAATGATTTGATTGAAATTCCTATAATTGGAAATGAAAACTCAACACATGAGGTTTCACTGGAAGTTGTCCACAATGTTATCTATGCAAGGGTAGAAGAGACGCTTATGATTTTGGCTCAGTTAATCGAAAAAAGCGGGCTTAAAGACAAGATTGGTGCCGGTATTGTTCTCACCGGCGGTTTTTCGCAGATGGAAGGGATGCGAGAACTCGCAATTGCGACCTTTGGCTCTATCCCTGTGCGTCTTGCAAAACCAAAAGAGATGCATGGAGTCTTTGACAATCTCCGTTCACCTGAATACTCAAGTGCAATCGGTTTGGTTATTTATGCGGCTTCTGCATATACGCTCTATGAAATAGATGTCAACAAACGAGTAAGACACTCAAATGAAGTTTTTGAAGAACAACTTCCTATTAACCTTGTAAATGAACCTGAAATTCCTGTCCCTCCTTTTCAGCAAGAGAACAAAGGTATAATGGTTGATATAGGGATAAAAAAAGAGAAGAAAAAAGATGAGGCTGGGGCGTTTAGCAAATTTTGGAACTGGGCAACCCAGTTATTTTAAGGAGAAGATATGGAACCGTTTTTGATTGAAGAAGCACAAAAAGTTAGCGGGGCGAGGATAGTTGCTGTTGGAGTCGGCGGCGGCGGCGGAAATATGATTGGTCACATGATTAAAAATGGTGTTAGCGGCATAGAAATGATTATGGTAAACACTGACGCCCAAGCATTAAAAGATGCAACAAGTGCAAGAACAATCCAAATCGGAACAAAGCTTACAAAAGGTCTTGGTGCCGGCATGAAGCCTGAAATCGGCAGAGAGTCTGCTCTTGAGAGTTATGAAGAGATTAAAAGTGCGCTTGAGGGTGCCGACATCGTCTTTATCTCTGCCGGTCTTGGCGGTGGTACGGGTACCGGTGCTGCTCCTATTGTTGCAAAAATTGCAAAAGAGATTGATGCACTTACTATATCAATCGTCACAAAACCTTTTATGTTTGAGGCGCCAAAAAGATTAAAACTTGCAAAAATGGGACTTGAGGAGCTTAAAAAAGAGAGTGATTCTATAGTCGTTATCCCTAATGACAAGCTTCTTTCCATTATTGACAGAAAACTTGGCATCAAAGATAGTTTTAAAATCGTTGATGGCGTTTTAGCGCAGGCTGTTAGCGGAACTGCCGGTGTTATCTTGGCTAATGGCGACAACGACATCAATCTTGACTTTGCCGACTTGAAAACGGTAATGAGTCACAAGGGTATGGCGCTTATGGGTGTAGGCGAACATGAAGGCGAAAACGCAGCATACGAAGCGATAAAGTCGGCAATCGAATCACCGCTCCTTGACAATGTTTCTATCAATGGAGCTATGGGCGTTTTAGTACACTTTTATATGCATCCGAACTTCCCTATGATGGAAATAAATGATGCGATGATAGTAGTTCAGGAGAGTGCACATGAAGATGCAGATGTTATTTTTGGTACTTCAACGGATGAATCACTTCCTGAAGATTATGTAAAAATAACGATTGTTGCTACCGGTTTTGAAAAAGAGGCAAAAGCAGTGACAAATAATGAACATTTTATAAGTGAGTCTTCTATTCAAATTCAAAAAATACGCCCTCGTCTTGTTGTTGGCGGTGATTTAGACGGTAGCCATTTAGATATTCCTTCTTACATGAGAATACAACAAGATTAACTCCATACATTCTCTCTGCGCTGTGCGGAGAGTTAAAATTATTTACATAAAGAGAATCAGATGAAATTCCTACTTACCGCTATTTTATTTCCTATATTATCTTTTGCATCAAATATTACTACACAGGAACTGCCTCTTGATAAAATGCAAGAGCAAAATAGAGAAATTGCAAGACTTGCCGCTGCCGAACTCTCAAAATCATTGCCACAAACCATAGACAAACATACAAAACTAACAAAAGTTGAAGCACAGGATAGTACTTTAGTTTATATCTATGAAATTGATGCTGCACCAAAAAGCGATGCGCAAATCAAACAAGAAGACCACGGCAGAATGAAAAAAGCCATCACGCATGGTGTCTGCTCCGGCTCACAACGTTTTTTAAAAGCAAATATAGCTATTCGCTACATCTATAACAGTGCGCACAGTAAAAATGAACTTTTTCGCTTTGATATAGATGCCAAAAGTTGCGAAAATCTTAAATAAATAAGCTCTAAGCGTGTTCCTTAAAGATACTCTTTCCTCTTTAGATTTTTTTTCATCTTTGGCAGATGCAGAGTTGGAACTGCTTGCCTCTTTCTCGTCTGTAACCTCCTATACCAGCGGATATGTTCTTTACTATGAAAAACAAGAGAGTACTACACTTCTTTTTTTACTGCAAGGGGTCGCCAAAGCCTACAAAATTGACAAGCATAACAATGAAATATTTCTTCACTATATCTATGCACCGTCTCTAATCTCTGATATATCAAACTTAAAAAAAGAGAGGCTCCTCTCATTTTCAAACATCTCACTCGTTGAGGATTCTAAGGTTCTTGCGATTGATTATAAAAAATTTAAAGAGTTTTTTTTGGCAAAAGGGCATCTGTGTCTCGAACTTGTCAACGAAATGGTAGGAAAATCAAGTCAGCTACAGTCTCTAATCAACAGAGAGTTTATCTTTAGTTCCGTTGCAAAAGTAGCTATGATGCTTCATGATGATTTGGATATGTTCAACTCACTTAAAAGAAGTGAGATCTCATTGATTTTAAACATTCAGCCAGAAACACTCTCAAGGGTTCTTAACAGGCTCAAACGGGATGATATTATTGACTCAAAGAATGCAAAAATTATCGTTTTAAACAAAGAAGCGCTGCTATCTGTTTACGAGGAGTAGATTATGACAAAAATTAAAATTATCGGTGCACTTATCTTTCTTTTTTCACTGTTGCTTGCATTTATTTTTAGCCATACCTCAAAAAACGTAACACGCCACAATAACGAAATTGCCGTTATGAATGCACAAAAAAACTTTACGCAAGATATCTCTAAGAATATCTTTTACTTTTACAAGTATCCAGATAGTCCGTCAAAAGCTTTGGACGATTCCATAAAACTCTTTTTAGAAAATATGGACAACCAAGAAAAAGGGCTGCATAAAGATGAAAAGATAAGAAAACTATGGAACGATTTTTATCTTCACGTGCAGCGTTTTAGAGACCAGATAAAGAACAAAACTATCTATTCGACTATTCTTCTTGAAAAAGAGGTAAAAATTATTTACGATATCAATCGTGCTCTTATGGCTGCAAGTGACAACTTTATTAACGGCACTATCACACGTTTTAACCAAGAGCAAAATATCTACACCGCAGTTCAATATCTGCTTTTTTTTATTTTAGTCTCTCTTTTGCTCTATCTCTTTACGCAACTCAAAAATGTCATCACTTTTATTCAAAAATTTCTCTTAGCTTCCAAAGAGATACTTTCTCAAACTTCCATAAAAACACTCAAACCCATAGAGATAGAAGATAACAATAACGATATACTCGAAGCAAAAGAGAATTTCAATAAACTTGTACAAAAAATAAACGATTCCATCGCATCCTCCACACAATCGATGGAGCATACATACAAATCCCTTGAGATAGTAGAACAAAATATAGAAAATTTGGTAGAACTTATCTATGCAATGAGTGAAGACTCTAGGGATAAAGAGCTTAAAAAGAAAGAAGACGCCATTATCCAATCTTTTGAAGAACTAAGCATTTCGGCCAAGAAACTGAAAAATCTTAAAAGTGATTTGGACGATTTAATTACACACACTAAACCTTAAATTTTAAAATTAATTGTAAAATTTGACCGGTGTCAAATTTTAACCCTTCCCTTTTTTCTAATATACATTTGTGATTTGAGTATTATTATAAAAACCTCAAACTAATTTAAGGAGAGAAAAATGGCTAAGCATTCTAAAAAACTTGTTTCGCTTCTTGTCGGTGCTTCTGTAGCTGCGTCGTTTGTGCATGCAGCAGACGGTGAACTACAAAAAGTAATGAAAGCAAGAGGACTTACTGAAACTGATGTTGTTCGTGCTGCAAAAACGTACAACCCTTCAGGTGCTAGAGATGAGTTTGTTGTCTTTAGTTCGGCAGGACAAGCCGGACAGGTAATCGTTTATGGTGTTCCATCAATGAGAATTTTAAAGTACATCGGTGTATTTACTCCGGAACCTTGGCAGGGATATGGCTTTGATGAAGAGTCTAAAAAAGTTCTCAGACAAGGAAATATCAGAGGAAGAGAAATCAATTGGGGAGATACCCACCACCCTGCTCTCTCAGAAAAAGACGGAAAGTATGACGGTAAGTGGCTTGCTATAAATGACAAAGCAAATCCGCGTATCGCCATCATCGATTTGGCAGACTTTGAAACAAAACAGATTGTTGTAAACCCTGTTTTCAAATCTGCTCACGGTGGAGCGTTCTTTACACAAAACAGTGATTATATCATCGAAGCGTGTCAGTATGCAGCTCCTTTTGATGACAACTACCACCCGATTGAAGACTACAAAGAGGTTTACCGCGGTGGTGCAACAATGTGGAGATTTGATAGCAAAAAGGGAAGAATCAACGAAAAAGAATCTTTCACTATTGAGATGCCTCCTTATATGCAAGACTTAAGTGACTCCGGTAAAGGTGTTTCTGACGGATGGGGTTTTACAAACTCATTTAACTCTGAAATGTACACAGGCGGAATTGAAGTCGGTATGCCGCCAAACGAAGCCGGTATGAGTAGAAATGATACTGACTACCTTCACGTTTACAACTGGAAAAAACTTGCAGAACTTGCAAAAGATTCTAAAAATGTAAAAGTTGTCAATAACCATAAAATAGTTCCTATGGAAGTTGCAGTTAAAAATGATGCGCTTTTCTTGATTCCGGAGCCAAAATCTCCACACGGAGTTGACGTATCTCCGGATGGTGAATACATCACAGTTTGTGGAAAGCTTGACACACACGCTTCTGTTTATAAATGGAGCAAAATTAAAGAGCTTATCAAAAATAAAGATTATGCAGGCAAAGACCCTTACGGGATTCCTATCTTAGATATGAAAAAGTCACTTCACGGACAAGCAGAGCTTGGACTTGGGCCATTGCATAACCAATACTCAAATGTTGACGGTGAGGTTTATACTTCACTTTATGTTGATAGCCAAATCGTAAAGTGGAACTACAAAACTCTAAAGGTTTTAGATAAAGTAAACGTTCACTATAACGTTGGTCACCTTTGCGGAATGGAAGGGAAATCTGCCGATCCTCAAGGAAAATATATCATTTCGCTCAACAAACTTGCAATTGACAGATTCCAAAATGTTGGACCTCTGCATCCGCAAAATCACCAGTTGATTGATGTTAGCGGTAAAAAGATGGACTTGCTTGTTGACATGCCTCTTCCACTTGGAGAGCCACACCAAGCAGTTGCGATTCGTGCTGAAAAGCTTCACGGACACGTAAGATATACAATGGGTACAAACTCAAGAACAGACTCTATCCATGAAGGTAAAACACTTGCAGGTCAAGAGAGAATTGAGAGAAAAGGCAATAAAGTTTTTGTTTATGCAACTATGGTTCGTTCTCACATAAATCCTGAGAGAATCACAGTAAACAAGGGTGATGAAGTAACATTCTACATTACAAACCTTGAGCGTGCACAAGATGAGGCGCATGGATTTACAGTTGACCACTACAATATTCACGCATCGTTAGAGCCGGGTAAAACTTCAAGTATCAAATTTACTGCTGATATTGAGGGTGTATTCCCTTACTACTGTACAGAGTTTTGTTCTGCACTTCACTTAGAGATGATGGGTTATTTGATGGTTAAAGACCCAAATAAAAAGTATGATAGCACTCAAAAGAAAAAGATGCAGACTATGTCTCCTGAGCAGTTAAAAGCTGAATATGACAAAACTGTTGCGACAAACGCTGCTACTGATGCCGTTATCCAGTCTGTTGTAAAGTTCTTAAAAGAGAACAAATATGAGAAACATAAAGTTGTTGCAGACCTTGTAACTGACGCTATGGATCAGTATGGAAAGATTCCTGAACAAAAGAAACAAGCTGATGCAGCGGTAAAAGCCGGTGATATGGAAAAAGCAATTCTATTTGAAAACATGATTTGGCAGTACATGGTTAAAACTGCGGATGTCGGTATCAGAGCAAAAGATGCGCTTGTGAGACTTATCGCTACAAAACAGTCAGCTGCTGCGGCTGCGGGTGAAAAAGCATTTGGCGAAGGCGGATGTGGCGGATGTCACGTTATCGGTAAAGTATCTTCTGGTCCTGACTTAACCGGTGTTCTTCAAAGACATGGAGAAAACGGTGAGAAGTGGGTAAAAGACTTTATCATGAACCCTGAAAAAATGTACACCGATCCGTATGTTAAAGGTATGATTGACTACTTCAACCTAAGAATGCCAAACCAGCATATGGATGAAAAAGAGACTAAGAACATCATTGAATACCTAAAATGGGTAGATCAAAACGCAAATCTCTTCTAAATTTTTTTAAAGAGTTGCAAAGGGGGAGGGAATTTATTCTTTCCCCCTTTTTTTATGCCAAAAAATTAAAAAAATTTCATAAATCAATCTTATAAAAGAAATTTTATTATATAATACATCTAAAATAGAATTTGAATATTTATCTCAAATTTTGAAATTTTATTTTATTCAACAAAGGAACTCTTTCATGCATCCAAGTATCATAAAAGCGAGAGTATTTGCAACACTAGCCCTCCTCATATTGACTTTTTCTTTTACTTTTCCCATGATTGCTTTTCATG
Source organism: Sulfurimonas sp. (assembly GCF_028694605.1). Taxonomy (GTDB): domain Bacteria; phylum Campylobacterota; class Campylobacteria; order Campylobacterales; family Sulfurimonadaceae; genus Sulfurimonas. The sequence goes on along the minus strand of NZ_JAQVKP010000001.1, from coordinate 103,177 downwards.
GCACATTAAACAAGATTCATGCCGGTAAGCCTGAAGAGATATCTTCACTCAGTAAAAGTGTCTGGAATCTCTACAATCAAGGCAGATATAAAAGTGTTACAACACCCAAAGAGGCGCATAACAACCTTGACGAGATGATAGCCTCTGCCTCAGAGATAGGTGTTGCTTCTATGCCTATCTGGGCTGTTTCGCTTGAAGCTCCAAACTACCCAAAAGAGGCGTTTCCGCTCGGCATTCCTGTCTTTTTTCACTTTGACGGATATAGCGGTGAAGTACATGAGATGAACACTATCAACCACTATGTCGGAATGGATCCGATGTGGGTTGGCGGAATAATAGAGCGTGAAATTGGTATCTATGCGCTTTTGGCACTCTCTTTGGGGATGATTTATTTTATAGCTTACAACACAAAAATACTCAACTTTATCATGCTTGTTCCTGCATCGCTTCCGCTTCTTTTTATTGCCGACTACTCATACTGGCTCTACTGGTTTGGACACAATCTGCATGACTGGGGTGCATTTAAAATTAAACCTTTTATGCCGACTGTTTTTGGTGATGGAAAGATTGCTCAGTTTACAACACACTCTTACCCGACTATCGGTTTTTATCTTATTGTAGCAATCGGTCTGTTGAGCCTTTTGGCGTTCTTCGCAAAGCAAAAAGCTCTTCGTGAGATGCAAAAGTAATTAACATGTTCAAGCCGCTTTTTGCACTATTGGCTCTCGTTTTGCCTTTGTTTGGGGCAAATATATTGCAAGAAGCCATTGATGCTGCGCCGAGTGGCTCTATTTTGAAACTTCCTGCCGGTGTTTACAAAGGAAATCTGGTTATAAATAAGCCATTAACGATTATAGGAAAAGAAGCCGGTGTCGTTATTGATGGAGAAAACAAAGGAACTGTCGTTCAGATAAAAAGCTCTTATGTGACACTTAAAAATCTTAAAATTATTAACAGTGGCGATAGACATGAAAAAATCGATGCAGCAATTACTATCTCCGATGCAAGCCAGTGTGAGATAAGCGAGTGTGTCATAGATAATTGTCTTTTTGGTATCGATATGCAGATGGTACGCAACTCTATTATTGCAAACAACACCATAACTTCTAAAGATTTTGAACTGGGACTCAAGGGGGACGGGTTAAGACTTTGGTATAGCAACGACAATATCGTTAAAAAAAACAAACTTATCCATTCAAGAGATATGGTTGTTTGGTATAGTCATGGAAATATCATCGAAGAGAACATCGGCGAGTATTGCAGATACTCTTTACACTTTATGTATGCAGGTAAAAATATAGTACGTAACAACCGATATCAGTACAACTCGGTAGGGATATTTTTTATGTACTCCAAAGACACCATAGCAACGGGCAACTTTGTAAAAAGTTCGCTTGGAGCTACCGGTATGGGTATAGGCATGAAAGAGGCATCAAGCTTTACCATCAAGGATAACACTATTTTATACTGTGCACAAGGGATGTATATCGACAGATCTTCTTTTGAGCCTGATACACAAAACTTTATAGAGAACAACAAAATTCTCTATAATTCAGAGGGTTTTCGCTTCCACTCACTCAGTGAAAGCAATGTTATCAAAAATAACAAAGTAATGGGAAATATAGAAGATGTTGTAAATGACGGAAAATCTAGCAAAACATACAACAATGATATATCTCAAAACTATTGGGATAACTATGAGGGATTTGACAAAAATGGAGACAACATAGGAGACACGCCGCATAAAGTGTATCAGTATGCAGATCAGCTTTGGGTTTACAATCCGAATGTAAAATTTTTTTACGGCTCACCTGTTATTTCTCTACTCAATTTTTTAGCAAAATTGGCGCCGTTTTCAAAACCGCTTTTTTTGTTTGAAGATAAAGAACCTATAATTAAAATAGAAGGATAGATTTTGGAAAAAGTGAAAACAGACAAAAGAGAGTTTATCAAATACTCTACACTCGGTGTTTTGGGTCTGGTACTGGGCAGCGGAATGGTTTTTTCTCCTTATGTACTCAGAGCCGAAAACAGACTGCGACCACCCGGAGCAGTGGATGAGAAGAAGTTTTTAGCACTCTGCATTAAATGCGGTCAGTGTCTTCAGGTCTGCCCTTACCACTCCATCAAACTTGCCGACTTTGTTAACGGGCATGGCGTTGGAACACCATACATCGACGCAAACGAGAGGGGCTGCTATGCGTGCAGTGCCGTTCCCTGTGTTCTTGCATGTCCTAGCGGTGCGCTTGATCACCACTGTGAAAAACCAGAAGATATCAAAATGGGTATAGCGGTGCTGGAGTTTCCTGATACTTGTATAGCGATAAAAGGTACACCTATTCCAAAGGGTTACAATGAGAGAATGCACAAATTTACCGACTCAGTTGTTAACATAAACCCGCTTGAAGAGAAACTTTTAGAAAAATTTGACTCTTTTGAGGGCAAAGAGTGTACACTTTGTGCCGATATGTGCCCTATACCAAATCCACTAAGCGCCATCGCTATGGTAAGAGATAGCGGCGGCGGCATGCGACCTGAAATCTATGACGGATGTATAGGTTGCGGTGTATGCCAAGAAGTTTGTCCGACAAACACTCCTTCTATCGTTGTTAAACCAAGAGTAACATATACACAATTTTATGGAAACAGAGGATAATTAACATGAAAATAAAAAATTTAGCACTTCTTTGTATAGTTACATCACTTGGGCTATTAAGCGGTTGTAGCGATAGCAGCAAACAAGAGGGCAAAGAGAAAAAGGCAGCAAGTGAAGTTACCTCTGCACAAAAGATAGAGGTTGTAAAAAACGAAAATGCTCAGGAAATAAAGGTAGCACTAAAAGAGGGCGATGAGAACCAAAGCAAATCATACTACTATGACTACAACGTTAAAAGTGCCTACAATCCAAACATGCAACCCGCAAATGATGATGCTTCCGTGCGAGAAAAGGCAAGAAGTGCAATTGATGCAAACTTGCATGTTAGAAGTCCTTATGAAAATGTAGAAATTTCCATGCTGGTTAAAAAACTAAGCAAAGAGTTTATCGTAAAGTGTTCTGCTTGCCACAATGATTATGCAAACGGTGTTATCGGACCGTCACTTCTTGGCAGAGATGCTGATTTTATCTTTGAAAAAATTTCAAAATTTAAAGATGGCTCGGCTACAAATGTTCTGATGAAGGATCTTGTAAGCCAAATGGATACAAAAGAGATAAGAGCTATGGCAGATGAGATTTATGAATTTAACAAAAAAATAAAAGAGATGAGAAAATAGAGATGAAAAATATTATTGTAGGAATTTTGACACTGGTTATCGCTGCGTTAATGGCTTATACCGCTTCGCAGGGAAGAGCATACCACGGCGGAGAACACTCAAGAGTAATTGAAGATATCGGTGCGGATAAAAATATACCGGCTCAAGCAAGCATATCACAAGCAACAACGCAGCAAATGTCACAGCCTCAAGAGAAAAGCGACAGAGAGAAAGAAGATGAGCAACTAAAAGCCATCAAAGACAAAGCCGGAAATGTGGGCGAAATCAAAGTAAGTACGGAGTACAAGAGCAAGTGTGCTGCTTGTCATGGTGCAAACGGTTCTGGAGAACAAGATGGAAGAAAACTTATGGGACCAAAGCTCTATGGACAGAGTGCAGAAAAACTTTACAAAGATTTGGTTGACTTTAAAGCCGGAAGAAAAGAGAACATCATTATGAAAGGGCTTCTCATCAACACAAGTGAAGAGGAGTTAAAACGCTATGCAGACGAGATTGGTGCTTTTCATCTTCAACAAAAACAGTAAAAAGGGGAAAAAATGGATAAGTACAACAACCGAGAGACCATAAAAAACTCCACATTTTGGTCCACCTTTTTCAACAAAACAAGAGAGGGCAAAAGCGTTCTAAGCTACAGAGCAAAAAGGTGGGTACTTGTCATTGCCATCCATCTTCTCTTTTTTCTCTCGTTTCATGTCGATATCCAAGCACTTGAGGGAACGCTTAACGGTTCACGCTTTTTAGGTTTTCACCTCATAGATGTTTTTACAACGATGCAGCTTTTTTTGGCAACACATGAGATACCTGTAAACATGATTATCGGTACGGTTACCATCGTCATAGTCTATATGCTTATAGGCGGGCGTACCTACTGTGCGTGGGTTTGTCCTTATGGGCTTCTAAGTGAAATCGGCGAGAAGTGGCACAATACGCTTGTGAGCAAAAAAATCATTAAAGAGCGAAAGTTCGACCACCGTGTAAGACATGTTTTTTGGATTATCTTTTTGGTGCTTGCACTATTTAGCGGTTATCTTGTTTTTGAAACATTCAATGTTGTTGGGATTTTGAGCCGTATGATTGCCTATGGATGGAGCTTGGCTCTTCTGTGGGTTGTAGCAGTTTTTGTGATAGAGGTTTTTTACTCACGCAGAGCATGGTGTACTTATGTCTGCCCAATCGGTACAACTTATGGCTATATCGGCAAGATTTCAGCACTTCGCATCGAATGGAATGACAACTGTGACCACTGTATGGTTTGCCATGATGTCTGTTTTGAAAATCAGGTTTTAGAGATTACAAAAGCAAAATACGATAAGCAGAGAGAAGAAAAAGGGATAACAAAAGAGTATATCACCGGTGCTGACTGCACGCTTTGCGGAAGATGTGTCGATGTTTGCCACGCTGATGCTCTTAACTTTGACTTTAGACTAAAAAGCTTGGTTTAGCAAATGATAGAAGTAACAAATCTTACCAAAAAATTTGGCTCTCACCTCTCTTTGGATTGTGTCAGCTGCACACTTAAAGATGGCGACTCTATCGCACTCATGGGAGCGAACGGGGCAGGAAAAACAACGCTTATACGATCTATCCTCGGGTACTACCATCCTGATGGCGGTGAAGTGCTTATCAATGGGCAAAACCCCATCAAAGAGCGCACAAACGTGCTTAAAGACATCAGTTTCGTTCCACAACTCCCCCCACCCATCAAACTCAGCATCGAAGAGCTTATGCACTATATCAGCGTGAGTGCGGATGTAGATAAAGAGCGCATAAAATACTATGCAAACGAGATGAAGCTCGACATCAACGAAAACATGAACAAATCATTTTTCAAACTAAGCGGCGGTATGAAGCAAAAACTCCTCATAGCTATCAGTCTTGCAAAAAAGAGCAGTATCATCATATATGACGAACCCACAGCCAACCTTGACCCAAAAGCAAGGGATGATTTTTACAGACTTTTAAAGCAAAACAAAGAGCAAAAGACACTTCTTTTTGTAACCCACAGACTAGAAGAGGTAAAAGAGCTTGTCAACAGACAAATTTATATGGATATGGGAAAAATAGTTTCTGATGAGATTTTTTAAGTTTTTTTTCCTTTTCATTTCGTTGGTATTTGCACTTGGATGTAGCTCTTCTGATGCACAAACAGTGCAAAAGCGTATGTGTCCAAAATGCAATATGCCTCTGCCGGATTCCAGTATTCACACGGCAACGCTTGAGGCAAATACAAAAAAACTCTCTTTTGATGACATAGGGTGTCTTGTTTTATGGGCAAAAGAGCATGATGTGGCACTTGATAGTGCAAAAATAGAAGTCTTTTCAAACGATACACACAAATACATAGATGCGCAAAAAGCTTTTTTTACCATCAATGAAAAAACACCTATGAACTATGGATTTGCAGCTTATGAAGCACAAAAAACTGATACAATTCCAATCAACGAAGTAACGCTAAAGATGCTCCGCGGCGAGCATATGGCAAACCCGAAAATCAGAAAACAGATATTAGGAAACTAGATGAAAAATCTATATCTCATCGCATACCTAGACCTCAAAGAGTCCATAAGAGCAAAGTGGTTTTTGGTCTATTCACTTGTTTTTGGCGGACTTATCGCCCTCTTTTTCATCGCGGGGGTAACAGAGTCGCAAGTGATGGGCTTTAGCGGACTAAGCAGACTTCTTTTGATGTATATCCAAATCACTATCGTCATTCTTCCAATTTTTATCCTTATAACCACTGTTCGCTCCATCTCGGGCGATAGAGACAACCATATCTTAGAATATATGCTCTCATTTCCCATTTCACTCAAACATTACTACTGGGGCAAAGTGATAGGGAGATTTATCACGGTTTATATCCCTGTACTCTTTGCAATGGTTATCGCTATCATCTATGGAGCTATCAAGGGGGCAGCGATTCCCTGGAGCATCTTCTTTTTATACACGGGGCTTCTCTTTTCGCTCTCAAGTACATTTTTAGGGATTGCTTTTTTTATCTCCTCTTTTGTAAAATCCTCTGAGGTTGCTCTTGGTATCGCATTTTTTATCTGGATATTTTTGCTGTCATTTATCGATATAGCACTTATCTCACTTATGTTGCAGCAGAGAATGAATGATGGTGTCATCATCTTTATTGCCCTTATCAACCCGATGGAACTCTTCCGTGTCGCCGCTATCTCGCTTTTTGACCCTGAACTTACCGTTATGGGTCCTGTTGCGTTTTATATACTTGATTTGATGAGCCAGAGTGTTTTTGTAGTTGTTGCTATTGGATATCCGCTTATGCTTGGTATCGCATTTGCTACATTTGGATTTCTTATCTTTAAGAAAAAAGATTTAGTTTAAAAAGGAAGATTTATGAAAATATTACTTATCGTTGCTCTATTTTTTGGTTCTCTTTGGGGTTATGCTATGGATTATGACAAAGAGAGTGAGTGTGTCGTACGCAAACTCAAAGTCCATAAAGACCCGCAATGGGTCTCTAAAATCGAGCTTACCAACGGCAAAAAGCTCTTTTTCTCCAGTCCAAAGTCAATGATAGAATTCTACCACCAACCGGGAAGATGGTACGACATAGGTGTCAAAAGCGAAGATGACTTTAAAGAGCTTTTGGTTACAGACTACAACACACTCAAACCCATCGATGCCAAAGGTGCTTTTTATGTTTACGGAAGCAGCATAACCTCTCCTGCGGGCGACGACCTTGTCCCTTTTGCAAGCTATGAAGATGCAAAAACATTTGCACAAAAGAACAACGGCAAAAGAGTGCTAAGTTTCAAAGAGATAAAGGAGTCGCTCATCAGACTCCTCAACAATCGTATATAATTCTAAATTAGAACCAATTTTGAAGAGACAATCCCTCAACTAAAAACAGTCAATCATAGATAATTTTGACAATCTCACTCACTATATTTGGAAAAAAATTCAACTTCCTAAATTTACCCTTATTAATATTTATAGATGTCACCAACGTCGCTTAAGGTGTTAACTAAATAAGTTTCTGTCTATATAAGTGAGGTCATTCCTGTTGGCGTTAAAAAAATATACAGCTACAAATAAAATTTTAATGGCTATAATATATTCACTAGCTATTTTTTTATAGTTAAATTATTAAGAGTAGGGAGTTGAGATGCTAGTTATTAAAAAATATTTTTCAGAAATTCAAGAGTGTGTTCGTAATTTTAATATTAATGTTGAGAGTTTGCAGTCTAAATACTCAAGTGACTTTTTATACACACATGCCATTACAGAGTATAAAAAACTATTTTTAGAGCTTCTTTTATCTAAGTCCAAAGAGGAAATTGAGCAAAATACTAAAATATTAGTAAATTTTACGATTGAACAGGATATATCTTATCTATTTCTATATAGTGAACTTGTAACTGTTGTTCGCAGACTTCTTGGTAACATTATAGATAAACATGATTTTGAGCATATTGATGAAATAAATATATTTTTTACGGAGCATGAAGATAAAATTACAGATTTGTACTTAGCAAAATTTTTAGATCAGCTAAAACTTAAAAATGAGCTTCGTCTCTCTCATATACAATCAATGCCAGATAAAAAATTTATGATACATTACGAAAATCATATAAAGTGGATAATTAATCTTATTGTTTATATTCAAAAAAATGAGAGTGATAAAAATTATCCTGAACTCAATCCTAATCTATGCGATTTTGGCAAATGGATGAAAGGTTCATCAACCTCTTATTTGCTCTCCACATCTCACTTTAAAGTAATAGAAAAGCTCCATATGAATCTGCATGATTTGGCTGCAAATGTAGTTAACTATTGTAAGAGTAATAAATCCCATCCGGCAACGCTTATTCATCTAATGAATCGAATAGACTACTACTCGCTTGAAATCGGTAATGAGATTGCTTTTTTAAACGAGATTGAAGAGAGTGCTAAAGACCCTCTTACTCATCTGCTCACAAGACGTTTGTTCAATAAAATCATGCTTAGCAAGATAGATATTGCAAAGGTAACAGGCAGAGAATTTGCTCTGATGATGTGTGATTTGGATCATTTTAAGTTGGTGAATGATACTTACGGACACGCAGTAGGTGATATAGTACTTCAGCACTTTTCAAAAATATTAGAACAAACTCTTCGAAAATCAGACTATATTTTTCGTTTTGGCGGCGAAGAGTTTATGATTTTGCTTCCTATGACGAGCAAAGAAGAGACCCTGATACTTGCGCAGAAAATTTGTGATATAACAGCTTCCAAAGAGGTCGTTGTTGAGAATATAACTATCCGCTATACCGTAAGCATAGGAACTCTTACCGTTCTTGCTGATAATAGCATAATGGCTACTCAAGAGGCAGTCGATAAATTTGTCATAAAAGTAGATGAAAAACTCTACCTTGCTAAAGAGAGAGGCAGAAACCGTGTTGAGTAGATTTTAACTTTACTCACACTCATATAATGAAATATGCCCAAAAAGAAATGCCTTTTAAGTGAATACAATACTCATCAGAAAAGTGGATATCCATTCACTATAATGCACCTGCGCCATTTTTTGCTCTTCAAATATATGTGTACCTATATGTGCATTGTGCACCTTTGCTCACTTAATGTTTAACTTTACCGAATAGGTTTACCTATCGGGTACTAGGACTTGTTATCCAATTTACTTAGCATATCCTTAATGGCTTTTTCAAATTCATCAAAATCCTCTCCCAAGGTATCCCATAAAACTTTATCATCTACTCCAAAATAATGATGCGTTAAAACATCTCTCATTTTTGCTATTTCACTCCATGGGATTTGGGGATATTCTTCTGTAAGCTCTCTTGGAATATTCTTTACTGCTTCTCCAATGTTTTCAAAAGCTTTTGCAACGGCATAAACTTTTTCAAGATTTTCCGTAAATTCATCATAAGTTATATTTTCAACAAATTTTTTAATATTTTTACATTCATTAGCTATATCTTCTATGTAAAGTTTATAGTCTCTATTGCTTTTAAACATAGCTAATGTCCTTTTGAATATAGCTTTTTATTTGTGGTTTTAATGTTTCGTCTCTTACTAAATCAATTTTTTTATGAAAAAAATCTTCAAGTTGTTTTATGAGTTTAAGATATGTAAACATGGATAGTTTTTTGTCTTTTTCGATTTTATATAAAATATCTATATCACTATTTTCAGTAGCTTCATCTCTGGCAAAAGAACCAAACAAACCGATAAATTGTATCCCAAATTGATTATGATAGTATTCTTGACTTGATTTTAAATAGTTTAAAATATCTTGTTTGTGCATTATTCTATCTCCTCATATTCATCAAATGCAACATCATCGCTCCACGCTCCCGCACACGAAGTTATCCCAACCTGTTTTTACTTTCTCTTCAAGATTGTTATCCATATATATAGTAAACTGCGCCATCTTTGCTTAATATATGTGTACTTATATGTGCATTATATATAATGATGTTTTAAGGTTATGTTAAAGTTTTTGGCTTGATGGTACAAGTGTTCAGTATGCGTTCTACCTCTGTAGAGGTTGAATGAGGAAAAATAAACTTTTATATTTTATATTCTAATTTAGAAATATCTATCTTTTCATTTTCAAATGGTTTTACAATTGCCTTGATTTCAGATATATTTGTTATATTTTGAAATCCTATTTCTGAATTTTTCAATGTTGTTTCTAGTGTATAAAATTTTTCTCCATCTATATACAACCCTTTTTTAAACGCCCATTCAACAATCAAGTGCAACACAGTTATTTTTATAGTGTAGCTTCAAGTTCGGCTCTTGCTACTTTTGCTACATTACCGCCTTGGCGTGCAACATTTTTACTCTCCTCAAAGCTTTGTGGATTTATCGCTTCTGAAATATCTTTTGTTGAGGCTTCCGCCAACATACTTAAAATAAGCTCCGTATTTGTCATGTTGTCTCGCAGATTTTCTTTTTTGAGTCCTTTTAGGATTTTGTACTCTTTTGTTGCTTTATCTGCCCAAGTTTTTGTGATGATGTCTGTAAGTGTTGCAAACTCTGCTCCCTTTTGCACTCCTACTCTTTGCCACTCATCTGTTAACTCTTTTCGTATCTCTATGCTTTTTAGTCTTTGATTTATCCAATTTTGGCTGTATCCGAGTTCCAAATACTGCTTCAACGCTCTATCAATGCTAAGTTCAGGGTCGCTCATCTCATCAAGTCGTTCACTTGCCACTCTTGCCAACCATAGCTTAAAAGGCTCTGCTTTTGGCGATGGGATGGGATGGATAAGTCTAAAAAGTTGCTGCGTATCGGCTACATCCGTTAGCCTCATCTTCCCATCTTCTGCTTTCATTTTCAAAGTGTGACAATTTGTCACGGTTTCATTTCCCTCAGCTTTTAACCTTTGTTTTAATTTCCTCCAATAAGCACCTAAGTCAGCACTTTCCGTCAATATCTCAACAACATCTACAATAGATATATACCACTTCTCTTGCTTTTCATCCCAAAGAGTGCGTACCTTTTTCTCTTCAAAGAGCTTGATTGATTCGTTTGGTTTCATCGGTCTCCCCTTTAACAATCGTTTTGGGCATTATAACTATTTTGAATGTATTGGCCTAAAAAGTATTGCAATTTGTCATATTTTACTTCTCAAAAAAGTAGCAGTACTCCAGATTGCCCTCTTTGCCTGTGAGTTTTGAAGCTGATTTTTGAACCAATCTCCACCCTTTTAGCTTGCACGCATCTTCAAACTTTATCATCGCTTGCAGTACGGCTTTCTCATCGGTTACAACACCGTTTTTATCTCTTTTTGCTTCCCGTCCTACTTCAAACTGCGGTTTGAAAAGCAGGATGATTTTATCTTTTGCAAGTCTGTCCACGGCATCAAGTATATGAAGCAGGGAGATAAAAGCGACATCGCTTACAACTATGTCAAACTCTTTGTCACTCTCAAACTCTCTTATATCGCACTCTTCGTATGAGTGAACTCTGCTGTCTTTTTTTAGGCTTGCATGAAGCTGATCCCGCCCTACATCTACAGCCGTGACCTCAGCAACTCCGCTCTCCAGTAGTACCTGCGTAAATCCGCCTGTTGATGAGCCTATGTCAAGTGCAACGCTGCCTTTTAAATCAAGCCCCGTCTCATCCAAAAAAGCACTTAGTTTAAAAGCCGCGCGGGAGACATACTCTTTATGCTCTTTCACTGCTACTTTATCGCTCTGTTTTAGTGCAAACGAACTCTTGATTATCTGCTCGCCGTTTACGCTTACAAGTCCCTCTTTTATGAGCGTTTGCGCCTTATTTCTGCTCTCGCATAAACCATGTTCAACCAAATAGTTATCAAGCCTGCTCAAGTTTTTCTCTCATCTCTTGCTCACTAAGAACCGTAACTCCCAACTCCATAGCCTTGTCGTATTTGCTCCCCGCATCTTCGCCGTAAATCACAAAATCCGTCTTTTTAGAGACCGAACTTACAACTTTTGCGCCCAAAGATTCAAGCATCTCTTTTATCGTGTCCCTGCTTTGGCTCATACTTCCTGTGAGTACGACACTTCTGTCTTTAAAAGGGTTCTCTTTTGCCTCTTGTCTCTGTTTTGGTTCTAAGGGGCGTAAAATCTCTTGAAGTTTTGCAATTGTATCTCTGTTTACTCTGACAAACTCCAAAACAGACTCCGCCATCTCTTCGCCAAAGCCATCTAGTGCAACTATTTCATCCTTTGAGGCATCTACAAAAGAGCTTCCGAATCTGCTGCTCAAAGCCTTAGACGCAACCTCTCCGATATGTTCAATCCCCAAAGAGTTCACAAATCGCCAGTAGTCACACCCTTTTGCAGCTTCTAGCGACTCAAGCAGATTTTGCGCTTTTTTCTCCTTGAAACCCTCCAGTATTAAAAGCTTCTCCATATTCAAGTCGAACAAATCAAGCACGCTCTTTACCAAGCCCGCTTCAAAAAGAGCTTCAACTATTTTTGAACCCAAACCGTCGATATTTAAACACGGCTTTGAGGCAAAATAGATGATGGAGTTTATAACTCTTGCTTCACATGTAAGGTTTTGGCACTTCAAGAGAACTCCCTCGTCCAAAAGCTCACCGCCGCAAACAGGACAATTTGTAGGTCTTTGAACCTTAGCCTCATTTCCGTCTCTCTCATGGGTTAAAACTTTTATGATTTTTGGTATCACATCTCCGCTTCTAAGGATAATCACTTTATCTTTTAATCGTATATCTTTTCTATCTATCTCGTCAAAATTGTGCAGAGTTGCGCGCTCGACTATAACACCGTCTATGTTTGTCGGCTCAACCACGGCAACCGGAGTTACTGCGCCCGTTCGTCCGACTTGAAGGATTATCTCTTTTAGCGTGGTTATCTTCTCGACTGCCGGAAACTTGTAAGCAACTGAGAAACGTGGGTTTTTGACCGTATAGCCCATATCTATCTGCGCGGCTATCTCGTTTACTTTTATAACCATCCCATCAAGCATCATGGCGTAACTATCGCGGTTTTTGTTCATCTCATCATACACCGCTTCTATCTCGCCAAAATCTCTGCATACTGCACAAAGAGGCGGTTTTTTAAATCCCAAAGAGTAGATATACTCCATCTTTTGGCTTAGAAGTTTATGCTCTAACGTATTTTCTCCCACACCGTAAGGCAAAAAGACAAGATTTCTTGAAGCGGTAATGCTTGAGTCAAGCTGTCTTAAACTCCCAGCCGCTGCATTTCTCGGGTTTGCAAAAACTGCCTCGCCTTTTACGGTTCTCTCTTGGTTTATCCTCTCGAACTCCTCTTTGTAAAGCACAACTTCGCCGCGAATCTCAATGCGCTCTTTATGCTCAATGGTCAGAGGAATGGAGCGAATCGTCTTGACATTTTGCGTTATCAGCTCTCCCACACTTCCATCTCCTCTCGTGATACCTTGAGCAAGAATACCGTTTTCATAGATAAGATTTAGCGATGCACCGTCGTACTTTGGTTCACAATAAAAGGAGATATTGCTATCAAGTTTGTAGGTTTTAGTAAGCCATTTTTGCAGTCCATCAGAATCAAAAACATCTTCCAAACTCCACATACGACTAAGATGTGAGGCTTTATCAAATCCATCAGAGACAACATCACCGACTCGCTGCGTAGGAGAAAAGGCTAAAATATCCTCTTCGTGCTGCTCTTCATACTCCAAAACTTCATGGTAGAGTTTATCGTAAACCTCATCGGTAGTAAGCGGGTTGTCAAGGACATAGTAGTGATATGAGTAGAGGTTTAAAAGCTCTACTGCTTTTTTATATTGTTCTTTATTCATAGATGAAATTTTATCGAAAAGTTATTAAACTTTTTTTATGATAATGACTATCACTATTTATCTTAAATTAAGAACTTTTCCACTACACTTCTTTATTGAGGATGAATATCACTTTAAAAAAGGTTGGAAAAATGAAAAAAATAGCTTTAGCGTTGGGCATGGTTGCGCCGCTTATGATATTTGCGGATGTTGTCCCTGCCATAAACTCCAAAGGCGGGGCGCAGGTTTTGCCTGAGGGAGTGGCAAAGATGACAATCAAACATATACAGTTTGATAGAAAAAATATGTTTGATGGCTCTCATGAGGCACAAAATAAAGAAAATTTGGATGCAACGGCAAATATAACTCTGTTTAAACTAAACTACGGGGTAACAAAAACAACGACTTTGGGAGTTATAGTTCCATATAAAAACATAGAAGCTACTGCAAAGCTTGGCATAAATGATGTCGCCATAGACAACAGCGGGGTGGGCGATGTTATCATGGTTGCAAGGCATGTGCTTTTGCCAATGAGCAAGTATGGGTTTCAACTCTCTCTTGATGGCGGCGTAAAGCTCCCGACAGGTTCAAACGACAACGGCTTTAAAAAAGCTCCTGCTTTTGCTACAGGCATAAATACCCCGATGCCCACACAGATGGGAACGGGAGAGTTTGAGTATAAAATCGGGATGGGAGTTTCATATATGTTGGATGATAACTGGGAAATGGACGCTCACACTATGTTTACTTACAGACCAAAAGCAGAGCATGATTATGATTTTGGAAACGAGTTAAGCTTTGATCTCTCTACGACAAAAGCCATTACAAAACAGATAAATGTGGGAATTGAGTATAATTTTGCGTACAATACCACAACCGACATGGGCGAGGACACCAACACACAGCTTCGCGCGATGCTTCCGTTTAAGGCTTTTAGCGGAAGTGCGGGTTATGTCACGCCGCAGATAGAGTTTTTGCCTTTTGGCAAACCCAAAATCCACTTTGGCGTGGGTATTTCGTTCTTGGCGCATTATGACTTAAAAGAGTATCAGCCGCTTGAAAAAGAGCGATTTATCGCAAGAGTTGGATATATTTTTTAAAATTGATTAAAATCAATGATAACTACTATCATTATTAGTAATATACCAAATATATTTTAGGAGAAGAGACTATGAAAAAATTACTCTATACGTTTAGTGCAATGATGCTTTTTGGCGCTTCTTTTGCTGATGCAAAGGTTGAAAAACTTGTGGTTTCCGGACCTTTTGCCTCTGTTTCGCATCCGATTTTACATATGATCGAGACGAACGCTCTTAAAGATGTGGCGGAGAAGGTAGAGTTTCGTGTCTGGAAAAACCCTGATGAACTTCGTGCTATGGCGATTAAGGGGGATGTCGATTTTGTGGCAGTTCCGACCAACACGGCGGCAACGCTCAACAACAAAGGAGTGGACATAAAACTCCTGAGCGTCTCTGTCTGGGGGATTTTGGGGATGATAAGCCGTGATAACACACTCAAAACTCTTAAAGATTTCAAAGGCAAAAAGATAGCCGTTCCGTTTCGTGCAGATATGCCCGATGTCGTCTTTAAACAACTTGCAAAAAAAGAGGGTTTAGACCCGCAAAAAGATTTTGAACTCGTCTATGTGGCTACTCCCGTTGATGCGATGCAGATGCTAATCATGAGAAGAGTTGACCATGCGCTTTTGGCTGAACCTGCCATCTCTATGGCACTTCGCAAAACAAAATCTTTTCCTGTGAGCATCGTTGCGCCTGAACTTTACAGAAGCGTTGATTTGCAAGAGGAGTGGGGCAAAGTTTTTGGAACAAAAGGCGATATCCCCGAAGCGGGTATTGCGGTTATGGGGCATGTCAAGGATGAGCATCTTATCAAAAGATTTCAAGAGGAGTACGCAAAGTCGCTTGAGTGGTACAAAGCAAACCCAAAAGAGGCGGGAAAACTTGCCGCAAAAACGCTTACCATGCTAAACGAAGATGCGATAAACGACTCCATCTCCCATGTGCGCCTCAAAAATGTACCTGCAAAAGAGGCTAAAAAAGAGTTAGAGTTTTTCTTTGAAGTCCTAAAAGCAGAAGAGCCAAAAAGTATTGGCGAGAAGCTTCCGCAGGAGAGTTTTTACTATGGAAAGTAGAGTATGAAATTTGCATTTAAGATTTTAAAAGATTTTCCCGCCTTTCTTTGGAGCGGGTGGGGAGCGGTGGCTTCCATCTTTCTCTTTGTCGCTCTTTGGGATGTCGGCAATCAGGTTTACGGCGATTTAGTCCTCCCTTCTCCTCTTGAAACTTTCAAAACATTACATACCATGCTTCATGATGATGCGGTTTTAGCAGAGATAGAAACGACGCTTTACCGCTCTTCCATCGGTTTTGGTGCGGCTTTGGTGCTTGGAACGACACTTGGACTTTTGGCGGGATTTTTCGCTACCGCTTCTATGATGAGCCGCCCCATAGTTACTATCCTTGTGGGTATGCCGCCGATTGCTTGGATAGTTCTTGCGATGATTTGGTTTGGGATGGGGGATGAGACGGTTATATTTACCGTTACCGTGGCTTCATTTCCCATTATCTTTGTTGGTGCGCTTCAAGGGACACGAACACTGGATGGTGACCTCAAAGAGATGGCACAGAGCTTTCATTTTCCGTGGCACATGCGCTTTTTTGATGTTTACTTTCCGCATATCTTCTCCTATGTTTTTCCTGCATGGGTCAGTGCGCTTGGAATGGCGTGGAAGATAGTTATCATGGCGGAGCTCTTGGCGACAAGCAACGGTATCGGCGCATCGCTTGCAACGGCGAGAAGCCAGCTTGATACACCCACAGCTCTCTCCATCGTGGTCATCATGATAGGCTCGCTTATGTTCATCGAGTACATCATTTTAGAGCCACTTAAGCGGGAGGTGGAACTATGGAGAGATTAGAGGTCGCAAAACTCAACCATCGTTTTGGTTTTACGGAGATTTTGAAAAATATCAACTTTACTCTCCAAAAAGGGGAAGTTCTCTCTATCGTCGGACCAAGCGGTGGCGGAAAAACAACGCTTCTACACCTCTGCGCAGGGCTTTTAGATGTTCAAGAGGGGAGTGTAACCAACACTTTTTCAAGCAGTGCTTTTGCGTTTCAAGAGGCACGCCTGCTTCCATGGAAGAGCGTCATAGACAACATCGCTCTGGCACTTCTGGCAAAAGGGGAGAAAAAAAGCGAGGCTATCAAAAAATCTCAAGATATTGCGCTTCGTTTTGGGCTTGAAGAAGATGATTTTGACAAATTTCCAAAAGACCTCAGCGGCGGTATGAAGCAAAGAGTTAGTTTTGCAAGAGCCTTAGTCGTCAAACCTGCCCTGCTCTTTTTGGATGAACCATTCTCCGCTCTGGATATCGGGCTAAAAAAAGAGCTTCAAAGCGTGCTTATTGAGATGATAAGCAAAAAAGAGATAAGTATTCTTTTTATCACGCACGACCTTATGGAGGCTATCCGCCTGAGTGATGAGATGCTGCTTCTCAAAGCCGACCCCGGACATATCGTAAAAAAATTCAAGTTTGACCTTATCCAAAACGAGAGAGACGACAGATATGTTTATGGCAAAAGTGCCGAGATACTTCAGGATGAAGAGATTATAAGAACATTTGAACTGGAACTAAAATAATGAGCAAAAAAGAAGAAAAAGAGCCGATACTCCACGCTACCAACCACTACCTTTACTACCCTGACGACACGGGCGTACCTGCCTATCTTGCCTATGGATTTCGCCCTGTTTTCCTGCTTCTTGCGCCTTATATGATACTCTCCATGCTTCTTTGGGGGCTTGTTTACAGCGGTGTTTTAAATATCCCGTTTATGCAAAATGTACTCCTCTGGCATGTTTATGAGATGCTCTTTGGAATCCTGACGGCTGGAGTTTTGGCATTTTTGACCACGGGACTTCCGGAACTCTTCCCCGGATTTGTACCACTCATCGGGCAAAAACTCAAAAATGTGATGCTTTTGTGGGTTGCGGGACGCTTAAGCTTTTGGTTTATCGATATCACTGGTGTTTATGTGGCTGCACTTCTAAATCTTGCCATGCTTGGATGGATTTTGTGGTTTGCACGCATAGCCGTACTTGACAAACTCCAAAGACACTCCTCTTTGGGCTACACGCTCTTAGGGCTTTTTCTCATTGAAGCATGGTTTTTTGCCGCTATGGCTGGACATTCACAGAGTGACCCGATGAACATCCTCAAAATCGCTCTTGGCGGTCATGTAGTGCTTATACTCTTAGCTCTCAGACGGGTAAATATGGAAGCTGTCAATGAACTCATGGAAGACAAAGGCATAGACGACGTCTATATCGCACGCCCTCCTCTAACTAACCTAGCGGTTTTTACCGTGATGCTTTTTACGCTCGTAGAGTTTTTCTATCCTGCCAACTCCGCTCTTGGGTGGATAGGGCTTGCAGCAGGTGCGGCGATACTTGCCATTACAAGCGACTACATCCTAAAAGACAAAGTGATTATCAACCAACCTTTTGTTATCTATCTTGGGCTTATCTTTTTTATGCTCTCGTGCGGATACGCACTTATAGGGTGGGATATTTTGGCAAACGGTGCGGCAAATACAAGCAGCTTCAGACACTTCATAACAAGCGGCGGATATGGACTTGCCTACTTGATGGTCATGATAATCATTGGCTGGATTCATACGGGACGACATCTGACAAGCAACATCTACACACACTTAATGGTTGGTTTGCTAGTTACGGCTACTCTTATGCGAGGGGCTATCCCTTTTTATGCAGAGCACACGCAAACGCTATATATGCTCTCCGCCGTCGTGTGGACTGTGCCGTTTATACTCTACATCAAAGTATTTTTTGGCTTTTTAAAAGCTCCAAGAGCAGATGGTGTCAAGGGGTGAGGCTCTATAAAGGGCACCTCTAAAGTTATTTGGCTGTTAGAGCATTTTAAAAATAGTGTACTAGAGATAATAGCAAAAGATAATTTTGAACCTGCTTATAGACTTAGAGTAGGAGACCATACTTGAAGCTAGCAAGGGTTACTTTTTAAAAGCAGTTGTAGTGTGTGCGTAAACTTTGTCTTTGCTGAGGAGTTTGTTTATAATTTATGTCAAATTTGTATTTTGTTTTTTTGCCAATGTTGAAAAAAAACTTTCAATCTCAGGTTGAAGTTAATCCAGAAAAGATAAATCTTCCTCATTAAAATCAATATTTTTATAAATTGCTAAAATGTACAATTTATCATTACTGATTTGATAAATCACCTTATAACCAAGCACGACATACTCTCTTATGTTTTCTGAGTTGACTGATGCATTTATTTTACCAATATATGGATAAGTAGATAAAATTTCTATCTTGTTTTTTATGTTAGATAAATGAGCGATTGCGGTTTTTTTACTATCCAATGAAATATATTCTCTAATATTTTGAAGTTGTTGGATGGATAGTTCAGTGTAAATAATTCTCATTATTTTAACAATTCACTCCAAACTTCATTATGCTCTTTTGTCTGACCTTTTTCTATCTGACTAAGAGATTTTGAAATCATCTGTAATTCTTTATTGTAAATAAGATTGTCAATAATCTCAATCTCTTCACCTTTTTGTGATATTTGATTTAACATACCCATAATTGTTTCAATAGTCTTACTTTCTGCCCTCAAATGTAGTGTTTGCATTTTTAACCTCTTAAGGAATTATTTTCTCATATTATACCAAACCCACACAAATAAACGACTGGCAAATGTGCTTCACTCTCGTTTGCATCGCTCTGGTGTCAAGGGGTAGTAACACGTTACTCATTTTTGTGTCATACTTTTAAGTAATAGACGACAAATAATTTCATAGCTATAAGATTATTTGTCGTCTATTACTTAATATCACAACAAAAGGATGCAAAATGAAAAAAGTTTTAGTTTTATCCCTCCTGCTTGCGGGAGTCTGTTTTGGGGAAGAAGGTATCGCTGCACATGAGCAGAAAATGAAGCAGATGCAAGAAAACAGCGGCAACGGTGCCATGAATGTGGAGCGAGAGCGAAACAAAGAGAAACAAGAAGAGAAGAAGATGTACCAATACGAAAACAAGTACCAACAAGGCAAAGAGAAAACGGAAGAATTTCAAAAAAATAACAGAAATTCAATGGAAAGCGACTTTAGGGGCGGTGGCTCAAGAGGCGGTGGCGGTGGTGGCGGGAGAAGATAGCCGCCCATCCCATGCAAAAAAAACTTACTTTTCCTCTAAAAATTTCTTCGGTTCCCCGAAATAGTAACCTTGAAACTCCTCAATTCCGTATGTTTTTAAAAGCTCAAACATCTCTTTGTCCGCAACAAAATCTGTTGCTACTTTTATGTTGTTCTCTTTTGCAAATTGTAGCATGGAATATAGTTGCTCATAGCCTACAGCGCCTCTTGTTGCCAGAAGAGTTCCATTTATTTTTATGGAGTGCGGGTTTATGGCTAAAAGCGTAGAGTAATTTAAAGAAGTTCCGTCAAAATTATCTATACAGATGCCAACTCCCAACCCCTTTAGCTTTTTTGCAACTTGAAGCACTTTTGAAAAGTTTTTTGCACATTCTACTTCCGATATCTCGACGACTACTCTCTGCGGCGTGTCAAACATCTTTATATTTTGTACAAACTCTTGCATGATATAGATATTGAAAAGGTCGCTGGGCAAAAAATTTAGAGAAATCATCTCTTCTCTGTCTTTAAAACGGTACATGCTTTTTTGTATCATTTCTTGGAAAAGAGAGATATAAACTTCCTCTTTGATTGCCTCTTTTAGAAAAACATCAGGCAGCAAAACTTTTGTCTCTCCACCCTCTTGATAAACTATGCGCATCAAAGCCTCATACTTTACCACATTTGCATCTGCATCTACTATGAGCTGAAAATACGGGGTAACACTCTTTTCATTAAGAACTTTTGTCAAATCTAAGAAGTCCTTATCATCTTTTTGCAACTGCGCGTTTCTCTCATAAAGCATAAAAGTAAAAAGTGCAAAAAATATACCTAACACAAAAGCAAAAAACCAAAAAATCTTCTCTTGCTCTTTTTTATATTGGGCAAATTGCCTGTGTATATCAAACCCAAAAATCAGATATCCGATAAGCTCCAATTTATGATTTTTTAAATCAACAGAAGCATCAACCCTGTATCCGTTTTTGCTTTGAGATTTTTTTGAAAAATAGTTTTCAAGATTTCTATTTCCTTGCAGCATAAATAGTTTATCGCCGATGTAAAGTGTATTTGGGCCATTCATCACTTCCAAAAATCTGTTTTGTGCCGCCACTCCTATATCTGCATCCAAAACAGCGCTCAAATCTTTCAGCATAAGTGTCGGGTCGGCTCCTATTTCGACATTTCCTATATACTCATTCTTACAAAAAATCGGGCGTGTTACACGATAACTAATAAAAAGTTTACCCACCTCAAAACCGCTAAAAGAGCGTTGTTGCTTATCTGTATCCAAAATGATTGTGCGTTTTTTGTCGAGAGAATCCCCGTAAAACTCTTTTTCATGCGCTCTATAGAGTGTAATACCCTCTTTTGTTCGAAACGTAAGCAGTTTTATACTTGCATCAACCCTGCTGATCACATTATAATAAGGGCTTACGATAGTATCAATCTTCTCTCTTTGTTCATATTTGAGAGCATCTAAAAGCTCTTTGTTCTGTAAAATCTCTTGCAGATAGTAGTTCAAATCTTGGCGTTTTTGCTCAACTCTTTGATCAAAAACTCTATGAACTTTTGCAACTTTTTGTATCAGTTCTTCCTCTTTTAGATTTTCAAACTCTCTATCAAAAAGATAAGAGGCAAAAGACAAGATAGTAAAAAATAAAATTGTTATCGCTACAGTTTTTTTTATCATAATTTTTTAAATTCTCTTATAAGTGCCATCTGTCTGCTTGCAACATAATCTGTCAAAAGATGTTTTGCGCCTCTATCTTCATCAAAGAGCACAATCACTTCAAACTCCTTTTTTTGCTCAATGATATTTTTCACCTTTGCTTTTATGTTGACGATAAGCGGTTTTGTCTCAATATAAAAAACCATATCTACCACTATCTCGCTTTGCTCTTTAAAACCGGCAGGAAGATATGAGAGAACTATTTTTGCTCCGCCTACACTTACATTCACAAGTCTGCTCTCTATAACTATCTTTCGTCCCTCAAAAAAGAGCGTTATTTGATGCTTCTCCTCAGGTTCTACCCTTGTAAACTCCTGTTCGGATGGTTTATTATCTATAAACTTATAGTTTTTCAAAAGCACCTCGCCTTTTTCAAAGTCCACATTTACCACCTCGCAAAAAACAGCTGCCGGAAAGAGTTCAGACTCCAAGATAAGATAGTTATTTATCTTGATAGCTCTTTGTTGCAGATACTGGGTTTGCAACACTATAGAACCGTCTTGATTTACATCCGCTAAAGTTCCGACATTGGAAATGTTAAGTCCCTTATAAGAGTTATAGATACGAATATTGGAGTTGTTTCTTTTGATAATTTCAAAAATGTTGTGGATAATCTTTTTTTGATTCTCCTGTTTCTCTTTTTGCACAGCGCCTTTATCGTAAACTATAAGCAGATTGAGTTCTGTGATATCATCAAAAGAGAGGATAAAAGTATCCTCTTTTTTGGGGATTTTATAGGCTTTGAGTATAAAGTGCCTGCTCTCACCTTCACTATCCGCCATCTTGACATTAAAGAGTTTTGAGTTACTCTCTTTGGCACTCTTAAGCCACTCCATACCCTCATAGTTATATAAAAAGTTGTTATGTTTTAAAAACAGTTTGCCAAAATCTGCGAATATCTCTCTAAACTCCTCAAGTGACCCTTTTTGGAAAAATTCAAGACATTTTTTGTTGACGATAAGAACCTCTTGTCCTTTTACAAGGATAAGCATCGTATCTTGATACTGAAAAACATCTCTGACATAGTGCTCAAACATATCTTTGTTTTTCTCAAAAAGCACCTCATCTACAACATGTTCTATCGCATCGACAAGCACCGAAACAGAGATTGGTTTTTTGAGGTACTTACTCACATTTGCATCAATCGCACCAAAAAGATGCTCTTTGTCATCAAATGCACTAGTAATGATTACCTTAGTAAAAGGCTCTATCTTTTTTATCCTCTTTGCCATCTCTATACCGCTGATTCCGGGCATATTGATATCGGTTATAACCACTTCGGGAAGATGTTTTTTAAAAAGTTCCACTCCCTCTTGGGCATTGCCGCAGACAAAAACATCAGAAAATATCTTTGTAAATACTTTTAGAGCCTGCTGCTGCAAATTTTTGTTGTCCTCTGCGTATAACAACTTCAGCCCCTGTGCTTTTTTTTGCAGTTCTACTATTTTTTCTACCGACATATCTTACCTCCTAACTCTTTTGAGATTGTGTCAAGTGCAGCAGAAGCCACATCAAAGTCAAAGTTGAGAGAAGCTTTTAGCATCGGTTCAACTCTCTGTTTTGGCAGATACTTATAAAGCTTTAGCGATAACTCCTGTGATGCTTTAATTGCGTCAGAGTCAAAGTTTTTGTAATGTTCTTGCAACACTTCTATATCTTTTTGAAGATCCTCAACATCCGGTACATCCGAGACTTTTTTCTCCTCTTTTAAATTGCTAAAATTTGTCTCTATGGACGCTACGACTTTTTTTAGCTCCTCATCTATCTCTTGCATCAGTGATTTTATGGTTTTTGAGTTTACACCCTCCTCTTTGATGCTATTTTCCAGCTTTTTGAGTGCTTCATAGACAGCAGTTGCCTCTATGTTGCCGCTTAGCCCTTTGAGCGTATGCACCGCCATTTTAAACTCATCAAAATTGCCCTCTTCGTACATCTTAGCTATCTTTTGCATCTCATCTTTTCGTGAAGCCGCAAACCTTTTAAGAATCCCAAAGAGTATCTCTTCATCATCTGCAACTCTATCCAGTGCCTTGTCGATATCTATACCGTATATATCCAATGTATAAAGGTTGGCTCCCTCTTTTTTGCCACTGCTATCTTGTGTCATCTGATGGTTTGTTTTAGGCTTTATCCACTTTGCAAGTGTCGTGTAAAAAAGTTTTACATCGATAGGTTTTGCCACAAAATCATTCATTCCCGCTTTGACACATCTCTCTTTATCCTCTTGCATCGCATTAGCCGTCATAGCGATAACAGGCATACTCGTCATCTGTTTTTCTTGACGTAAAATACTTGTCGCCTCATACCCATCCATCACAGGCATCTGACAATCCATAAGCACTCCGTCAAAGAGCTTTTCATCTACCTTTTGAAGTGCCTCTTTGCCATTGTTTGCGATGGTAACGCTCACACCGACCTTTGCAAGCAACTCTTTGGCAATCTCTTGATTTTCCTTATTGTCCTCCACCAAAAGCACTTCCGCTCCGCGAAGATGTTGCGCCGCCTCATGATAACCGTTATGTTTTGGCATTTTTTTGCCAAAAGCATGTAAAACAGCATCTTGAAGGTTGGATGGAGTAAGCAGTTTTTTAGATACGCCATCTTGCATCAGCTCTCTGTTTTGTTCTGCCAAATCCACTTTTATATCAAAGTAAAACTTGCTTCCCCTGCCCAGTTCGCTCTCTACGCCGATAGTTCCGTCCATCATTTCGACCAAATGTTTGGATATGGAGAGTCCAAGTCCCGTACCGCCGTATGTTCTTGTAATGGAGCCGTCTGCTTGTTCAAAAGGAGAAAAAAGTCTCTCTATCTGTTCATGTGACAATCCTATACCGCTGTCTTGCACCCAGAACTCAACTCTGGCACTTTGGGCATCTCTCTCTTTTGTTTTTACCCCGATAATTATCTCTCCGTTTGAAGTAAACTTTATGGCGTTGCTGACTAGATTTGTAAGTATTTGGGATAGCTTGAGCGCATCTCCTATAAGCGCAGACGGTACATTATGTTCTATGCTAAAGAGAAGCTGGAGATTTTTCTCTTTTATCTTAAAGACAAAAAGGTTGATAAGATTTTCAAAAACATCTTCAAGGTAAAATGCTCTATGTTCAAGCGTCATCTTTTTTGCCTCAATCTTTGAAAAATCCAAAATATCGTTGATGATATCCAAAAGATTTTTTGCCGCACCTTCGATTTTTTGAACATAACCTCTCTGTTTTTCACTCAAACCGCTCTCTAGTGCCAGATGCGACATACCTATGATGGCACTCATAGGCGTACGTATCTCATGGCTTACATTTGCCAAAAACTGTCCTTTTACCTTGACGGTATCTTCTGCCATCTCTTTTGCTTTTTTTATCTCTTCCAGCGCTCTTTTCTCTAGCGTGATATCATCTATGG
Organism: Sulfurimonas sp.; assembly: GCF_028694605.1. Classification (GTDB taxonomy): domain Bacteria; phylum Campylobacterota; class Campylobacteria; order Campylobacterales; family Sulfurimonadaceae; genus Sulfurimonas. The sequence goes on along the minus strand of NZ_JAQVKP010000001.1, from coordinate 78,355 downwards.
TGGCAACTACTCCCGCCAAGGTATCATGCTCATCTTTTGCTTTTATGCGAACTTTTGCTTCAAATATAGTTCCGTCTTTTTTGACAATCTTCTGCTCCCATCCGGCAATCGCACCGGCTTCAACGATTTTGTAGTAGTCATATATCTTCTCATAGCTTGCATCACTCTCACAAAGAGCTCTTGTGGTTAAGCCGGTAATGTCATCTTTGGCATATCCCGTCATCTCACAAAAGGCATCATTTACCTCTTTGACAACTCTATTTTGCAAAAGCAGTATCCCGATACTCGCCGAATCAAAGACCGCCTTTTGCTGTTTGTTGAGAGCCAAAAGCTCATTGGTCCTGCTCTTTATAATCTCTTCTAGGTTTTCATTGAACTCTTTTAGCTCCATCTCCGCAGTTACATCCTGACGCACCGCCATGTAGCCAAAAGGTTTTCCAAAAGCATCAAAGTCTTGTGTTACAACAGTCTCCACCCAGTAGTATCCACCGTCTTTTTTACGGTTTTTTACAAGCCCGTGCCAAGCTTTTCCCGAAGAGACCGTCTCCCAAAGCTCTTTATATATCTTAGGATCGTTATCCGGATGTTTTATGACACTGTGTTTTTTACCTAAAAGCTCTTTTTGGCTATAGCCGCTAATCCTACAAAATGCTTTGCTGACATAGGTAATATTACCCTGCAAATCCGTCTCCGAAGCGATAACATGCTCATCAAAAACTTTGAGAAGTTTAGAGATTTCGGACGTACTTTTTTCAATCTTTTTTTTGAGTTCATATGAGCGAAAAAAGTAAAGCAGTGTTATCGCCGCAATAATCAAAAGCAGCAGCGGCACATAGCCGTAATCAAAACTCTGTTTTATATCAATCAGCGTCCATCTATTTGTTATCTCATGGTGTTGCTTATGTGAAAACGCGTCCAGTACTTTGTTCAATATACCAAGGAGTACTTCATCCTCTTTTGCTATCTGAAACCCAAGCTCCAACTCAAAATCATGTGTACCCACAACATGCAAATTACGCAACCCATGTTCAGAGATGTTGTATGTGCCGACATTAAGACTTATAAGTGCCGCATCAAACTCCTCTTCCGCAACCCCTTTAAGCACACCCTCTATAGTATCGACCTCTCTGTAATCTAGTTCCGGATACTCTTTTATGACAGGTTTTAAAAAAGCGTGCTTTCTTTCAAGTGCTATCTTCTCCCCTTTTAACTCCTCAAAATCAGAGATAAAAGTCTGGTATTTTTGAGTTTTTTTCTTGATGACAACGACAGGACTTTTGATAAATCCTTTAGTTATGCTGTGTGTAGCGGCAAATTCATCATCGTTTGTATAGTTGGTAAGCATAGCGACTTGTTTTTCTTTTGACTTTAAAAGCGCATCTTCCCAAGAAGATGATGGAACCCTCTCTATCTTGATACCTATCATTTTTTCTATTTCGTCAAGATATTCAGCCACCATTCCACGATGCTTGGCGTTTGCATCAAAAGCTTCATAAGGAAGATATTGTGGATTTCCCGTATGTTTTATGATGGGATGTGCATCAAGCCATGCCCTCTCTTTTTCACTGAGACTTTCCCTAAAACTTTGCCCAAAAGCCGACTCTAAAAATAAGAAAAGCAGAAGAAGCAATTTGCTTATCATGGCTATAACATCCTCTCGATAAGATTTTGTTTTTGTTGCAGTACCACATCAGTATCTGCATATTTTTGGGAAACAAGAAGAAACTCCTCTTGTATCTCCAAAAAAGCTTCTACAACTTTAGGGTCAAACTTCACTCCACACCCATCCACTATGATGGAACGTGCCTTCTCGTGTGACATTGCCTCTTTGTAAACCCTGCGGCTTGTAAGTGCATCATAAACATCCGCAAGCGCCATCAGTCTGGCGGAGATTGGTATCTCATCACCGCTAAGTCCAAGAGGATAGCCGCTTCCGTCATAGTTTTCATGGTGACAGTATGCAATCTCCTTTGCCGTCTTTAAAAAAGCAGCCTCAACCCCTGCCTCTTCTTCTGCATGCTCAATCGCCTCTTTACCTAACGTGGTATGTGTTTTCATAATTTCAAACTCAATATCGCTCAAACCTGCGGGTTTTAAGAGAATCTTGTCCGCAATCCCAACTTTGCCTATATCATGAAGAGGAGCGGAGCGAAAGAGCGTCTCTATCTCCTCATCGTTTAGGTAATCTCTAAATTTTGGATGTTCCCTTAGCTTAAGAGCGAGTATCTTGATATAACGCTGTGTACGTTTGAGGTGATTGCCCGTATCGGTATCTCTGGTCTCAGCAAGAGAAGCAAGGGTGAGAATGGTAATATCTTGGATGGAGAGTATCTCTTTTGTTCTCTTTTTTATTTCCTCTTCAAGATAGTCAGCCTTACTCTTTAAAAACTCTTTTGCAGCTCTGTTTTCGAGATGGACATTTATGCGTGAGAGCATGATGGGAACAGAGATAGGTTTAGTTATGTAGTCACACGCCCCAAGTTCCAGTCCCTTTTGTTCATCCCTTTGAGAAGAGAGCGCCGTTAGAAAGATAACCGGTATCTCTTTTGTACTATGATTTTGCCTAAGCACTTTCAAGAGATCATAACCGCTAAGTTCTGGCATCATCACATCTAAGAGGACAAGGTCAACACATGCGTTTGACAAAAGATACTCTAACGCTTTTTTTGGCTCTTTAAATGTTTTAACTTTGTATCTATCCTTTAAAATCTCCATAATAAGCAGAAGATTATCAGGCGTATCATCAATGGCAACTATCGTTTTTTTAAACTCATCTTCACACTGCTGCATCATCATAACCCTCTGCATAGGCAAATTTAAAGCGTATTTCAAAACATGCGCCCTCATCCTTGTTATATGCAACTATCTCTGCATCCACTTTTTTTTGCAAAATCTCTTTTGTCATATAAAGCCCAAGCCCCGAGTCGGATTCTGCCACTTTTGTCGTGACATACTTTTCAAAAACAGAGTCAATGTCCTGCAAAATTATCCCACCCCCGCTATCACATACGGTAACGATAAAACTCCCATCTTCAACTCTGGAACTCGCTTTTATCCATCCTTTTTTGGCACCCTTTTCCAAAACATCAATAGCATTGTTTAAGATATTGATAAAAACCTGAATGATGTAGTTTTTGCATGATCTGTATTTGAAACTCTCTATGTCGTTGCTTACTTCTATCTCGATTTTACTCAGTCTAAAAGATAAAATCTCAAGTGCATGCTCAAAAAGAGCGTGCATATCAAAAAGCTCCCTCTCGTTATCCTCTCTTGCAAAATCTCTAAAATCATCAATCGTCTGGCTCAAATACTCAGATTCTGCCATCACCATATCAATGGTTGCAATCACCTCATCCATGGTCAGTTCATCAAACTCATAACTCATCTTTAACGTACTGCACCCTATGTTTATGATGGAGAGCGGCTGTTTCCACTGATGTGTGACATTTTCAAACATCTCTCCCAAAACACTCATCCTGCTTTGCTTAAAGAGCATCTCCTCTTTTGCCTCAAGCTCCCTTGCCAACGCATCGTAAGCCAATTTTCTCTCTACGTGCGTCTTAACCCTTGCCCTTAACACATCCGGCACAAAAGGCTTTGTCACATAGTCTGCTGCCCCGCTCTCAAACCCTCTTATGACATCACTCATTTTCTCAAGCGCAGTTAAAAAGATGACGGGTACTTTCTCATAGCGAGGGTTGCTTTTTATGATTTTGCACAACTCATACCCATCCATTGCAGGCATCATAACATCAAGCAGTATCAAGTCGATTTCAGGATTTTTTTGAAGCAATTCAAGTGCTTTTTTTGGGTCATTTATAAGTTTAAGCGTATAATCACAATGCAGAAGTTCCATCACCAAATGGAGAATTTCGGGAGTATCATCTACTGCCAAAACGGTCGGTTTTTTCGCTTTTTTCATTGCAGGCTACCTTAAGGTGTACTATTTGCCTGCATTATACTTAGCCTAATATTTTTTTACTCTTAATTAAGGGTATCTCTAAAAATTATCCGAACTTCAGTTTTCTAAGTGCCGCCTCTTCATCATCTTGACGCATAAGAGATTCGCCTACCAAAAAGGCATCAACGCCCGCTTTGCTCAAATCTTCTAGCTGTCCATGCTCATATATGCCACTCTCCGCAACGATAACTTTGCCGTTTGGTATCATCGGGATAAGTTCGTAGGAGAGGTTCATGTGCATCTCAAAAGTTTGAAGGTTTCTGTGGTTGATGCCTATGATATCGCTTCCCGCATAGATAGCTTTTACCAAGTCACTCTTGTCATGTACCTCAACCAGCGCCTCCATGCCAAGATGTCTTGTGTAGCCCAAAAGCTCTTTTAACTCACTTTTGCTCAGTGCGGCTGCTATAAGGAGGATAAAGTCTGCACCATGCACCATCGCTTCAAGTATCTGATACTTTGTAACGATAAAATCTTTTCTTAAGAGTGGAATGCCCACATATCTTCTAATCTCTCCTAAATAGTCCAAATTTCCCTGAAAAAAGTGAGGCTCCGTCAAAACTGAGATAGCACTTGCACCGCCGCGTTCATAGCTCTGTGCGATTGCAATGGGGTCAAAATTTTCACGGATTACGCCTCTTGAGGGTGATGCCTTTTTTACCTCAGCGATAATTCTGTACGGATCTTCGGGTGTAGCCCTAAGGTATGGAAAAACATCTCTTGGCGCTCTTGCGTTAAACGCCAAAGAACGTCCCAACCAGTCAAGTGAAAACTCCTTCTCTCTTTTTGCAACATCTTCTCTTGTTTTTTTGATTATCTCATCTAAAATCATTTTTGTTCTTTTTTCCTTTTTTGAATTTTCTCGCACTCTTCTATCATTTGAACATGCTTCACAACCTCTTCGTTGTCTGCGCCATCCATTGTTTTAACTTTTTTGATAATTTTTGCCGCCTCGCTGCACTTTTGAAGTTTATAGTATCCCCACGCAAGCGAATCAAGATAGTAAGCAGACTCAGGCTCTATTTTGAGTGCTTCTTGCACATAGATGATTCCTTTTTTTACATCAACATCATGGTCTATAAGCAGGTATCCGAGATAGTTGAGATACATTGCATCTTTTTTTATCTCTATAACCTCTTTAAGCTTTGCAATAACGCTCTTGTGCATCGCTTTATCATTTTTATCTTCGCTGCCCTCATACTCAAATATAGCGCTTTGTCCCAAAAAAAGAGTATCTCCGCTCTCTTCATAAAGCTCCTGTGCCATCGCAGCTGCTTTTTTATATGCTTTTTCTTGGATATAAAGCTGCAATAAAAGCACGTTGTCACTCTTGCTCTCTTGTAAAAACTCTCTCATTTTTTGATAATCTCTTTTATATCCGTAAATCTGAACTATCTTTTTTGCTATCTCGCTATTGCCGTCTAATTTGTACATTCTCAAATAAGTTGTCTCAAGTGCATCTATATCATTTTCGTTGCTATAAAACCCTGCAAGCATATTGCAGATATCAACAGAACAGCCATATATCCTTGAGTGTGTTTCAAGTTGTACGATAGCATCTTTTTTTCTATCAAGATTCATATACAAAAGAATCGCCATCTTACTTACAATCTTCTCGCCGTGTTCAATCGCATAGGCACGTTCAAGATGTGTAAACGCCTCTTCATACTCTTTGAGCTTTACGCAAATATCACTTACCAAAAGATAATCATCAATACTTTTAGAGCCTGCAATAAGTTTGAGAGCAAACTCCTTTGCTCTTTGGAGTCTATTTTGTCTGATAAGTGCTACAACTTTAAATCTTTTAAGTTCCGCATCTTTAATTTTTGGCTCAAGCGCATCTGCTTTTTGTATAATTTTCTCATACTGCTGTGCCGCCATATCGTTTTTCAGCGAGCGGTAGAAGTACTCCATTTTATCCGACTCTTTATAAAGAGACTCAAATATCTTCGATGCGCTCTCATAATCACCCATCTCCTCTGCATAAAGAGCGGTAAGTATGTAAATATCTTCATTTGCAAAGCTTTTCTCATACCCTTTTGGCTCGCTTGGCTGATGCATGGCACAACCGCTAAAGAGAACAAAAAAAAGCAGTGCCAGACACGCTCTTACTTTACTAAGCATCCGCAACTCCCGGGCATTCAAGTTTTAACTCATCAACTCTTGTTTTAAAATAGTCCCAAAAAGGAAATGTTCTGCACTGCATCGGGCGTACCTCATAAATCATACAGCCGTTAGACGCTCTGTCATAAAAAGCACACTCATAGCTCTCAGCGACTTTGCGTTCTTTAATGGAGTATTTATAGCCGTTTTTAAAGAGAAATCTCTGCATAAATACATCATTATCAAGCCCCGCAAAAGAGGCAATAGCTTCTATCTCCTGATGATTGACATGGATATATCCGCTCTCCCCCGTACAGCACCTTGCCTGACATGTCTCGCATGCCGAGGGGTCAAAAGTATAGCTAAATCCCTCTTGTGTTATTTTATCTGACATTTTATACTCTGCGCCTTTGCTTTTGCATATATCTCTTTTGCCTTTTGCGAAAACTCATCACCGTCAAAACTGATAAATGGCTCCCAAACTTTCATAAGCGACTTCGAGCCGTTTCTTGCATGTACCATAACAAGAGATGCGACCCTGTCAATCTTTGGATGGATAAACTGCACATCCACAGCCCTCATCTTGGCACGTTCAAGCTCTGCACAAATAAGCCCAAACTGTGAAGCATCATAACAGAATATAAAGTGTGCGTTTGGCTTAAGCACCTTCGAGACTTTTTTAAAAAATTTATCTAACGGCAAATTGATATTATACCTTGCGTTAAATAACATCTCATTTTGGCTTTTAGTGACCCCATCATGATAAAAAGGGGGATTTGATATGACATAATCATACTTCACGCCCTCTTCAAGTTCCAAAAAATCTTTTTTATATATCTTGTAGGCTATCTTGTTTACCCGTGCGTTGATGGTAGCATACTCTACAAAAACATCCTGTTTCTCAATAGCCTCAAGTTCCACTTTTGGATGCTCTTTCGCCACCAACAGTCCGACAACTCCGCACCCCGCACCGACATCAAGAACTCTTCCCTTTGGGCAAAATGTGCTGATAAAATCATACAAAAAAATAGAGTCGCTGTTGTAACAGTAGCCTGATTCTGGCTGATAAAGAAGCATCAAAAACCTTATCTGATATAATTATGCAATTATATCTCAAAGGCTTTAAATGATAATTATTCCCGCAAGACTTGCTTCAACAAGGTTTCCTCAAAAAGTACTGGCAGACATCGGCGGCTTGCCTATGGTGGTTAGGACGGCAAAAAGAGTTGCACACCTTGACAAAGTTGTGGTGGCAGCAGATGATGAGCAGATTATCTCTATCTGCAAAGAGCATGGAGTAGAAGCAATGCTTACATCTACCACACATAAAAGCGGTACGGATCGTATAAACGAATGCGCAAATATCCTTAATCTGGCAGATGATGAGATAGTTATCAATGTGCAGGCAGATGAGCCATTCATCGAGAGCGGTGTTGTTGAAGCGTTGCAAAAAAGGCTAAACATCCTAAAAGAGCAAAAAGAGCCATTTGTTATGGCAAGCTGTTACAATGCCATAAACGCCGAGGCAGCACTTGACCCAAATCTCGTAAAAGTTGTGCTTGATGCCGCGCACAACGCTATCTACTTCTCCCGTTCACCAATCCCTTACAACAGAAGCGGAGAGGCAAACTACTTCGGACATATCGGCATCTATGGTTTTGACAAAAAAAGCCTTCAAGAATTTTGTTCCCTAGAAGATGCACCGCTAGAGGATATAGAAAAACTAGAACAGCTCCGTGCTATTTATCATCAAAAAAAGATAAGTATGGTAAAAGTAGCAAGTACGGGGTTTGGGATAGATACAGAAGAAGATTTGAAAAGAGCGATAGAGATTTTTTTATAAAAATTAACTTTATGCAAGGGACATTTATGTCCCTGCCGCTAATGTAGTTAGATGTTATCTCTAATACCTAACTCTGTAACAAGCTTAAGGTAAGCGTCTTTGTTTGTCTTTTTGAAGTACTTCATAAGACGGCGGCGCTGTCCTACCAGTTTTAAAAGACCAAGTCTTGATGCGTGATCTTTTGTAAACACTTTCAAGTGTTCAGTTAAGTCACTGATTCTCTCTGTTAATAGTGCAATTTGAACTTCACTTGAACCAGTGTCATTCTCACTACGACCGAATTTTGCAACGATTTCTCGTTTTTTAGCCAAATCTAAAGCCATGATAGCCTCCAAAAGGTATATTTCTAACAGTCACACAAATCAGTGTATAAAGTTGAAGCGCAATAATATCTGATTTTGCCTTTTATTTCAACTTCTTTTGATATAATTTAAAAAATCTAGCTTTAAAGTCATAAATTATGTTAATAACACGTGCCAGTGAGTATGCGATACTCTCACTTATTGTTCTATCAAAAGCTTCCGCACCTATGGATAGCGAAACACTCTCAAATCAGCTCTCTATTCCTAAAAGTTTTCTAGCAAAAATCCTTCAAGCTATGGCAAAACATGATATTTTAAAATCTTACAAAGGAGTAAACGGCGGCTTTGCACTCTTGCATGAACCAAAAGATATAACCATGCTTCATGTTATGTCCTCTGTTGAGGGGAAAGCTCCTGCGGTGTTTGACTGCTCGCCCTCCATGTACTCATGTCCATCAGGAAAAGCTCAACTCTGCTGCCTTTGGCCATTTTTAAATAAGCTTCAAGGAAGAATCGATACTTTTTTGGCGGATTTAACTTTAGCAGATATTTTAGAGTAGAAAATTGGCAAAAAAACTTACCACCAGACAACAAATCGGTACAACACTTAACTTTTTAATCGGGCAAAGAGATTTAAGTGTTGTTATCTTTGTTATGGCGATTTTGGCGATTATCATCGTACCGCTTCCATCGGCGATGCTTGATGTGCTGCTCACCGTCTCCATGGCTCTTGCAGTTCTTATATTGCTTATATCGCTCTATGTTCCAAAACCGACCGACCTTACCACCTTTCCCACACTTATCCTTATCTTGACACTCTTTAGGCTTGCACTCAACATTGCAACCACAAGAATGATTTTAAGTCATGGTCACGAGGGTGTTGATGCGGTAAGCTCTATTATTACGAGCTTTGGAAACTTCGTCGTTGGCGGAAACTATGTCATAGGTATTATTGTTTTTTCCATTTTGGTCATCATAAACTTTATGGTTATTACCAAAGGCTCTACAAGAGTTGCAGAGGTTGCAGCACGCTTTACACTAGACTCTATGCCCGGAAAACAGATGGCGGTTGACGCGGATCTCAATGCCGGACTTATTGACGACGCAGAGGCAAAGAGAAGAAGAGCAGAAATCCTTCAAGATGCAAACTTTTACGGAGCAATGGACGGTTCGAGCAAGTTTGTCAAAGGAGACGCCGTTGCGGGGATTGTCATCACTCTCATCAACATTATCGGCGGCTTTTTAATAGGTGTTTTTCAGCACGATATGCCGGTGAGCGCAAGTGCTTCCGTCTTTACACTCTTAACCATCGGGGATGGACTTGTCGGGCAGATTCCCGCACTTATCATCTCTACTGCAACAGGTATCATGATTACCCGCTCTTCTGGCGATGGAGACAACTTTGCAGAGGGCACGATCAACCAAATTATGGGAAATGCAAAAATCATGATGATTGTAGGTTTTATCATGATTCTATTTGCACTCGTTCCGGGGCTTCCTACAGCTTCTATGGGGCTTGTGGGCATACTGTTTGCACTTCTTGGATGGTCAATCTACAAGTATGAAAAAGGCGAATTAAAAATACTTAATGTTGAGGGAATTCTTACACAAAAAGAGAAAGAGGCACAAGCAAAAGAGAGGGCTGCCGCACGTCCTGCAAAAACAAACGAGGAAATTGCCAAAGAGGAAGAGAGTGCGCTTCAAGATATACTAAAAGTCGAGATGCTTGAACTTACTCTTGGATACCAGCTTATCCGCCTTGCAGACAACACTCAAGGGGGCGATTTGCTTGAACGCATACGCTCCATGAGAAGAAAAATAGCCTCTGATTTTGGTTTTTTAATGCCGCAAGTGCGCATCAGAGACAACCTTCATCTTCAACCTCAGCAATATCAAATTCTGCTAAAGGGTATCGCTATCGGCGAGGGCAAAATCGTTCCTGACAAATTTTTGGCAATGGATAGCGGCATGGCAACGGGTGACATCAAAGGTGAACCAACCAAAGAGCCTGCATTTGGGCTTGATGCTATGTGGATACAGTCTAGCCAAAAAGAGGATGCGATAATCAACGGCTATACTGTTGTTGACCCTGCTACCGTTATCTCCACCCACATGAGTGAACTTGTGAAGAAAAACGCCGAAGATTTTCTCACACGCCAAGAGGTACAGTCACTCATCACCAAAATCAAAAATGACTTTCCCGTTATCGTCGAAGATTTGCAAAAAGTTGCTTCTATCGGGCTTATACAAAGGGTTCTCAAAGCGCTTTTGCACGAAAAAATACCTCTCAAAGATATGCTTACCATCCTTGAGACCATCGCCGATATCGCTGAATATACAAAAAATGTTGAGATTATTACCGAGCAGGTGCGCGCCAAACTCTCCCGCATCATTACACAGATGTACTCCAATCCTGACGGGGTTGTCAGACTACTGACATTTGACACTGCTTCTGAACAGTTAATGCTTGAAAAATCACAAGAGCGTGATGGAATGCGTCATCTGCTATTAAACGTCACAGAGATAAATGCACTTATCCAAGCCACAAGCGCAAAAGCTGCCGAGATGCTGCAAAAAGGCATCTCTCCTGTCGTGGTTGTAGTAGATCCACAGCTACGCCGAGGGATTGCGGAGATACTGGAGAGATTTTCTCTTGATATCGTGACACTCTCACATGCCGAGATAGACTCAAATGCAACGTTTGAAGTTATGGGCTCTATCTCCATTAAATAACACAAGGAAATAAATGAACAAACAAACAATCCACCATCTCTCACATACTGATTTGGATGGTTACAGCTGTCAGCTTGTTATGCGCCATACTCCGTATAAGCTCTTAAATTACAACGCCAACTATGGAGCAGAGGTAAAACAGACGCTGGAGTTAATGCTGCAAAACATCATAGGCAGTACTGAAGATACAACACTTTTGATAACCGACTTAAATTTGACGGCAGAAGAGTCTAAATGGCTCAACAGTGAGGTTGAAAAGCTGGGTAACAATAAAAAAAGAGTGACGCTTCTGCTTCTTGACCATCACGGAACCGGCGAAGAGAGTGCGCAAAAGTATCCATGGTATTTTCTTGACACCTCAAGATCTGCAACAAAAATCACCTATGACTATGCAAAAGAGCACTTTTCTCTTGATGCTCCCGAATGGATGCAGCACTATGTTGCCATTGTCAATGCGGTGGATTTGTGGAAGATGGAGGAGCATGCAGACTTTGAGTATGGAAAAGTTTGCATGCGGCTTATAAGCGAGATGCGAGAGCTAAACAAGATTATGTTTCCGCTGGAGGACAACTACTACAAACTCTCACTGCTGTTTGAAGCGACAAAATATATGGAACTTGAAGATGCACCCATTCTTTTAGATGAAAAAATCCATCTGATTAAGAAAGATTTTTTCAAAACAGAGAAAAATGATACCCTTGACAACTTGGCAACAACCTACATCGTAAAACTTTTGGGTGATGCAAGAGAGACAAAAACGATTTACTACAAAGGGTACAGAGGTTATCTTAGCTACGGTGTCGGCAATACTTCTATCATCGGCAACGGTTTTTTACTTACCTATCCGGAGTATGATTTTATCGTGGACGTAAGCTTTAAAGGAACACTGAGCTTGCGTGCAAACAATGGTGTCAATGTTGCGACTATCTCCAAAGAGTGGTGCAGCGGCGGCGGACACCCAAATGCTGCGGGAGGTCGCATAGTAGGATTTAAAGAGCAGTTTCGCTACGACTTGGTAAAACAGCAGATAGAAAAAATCATCAATGAAAAAGAGGCTGTTGCGGGGGAGTTAGAGTACAAAAAAGAGGCTTAAGCCTCTTCCTGAAATTTATTGGTTATTGACAAAATAGCGTTCTATCCCCTCTGCCATTCCTCTTGCCATAATTTTAACATACTCTTTATCTGCAAGACGTATTGCTTCTTTTGGATGGGAGAGAAACCCTACCTCAACCAAAACTGACGGCATCTGCGCTCCTACCAAAACCCAAAAAGGTCCCTCTTTTACACCGCCGTCCCTTACATCTTTGTATTTTGGATTGAGCGCACTAAGCATTCCTCTTTGCAAATCTATCGCAAGTTTATTGGATGCTACGATATTGTGATGGTTTAAAAGATTTAGGTAGCTGTCTTTTCCATACATGTTCATATCGCTCATATCGGCTGAGTTCTCTTGAGCTGCTGCTTTTTTCGCTCTCTCAGAGCGTGAAGGCGAGAGAAAATAGCACTCTATCCCATGCACATCATTTGCACTCCCGTTTGGTACGGAATTGGCATGAACACTTACAAAGATATCCGCTTTTTTATCGTTTGCAAACTCTGTTCTTTTGCTAAGTTTTACAAAAGTATCATCATCTCTTGTCATATAAACGGCATGTCCGCGGCTTTTTAGAATCTTGACAAGCTCTTGCGAGATGTTGAAAACAATCATTTTCTCTCTATGGTCATTGTACCCGATTGCTCCGGGGTCAGTGCCGCCGTGTCCAGGGTCAACTACTATCTTTTTACCCCTTGTTGTCTTTGGCATCGGGACTGCTTTTTCAACAACTTCCAGAGCTTTTCTTGTACTTGATTCTGAGCCAAAAGTAATCTCAAGAGTTGCCTTATTTACCACATGGGACAGTTCAACGGGTACACTATTTTCTATTGCCAGTCTAAGTGTTTCTGGGTTAAATTGAGCAATTTTTATTTGTGAGATACCCTTTTTTGTAATATTATGTGAGCTTGTCAGCATAGAAGTTTTAATGTCATATACATATCTGTAGCGTTTTTTCTTTTTATCGTGGAGCGTAAAGTAGTTTATCTGCTTTGCCTCGATTGGCTGTTCAAAAATTAAAACAAGAGTATTGTCTCTCCATTTTATACCTTGCAACTTTGCAAGCACGCCGACTTGTACATCCTCAATATGCTTAGTCTTCTTCATAGGCTTTGGTTCTGGCTGATTGTAACTGCTTAGTGTTATTTTTGAGGAGAGTGTTTTTAGCTCTTTTTCGTACTTATCAATATCTATGTCAAGCTTTGTGCCGCTCGCCACAATACCTTGCAAAGAGTCTATTTTCAATTTTTCATCACCGCTAACCATTGACTGCAAATAGAGATTTTTATAATCGTTATAGGCACGAAAAATATCACTCTGTGAGCCGCTTTGCATATACGCTTCTGCACGCTTAAACGTTACATCATCTGCATACAACCCCGCAACCAGCAAAAACGGCAACAACCATAAAAAAAATCTCATCATCTACTAAAACTATTCGCCATCAACCAATTTATTTATAAGCTCTTTAACGGAAATAATCTCATTAACTCTGTATCCGTTTGTGCCTGAGAAGAAAAGTCCTGTTTCCGTGTTGCCAAGATAAGCATCACTCAATCTATCTGCTATGCAGTAACCAACCTCTTTTGCCTCTTCACCACGGTTACAAGGTGCAACGCAGTTAGAGATACATTTGATAGCGGGACCCTCTCTTTTTTCTACTAATCTGGTGAGGTTTGTTCTGATTCCTTGTGCAGGGTAGCCAACAGGGGAAGAGAAGAGTTGGATATCCTCTTTTTTAGCATCTAAAAGAACTTTTTTGAAGTTTTCATGTGCATCACACTCATTGGTTGCGATAAAACGTGTTCCCATCTGCACGCCTCTTGCACCCAGTGCCATCATCTGCTCAATATCGTTTTTATCCCAGATACCGCCTGCTGCGATTACGGGGATATCACCCCATAAAGCAGCCTCTTCCACAACCGGCTTGACTAGATTTTCAAGTTGGTTTTCAGGCATAGAACACTGCTCATAAGTAAAACCCTGATGTCCGCCGCTTTTTGGACCCTCTAACACTACTGCATCAGGAAGACGGTCGTAACGCTGTTTCCATCTTTTGCAGATGATTTTAAGCGCTTTTGCAGAAGATACGATTGGAACAAGAGCAACATCAGGATACCCCTCGGTAAACTCCGGCATATTTGTAGGAAGACCCGCACCCGTGATGATGATGTCTATTCCGCTCTCACACGCATCACGCACGACACGTCCGTAATCGTTGATAGCATAAAGGATATTTGCCGCAAGAGGCTTGTCGCCGCAAATCTTTCTTGCATTTTGGATAATCGCATCAAAACCCTCTTTTGAGTAAAACCCAAGTGCTTCAAGCGGTCTGCCCGCCACAAGTTTTGAAGCGTACTTTTTGTCTTCATAATACCCTGTTCCAACAGCACTGATAACACCCAAACCGCCCTCTTTTGAAACATTGCCGGCTAGCTGATCCCAACTTATGCCGACCCCCATTCCGCCTTGAACTATAGGTTTTTCTATAATATATTTACCGATTTTGAGTGATTTATAGCTCATGCGTTGACCTTTAACTTTGCAAATTTTCTTTTTCCGATTTGGAGTATATACTCCCCATTTCCTAATTGTAGCTGTTCATCGCTAATCTTTTCTTGATTTATCTTTGCGGCACCCTGTTTAATATCTCTTCTTGCTTGAGAAGTTGAAGGTGTCAAGCCGCAATCCACAAGCGCCTTAGTGATAGAAATCTCCCCGTCCACGCTAAACTCTTCCATCTCGGTTGGAATCTCATTTTTTGCATGAACTCGTTCAAACTCCTCTTTTGCGGCATTTGCAACTTCAAGAGAGTGAAACCTTGCCGTAATCTCTAAAGCCAAATCCTCTTTTACTCTCTTTGGATGCAATGAACCCTCAGCCACACCCGCTTTAAGTACTTCAATCTCGCTCAATGTTTTTGTGCTGAGCAGCTCATAGTAACGCCACATAAGCTCATCTGAGACACTGAGCACTTTGGCAAACATATCGTTTGGCGCATCTGCCACACCGATATAATTGCCTAAAGATTTGCTCATTTTCTGCACACCGTCAAGCCCCTCTAAGATAGGCATCATAAGCACAGCCTGCTCTTTTCCTATCTCGTAAGCTCTTTGAAGGTGTCTTCCCATGAGAAGGTTAAACTTCTGGTCTGTTCCGCCTATCTCGATATCGCTTTTGAGATGAACACTGTCATATCCTTGAAGCAAAGGGTAGATAAATTCGCTGATAGCAATGGGTGTTTGGCTTTTGTATCTTTTGTCAAAATCATCTCGTTCTAACATTCTTGCAACATTAAAAGTGGTTGTAAGTGTAAGCATCCCAGAAGCTCCAAGAGGGTTTATCCACTCAGAGTTAAATACAACCTCAGTTTTTAGCGGGTCTAAAATCTTAAAAACCTGCTCTTCGTAGCTCTTTGCATTTTCTAGGATTTCCACGGCACTTAAAGTTTTTCTTGTAGCGCTTTTGCCTGTCGGATCGCCGATTTGTGCGGTAAAGTCACCTATAAGAAACTGAATCTTTGCGCCGTACTTCTGAAAAGTTGCGAGCTTTTGCAAAAGAACCGTGTGTCCAAGATGCAAATCCGGAGCAGTCGGGTCAAAACCCGCTTTGACCGTATAGTTCTTGCCTTCTTCAAAATATGCTTTTAAAAGTTTCTCTATTCTTTGGCTGTCTATAATCTCAGCACTTCCTCTTTGTATCTCTCTTATGGCTTCTTGTAACATACTATCTAACTTCCTGTTATAATTATAAATTATCTATACGCATCATCCGTGCGGATAAAATGTATCACTTTTATCTTTTGTTCGATTTTAGCACGAAGTGCGTTAATATCTGCTTCTTTGCTCTCAAATCCTATTTCGCAGTAGCGTGTGGATTCACTTTTGTTTTTTCCGAGTTCTATCTGGTTGATATCGATTTTGAGTTTTGCCAAAAAGTTTAAAAACTCCGCCAAAGTCCCTACCCCGCTTTGAAGCGAAACAATCATGTCATAATTGTAAATCTTGAGTTTTTCCCATCGAACAAAAATCATAGGTTCTTTTGCATCAAGTTTTTTTGCAGCGCTTGAACACATTTTATGATGCACATGTGCTTTTCCCTTCTCCAAAAACGCCATAACCTCATCACCGTTTTTTGGATGGCAACAGTAGTCAAATACAACATCATTGACACTTGATGTACTAAAAATCTCCAACCCTCTTAGGCTATAGAGTTTTAGTTTTAACATATGTCTTGAAAAAAATCCCTTCAAACGGTTACTTTCGCTGATTTGGCTCATATATCTATGCAGGACGTCTTTAAAATGTTCTATATCTGTTGCGACACCTGCTCTTTTATCACAGTTATTTTTATCGAGCCACTCTTCCACTTTGAGAGGATTCTCATTCATCGCCGTGGCAACGATATTGACACTTGATCTTGCATCAATCTCTCGCACACGTGCGTTACAGTTATATCTGATATTTGTTTTGGCTTTGGAAGTTTTTACCGCATCAAGCCAGCTGCACCTTGTGATAGTATTTTCATCAAGTTCAATTTTGACAATATCGCCGTTGTGGAGTTCGTTGATGAGAGATGTTTTGACTTTGTTTACCAGAGCTGATTTGGCATGGTTGCCCACATGTGTGTGTACGGCATAAGCAAAGTCAAGTACAACCGCACCGCGTGGAAGGGTAAAAACTTCTCCCTTTGGAGAAAAAACAGAAATATCCTCGCTATACAGGTCATTTTTGATTAAATCATAAAAATCTTCAACAGACTCATTTTGATAGCCAAGATTGTGGAGCCAGTCAAGTTTGATATTGTCATTGCCCCCGCTTTTGTATTTCCAATGTGCCGCAACACCAAGCTCTGCGGTTTGGTGCATATCGTATGTTCTGATTTGCACTTCAAAAATAGCTGTTTTGTAAAAAACAGTTGTATGGATGGTTTTGTACCCATTATCTTTAGGTACGGCGATATAGTCCTTGAAGCGTGAAGAGAGCGGCTGAAAGTGGAGATGGATAAGCCCTAAAATGTTGTAGCATTTCACGGGATCGTTTGTAAGAACCCTGAGTGCCAAAAGGTCTAAAACTTCTTCTATCCCCACCCCTTTGCGCTGCATCTTTAGGTATATGGAGTATCTATGCTTTACACGAGAGAGTATCTCAATATCATCTTCGCAAAAACCGTTTTGCACCAATATCTTGTGAATAGCCTCACGAAACTCATTAAGTCTCATCTCAATAGCATGGTAATGATTTTCCAGATAAGTGTCAATCTGCGCTTTCTCCTCTTTAAAAAGATAAGAAAAGCTCAAATCTTCCAGCAGATTTTTTAAAAAAGAGATACCTAGACGGTGTGCGATAGGGGCATAAACCACCAGTGTCTCTTCAGCAATGCGCTCTTGTTTGTGAGGTGCGAGCGAGTCAAGAGTGAGCATGTTATGCAGTCTGTCGCACAACTTGACCACCAAAACACGCACATCCTTGATGCTTGCAAGAAGCATTTTGCGAAATGAGAGTGCTGAGACAACAAGTTTTTCGTTAGAGTTGGATGGGATAAGTTCTGCATCGCGGATAGTGTCTATCTTTGTAAGACCCTCTACAAGATGTGCTACATCTGGGCCAAAAAGCTCTTTTACCTCTTCGATACTGATAATAGTATCTTCTACGACATCATGTAAAAGCGCAGCTATCGCCATCGACTCATCGTTTGTTATGGAAGAGACAATCCCTGCTACTAAAATAGGGTGGACAACATAAGGTTCTCCACTTTTACGAAACTGATTTTCGTGCGCAGACTTGGAGTAATCTAACGCTTTTTGCAACATAGGACTTGGTGCGATAAAAGAGTAAAGATACTCTGTAGCAGATGTGATACTGTTTATCTCTTTTATCTGCTTGATATCTACCTGATTCAAGTTTAATCTACTACTTTTTTATATCGGAAAAGCCTTTGACAGATACAAGACCCTGTGCAATTTCCATCAGTGCCAAATCGGCTGTTTTTATTTTTTTGGAAACATTCAACTTGCTTGTTGCGCCGTTTAAAAGCTCGTCTGTTCTCTTTGCTACAGCGATTGCAAGCTGGTAGCGATCCATGCTCGGGTTGTTGTCTAAAATTTTTGCTGTTAATACTTCTACTTTCATTTTATCTCCTTAAGATTATTTGACTATTGAGCAGTTTTGCATATTGCCGTTTTGTAAAATGTCTAAAAGATTGCCTTTTTTAAACATATCACATACTAAAATCGGAAGCGAGTTGTCTTTTGCCAGAGCGATAGATGTGTCATCCATAACTTTAATATCATCACTCAATGCCTGCTCATACGTTAGCTCTTGAAGCTTAATGGCATCGCTAAATTTATTTGGGTCTTTGTTATAAACACCGTCAACTTTCGTTGCTTTTATGATAACCTCTGCTCCAATCTCGACTGCTCTGAGTGTTGCAGCCGTGTCTGTTGTAAAAAACGGGTTTCCGGTTCCTGCTGCAAATATAACGACACGCCCCTTTTCCAAATGACGCACTGCACGGCGGTTGATGTATGGTTCAGCAATCTGCTCCATTTTAATAGCAGTCTGCATACGCACTTGAAGTCCTGCATGTTCACAAGCCTCTTGCATAGCTACCCCGTTGATAACAGTTGCCAGCATCCCCATATAATCACCTGAAGTTCTTTTGATGATTCCGTCTTTTGCCGCCGTTACACCACGGATAATATTGCCGCCTCCGATAACGATACCGACCTCAATACCTGCATTGACAAGCGACTTAATCTCCTGAGATATGTAATTTAGGATTTGCGTATCAATCCCGTATCCTGCTTCGCCTGCAAGAGCTTCACCCGAAAACTTTACCAACACTCGCTTGTTAGCCATGCGCTTCCTTTGTTTACTAAATCCGCGAATTGTACTTAAACTTCTCTTTGATATTGCTTTTGCCAATCCTCTATTTTGTAAAAGTTTGACATTCGTAATATATTTCATTATACTTCGCTATCAATACCAAACTCAAGGGGTTTTAGTGCAAAACAGTATCAACGGTCGCTTTTGGCTCAACAAATCGGAGCATAACTTTCTTGGCGAGGGGCGCATTGAGCTGCTTATCAACATCGGTAAAAGCGGCTCTATAACCAAAGCAGCCAAAGAGATGAAGATGAGCTATAAAGCCGCATGGGACGCTGTTGATGCAATGAACAATCTCTCAGAGCACCCGCTTGTGCAAAGCGCAAAAGGGGGCAAAGGCGGCGGCGGCACACACCTCACGACCTATGCAAAAGAGCTGATTGATACTTACAAAATTTTACAAGAAGAACATGAAGCTTTTTTAAACAATCTATCCAAGCGCATCAATGAAAAAAATGGACATATCCATCTTTTAAAGAGTTTTGATGTCCGCATAAGTGCCAGAAACCAGCTTCGAGCAATGGTTTTAAGGATTCAAAAAGGGGTTGTTGAGAGTGAGATTTTTTTAGAACTAAACAACAAAGATACATTTATGGCGGTTATCACCAATGATTCGCTTGAGCAACTGGAAATCACTTTAGGCATGGAAGTATATGCTCTTTTTAAAGCAAATGCCTTGACAATCAGCAGAGATTTGACACTTCAAAAAAGCGATATGAACCGTTTTTTTGGCAAAATCAGCAGAATCAACCGCGACAGCTTTAACTGTGAAGTCATCATAGAACTTAAATCTTCTCATACGCTCTGTGCAACGATGAGCGTTGAGCTTTTTGATGATTTGGGTTTACAAACAGGTATGGAAGTTCTCTCTTTTTGCAAACCTAAGAGCATCATGCTTGGTATATGGTAAAAAAATTTAGGTATCGATATATATTTTATTATACAATGAGGTTTTAGATGGATTTATTACGTGAAGATAGCGGCTATTTTGATTTGACTACTTTTGGGCTTGGTATCGGTGAGAAGCTGGGCAGCATCTCATTTGCTCCAAAATCCGACACCATTCTTAGTGGCTGTGATGAGGCAAAAAAAGTTTTTCAAGAGTGTCAGTTGGAGTACACATTTTTTCAAAAAAACGGCACTTTGGTTAAGGCAGGTCAAAAAATAGCAGAGTGCAAGGGTGATGCAAAATCACTTCACCGTGCTTGGAAAACAGCGCAAAATATCTTTGAATATATGAGCGGTATTGCGACTTACACGCACGAGATGGTGCAAAAAGCACAACTTATAAATCCTGACATCACAATTGCAACAACACGCAAAAATTTTCCCGGAACAAAAGAGTTGATGCTAAAAGCAGTTATGGACGGCGGCGGAGTGGCGCATCGGCTCGGTCTTTTTGACTCGGTTTTGATTTTTGAACAGCATCTTGTTTTTTTGCAAAACGAGGAGGAGCTTATAAAAAATTTTCATAAATTAAAAAAGAGTTTTATTGAGAAAAAAATTATCGTTGAAGTAGAGAGCTATGAGCAGGCAAGATATTTTGCTCAGCTTGGTGCAGATGTTCTTCAGTGCGAAAAAATGAGCCCTGCCATGCTAAGTGAGTGTGTAGGCCTTAAAAAAGAGTTTGGGCATCTTCTAGTCTCCGCAACAGGCGGCATCAACGCTTCAAATATTGCCGAGTTTGTAGCGTGCGGAGTAGATGCCATCATCACATCTTCACCCTACCACGCAAAACCCGCAGACATCAAAGTCATTATGGAGCAAAAATGAAAAAATTTATCAAAACAGCTGCGATAATCATTGCACTTATGAGCAACTCTGCTGCGGAAAGTCTCAAAGTATTTACAACTATATTTTAATTTTTTACAACATCTTGTTTATTTGCAAATGAGGAGGAAACATTAAAAAAAGATAAAAAAAGCCTTGCAGCGGTAACTGCAAGACAAGTGCTTTGGAAGAAGCAATAAAGGGCACCTCTAAAAACTCTAGCCATCTTCAGCGATAGAGCCAAGTTCACAATCAAGGCGGCTCTTTGCAGCCCTAGCTAAGGCTAAGGCAAAAAGAGGCAACGCAGAGTGTGGGCTTGGCTCTATCGCCCTACGGGAGGGTTCAAAAAAGCGATATGCCGCAAAACTTTTTATCGCCTTAGCGTTGGCTAAGGCTCAAAAAAGATTTTGCATCATCTCATCTTTTTTAAATCCCTCTGAAGACGGCTAGAGTTTTTAGAGGTGCCCTAAAATTATAACAAAGTAAAATTACATTAAAGGAAAGATTATGAATAAAAGAAGTACACTAAGTATTTCCACGGTTATTGCACTTTTAGCGACATCAGCAATAAGTGCGGATGAAGTTTTGCCAAAGCAATCACTAAAAGCAAATTATCAAGTAACATACAATAAGCTGCCAAAATCTGTTGACAATATCTCGGAGATGTTTCAAGATGGTATGTTTTACGGGAGGCTTCGTTCAAATACATTCTTATATGAGTGGGAAAAAGAGACATCTACTCAAGACTCTCATGTTATAAGTGCTATCGGAGGTTCGCTTGCTTATAAAAGTGCGACATTTAAAGATTTTGATTTTACTGCCGCTCTTTACTATTCAAAGGCTTTTTTCAATGAAGACAATGATCCCGTTGATAAGCTAAAGCCAGGTTATGACCTATTGAGCCGTTATGATTTTATCAATGGTAACGGTAAATCTATGACTGTTTTGGGTCAAGCTTACATAACTTACAAAGGATTGCCAAAAACAGAAATCAATTTAGGTCGTCAACTTGTAGATACTTTTTATGTCGCTTCAAACGACACAAAGATGATACCAAACACTTTTGACGGAGTAACACTCCAGACAAAAGCCCTTCCCGATACTACTGCAAAACTTGCCTATTTAACGGAAGAAAAACTTAGAGGACATACCGACAATCACTCAGTCTTGGCATACGGGGACTCAAGTTCTTCTTCAGGATTAAAACCGATATGGGATTCAAACGACGATAGTGCCATGCACAAAGGACTTACCTATACAAATCTGAGAAATGCAGGGGTCGATACGGATGCCCCGTTAATAACCGGTGATTTAAGGAACAAATCTATAAAAAATCTGACACTTGATACCTCTTTCTACACGGTTCCGGATTTAGTATCAGAAGTTATGGCTGAAGCGAACTATAAAATAAATCTTGATGGTTTTTCACTCTCGCCCGGAGTAAGGTACATAAAACAGTTTGACAACGGTGCAGGCGAAATCGGGGGTGCTAGCTACAGCGGCAAACTTGCAGGCAAAGTCGGTGCATCCGGCGGATATAAAGATGCCTCTTCTCTTGATTCGCAGATGGTTGCGGCTCGTTTAGTCGGTGCATACAAAAACTATAATCTAAATTTAGGCTATTCACAAGTTCTTGACGAAGCAGATCTCATCACCCCTTGGAGAGGATTTCCAACAGCAGGATATACCCGTTCTATGGCAAGATACAACTGGATGGCAAATACTAAAAGTTACCGCGCAGAGCTTAATATAAACCAAAACAAAACAGGTGTTTATAGAGATTTGTTGATGCAGTTTTCCGTTCTTCATACGGATGCAGATGAAGCAAAAGGTTATTTTGACGAAAACTACTATTATGCAGGATTTGTTCAAAATATACCTTCGTTTATAGATTTGCAATGGCGTCTTAGACTTGGCTATGCAGATACAAAACAGGTTAACGCAGACTCACTAGATGCTCGTTTTGAGCTAAACTATCTCTTTTAATACAAGGAAAAAAATGAAAAAATTAACAGCGCTCCTCTTTTTAGCTTTAAGCTTTAACGGCGTTTTATGGGCAGACAGCATAAAAGTATTTGCCGCTTCAAGTACGAAAAGCGCAATGCAAGAGATAGTCAAAGAGTTTGAATCCAAAAATCCAAACGATAAGCTGGAAGTTACTTACAGTGCAACTGGAAAAGCGTATGCACAGCTTGCAAACGGGCTTGAATACGATGTATTTATGGCGGCAGACAGCAAATATCCGCAAAAGATCATTCAAGATTCTCTCGCTATGGGTGAAGCAAAAATATATGCTCTAGGTATTCTTGCTCTATATTCATACGACGAAAATTTAGCGGCAAAAGGGATAGACAGCATAAAAGATGCGAGCGTAAAACATATCTCAATAGCAAATCCAAAAGTCGCACCTTATGGGGAGGCAGCAATGGAGATACTAAAAAACTATAACCTTGAAGAGAGCGTAAAAAACAGACTCGTTCTTGGAGATAACATCGCTCAGAGCGTACAGTTTGTGGACACTCATGCGGCGGAAGTCGGGCTTGTAGCATTTTCTCTTATCAAAAAAGCAAAAAAAGAGAGCGAATACAAACTTATAGACACTACAAAGTACACTCCGATGGAGCAGTCGTTTGTACTTACAAAATATGCTAAAGACAAACCGCTGGCTGCAAAATTTGGCGACTTTATAGTTTCACAAAGAGCAAAAGAGATATTTAAAGAGTATGGATTTGGTGTAAAATAGGTTTTTCATTTTAAAGGTGCAATCGTGGACGCAAATTTTATCCAAACCATGAAGCTTACATTTGAGTTAGCGGCAATTACTACTCTCATACTGTTATGTATAGGAATCCCGCTTGGGTACCACCTATCACAAACAAAATCAAGATTTAAACCTATCATCGAGGCATTGGTATCAATGCCCTTAGTACTGCCTCCCTCTGTTTTGGGTTTTTACATGTTACTTGCCTTTAGCCCAAAAAACAGTTTTGGCGCATGGCTTGATAAAACTTTTGATATAAAACTCGTCTTTAGCTTTGAGGGACTTATCGTAGCATCCGTTATTTTTAGCCTCCCTTTTATGGTTCACCCCATCCAAAGCGGCTTTTCCGCTCTTTCAAAATCTCTAAAAGAGGCTTCATTTACTCTTGGAAAAAGCCCCATCGAGACTCTCTGGTTTGTTCTGCTTCCAAATATCAAACCCTCTTTGCTCACAGCATCAGTCATCACATTCGCCCACACGGTAGGAGAGTTCGGAGTGGTTTTAATGATCGGCGGAAACATAGCGGGAGAGACAAAAGTAGCAAGCATAGCGATCTACGATGAAGTAGAATCACTCAACTACGCAGTTGCCAACCAATACGCTTTTACCCTTTTTGTCATCACCTTTGCCATCTTGCTTTTTGTTTACGCTATCAATAAAAGTATGCTGAAAAGTGAGTTTAGATAAAATTTTAACTCTTGTGTGATACAATCTGTCATACAAAAACAGGAGACAATTATGGTTTCGGTAAGACTAGATAATATGCTTGAAAATCAGCTAAATCTTGTATCTGCTCAACTTTCAAAACAAAAAAGCCAGATAATAAAAGAGGCTTTGGTTTACTATTTTGATATGCTCAAATCTGAGGCAAAAGAAAAAACATCCTACGAACTCGGCAAGGAGCTTTTTGGAAAGTTTGAAAGTCATGACGGCTCACTCTCTACTACTTATAAACAAAAACTAAAAGCAAAACTTCATGACAAAAACACTCATTGACAGCGGAGTTATCATAGCCCTTTTTGATAGAAGCGATAAGTTTCATCAAAAATCTTTAGAGTTTCTAAAAACTTTCAAAGGCAAACTCATCACCTCTTGGGCAGTTCTCACCGAAGTTTCTCATATGCTGGATTTTAACCTACAAGTACAGATTGATTTTTTAAAATGGGTGGAGCTTGGTGGGGTAAATGTTTATGAGATTCCTCAAAATGAGATAACAAACATACGAGTGATGATGGAGAAATATCTTGATATCCCTATGGATTTGGCGGATGCAACTTTAATGTACATAGCAAATAAAGAGGGGATAAAAAATATCGTAAGTATCGATAGCGACTTTGATGTTTATAGGACTTTGAAAAAGCAGAGTTTACATAATCTTTTGAGATAAAAAACGCCAGAGTGCAACCAATAGAAAAACTTTGGAATGAGCTTTGAATATTTCAAAAGCTTCTAAAAAATATTTAGCTAAAATTTAACTTAAACTAAGGAAAAACACAATGGCAATCATATCTATGTTTTATGGGATTATTATCTCCATGTACTATTTTGATAACAAACAACACAAAATTCCTCATATTCATGTGAAGTATCAAGATGAAGAGGCGGTGTTTTCTATCCCCAACGGTGAGATTCTCGAAGGCACTATGAAATCAAGCAAAAGAAAACTTGTAGTTGCTTGGATAGAGATTCATCAAGATGAGCTTATGGCTGATTGGGAACTTGCAATCAACGGTGAAGAGATATTTAAAATCGACCCTTTAAAATAGGAGAAAATCAAATGAACCCACGAGTAAAAGCAGTAATAGCACAAGACGACTATACCATACTACTTACTTTTGAAAATGGTGAAAATAAAATATTTGATATGAAGCCATATATTGACAAAGGCTTTTTCAAACAACTTCAAGATAAAACCTACTTCAAAACCGTTAAACCGTTTATGGACTCGATTCAATGGAAAAACGGTCAAGATTTATGCCCTGATACTTTGTATTTGGAAAGTGTGGCAGTTTAAAAAAACCTTAGAGAAGTTTTTGAAGTGGACATAAAGGTGTCTATGTATGAGTATATAATTTGGTAGAAAATGCTATAAAACAAAGAGGTGCAAAATGTTGATAAAAAATCCAGCAATTCCTATGATAGATAAGGTAATAGAAGAGATTGAAGCAAAAATAGAATCTTTGGAGATGGAAGAATCTTTAAGTGATGAGCAAAAGGAAGAGCTAAAAAAACTAAAGCACTCACATGCTGTAAAATCTTTTTTTAGAATTGGTGAAATTTTAGTAAAAGAAGCTAAAAACCCAGTTCATCTAGTGGTAACAAATCCTACACATTTTGCAGTGGCTTTGCATTTTACACAAGATAATCAAACTATCTGTTTAGCAAAAGGGCTTGACAAAAGTGCTTTAATGATAATGCAACAAGCCTTAGCATCAAAAGTAAAAGTGGTAGAATTTAAAGAGGTAGCAAGAGATATTTATGCAACTGCCGAGCTTTATGAGCCAATAGAAAATCATATAATACATATCTTAGGAGAGACTGATAGGGATATAAGTTTGTATGAGGCTATAGAGTTGGCAAAGGTTAGTGACAACCTTGTAAGTATAGAGTTTGTTCAAAAGGCTTTGAGTGAAAAAAGTTGGGAGGAATAGATGAAAAATGAAGATTTAAAATTGTTAGTTCAAATAGCAAAAAGTAAAATTGACAAGGATGATGAAACATTCGAGCAAATAGAGATGTTTGTTGTTTCAAAACATGGTGCAGATGTTTTTGATAATATCAAAGATGAGATAATAGAGCATATTGAACGAAGAAAATTAATTAAAGAAAAAAATAAAAGATTTTGGATGTTGATTTCTAATCCACAAAAATGGGGAGATGATATTCCAGAATATGCCTTTAATGAAACCATTTTAAATCTAAATGATGAAGAGATTATTCAATGGTCAATTAATAAGAATACTGATATTTCTTTACAAATGAAAGAGGGAGAAAGAGGTATCATTAAAGTAAGTGAAGATAAAAGAACAATTCAACAAAGAACTGATGAAAATGAAAATATTGTGCCTTTAGTGGAATCAGGTATTTATGGAATTTTTGAAATAGTCAAAGATGATGAAAATTTTGTAACTTTTGAAGATGAATATGGAGATTTTTATGTAAATATAAAAGTTATTGACAACTTTTACAAAAAAAGTAAACAAATTTCAAAACAACAAGCCGTTGAAATATTGGGAGAGGATATTTTTAATAGTATGCAAAGCAGAAGTATTGAAAGAAAGCAGTTTGAAGCTATTGAAAGTGTAGTGAAATGATAACTAAAGACGAACTCATAAATACCACATTAGATGCTATTATAGATACCCATGAAACATACTTAGAATGGAGTGGAAACGAATGGTTATGGAATGCACCAGAATATTTATTAACTGTAAAAATAGCTGAAAAAATTGCCAATATTGATAAAAATAAATTTGTAACACTTGAAGATAATGTAGAAAAAACATTACATAGTTCTAATGCTAAAGGCACAGGTAGAGTTCCTTCAAAAATAAGAGCAAATGGAAGATTTGACATAGTTGTATGGTGGGCAAAAGGAGATCCTAGAGCAATCATTGAAGTAAAGCATCGTGTGTATAAATTCGCAAATATTGAAGAGGATGTAAATAGAATTTGTGAAACTCTTAATAGAAAATCATCTGAATCATCAATCCGCTGTGGACTGATAGCGTTTTATATGAATAGTGTTTATAAAAATGATGCAGTAAATAAGATAGATAAACAAATAAATAATTTTTTCCAACAAACTAAAAATATAGTTTCTAAAAAAGGTTTATGTGTTGAACCATACTACGAAAGATATAGTGAAAATGACAAAGATGTTTATGCTTCAGTTGTATTTTCAATTAGGCATTAATTATGACCCTCTTTGTTTATGGAACCCTCAAAAAAAGCTTTGAAAACCATCACTTTTTAGATGGTGCAAAGTTTATAGGCAATGCAACCACAAAAGAAAAATATCCTATGGTAAATGTTGTAAAAGCCTATCCATACCTTATAAATCAAAAAGGTCAAGGCAAAATCATCAAGGGGGAAGCTTATCAAATCGATGAAAAGATACTTAGTCATCTTGATATGCTTGAGGGGTATCCAGAGCATTATGATAGAGATGAGATAACACTTATGCTAGAAGATAAAGAACTCCAAGCTATGACATATTTTGTAAATCAAAAGATAGATTTTAAAAATCTTGAACTGCTTGAAGAGTTTGTAAAAGATGAGTTTTATTATATGGATTTTGAATAGTGTTCAAAATAGAAGCTATCAAATTTGATAGTATGGCTTCAAAAAAGAGTTGATAATAAAGAGGATAATTAATGATAGCTATAAACATCAAAAAAACACTAAACACTGCGGACGGGGAGATAGTTTTAGAGGTAAACAAAGAGATACATGACGGGGATTTTTTGACGCTTTTTGGAAAGAGCGGGAGCGGGAAAACTACGCTTTTGCGCATTATCGCCGGGCTTGAGACTCCGCAGAGCGGAACGATTGTTGTGGACGGGGTTGTTTGGTTTGACAGTGCAAAAAATATAAACCTGCCGCCGCAAAAGCGAAATGTCGGGTTTGTATTTCAAGACTATGCGCTTTTTCCAAATATGAGCGTGAGGCAGAACTTGGAGTTTGCCCTCAAAGATAAGAAAGAGACAAAAAAAGTGGATGAGATACTTGAAATCATGGAGATACAAAATCTCTCTTCTATGAAACCAGATCATCTAAGCGGAGGGCAAAAGCAGAGAATCGCGGTGGCGCGGTCTTTGATGAATGGCCCTAAAATACTTCTTCTTGACGAACCGCTCTCGGCACTTGATAGCTCCATGCGGCTCAAACTTCAAGAGGAGCTGGCATCTGTCCATAAAAAATTCGGTATCACTTCCATCTTGGTATCTCACGATATAAGTGAAGTTTTTAAACTCTCAAACCGTGTTTTTAAAATCTCATCTGGTAGTATTACAGACGACGGCTCTCCTGCAAAAGTATTTGCAAATCAGAACCTAAGCGGCAAGTTTAAGATAGTAGGCGAGATTCTTAGTATAGAAAAAAATGATATTTTGTATATTGTAAAAGTTTTGTCTCACAATGAAATTATAAAAATTACGGCAACACAAAAAGATATAAAAAATCTAAACATCGGCGATAAAGTATTGCTCTCAAGCAAAGCTTTCAATCCGATAGTGACGAAAATTTAAAAAAAAGGGGCAACATTGAATACCTTAAAAGGAACGATTGTATCCATAAAACAGAGTGATAATTTACAGCTTATTTTTATAGATGTCGAGGGACATCTTTTTAGCTCTCTTGTTATTGCAAGCGATGAAAACCGTCTTGAAGTCTCTATGGATGTGCATCTGCTCTTTAAAGAGACAGAAGTCACGCTTGCAACGACATCATCCGTCGTAAGTGAGAGAAACGCATTTTGCTCAAAAATCACCCACATAGAAAACGGCAAACTTCTTGCAAATATCACGCTTGATTTTTTAGGCAACAACATCAACGCCATCATCACCAAAGGAGCGTTGCATGGGCTAAAATGCAAAATCGGCGATGAGTTTTTGTGGGTTGTGAAGGCAAACGAGGTTACTTTACAGAACAAATAATTTTTCGTTTGTATCTCCACAAGAGGCAATACCTATTCAACAATTTTAAGAGCAGTTTGAAAGATTGCTTGAACTTGATAAAAACATGCTCTATCTAAACAATCCGTACAACTAAAAGGCAAGTAGCGACTAGGGGTTCTTACCCATAAGCTAATCTTATAAAATGCTCCTCTTTGGAAAAGAGAAATGTGGACAGGCTACTTTTAGATAGCGTCAAAAAGTAACCAAACCATATTTGAGTCAATATTTAGAGGTGTCCTAGAGTCAGTAGTTTAAAATTAACCAATAATTTGCTAAAATTGCACTATGCGTCTAAAAAAAATATGGTTATTGGTTCTAGTGTTTGCTATTTGCTTCTCGGTAGTGCATGACTATACATTTAACATTTTAGATACAAAACACCCTGCAAACAGCTCTTATGTGGCAGATGCTTGTTTACATAATGCAGATAGACATACGGACACAATGTGTGAAATACATCACGACTATCATTCAATATACTTGTTTTTGATGAGTCCCGTATCATTCTTAAGCCGACAAAAAGTTAAAAGTATTTTTGTTTATACAAACAATCTTTTTTCATTACACATTTTTACCTTTCTAAAGCCCCCTATTTTATAATCCTTTTTTTTATTTAAACCTCTGATTAAACAGACTGCTGCGGTTTTTTCAAAGCCTTGCTAGACGACGGTCATTGCTATAAACTTGTGACGAAGCGTAGTCATAATTACTCAGAGAATTCTATTAATACTTATTATATAAAAAAGGATTATCTATGAAAATAGTTTTATTATTTATTATACCTATAACTATATTTGCTTTTGGGGAGAGAATGAGTGTTATGGATGCTCTTTACTTTGATAAGGCAAAAAAACAACCATTTATAAGCAAACCTCACTATAAAGAGAGAATGTATAGATTGAGTAGGATAAAAAATGCAAAAGAGATTGTAAAAACATTAACACAAGAAGATACTGAGTCTCTTGTTTTAACAACCCAGGGCAATTATCTTGTTTATAAAGCATCCACGCAACACTACACATTACTTATAAATGCACTTGACGGTACCGTCATAAAGAAGGAGGATCGATGAGAATTTTGTTATTTTTATTTTTTGTACATCTTTTGTTAAATGCTTCAACCATTAATTTAGATGAGATTTTAACGGCGGTACAAAAAGAGCATCCTATGGCAAAATCTCTTCAAGAGATAGACTATGCACATAAAAACCAAAATCAAGCTATCTCTTCAAGAGAAGCAGCGCAGCTAAATATTCAAAACAGTTATGCAAACCCAAAGTTTAATAAAGCAGAACATGAATACGATATCGGAGTTACACAGAACATAACTCTTCCAAGTGTGAAAAAAAACATAGCTCAAGCGAATAGCTACAAAAATGAAGCTCAGATGCTGGAGCTAAAATATAACTTTGCACTTTTGCAGAATGATATAGCACTTCTTTATCATAACAGTTGTCTTGATAAAACAAACTTATCAAACTTTAGCCAAGAGCTAAAATCTTTTGAAGAGCTTTATACAAAAAAAGCAAAAGCTTATGAATATAAAGAGATCTCAAAAAAAGAGCTTTTAGAGCTAAGCTTAGAGTTAGAGAGGCTAAGAAATGAACATAAGCAGTATAAAAATGTTCTGCTATCTTCTCGCTCTCGTCTGCAAAGCAAGGTGCTTCTTGAGTATTTTACGGATAAAGAGCTCTCTTGTAATGATTTAAATCCCTTTGTTAAAGAGCTTGAAGTTGACAACCAAAACCAAACTCTCATAGAGCAATCATTTGATAAAAAAATCAAATCATATCAAAGCGATGCCAGACGATACAATAACTCTTTTGATAGTTTTACGCTTGGTTTATCATACGCAAAAGAGATAGATCTAAACAAAGCTACCGTATCACTCTCTATACCTCTGAATTTTACTGCTTCCGTATATGAGCAAAGCCGTTCAGAAGCCCTACACAATCAAAGTGCGGCTTCCTACGACAAAGAGGCATATATGTTAGAAAAAAAAGCTGACATAGAGTTGCTTCAAAAAGAGCTTAGTTTTGATTTTGAAAGCATAGAAGCACAAAAGGGCATTGTAAAAAAATATGAAGATGAATTGCTGCCTCTTGCAAAAACTGCTTATTTGTTAGGTGAAAACTCCGCTATAGAGTTTTTATTGCATCAAAGAGAGTACCTAAAACTAAAAGCCGAACTTACGACAAAACATAAAAAATATTACCAAACACTCTTTGAACTTTTGAGTGTTGCACAAATAAAGGAATGACTATGAAAAAGAGACTATTTATACTTTTCGTGCTATGTACAAATATGCTACTAGCAGATATTATCCTCACTCAAGAGCAAGAGAAAAACTGGCAAATAGAACTCTCAAAAGCCAAAGAGACCTCTTTTGTACCTGTTGCTACTTCTATGATGAGAGTAACTACTCCGCCGAAGCTTTTACAAACTATATCTCTGCCTTATGAGGCAAAAGTTATAAGGCTAAGCAAAGCAAATTTTGAGAGTGTAACAAAAGGTGAACTCTTAGCAGTACTGAGTTCATCTAAATGGATAGAAGCACAAAAAGATGCTATCGATGCTTATATAGAGTTTTCTCATAACCAAAACGAAGCAAATCGCAAATCAAAGCTATGTCAAGAGCAGATTATTGCCGAGAAAGAGTGCATAGCAGCCGATGCAGAGTTGCAGAGGGTAAAGGTCAAACTATCAAGTGCTAAAAACTTGCTAAAATCTTACGGTGCAACCGATGAGGCTA
Organism: Sulfurimonas sp.; assembly: GCF_028694605.1. Lineage (GTDB taxonomy): Bacteria > Campylobacterota > Campylobacteria > Campylobacterales > Sulfurimonadaceae > Sulfurimonas. The sequence goes on along the minus strand of NZ_JAQVKP010000001.1, from coordinate 46,473 downwards.
TACAAAAGCTCACAAGAGATTCGACTATTGTTCCAAATATAGAATTATACTCTCCTGCAAACGGTGTTATTGTACAAACAAATATGGAATTAGGTAAAAATATATCTGCCTCGGATACTCTTTTTATGATTAAAACCGCAGGAGAAGATTGGCTAGAGGGTGAGATAACTCATACTATCGCAAATACTCTTAAACCGGCACAAGAGATTATTGTAAAAATAGACAACAAAGAGATAAAATCAAAAATACTACTTATATCTCCGACAATAAACCCTCAAAATCAAAGCAGATATATTCGCATATTTCTACCAAAAGATGCGAAACTCATAGATGGATTTATAGCAAAAGCAGAGCTTAATATAATAAAAAAAGCTTTAGTAATAACCAAAAAAGCACTTAGCCAAAGCGATACGCAAAATATAGTCTTTGTAAAAAAAGAACAAGCTTATAAACCTATAAAGGTGAGCGTTCTTGCAGAAGATAAAAATTTATGTTATTTAGAGTATAGCGATGAGCTAAGAGGTGATATCGCTACAAGTCAAATAAGCGTATTACTAAACAAGATGCAAGAGAGCCAACATGAATAAAATAATCTCTTTTGCACTTTCGCAAAGGCTTTTTACCTCTTTATTTGCTCTTGTAATACTTGGATTTGGTGTCTATTCTTATAAGAATCTTACCGTAGATGCCTTTCCGGACATTTCACCTATTCAGGTAAGAGTCATTTTAAAATCAAGCGGTATGACTCCGGATGAGATGGAATCTCGTATTGTTATACCGATTGAAACTGCAATGCTTGGCATACCCAATGAAGTGATGATGCGTTCAGCTGCTAAATACGGTATTTGCGATATATCCGTCGATTTTAAAGAAGGAACCGATATCTACTGGGCAAGACAACAAGTTAATGAGAGACTAAGCGGTATAATGGATGAGCTGCCCTCAAACATTGAAGGCGGACTTGCACCCATTAGCACACCTTTGAGTGAGATACTTATGTTTACGATTGAATCGCAAACACTTGACTTAACACAAAAACGCTCTTTGCTAGACTGGGTTATTTCGCCACAGCTTCGTTCCATAAGCGGAGTTGCCGAAGTTAATGCTTTGGGAGGTAAAGTAAAAACTTATGAAGTATCTCCAAAGCTTGATGCAATGCAAACATACAGTATTACACTGGAGCAGATTATATCTACGCTTGAGAAAAATAATCTAAATGACGGAGCAGGAAGAGTTACGCAGGGAGTAAACAGCGTTTTAGTAAGAAGTGTGGGAAGCATAAAAGATATAAGCGACATTGAGAGTTTAACTGTTGCAACTATTGCAAATAAACCAATCTATGTAAAAGATGTTGCAGATATAGGCATAGGTCATTTAACAAGAGCCGGTTTTTCGACTAAAGATGCACAAGGCGAAGCAGTTCAAGGAGTGGTTTTAGGATTAAAAGGTACAAACACACAAGCAGTACTAAAAGAGGTAAAGGAAAAACTATCTCAAATAGAGCCTATGCTACCTGAACAGACAAAGATAAACATCTTCTACGATCGCTCAAATTTGGTAGATTTGGCAACTTCAACCGTAAAAAATTCGCTATTTGAAGCTACCGTGCTTATTGTCATTATACTTTTAGTTCTGCTTGGGAACTTTGCTTCCGCTCTTAGTGTTGCACTAATACTGCCTTTTGCACTGCTTATGAGTTTTATAGCTATGGACTATTTCGGATTAAGTGCAAATCTTATGAGCTTAGGCGGACTTGCCATTGCTATAGGTATGCTTGTCGATTCGGCAATAGTTATGGTTGAACATATCACCGCAGAGCTTGGAGATACAAGACACAAAAATATAAATAAACTCCAAATTATCTATAAAGCCGCAATTGAAATGGCTCCTTCAATTCTAACCGGCGTACTTATCATCATCATAGTATTTATGCCGCTTTTAACACTTGAAGGGCTTGAGGGAAAATTATTTAAACCTGTTGCTCTTAGTATTGTTTTTGCACTCTTTAGCTCTTTGATTTTATCTCTTACGCTTATACCGGTACTAAGTTCATTTATACTAAAAATCCGTCCCGATAAAGAGTCATGGGCGATTAGAACACTTCTTAAAATTTTTGAGCCTACTCTTGATTTTGCTATCAAACATACTAAAATAGTCTTTATCTCTGTTGCTATTTTATTTGCATCTTCTCTCTATCTTGCTTCAAAAACAGGTAAAACTTTTATGCCTACGATGGATGAGGGAACACTTATAGCTATGGTTGAGTCACTCCCTTCTATCAGTCTTGAAGAGAGTATAGAGCTTAACAACAAGCTACAAGCAAAACTTATGGCAGATGTTCCCGAGATCAAATCCATAATAGCTAGAACAGGTACCGATGAAATCGGATTAGATCCAATGAGCCTTAATGATACGGATACTTTTTTTATTCTAAAACCTATAGAAGAGTGGCGCGAACAATCAAAAGAGTGGGTAAAAGAACGCATAAGAGAGTCTCTTGATAGTATGAGCGGTGTCGAATATGTCTTTACACAACCTATCGAGATGCGTGTTTCAGAGATGCTAACGGGAGTTAGGGGAGATTTGGCCATCAATATATTCGGCGAAAATCATGATGAACTAGAACGCATAGCCCAGCAGATAAAAGCTATCTTAGTAAAAACACACGGAAGCAGTGATGTTTATAAAAAAAGCAATGAGGGTGTAGAGTATTTAGAACTCACATTTAACAAAGAAGCATTAAGCCTTTATGGACTAAATGAACAAGATGTAGCCCTATTTATGAAAACAATGCTAAGCGGTACTCAAGTAGGAGTAGTTCAAGAGGGTATGCGTCGCATCAAACTTATGGTAAAAGGCAGTGTAGATAACTCGCTAAATGCTATACAAACACTCTACTATACTCTAAATAACGGTAAAAGTATCCCTCTTGGCAACCTTGTAACATTTACAAAAACTACCGGAGCGGTTATGATTGAACATGAAAACGGATATCGTAAAACAGTCGTACAAAGCAATGTAGAAGGAAGAGATCTTGTCGGATTTGTAGAAGATGTTAAATATCAGATAGAACAACAAGTTAAACTTCCATCAGGCTACTATATAACTTACGGCGGTCAATTTGAAAATCAACAAAGAGCCGCTTCAAAACTACTTTTTATAGTACCTATTGCACTTTTTTTGATTTTTATACTGCTGTTTGTCTCGTTTAACTCTATAATTCAAGCTATATTGGTTCTCATCAATGTACCTTTGGCACTTATCGGAGGTTTTGCGGGGCTATATTTTAGCGGCGAATATATATCCGTTCCTGCATCGGTAGGTTTTATAGCACTGCTTGGTATAGCAGTATTAAACGGCGTAGTGCTTGTAAACTACTTTAACTACCTCATAGACAAAGGACACAGTGTTTTAGATGCTGTAAAAGAGGGTACACTAAAGAGGTTTCGCCCCGTACTGATGACTGCAACCATAGCAGCTCTTGGTTTAGTACCTCTGCTTTTTGCGACAGGTCCGGGTTCTGAGATACAAAAACCTCTTGCTATAGTGGTTATCAACGGTTTAATCAGCTCAACGCTATTAACTCTTATAGTCTTGCCTCTGCTATATCTAAAATTTACAAAAGATAATAAAAATATATGATTTAAAAGTGCGTAAAACTTATTTCTCTCCCGCATTTGCGGGAGGCTTTAGGAGTGGGTGGAGTGTGTGGCATACAAGACTTTACCCTCTACTTATAAAATGCTCCACCTCTGAAAAAACTACCGCTCTGTTTTGCTCTTTTGTCTCTAAAATCTTCTCACACAAAAGAGAGAGGTTTTCATCTGTGCTTGGTGCGAGAGAGCGGATGCTTTGGAGTTTTTCGCTCTTTAGCACATTTGTAAATCTATCGTATGCACTGTATGCTTCTCGCCCTGAGAGTTTCATGTAGAGTTTGCGTCCCAGTTCAAAAAGCTCAAACTCCTCATTTTTTCCTGTGTTTACTTTTTCGCCAAAACCTATCTCAATCTCAATATTTTTCTCTCTCAAATACGCTCCCAGTTTCATCATAAAGCCGATGCAAGCGGGGGTGTAAAGCTTTAGGATGCGTTCATGAAACATCTCAAAACTCTCAAATGGTTTTTTTAATCTTCTATACTCCAGCATCAGGGTCTCGACATAAAGGTGTGCGTATCGTAGCGGAGCCGATTTGATGATGGTATAACCCTCCAGTCCCTCGCTTGTGATTTTTCCGCCAAGGGAGATGTTTACACCGCCCTCCATTTCGCCATCTACTTTGACTTTACATCCCTCAAAACCGATATCTCCAAGCCCATGCAGACCGCATCCTTTGATGCACCCAGACCAGTACATGCGTACCCTTCCCTCTGCAAGCGGTACTTTTTTCTCCAGATATTCCGCCATTTTGATGGCATCACTTTTGTTCTCGATGACACCAAAGGGGCAGTGCTGTGAACCTGCACATGCAATTAGGTGGTTTTTGTAGGGCGAATCAACGCTTTTGTATTTTTGAAAAACTGCCTCGCCTTTTAGTGCGTCCATCTCTTTTACACCAAGTATGTAGATGCTCTGCCCGATGTCAAAACGAATCTCTCCGTCTCCCCATCGCTCACTCGCATCCGCCACACGCACCAAATCACTTCCACTAAAGATACCCGCCGGCACAACCAGATGCACACCAAAAGTTCCGTCTCTTAAGCTTACTTTGCCGTGGTCTGGGTCATTGAAGTCTAGCTTTGTCATCGTCTCGCCTGCGGTTGCAAACTCTACACCGGCATTTTGGCAGATAGCAGAGCGTATCTCCTCCATGCCCACAGCTTCGACTAAAAAAGAGAGGCGGTTTTTGTTTCTGTTGTCACGAAATCCAAACCGCTTAAAGATGTCGATGATAGAGTTATACGCAAGAGGAACCTCATGCGGTAGTAAAAAGATGTCTGCACTTTTTGCCACTTTGCCTACTTTTCCGCCAAGGTACATATTGTAGCCGTACATCCCCTCTTTTTGCGCCAAAACAAAACAGCAGTCATGTCCAAATGCGTTGCATCGGTTGGAGATTGAGCCTGTGATGGATGTGTTAAACTTTCTGGGAAGTGCGCTTATCCACTCATAGTTATGCAAAAATGTACTCTCTAGTTTTTTAAGTAGTTCATACGATGGCAAGACATTATCAAACCCACGTGTATCAAGCGGGTCTGTAACGATGTTTCTAAAGTTGTCCACACCCGTTTGATACGAGCTTATCCCCACTGCACTCATACGTTCAAAGATAGTCGGTATATCTTTGATGTCGATGTAGCGAAGCTCTATCTGTGCACGGGTTGTGATGTCGATATAGTCCTCTCCAAACTCTTGTGCGATTTCACCCAAAACTCTCGCTTGTAAAGCGTTTAGATAACCGCCGCTGATACGAACTCTTATCATAAACTTTTGCGGTGTCTGGTCGTTTTTGTCATAGATGCCAAAGCACTTTAAAAAGTAGTTTTTATCTTCATCAGGAATGGATTCGTAACCCTTTTTTGCATACTGCTCTAACATCTCAAACGCCTCTTTTGGGGATTTGAGTGCTTTTGTCTCTTCGACTTTGTTTAGTTTTTTTGCTCTTGCGTCATACGCTTTTTGTAAAGATTGCATTGTAACTCCGATCTCTATCGAATATAGTCACAATTTTAGCAGTTACAAAAGTGCAAATAGGCAATCTATTGATTACTTTTTAATCAGTGATGAAATATCCTATTACTCATGCCTGAGCGCCTCGATAGGGTTTAGGCGTGCGGCTTTTCTGGCTGGAAAGTAGCCAAAAATGACACCAACCATCGTTGAGAACAAAAATGCAACGATAACGATAAAAGTGTTAAAGATAAGAGGCAAATCAAAAAAGAACGATATACCCACTCCTGCACCCACACCTATGATAATCCCCAAAACACCCCCAAGAGAGGAGAGAACTATCGCTTCTACTAAAAACTGAAGCAAAACTTCTCTCTCAAGCGCACCGATGGCAAGCCGTATGCCTATCTCACGGGTTCGCTCCGTGACGGAGACTAGCATGATATTCATGATGCCTATGCCGCCTACAAGCAGACTAATCGCCGCAACTGCTCCAAGCAAAACGGTCAACATCTGTGTTGTGGAAGAGAGGGTTTGTACCATTTCACGCATATCATGGAGGTTAAAATCATCTTCCTGCCCTGCTCTTATCTTGCGGCGTTCCTGCATAAGAAAGGTGGCGGCTTCTTTGACACTCTCGATTTGCGATGAGGAGTTTGCCGAAATAATCATTCTTGCAACTTCTTTGTTTCCGCCGATGCGTCTTTGAAACATGCGGATAGGGGTGACGATGATAGCATCTTGATCCATCCCAAACATTGCCGCGCCTTTTGCTTCAAGCAAACCGACAACCTCACATGAAAAACTCTCAAGACGGATGGACTCTCCGACTGGATTTAACGCTCCAAAAAGCTCTTTGCGTATGGTCTCGCCTATGACGCACACCGCTTTTCCGTTTTGAAGCTCTATGGGTGAGAACTCTCTTCCCGACGCAAAAACCCAATCTTTGACGACAAAGTAGTCATTGTCGCTTCCCTCAACAGTTGTTGCATAGTTTTTGTTTCCATAAACGGCATGCATTTGGCTTGAGCCAATGGGTGCAACACCTCGGATATTTGCAAGCTCTTTTTTAAGGGCTTCCACATCACTGTGCGTAAATCTTCTTGCCGTTGAGTCTGTTGAGGGCGGACCTTTCTGTTTTTGCCCCGGGACAAGGATAAGCATATTTGTCCCAAGTTTTGAGATACTTTGCGTGATATAGGCTGTTGTGGCATCACCTAACATAACCATAGCAATAACAGAGGCTATGCCTATGACTATACCAAGCGTGGTGAGTGCCGAGCGCAAAGCACTTCTGCGAATTTCACGAAGAGCAAGTAAAAAAGCGTTCCAAATCATTGGCTCTCCTCTTCACTCTTCTCTATACTTCCGTCTCTAAAATATACTCTTCTTGAAGCGTACTTTGCCATATCCATCTCATGCGTTACCATCAAAACGGTAATCCCTTTTTCTTTGTTAAAAGAGCGCAAAAGTTCCATAATCTCGATGCTTTTTGCGGTATCCAAGTTGCCTGTCGGTTCATCCGCAAGCAAAATAAGCGGATTTGTAACGATAGCCCTTGCAATCGCCACTCTTTGTTGCTGTCCGCCTGAGAGTTCGCCGGGCGTGTGGTGTGCGACATGTTCAAGCCCTACATTTTTAAGTGCCTCCATCGCCATCTTTCTTCTTTCATGCATATCATAGCCACGGTAAAGAAGCGGGAGTTCGACATTTTCAACGGCGGTTGTTTTTCCTAGCAGATTGAACCCCTGAAAGATAAACCCTATGTAGTTTCTGCGCAAAAGTGCCCGTTGGTCTTGCGAAAGCAAACCGACATTGACCCCCTCAAAAAAGTACGCTCCGCCACTGAGTGTGTCCAAACAGCCGATGATGTTCATGGTGGTTGATTTTCCCGAACCGCTTGGACCCATGATGGCTAAAAACTCTCCATGTTTTACTTGAAGATTGACACCCTGCATGGCAAATGTTTTTGCCTCTGCCTCTCCGTATGATTTTGTGGCGTTTTGAAGCTCTATAACATACTTTTGCTCTCTCATCGCTCTTTGATTCCCACCAAAACAGAATCTCTCTCGCTTAGTTCCACACTCTCGACAACACTAAAACTTCCATCGCTTTTCCCGACTTTGAGCCCAACTTTAGATGGTTTGTTCTCTCGCAAAACCCATACATGTTTACCCAAAGCATCTCTTTTTTGCATCGGCGGCGTAAAACGAAGTGCCGTATTTGGTACAACAAGAGCATCTTTTATGACATCGGTAACGATATGTGCAAAAACAGTCATCCCAGGGCGAAGAAGCAGCTCCGGATTTTGCACATCGACAACCGCATCATAGGTGACAACGCCGCTCACTATCTGTGAGTTCAAGCGCAGCTGCGCTACAACACCCTTAAAGGTTTTTTGCGGGTACGCATCTACGCTAAACTCGACATTTTGTCCCTCTTTTACATAAGCAATATCGGCTTCATCGACACTGACAATCACCTTCATCTTTGTCAAATCCTCCGCCAAGCTAAAGAGAACTGGAATAGTCATCGCCGCAACCACGCTCTGTCCTGCTTCTACCTTTTTTGCCAAAACTACACCGTCGATAGGCGAGACGACAACAGCTTTTTTAAGGTCGTCCTGAGCCGCTTTTAGCTCCGCATTTGCCTGATTTCGCCCTGCTTTTGCAACCTCCAAAGAGGCAAGCGAGAGTTGGTATGCGGCGTACGCACTGTCAACCTCCTGTCTTGATGGGTAGCCTCCGTTGGTCGCTTTTATCATCTTATCTACACGAAGCCATTCGTTTTTGGATTTTGTAAGCGTAGCAGTTGCCTCTGCCACATTTGCCTCATATTTTGCAAGTGCGGCTTGGTAGCTTGTCACTTTTGAGGAGAGTTTGACGGTATCCAAACGAGCCATCACCTCCCCTTTTTTGACATGCTGGTTATAGTCAACCAAAACCTCGCTTATCGTTCCTGAGACCTCTATACCGACGTCAACGCTGTTTGTAGGTTCCATGTTTCCGCTTGCATCCACCATTACGGTGATGGTTTTTCTCTCAAGCGGTGCGCTTAGATACTCTATCTCATTTTTGTTTTTGCTTGTTTTGTACCAAAAAAAAGCTCCTGCCGCAAGTACGGCAAGAGACAAAAATATAAAATATATCTTAAAACTTCTCTTTTTATGCGCACCCACACCGAGTGTCTGCTCTATATTCTCAACTGCCATCTGCTACTCTTTGTTTGAAATTTGTGAAAAATGGAGTTTTGCCAACTCTAGCTGCATATCTATCTCGCTTATTTTTATGTTGAGCTCTTCTATGGCCCTTGTGTTTTTGATGATTTGCAAATCGTACCCTGTTTTTGTCCCTGCGTCCACCCCCGCTTTGATGGCATCAATCAGCCCATCATACAAAGAAAGGTTTTTTGTGCTTACCTCGTTGTATCTGCGATAACTCTCTATCAGCGCAATAGACTGCTCGTATGAAGCACTAAGCGCTCTTTGCTTGTCAGCAACTTGTGCAGACTGCTTCATCTGCGTTGCCTGTGCTTCTTGGATGGTCGCTTGAGCATTATACGCCAAAGGAATGTTAAGCGCAACTCCCACTCCATAGTATGCGCCGTCATCTCTGGAAGCGTATTTTTTGGACTCGTACTCTCTGTACCCGACATCCGCATTTACGCTGAGTGATGGAAGATAGCCGCTTTTTGTCACGCCGTGAAGCCCTTTGAGGCTCTCTAAATGAAGCTTCTCATAACTAAGCGAGATATTTTCTTGCAAAAAGGTCTCCTTTTGCACTAAAGAGAGGGTTGGAAGTATAACCTCAGACGGGTTTATGTCGCTTATCTTTGCTATATCCTCTTTGAGTTTTGCAAGTGTGTAGTCATAAGTAACGAGGTTTTTTAACTGGCTGCTCTGCTCTACAAGCGCATTGTTTAGCTCCGTGATATCGGCTTTTCCCGCATCGTATAACTGCTGTTTTATAAAAATAGCAATCTCTTGGTTTTTAAGCGTCAACTCGCCCTGCTCTTTTTGATAAAGAGTTTTTTTGTAGTTCAAAACATAGGTGAAAACTTCCTCATTTAACGCCGCCCTTTGGTAGTTTAGAGCCATCGCATCCGCTCTTTTTTTGGCGTCTGCGTACTCTATTTGGTACTCTATGCCTCCTGAACGGAAGATATCCTGCGTTATGGAGGCGGATGTATTTTTACTAAAACCGTAATCCCCCAGATAACTCTTCTCAAACCCCCATGAAACACCAAGATTGAGCGGGGCTACCCAATTGTAGCGCAACTTTTCATTTTCTGATTCGTACCTGTTTTGCTCCTGAAGCAGCAGTTCTTGCTTTTGTGAAGAGAGAAATCCCGCCTCTTGCGCACTCAGCGGCAAAACAAAAAGCAAAAAGTGTAAAAAAGAGAGTATTTTGGCGTTTTTCATCGCTCTGCCTTTATATATCAGTTACTCATACGAAATAGTAAAACAAATAAAGTAACACACCAATTTAATAAGATGTAAAATAGGCTAAACACAAAAAATATTACCACCATTATAATGGAAAACCTCTTAGCGAAGATAGTTACTCACTAAAGGGCACCTCTAAAACAAAATGATGTTTATGTTGAGTAAATTTAAGATTTTTGCTTTTTTACCTCAAACTTCTTTTTTAACTCTTTAAGCTCATTTAGATTTTGTTCAGACTTCTCTATCATCTCATCAAACGCCAAGCCTTTCATAACTGTTTTATAGAGGTTTGGTTTAAATTTTTCCCAATTATATAAAGTTGTTCTATCTATCCCTAAATAACCAGCAATATCTCTTTTATTCATCAATTTTCGCCCTTTTTTATTGCTAAAGGTTACAAATCAACTCATAAAAAAACAACTGTTGAAATAAACAACTATTTATTAAATTTATGTAGATATATTAAACATTTCTAAAATACAATGTTGAACAAATAGACAAAAATTATTAAAAGTGTTGAAATATGCCAAAAGAGAATCAGCAAAAAAAAGCATTAAACAAAAATTTACATAGTGCAAAAAAAGGTAAAAATGATGAGTTTTATACACAACTAGAAGATATAGAACGAGAGCTTAAGCACTACAAAGAGCATTTCAAAAACAAAGTTATTTACTGTAACTGTGATGACCCAAGAATTAGCAACTTTTTTCACTATTTTTCTTACAATTTTGAAAAATTAGGGCTTAAAAAACTCATTACAACATGTTACAAAAATCAAAATAAAGACCTCTTTAGCGATAATACTTCAGAACAAGCGATATGGCTGGAGTATAACGGCGATAAAAACGGCGACAAAGTGCCAAATCCCGAAGAGATAGGTATCCACGAACTCAAAGGCGATGGGGATTTTCGTTCAAAAGAGAGTATAGAACTTTTAAAACAAGCCGACATAGTCGTGACAAACCCGCCTTTTTCTCTATTTCGAGATTATGTCGCACAACTCATTGAGTATGATAAAAAGTTTATCATAGTTGGTCACCAAAACGCCATTACTTACAAAGAAATTTTTCCACTTATTAAAGAAAATAAGCTTTGGTTGGGCTATGGCTTTAAAGGCGGTGCGAGTCATTTTATAAATCAACACTATGAAGACTATGCAACGGCAACGGACAGAAAAGAGGGAATGATACGGGTTTCTGGTGTGGTATGGTTTACCAATATGGAAATAAAAAAACGGCACGAAGATTTGCCTTTGTATCGATCCTATTATGGTCATGAAAGTGAATATCCAATATATGATAATTATGATGCAATTAATATTGATAAAACAAAAGATATACCCATCGATTATGAGGGAGTTATGGGAGTTCCGATAACTTTTATGGATAAATACAGTCCTGAACAGTTTGAAATTTTGGGAGCAACTGAAAGTGAAGGAAAAGGCTTTTCCAATGGGCTTTGGAATGAAAAAAGTAAAATTTCCCAACCTTTGATAAATAAAAAGCGAGTATATAAAAGAATTTTTATAAGGAACAAAAAACTATGAACATAGAACTAAAAGAGATAACCATACGAGAACTCACAAACGGTTATATTGACAACGAAGAAAACGGCGTTGTCGGATACGGAGGCAAGCTTGACATAAGACCGCCTTATCAGCGAGAGTTTGTATATAAAGATAAACAACGAGAAGCCGTTATAGATACCGCGACAAAGGGTTTTCCGCTTAATGTGATGTACTGGGCGATGAAAGAAGACGGCAGTTATGAGGTCATAGACGGGCAACAAAGAACTATATCCATTTCTCAATATATCAACGGCGATTTTGCCTACATGATGCGATATTTCCACAACTTGCAAAAAGATGAACAAGAACAGATTTTGGATTATAAACTGATGGTCTATTTTTGTAGCGGAAGCGATAGTGAAAAACTAGAGTGGTTTAAAACTATCAATATAGCAGGTGAAGAATTAACTGAGCAAGAGTTGAGAAATGCCGTGTATAGCGGTTCTTGGGTAAGTGAAGCAAAAAAGTATTTTAGCAAAAACGGTTGTGTGGCATATAGTATGGCACATACATATATGAGTGGTGCGGTAAATCGTCAAGATTATTTAGAGACGGCTATTTCATGGATTGCACAAAGAGATAAAACGACTATAGAAAACTACATGGCAACTCATCAACGAGAGCCTAATGCTACCGAATTATGGCTCTATTTTAAAAGTGTTATAGACTGGGTAAGTGCTATATTTCCAAAATATCGTAAAGAGATGAAAGGTTTGGAGTGGGGAATTTTATACAATGAGTTTAAAAATGATAAAAGTTTAGACCCAAAAACATTAGAAGTTAAAATATCTGAGCTTATGCAAGATGAAGATGTTACAAGCAAAAAAGGGATATATGAGTATTTACTAACAGGTAAAGAAAAACACTTAAATATCCGAACATTTACGGACAAGCAAAAAAGAGAAGCGTATGAGCGGCAAAACGGAATCTGCCCAAAATGCGTAGAGCCAAACAATCACTATAAACTAGACGAAATGGAAGCAGACCACATTACTCCATGGCATGAGGGCGGTAAAACAGAACCAAACAATTGTCAAATGCTTTGCAAGTTGCATAATAGGATGAAGTCTGGGAAGTAATAGGTTCAAGACCACACCACCCTTTTGCTGGATATGACACGCTATGGCATAGCCGTAATTGAGTCATTATTAAAGTATGGTGAAGTTTATATCGACTAGATAGCTATAGCGTCGCTACACTAAGATTTTAAGTTTAAATCTCTTAGCTTATCTGCAAGCCACATCTTGATAACCGCTTGACGGCTTACGCCTAAATGCCCTGCTTCCTTGTCAAGAGATTGCACCATCCATGCAGGAAAATCTATATTTACTCTCTTTATCTCTTCATTTATCATCTTAACTTTAGATGTGTCAAAGTAGTCAAGTATCTCTTCTTGATTTTCATCAAATATTTTATCGATCATCCCACAGCTCTTTTGCTTCTTCAAAATCTACACCATACTTGAGTTTATTCGATTTACTCTTATTTTCATCATATTCAAAAGTCATACCAAAATTATAAAAATGAAGAAAAAAAATAAAAAAAGCAAAACTACAACAAATTGATTTATATAAATCCATTTTATTGATTAATATTTATACAATTAATTGGTTGTCAATTTAAAAAAATATATTAAAGTTTTACTATTAATTTTTATTTTTAAGGAGAAAAGGTGGCAGATTCAGTAGATGTGCTTGGTATGCTAAAACTGGTATATACCATATATACACTAGCAGTTATATCATTAATGGCTTGGTTTGCTATGGGGGTTGTTAATGAAAACGGCAAACCTCGTATAGTAAAACCATCAACATTTTATATGTATGTAGGAGGCTTAGTAACAATAGGTATAGCGATACATATCGTCACATTTAACAAGATACCGTGGGTTGAGATTGACTTCAAAAGAGACTCTCTAAAAAGCACTCAAGTGGTAAATATAACCATAGAGAAGCATGAGTTCAAGCTTCCTAGCCCAAAAATAGAGCTTAAGTGCAACGAGTATGTTCTTTTTGATGTCGTTTCAAAAGATATTACTTACGGTTTTGGGATTTTTCGACAAAACAACTCGATGGTTACGCAGATGCAGGTGGTTCCCGGAAGCAAAAACGACCTTATGTGGAAGTTTGGCAAAAACGGCGTTTACCATTTGCGCTCTACGGAGTATTCAGGTCCTAAGGGAGCTAAAATGTATATAAAAGATGTTTTTGAAGTCAAAGGATGCGACGAGGATGACAAATACTCGCAAAAAGGGGGAAATTTATGAGTTTTTTAAACACTTTCATCAACGGTAACGAGGGCGGACTTAAAGCAGACGGTTTGACACCTACGCAAAAAGTGACACTAAGAGCCGTAATCATAGGGATACTTTACTACGGTTTATCGGCATTTGAGGGGATGATGATGCGTGCACACGCCGTTACTCCGCTGCCTATGCTAAACGATTCGCACTACTTCTCTGTTATGACGGTTCACCCGATTGTGGGTATTTTTGGCTCTACATACCTTGTGGTCTTTGGCGCATTCACATTTTTAGTGCCGTACCTTATGAAAAAACCGCTCTACAGCATCAAACTCGCAAACGCAACATGGATGCTTATCGCCTTTGGGGTTTTACTCGCATGGCTTGGCGGATTTTTGTTTCACTACGCACCGCTCTACACGCTCTACTGGCCGCTGCCTGTGGACTTTTCACAGTTTGATGCAGTGGGCGGACTTGTCTTTATTACGGGTGTTGCGCTTATCATGATAGGAACTTTGGGCTTTATCTACAATATCTTTGCAACTGTTTTTTACACAGAAGAGGGGCATGAAAAGCGACCGATGAAACCGCTTCTTATCTCTGCTTTGGGGATTGACGGAATGCTTAACATCTGGTACAAAATGAAAGGTCGTGAGCCATACTCAAAAGAGCCGGCGGTCTCGCTTCCGGTAGTGGCAATCTTTCGCGGAACAATAGATACTTTTCTTGATGCGCTTGTCATCCTTACATGCGGTATCTTGATACTTGTTTACATCATCGGTGATTTGTCGGGTGCAACCATGGACTACACCTCTGTAAATGCACTTCTTTACAAAAACTTCTTTTGGTGGGGACTTGACTTAATTGCAGACGGATTAGTGCTTATTTATATAGCAGGTTCTTGGTATCTTCTGGCAATGCTCATTACAGGCAAAAAGCTCTTTATGCAAAATATTGCAAGAGCGGCACTTCTTTTAGAGCTAATCGTTTCATGGGCGGTTTGGTCGCACCACCTTTTGGCGGATCAGGGGCAGAACAACATGATGAAGCTTGTCAGCGGTGAGATGGTAACGGCATTTGAACTTGTCACTCAGGGGATTGCGATTTTTATTACGCTTGTAACACTTTGGAGTGCGAGACCGCTCAAGATGACAAATGAACTGAAGTTTCTTCTAGCTGGGATTCTGGGCTTTATGCTTGCAGTTCCGGCTGGTATCATTCAAGCAGATATGGGGCTTAACCGTATCCTACACAACACACAGTGGGTTGCAGGTCCGCACTTCCATGTCGCTTTGCTTGTCGGACTTACAATGACGCTTTACAGTGCGGTCTATATCTTATGGCCAACCCTTACAAACGGCGTAAAACTATACAGTCAAAAACTGGCAAACTTCCACTTCTGGGGGCAGCTAGTCGGCGGCATCGGCATGGGTGCATTTATGGGTATGGCAGCAATGGACGGGATGCTAAGACGTACGCTCTACATGGATGGCGAGTACCAAACATACATGATACTGGCGGGTATTTGCGGACTTTTACTACTTGGAGCATGGATTGCACTTTTGTTAAACCTCATCATGAGCGTAGGACTAAAAGGGCTTCTTGGCATCTTTAGCAAATCAAAACTCCAAACAACCGCCTTAGTGCCTGAGGTTTAAAAGGTTTTTTTAATGGTAAACATACAAAAAGTATCAAACCAAATTCTAAACGACTCGCTTTACAACACGCTTCTCTTTGAGATAAAAGAGAAGCTCTTTGCTCATGAGATAACGCCCTTAATGATAGAAGATATCTTAAAAAAAGAGCCTTCACTCTTGAGCGAATACAAAGAGATAAACCGCCAAAGCGAACTCTCAAGCATTCAGATAAAAGAGCTTGTAGTCAAAGCGGGTGACACTCCACAAGCAGCACAAAGAAAAAGAGAGATAAACGAGAATGTTCAGATACTAAAAAACCTGGAAAACTTCGAGGGCGACTCCAAGAACAGTGCCTACCCCATCTGGATAGGAAGCATAGGCGTAATGGTTGTCTTTATGGCACACAACATCATCGCACTCTTTAGTGACCTATACACAACGCACGAGAGCGCCGTTTATATCTCGTTTTGCATCGTTTTATGGCTCACTTACTTTGGTTACATCAAAGTAAAAAACAACCACGACGCGCAGCACAAAGTTTTCGCCGCAACATACACAAAAACCAAAACTATGATTGAAGAGGGACTTCAAAATGTGGATTTTACATATCAAGAGATTTATGCAAAATAGTTTGCTATAACTTTAAGGGCACCTCTAAAAACTCTAGCCATCTTCAGCGATAGAGCCAAGTTCACAATCAAGGCGGCTCTTTGCAGCCCTAGCTAAGGCTAAGGCAAAAAGAGGCAACGCAGAGTGTGGGCTTGGCTCTATCGCCCTACGGGAGGGTTCAAAAAAGCGATATGCCGCAAAACTTTTTATCGCCTTAGCTTCGGCTAAGGCTCAAAAAAGATTTTGCATCATCTCATCTTTTTTGATTCCCTCTGAAGACGGCTAGAGTTTTTAGAGGTGCCCTTAAGAAAAATTATTTAGATTTTATCAAATAGATTTTTTATTGTATTGCTAGATTCTCAAATCCAATCCCTAGGGCTATAGCGCTTCCATCTTGTTTTTCAAATATAACAGGCAGTTCTATATCCATAGCATAGACGCCTGCTCCTATCTGATGGTAATATCCTATAACTCCAAATGACGGGTCTTTTAAAATCTCTTTGTATCGAGTGATTATCTCACACTCTTTTACACTCACTTTTTTATCCCAAAGCCCCATCTCTATGAGATCATTTTGCTTTTGTGGAGTATCAAAGAGTGTCATATACTCTTTTAGTGGTAGTTCATACATCTTAGCATGAAGCTCTCTTTTTTTATTTTGCATCTGTTCTACCAGTTCAATTGGTTTTTTATCGCAAAAATCTATATATAGCTCACCTTTTTTAAATACTCCCCAAAGTTTACCACGATTTACAAAGTACATATCATCTTTATAGTGCTCTACAAAATCCAGAGAATCGATAATAATATTACCGATTGCATCAATAATAAAAGATTTATTATTTTCTTCCAACACGGCATAGCCATTATTAAAAAAATTCCAATCTTTAAATTTACAAGCTATTATCTCATTTGCATCTTTATCTATATATCCCCAAAGTCCATTTATATCTTGGACCGGTTTTATACTTAAAAATCTTTGCATTATCGTCTGATATGGTTTTGAAAAGCCATTTTTAGTGTGTTGCGTCAAGAGTCTGCTATCATCTATAGTGATGTATTCATCCCTTGTAGTGGAGTTAAGAAGCACTTGTTTTGGTTCGCTTTTTTCATCCCAAAGATTTACCATGGTGCAAACTAGCTTTTTATAATCCCCGCCGTGAACAATTTCATCTTTTAAAAGTTCCGCATTTCCAAAACCGTCAAGTCTTATGTAGTGATACTCAAACGGATAAAGGAGTTTATACTTTAGGTCATTTTTAAGACTATCACCGCTGTTTATTATCCCATATTTGCCGTTTTTATCTATCATCTCTCTACTTCCGCCACTTAGACCAAACGGCATATTTGACTTACTGCTTAGAGCGTCTTTTGGCAAAACAAATCCATCTCCTCTTTTGACTATGCACATAGGCTTCCTTGAGTACATATCCCAAATCAATTCGCATTTTGCATCTATATTTTTTAAATCTTTTTTGGTATAAGGAGTGACACCCTCATCTAGTCTATACCGAAAATTTGACTTTAGTTTTTCATTTGAAAATACTTCTTGCAGTGTCGTTTGCACCTCATCTAAAATAGTTATCCTGCTTGGTTCTGACTCAAGACTATAGACTTTTTTTGTGGAGTAGCTGTATTTGACTTGATAGATAGTTTTAAGAGCAACAAATTCACTTTTGCATAGGCAAATCGTAGAATTATATATTTCCATCTCATCATTGCGAAGTTTGAGATAATAAAGAGGCAAAGAGCTATCTACTCCACCGAGAGAATCATTATCGTACACCTCTTTAAATGTGATAACATTTGCGAGTTCTTCTCTTGCTTCATTTGTTTTTGATTTGAAGAAATTAAACATTTAACTGTTCCTTTACGTAACTGTCTCTATACTTAAATTTATACTTCATAAAAGCCTCTAGCGCTTCATCAAAAAACCTCTTTTGCCGTTTTGTTAAGATATTTTCATCTGAGACACAACTACACGACAGAGTATAAACAACTTTTTCATTATCCAAAAAATTACAAAATATATCGTAAGTGTATTTGTATCTCCCCGCTATATGGTGATTTTTAACTTCTTCGACAGTGTATGTAAAATGTGGTTTAAAATAGAAAAATTCTTGATTTTTGAGCTTATTATCAAAGCCATACTCATAGACGGCTAAGCCATTATCGCAAACTGTGTAAAGCTTAACTCTAAAAAATGATTTTACGCTATTGTACAAATAGACAAAAAACGGGAGAAAAATCACTCCAAAAATTAGGCTCCACAAATCTGTTTTTTGGTAAGCATATATAAACATACCCATAGAAATCAAACTCCCAAACAAACTAAATGAGAGTACAAAAATATTTGAAAAAAATTCTTTTTTTATCTCATCTTTTGGGATAAGCTTTTCTTGGTATCTGATTTTGCCTAAATCGTGTGGAGTTTTGATTTTCATGGTTTGCATCATCTATAATATTGGTTATACCCACTTATAATCTTCTCTAGTTTATATCTTAAAACACCGTTTGGGCTTTGCAGTTCACGATGAATCACCCTCGCTTCTTCTTGATATTTTTGCATCTTCTCTTTACTCCAATGACTTGGCGGTACTCCTAGATTTGTAATGCGATCGGCAAGTTTAACCATCTGGATATATCGTGGGAGTTTTTGAAGTCTAGCGATACTATCACCCATTTGTTCCTCTTTTGAGAGTGTGCTGTTTTTTGTAAGAGCTTTTACGCCCTCTACTATTATCGGGTCAAGATTTTCATCCAAAAGCGGGTAAGTGGTATCTTCAAGCACATCGTGAAGCAATGCACAAGCAATAGCGATATCGGCTTCAAAAGATGAAATATTTTCAGCCGGCAAAGAGTTTACAACTTCAGTAGCTACGCTGATGATATGAAAACTATACGGAAGTCCGTGAGGTGTTTTTTGCTCACCATGTGCCTTGAGTGCAATAGCTAAATGCTTTTTGAAACTCTCTACGCTAAAAAGTTCTTGGGATGTTTGTGTCATTTTTTGTTTTCCTTTTGGTTAATTAAATTTTCCATCTCTTTTTTTATCCTAGATCATAGCCTTTTCAATTTATTGTGTAATGAGGTATATAACACACCATTCAATTTTCACACAAAGCCTAAGTATTTCAGTTCTACAAATCAAAGAAATCCCATCTTAGCTTTACTCTTTTTATTCATTTGTATTTTAGTGTTCCAATTCTTTGGGAAAATTTTTTATATAAATAGATGACGGACGTTCATTACCATAAAAGAGTTCTATATTGTGCTTGATTTGATATTTATCCAACGCTTCTATAAGCCATAAAAAATTAAATTTACTTTTATAATCAGTATTGGAAGTTATGAAATATCCACCATTGAAATGCCCAAGAATATTTGGGCTATATATCCAGTACCGTTCTAGCCCCATAAATTCATTTTTTTCATTATCTCTTATTATTGTTTTAGGCTTCAGAGTTCCATCCGCTATCAAGGCATAAATAGAGCCATTTTCTTTTGCTTTTTTATACTCATCCATTTGAACTATTTTTGTTTTATCAAAAATAAAATGCACATTACATTCTGCAAACATCTCATCATCTTTAGCTCCATAGCAATTTTCTTCAAAAGGTCTCAAATTCTGAAATTTTTGCTTCAACGATGGAGTAAAATCCATCTCAATTTTATAATCATCTATACGATTATCTCTAAAGTCGGATAGTTTTATAGAATTTTTATTATTTTTTAAAATCAACGATAGTGGCTCAATACCATTAGCTATATATTTTAGATATAGTTTGTCAAAATGGTATTTCGCAGGATCAAGCTTTGATACATCAAGTTTTAAATACTGATCATTGATTTGTTTAGATTTTTGGAACCGTTCAAGTATTTCATCACCACTACGATAGTACGAATCTCTTATAGCAACTATGGCGCCTTCAAAATCCATTTTTTCAATTCTTGCGGATTTTTCTTCTATTGCTTGTTTATCCCCAAGCTCCGACCAGTCTTTTTCTTTTATATCAGTGTAAGTATATAATCCAAGTTTGTTCAACTCTTTTTCTCTACCGCTCATATTTTTAATGTGACGGATATATTCCTCTTTAAACGTGGAAGGAAAATTTTTATACATGTCATTACTGCTAAAATCAAAACTATAACTTTGTTTAGAGTCAAACAAAAATGGTTTTATTTGAGTTAAATATCTAAAAAGTTTACCACAGCTATTATCACTGTAGCCACCGTATGCTATACATCTTTTCCTATTATTTAGCGGAAGATTTACATCTGGATAAAAAAGTTCTATCACTTTTTTCATACTTGCTTTTGAGTAGATTTTTGATGCAGGATCTAAGACAATGGCAAGTTCATGTAAAAGTATATCTTTTGACATAGTTGACTTTATGGGTACTTTTAAAGCTTCTTTATAGTAAAAGATAGCATCTTCAATCATATCTTGATTATTTTTCTTATAGCCAATCCATAAAATATCCCTTGCCCTATCTCGCAACTTATTAAACTTTGTATTGTTTGCATTTAACGTGTAATTTATATTTTTTGTTGATTTCGATGCAAGCTGACTAGCATAAGCCTGCACATACAAATCAGTATATTGGAGAACTTTAACTCTGTCTGGCTTGGTATTTTCACAAACAGTTGGGATACCAGATGGTTCTTGATTTCTCCAAGAATAACAATCTATAGCTCTCTCATAAGCATAAACTGAATCGCTTAAACTCAAAATTTTTTCAAGGCTATAATTAATTTGATAAGGCTGTCCCTGTTGTTTTAATTCATTTGCTCGAAGTATATCTTTTCGCGATAATGACATTATTGCACACTCTGAACCACCTATGGCAAGCTCTTCCATTGATATGCTTTTGTCATATTGAGCAAGCCAGCAATTTAATTTATCTTTGATGTATTGATTATCCGCTTTCTTTAGCATCTCTTTTATTGCAACAGATTGCTTATTTTTGTATATCTCTTGATCAGACAAGGGCATTTTTTTTAATTGTAAAGGTGGAATAGGCTTATTAATGCCTCTAGTTTCATATATTTTTTTCCACCAATAATCACTCCAATCTTTATTTTCAAAAGCATCTGCTAATCTCTTCATAGCGTCAGTATTTCCAGCCAAAGCAAATCCTAAAAGCTCTTGTGCAGGAAACCTAGTAGTTCCATCCAAATATGCATCAATTCTTTCTGTCGCAAATCCAAATGTGTCGTTAGGAGCTGCTATATTGATAGGTTTATAGTTACATAAACTCTGATAAGGTGCTGGAATATCGCAGGGTAATGCAAAAGAGCTACATGCGAATGTTAAATAAAACAATAGTGAGTTTGCTTTCATAGTAATTCCTTTTTATCTACACATTTTGAATAACTCATTGCAGTACAATTCTTTATGCTTTTTTATGTAATTTTCTACACGGGAACTTTTTTTGAGAACATCATTAACATAATTTTCCCAATTTGAAGGATTGGCTAATTGGTCTTTTTGTATCATAATCTGGTCTAGAAAGTCAGCATACATTTGAGTATAAATTTCAAAATCCTTAGATTGATTTTCTTTATTTTCAGACTCTTCATTTTTGAAAAAATCTTCATACTTACCTTGTGAAATTAACAAGCTTTGTATTTAAAACATTCTGGTATAAAGCTGATTGATAGCTTCGTTTTTATTTTGTTTTTTCATCTCTTCAATTTGCCCTAATGCTTTTTGTGCAATAAAAGCCAATATTATAGTTATAGCAAGCATGCCCATATCTGCAAATGCACTTATTCCATCCGCCGTAAATTCTATACAAACCATTCTCATGCCTTATTTTTTAGACAATTATAACCTTATATGGTTATATTTTGCGTTATTTTCTCTATTTCTCACCACAGAAGCACTGTTTTTTTCCTCTATCAACATAGTATCTATAGAGGGTGTGAATGAAATGATTTGAACGCGATTGATAAAAATTAATCATTACATACCTTTTTGGTATAGTGCAGAGTTTGCGCGTTTATGGGTTGTTCAAGAATACGCTATAATTTTACATTTAGATTCAATAGAGGAAATCATGCAAACCGTAACCTTGCAAATGTCCGATTCCGTTGCTGAACATGTCATGTATTTTTTGCGTCAGCTTCCAAAAAAAGAGGTCAAGATTGTCAAATCAAAACCTTCGACAGAAGAAAAAATAGCCAAAGAATTTGACGAATCCTACCAGCAGATGAAACGCGGTGAAACGCTTAGCTATGATGAGTTCAAGGCAAGTTTAAAATAATGTTTAGGTTTTCTAAACAATTCATCAAAAATTTTAAACATCTTGCCAAAAAATATCGTCATATCGAAGAGGATTTTGACCGTTTTTTAGAAAGCTTTACCAACGAGCATTCACACGCCACTACAATCCAAAAAAACATTTTCAAAGCCCGTATCAAAAACAGTGATAAAGCCAAAGGTAAACGCGGTGGCTATCGCACCTACTACTACACGATCACCGACGAGTCAGTTACCTTTTTGATTATTTACGACAAATCAGAGACAGAGAGTATTGATGAGGTAGTGCTTGATAGCATCATTGCAGAAATAGACTAATTTTTGATTACTTAACCACAATATGTGCTTCAGTAATGGTCGTATTATACCTTTTACTATAATAGCTATCAATATAAAACTATTTTGCTTTAGAGATACCTTTAGCTTAGTTCTCTTTTTGCATCAAACTATCCATCTCTTTTTTCATCTTTTTATAGTTGCTCTTACTAGAGAGCCAAAACACAGGAGCGGTCATGATGAAAACCCCAAGCATAACCTGCGAAAGTCGTGAAACTCCCTCCAAGACATCATTTTGCATACAACATATATCAAAAAATCCATTGATACCAAAAAAAGCCATAAGAGCCATAAGCACAAAATAGGCTTTATCATCTCGTTTTTTTATAGTATCGGTTTCATCACTAAAAAAATCTTTCGTTGAAACAATCTGCAAAAAGATACCAATGTCAGAAATGCTGTTTGCATAAAGTGTCTCTTTGCTGCCATCTTCACACTCTAACACCAAAAGATTTTTTTGCAGTTTTACTTTTTGCACTGCAAAGCGGTTTTTTGTATAGCATAACTCTAAAACACCATTTTCAAAAGAGAGATTAAAATCTCTTAGAGTTTCAAACACTTCTCCTTGTCCATTTTGCAAGTTTGCTAAAATCTTTTTAGCTCTATACCGTGCTATGGCGTTTGATATGGTGTAGATGGTTTTGTACTTATCTTCTTTGTTGCTATCTATTTCTACGATATACGGCTTTGTATCATTTTTTAGATAAAGCGTAAAAACAAGCTTTGTACCCTCATAAACACTGTTTGTCACCTGCATTATTTCTTGATGATAAAAGGAGAGTATATCTTCAAATCGTATAGTGCGACCATCATCTTCAAAATAATCATTTGCTTCATCAAATCTGATAGCTCTTTTTTTGATTGTGTCGCTATTTAAAAACATTTATCTTAAACCTTTGCACTGCATCATCTCTGCATCAATCCAAAAAGCCATAGCGCAATCTTGTTTTTTTCCATGGTATAGTCTGTATCTACAACAAGATAACTATTTGGGTTGTCTTTGATTTGAGTGAATTTTTTATTTTTGCCGCCTATCTCAAAAACAGTCTCGTTTGCTACAAAATCACCGATATCGCTATAGTAAATAGTTTCAAACTGACTTGCAAAAAATGTCTCTCTGGCTGTGCCAACATCTACCTCTACCCCAAACTCATCTGCAAAAGTATATAAAAGATTGGTATTGCCAAAGAGGAGTTTTTCAGGTTTTTTGGAGATATTGTTTGAGTATTTTTTGATGGGGCGAATAAGTTTTGATCTATGCAAGATTTCAAGATAGGTGGCAAGTGTCGGATGAGATACTTCAAGCTCTCGACATAGCTCGGCGATATTGACTTTAAACGGCACTTTTGCATAGATAAGTTTTGCGATAAATTTTTTAAAAATATTTAAGTGCGTGTAATCTATCTTGTTTAGTGATGGGATGTCTTCATTGATTATCTTCTCGCAGGCATTAAAGAGCTTGTTTTTATACTCAATCTCATCTTCTACAAAAAATGGGTAGTAACCGATTTGAAGGTAGCGTAAGAAGTTTTTATATAAAGTTGGATGTTCTAGCGCCAGATTTGAGCTTAACTCGTTATGTTTTTTTAAAATCTCTTCAAAACTAAGTAGTGGCAAATCAATATCAAGCGAGAGTTTCATAAACTCTCTAAAGCTCAGCGGCATAACATAACTTATCACACATCTACGACTTAAATCAAATTTTTCACTCAAAATATTGAGCATTGATGAACCGCTAAATCGTATAAGAAGATCAGGAAAACTGTCGTAGATGGATTTTATCTCATTTGCCCAGTTTTGGTATTTGTGAATCTCATCGATGACAATCACTTTTCCGCCAAGTCTGACAAACTCATCAGCTATATCATAAATAGAACTATTGATAATATAGACATCATCTGCACTAAAATATAGATAGTCAGACGGTTTAAAATTTAGCTTTAGATACTGAAGCAAAAGGGTCGTCTTTCCAACACCTCTTTGACCGACTAGTCCCACT
The DNA here is from genome assembly GCF_028694605.1 of Sulfurimonas sp. GTDB lineage: Bacteria > Campylobacterota > Campylobacteria > Campylobacterales > Sulfurimonadaceae > Sulfurimonas. The sequence goes on along the minus strand of NZ_JAQVKP010000001.1, from coordinate 21,767 downwards.
AGCCGATTGCTTGAAGTAAGTTTTGAGAGATAAAGCTCTCGTGAAAACTTTAAATCAACTGCTTTAATATTTCTAATTTGTTTGTTTTGAATATATCTAATCATTAAACACCTTTAAATATTTACACCATTTTATCAAAATAGTTTAAAATGTAGTTTAATATTTTATGCAATTTACTTAAAGTACACATATAAACATAGTGGGGCTTATAAAAACTTGCAACAATAGCCTATCCTATTTACTTTTACACTATTTAAAAACATTTATCTTAAACCTTTGCATAATCAAACCGAAAATAGCCCCTTTTATAAAATATACAAATAAAATAGCAACCACATATAACAATGATAAACGACCTAAAACTTCTTTAATTCCGTCTATTTCAATATTTGTACCAAATATCAGTGCAAAAACAGGTATAAGTCCCAAAATACCGTATAACATCATAGCTCCAAATGACCATAAAAATTGCTCTTTTGTAAATCTTACTGCCCAAAGCAATCCAAGCATAATCAATATGCTTATCCAAACAAAAGCCTTCCCAAAGGTAATAATCAAAAGTGCAAGTACCAAAAATAAAAATATAAACTTATAAGAGTTTATTTTAAAATTTTCTTTGTCTTGCACCCACAACCCAAAGAAAGCCGGAGGCAAAAGTTCAAAAACTATCATTAAATATGGGCTTATAAAAAAACCGCTCAAAAAACTCAGTATAACTAACATAGGAGAAATTATCCCCCATACAATCCACCATTTTGTACTAACAATAGGCAAGTTTCTCATTTTGTTATATTTTTATCTTTCATCATATCGACAAATACAAGGTTTAGCTCTTTTTCTATCTCACTCAGCGGTTTATTTATCGCTTCTTGAAGAAGCTGCTCTTTTTGTTTTGCAGCACTGTCTTCAAACTTAAAATAGAGTGCAATCATTAAAATCACTATAAAAAAGAGAATTTTTTTAGTTGTATCACTCATCACTTGGTTTTCTTTTTTTTGAACTATATCTAATCAGAATATTCACACTATTTTATCAAAATAGTTTAAGATCCTATAGAATTTATCTAAAGCAAATGTTATTATTGTGAATAATAACAATATTTTGTAAAAAATATAAAAGATAACGCAAAAGTGCCGACTTATATCCTAGTCACCGTTCTAAATAATAAAAGTCCTAAAATAGTGCATAATCAGCCCATTATGCTCCTCTTTTTTCATCTTTGGAAGCTTTGCTGCTATCTCCTTGCAACTGTTAACAAAAATATACCGCTCTATAAGGTTTAGCCGTTCCAATTTCGTATATATTGGCATCACGAAGGCGGCTTTTTGTTTGATGTGATTTACAATCGCCTGACTGTAAATAATATGAAGATTCTCTATATTATTCATATTTGTGGCATGAAACCCAAGTCCCAAAATAAATTCAATCTCTTTAAATTCAAATGCAGGGGTAATTGTTTTAGCATATTTTTCTAACACGATGACAAGATTTCGCAACTCCTCATACTTATAATCGGCTCTTTGAAGATAGGCAAAAATCTCTGGTCTCTCTTTTTCCCAGCCATAAAGCGTACTTTTTGAAATATTAAACTTTTGAGAAATCTCTTTTATACTAAGCATTACGATATCCGTATTTTTATTTGCTAACGATTATAGTTTTACGAGTATGAGAAAACAATCAGTTTGTTTTATGTTTATTTTTTCTATAATGAGAAAATAGAATATTTTTTCATAAAAAATCTATTTTTTTATATTATACGAAACAAATATTTGTAAAATTAATCCGATATTGGAAAAAAATGCTTTGTCTTTTCTCGCTTTCTCTTGCAGCACTTTTTACGCTAGTGTGCTTTATGGAGTATCGTAAACTTAATGGACAATATGAAAATCTTCTTGAAAAAAATGCACACTATGAAAATCTTGCAATGATTGATGCTCTCACACAAATTCCAAACCGCAGATTTTTGGATGACATCTACACTAAGCTCTACAAAGAGCATATCAGAGACAACACGAACCTTGCTGTTTTTATGATAGACATTGACTGTTTTAAGGCATACAATGACTTTTATGGTCACGTTAAGGGAGATGAAGTTTTGATTCAAATCGCAAAAACACTACAAAAAACACTCAAACGCCCATCTGACTTTATCGCACGCTACGGCGGAGAGGAGTTTGTCGTTCTCTTAAAAGATATCTCTCTTGATGGGGCATCCACTATGGCAAATCAGCTTATTTTGGCTATAAAATTGCTTCAAATCCCTCATGAAAAATCAAAAACTATACCATACATTACCATCAGTATCGGTATAGCATTTAAAGATGCAGCAGCAAAAGTCACGCAAGCAGAACTTCTAGCTTACGCCGACAAGGCGCTATACAAAGCAAAAGAGAGCGGCAAAAACGGGTATGTGGTTTGTGAAAAGGTGATTTAACACAAATATTTTCACAGCCTTTTTTTTCATATTTCTATCAATCTAACGATTTTACCAAACAAAAGAAAAAACCAATAACACTGCTAACACAAACGAAACTCCCTGCCAAAAGACGACACTGTTTTTCTCTACAAGCGGCGGTTTTTTCTTCTTTAAAAACTCCTCGTTTGGGTGGCGCAGGTCATACAAAAACTCGCTTAGTTCTTCGTAACGCTCATTTGCTTTGATGGCAACAGCTTTTTTCACAGCCTCATCGACCCACACGGGAATCTCTTGGTTGTAGCGGTAAAGCGGCGTGTAACGGAGTCTCTTTTGCGCTGCCTCATTTTTAACTCTTGCAACCTCAACGCCATAAGGAAAGTGACCGCAAAGCATCTCATAAACGATAACGCCGAGTGAAAATAGGTCTGAGCGGGTTGTTCCATCTTTGCCTAAAAAGTATTCCGGTGCGCTGTAGAGTGCTGTTCCCAAGAGATTTTCCTGCTCAAGCCGGATATTGATATCCATGATGCCCTCCACTCTTGTTGCGCCAAAGTCTATGATTTTTAGCGTTCCGGAAGCATCTATCATGATATTTTGCGGTCTTAGGTCTTGATGCAGCATCTCTTGACGATGCAGTGCCAAAAGCCCTTTTGCTATCTGCTCCGCCATCTGACGCACCGTCTCAAGTGATGGATGCGGATTGTCTATAATCCACTGAGAGAGCGTCTGCCCTTCGACATACTCCAAAGTGTTATAGAGGTAGTTTTTCTTGCGCTTAGGAGTAAAAGCTTTTAAAACATTCGCACTGTTGATGCGTCTAGCCACCCACTCCTCCATCAAAAACCGCTCCAGATACGCCTTGTCGCCACGCATATCTATGGATGGGATTTTAAGTACCACCGATGCACCGCTCTCTTTGTCCACACCCAGATAAACATGGCTTCTATTGCTTGCACTGAGTTCTCTAACAATAGTGTAACCCTCAAACTCTTCCCGTGCTTCAAGCAGAGGTGCAAAAGGCTTCTCCTCAAGCTGTTTGTAAATCTCTTTTACCTCTTTTTTTGGCAACGCATCCACACGCACAAGCTGGATGGTGATGTTGTCATCACTCCCTATCTCAAACGCCGTCTCGCCGATAGTTTGAGCGGCATTTTCAAAAGAACCGAGATGACTTTGCACCGTCTGTGCCATCACTGCATCACTCACAAACTCATAAACACCGTCACTCATAAAGAGAAAAATATCCCCCACTTCCACGCTAAAACTGCTATAGTCCATACGCACATGCGGCTCCATGCCCAAAGCACGGCTTAAGTAGCTCTCTTCCCTTGAGACCCATAGACGATGGTCTTGCGTAAGCTGTTCCATCACACCCTCACGCAAACGATAAATTCTGGTATCGCCCGCATGAAAAATGTACGCACTGCTTGAGCGAAGCACCATTGCGCTAAAAGTGCAGACATAGCCTCGGTTTTTGTCATGTGAGTAGTTGCTCTGCATGGTTTGGGAGTGTAGCCAAGAGTTCGCGGCACCCAAAACTCTAAGAGCTGATTTTTTGACAGACCACGCATCAGGCGTGCTTAAGTAATCCATCAAAAAAGAGGTAACGGCCGTTTTGGAGGCGATTTGGCTCACACTGCTGCTGCCGATACCATCAGCGATGGCGATAGCAACACCTTTGTGTGTGAGTTGAGGCTCCTGCGGAATACAGATATCGTGAAAGTCTTGATTTATCTCTTTGCGTCCCTCAGTGGAGTACTGAGAGATAGAGAGTTCTAAGCGGCTTTTCATAGAAAAATCAGTTTAGTTTTCTTTTTGCACCGGTTTTGACATGGGTTGCATAGAGTGTCAAACCTGTAAATGCAAGTCCGCCCACAAGGTTTCCAAGAGCAACCGGAAGCTCATTCCACAAAAGATAATCCCAAACTGTAAAGCCGCCACCCATAATCATAGAGAATGGAAACAAAAACATGTTAACGATAGAGTGCTCAAAACCCATAAAGAAAAAGAGCATGATAGGCATCCACATAGCGATAGCCTTGCCGCTTACCGTAGTTGAGATCATCGCCCCCACAACACCCATAGAGACCATCCAGTTACAAAGCATACCACGGATAAAAACCGTCATCCAGCCCCAAATACCATGCTCTTGATATCCAAGTGTTCTTGATTCACCGATAGTCGCTATCTTTTTACCGACTTCCCCCGGTTCTATCTGATACCCGTAAGTAAGGATAAACGAAATCATAAACGCAACAAGTAATGCACCCGCAAAGTTACCCACAAACACAAGCCCCCAGTTTCTAAGAACCTGCTTCACGGTGACCCCGGGGCGTTTGTCGATGAGCGCTAAAGGAACCAAAACGAAAACACCGGTTAAAAGGTCAAAGCCCATAAGATAGAGCATGATAAAACCGACAGGAAAAAGCATCGCACCAACAAGCGGCGAACCCGTCTTCATCGTCACTGTGATGGCAAAAGCAGCCGCAAGTGCCAAAATAGCTCCTGCCATAAAAGCTCTGATAAGCGTATCTTTTGTGGACATATAGACTTTTGACTCGCCAGCATCCACCATTTTTGTAACAAACTCCGTAGGAACCAAGTAAGACATGGTACACTCCTCAAAAAAAATATTTCACTGTTGTGATGGCAAAATTGTATATTTAAAGCACAATATTTAGTCAACTATACTGTATAAATTTTATACAGTATCATAAAAATTGAAAAACTTCTTTACAAAACGAACAAAATGACAGATTTTAGACAATTTCTAAAAAGCTTTTGCATCATGAAACACAGCTTGGTTACGTCCACTCTCTTTTGCCAAATAAAGAGCATCATCAGCATGTTTGTATATCTCGCTTGTGCTACTCACCATCCCGGATTCAACAACTATAACACCCATTGAGACGGTCAAGTAGCGGCTAACATAACTACTCTTGTGTTCAATTTTTTTGCTTTCTATCTTTTCTCTTATATTGTTTGCAAACAAGAGTGCTTCTGATTCGCTCATGCCCACACACAAGATGCCAAACTCCTCTCCCCCAAGCCTAAAAGCCATATCGCCCGCTCGTCTGAGGGATTCTTTTGCACTTTGTGCGACTGCCTTTATAGCAACATCGCCCGCTTGGTGCCCGTAAGTGTCATTGTACTGTTTAAAAAAGTCAATGTCAAAAATGATAAAAATAAGTGTCTGCCCTGTCCGCTGTTGGATTTTTAAGCTCTTTTCAAACACCTCATCAAAATGCCTTCTGTTGTATAACGCCGTCATAGCGTCTGTTACGGTCAGCTCCTCTATTTTATCTATATATTTTTTATTTTTCAAATAAAATTTTCTATTTATAAAAATGACAAACACAACACAAATAAGCCCGAATGAAGATATATAAAAAAGATATAGGCTGTTTTCTTTTAGTTCTTTATCCAAATCACTTTTCAAAATCTTACGGTTCATATCGTACAAAGCTACTATAAAATCCACATTTTGAGTCATCTGCACATATATCCCGTTTGGTTCAACAGATACCCCATCGGCTGCCAGCAACTCATTTTTTGCAAATTCCTCTATGTTTTTCTGAGCCTTTTTCATATTTTTATAGGTCGTTTCCAACTCGGGACTGTTGAGTGTTTTTTGCAGTATGTAGAGGTTAAACTCTATCTTTTGCATCTTATCTTGAATCTTGCTTAACTGTATAGATATATGCTGCTTTTGTACAGAAGCGATGCTGCCCTTTTTTGTGCTTGACGCAACTGCTCTGATTTGTCCGTTATACTCGATTAGCGAAGGAAACAGAGAGACAATATTTTCCACTAAAAGATATCTGTTCAAATCAGGCTCCAGTATAAGCTTGCAGTGATAGGAGATATAATTTGAAAATGACATAAAACTATCTACTATATCAGTAAATTCTTCAAAGTTGAGATACTCAAACTTGCTTGTATTTACAAAATATACAAACGCCAAAAGTTCTTTTTTTAGAGGTGTATCCCCATTTAATGCGATAGTGGCAACTTGCAAGGCTTCCATATCCTTTACGATAACGTCTTGAAGCGTCTCTATCTTCCCTAGCGTCTCTTTGCTTGGACAGTCTATACAGACCAGACCTCTCATTTTTTGTATATCTAAAACACTTTTTTGTATCTGAGATACTATCTCAAGACCTCTTAATTCATGCGATACAAACTCTATATTGTTTCTGATATGGATATGCATAAAAGAGAAGATGATTATGACACCGATGATAGGCACGGCAGTAATAAGCAGAAAAAAGTAGAAGCTTCTTGCTTTTTTTTCTTGATACAAGCTTTGCATATACCTACCCTCCGCTTTGATAAAATAATATTCATCTAAAACAACAATGTTTCAATATTACAATTTCTAATCTTAAAAAAATATTCTATTTTCAAACTTATCAAAAAAGAGGTCTTGTACCAAACCCTTTGTAACAAAGGTCGGTTATAATACTATTTTTTATAAGAGGGAACATGGGCTGGTTAGATTTTTTTGAGATAAAAACAGAGTTAAAACACGCTTTTGGACGAGGCACAAATGCAAATCTTGCAGAAGACGAAGAGGAGCTTTTCAACAAATCGTATGAGGCGTTTGAGTCCAAAAAAATCCTCGCTGCATACGAGTACTTCCTACAATCACTTCAGAACTACTCAAACGGGTATGCAAATGAGAACATCATCATTCAAAAAGAGGATGAAAAACTCCACTTTAAACTCTACCAAGGCAGTGCGAAAATCAAAGGTACGATAACCAAAGAAAATCTTCATGCAGAAGCGATTCTTGTTAAAAAAAGCTCTGCAAATGTCGCACTTAAACGCCTTATTTTGGAGAGGAACTACCAGTTTACCTACTGCTACTACTTTAGCGATGAAGAGCATATCAAGCTTAAACTCTCAATGGACAACATCACCATGAGTCCGCAAAAACTCTTTTTTCCTCTTAGAGAGATTGCACTCAACGCCGACTATGACAAAGAGTATGTCAAAAGCGAGTTTGCGGATATTGCTCTTGAGGATATCGCCCATATTTCTTCTTTGGATGAAGAGGAACTCTCCTTGAAGTACCGTTTTATGCACGAGTGGATAGATGAGGTAAATGCCAAAATCTCATCGCTTCCATCAAACGACAATGCGGGGATGCAATCATTTTTGCTACTCTATCTTCTTTTTAAAATTGATTATCTTTTGGTGCCGAAATTTTCTATCTTTAAAAAATCAACCAAAAAAATCCAAGACTATTTTAGCGATGAGAACCTAACGGTAGAGGCAAAAAACGACGAGCTAAGAGAGTACATCGCCGAACTTCAAGAGATGAGTTTTGATAAGTTTAAGACAAATTTTTACAATGCCAAATACACCTTCAACCCGACAGAAAAAGCCTCTCATGAAGAGATAGATATTTTTATAACAGAGTCCCTTGCAAAAGTGCGGTGGTACAAAAGCAACCGCTACAACCAAATCATCCCGACCATGTACAAATATGTCGCTATGTATCTGCTCTACAACTACGGACTGCATCCCGTTACAAGGGAGCTGCTGCACACTCTTGTAGAGGTTCAAAATCCCGCTTTTTTTAAAGCTCTGGGCTACACTACGCTCTATGACGCACAAAATGCAACCTTTGCAAAAAAAGCTATCATCTCTAAGATTGAGAGCATTATCACCCCTTATCAAAGCCGCTTTAAAATGCTCAAACCCTTTGGAGACAAACTCAATTTCACCTCACTGAGCGAGTTTAACAACAGCTTTTATCTCCAACTCAAAAATCTCAACTACGAGGATATTTAGCCGTGAATACACAAATCGTACTTGAACGCTATATCGAAAACATTATCCAAATCATGACCCCGTATGGAAGCGGTACAGGGTTTATCTTGGGTGATTTAATCGTCACAAACTCCCATGTCGTCGCAGGTCTCAAAGAGGTTGTTATCAGCTCAAAAACTATAAAACGCTCTATTGCGGAGGTGGTTTATGACGATGCATATTTTGACCTTGCATTTATAACATCTTCGTTTGAGACACCGCAAAATCCACTGCAACTCTCGCAAAAAACGATTCAAAACGGCGATACCGTTATCGCTATCGGACACCCATACGGGCTAAACTACAGTGCTACCGAGGGCATCGTCTCCAAAGCTTCAAGGATTTACGGAGAGCTTGAGTATGTACAGCTTGACGCCGCCATCAACCCCGGAAACAGCGGCGGACCTCTGTTGAGTATAGACGGTGAGGTGGTAGGCGTGAACACATTTATCATCCAAGACTCCAACAACTTAGGTTTTGCGCTTCCATACTTTTACGTGGACGAGGCTCTTAAGAGCTACAAAAATTTCAACATCAAAAATGTTCTCAAATGTCCTTCATGCAAAAATCTTATCGATGAAATAGAGATAAAAGAGGACTACTGCCCAAGATGCGGCATAAAACTTGAAGTCGCAAAACTCAGAAGAAAAGGGTATAAACCCACGGGAAGTACGAAACTGCTTGAAGAGATTTTGGCTTTGCTTGATGTCAACGTCACACTTGCCAGACGCTCGCAGGCTTCATGGAGAGTGGACTATAACACCGCACGCATTGAGATAAACTACTATGACAACGGCATTATCATAGCGGACTCCAAACTTTGCGTTATCCCGCAGGAGAACATAGAAAAACTCTATGACTATCTGCTTGACGAAAACCAAAAGTTCTCATATCTGCACTTCTCCATCAATGAAAATTTTATCTACCTCTCCTACCTTATCCCGGATTCGTCATTGACACTTAAAGAGGGTAAAATTGCACTTGAGAGGCTTTTTAAGTATGCGGACAGCTATGATGATATTTTGATAAAAAAATTCAATGCCACAAAACAAAAACGAGACAAAGAGGATGAATAATGAGTAAATTTTTAGATTTAAGTATTGATTTAGATAGCTTTATAGAGGAACTAAACGAGAGAATTGAGAAAAACAACAAAAAAGTAAGCAAACTTTTAAAAACAAAAGAGAAAACCTTTGCAAACTTTGTCAAACCACTAGAGCTGATGGACGAACATTTAGAGCAGTTTTTTGTCAAACTTTCGCATCTCAACTCTGTCAACAACAGCGCAAAGACGCAAAAAGTCTATGCAAAAGCACTTCCTATCATTACCGAGTACTCTACCAAACTCTCACAAAACATAGAGATATACAAGGCATACAAGAAGATTTTGGCACATGAGCATCTAAACCAAGAGCAAAGAAGAGTTTTGGAGCTGAGTATCTTGGGCTTTGAGCTTAGCGGCGCACATCTGGATGAAAAAACAAAAGAGAGGCTTCAAGAGATTAACATAAAAAAAAGCAGTCTCTCCAACGACTTTAGCCAAAATCTGCTCAACGCAACCAACGACTACAAATACATCATCACCGACGAAAAAGATGTAGAGGGCATACCGCCAAGCGATTTACAGAGCGCAAAGTTCAAAGAAGACGGAATCACAAAGTACAAATTCACACTCCAAATGCCTTCATACCTGGCATACATGACCTATGGCAAAAATGAGCAGATTCGAGAAGAACTCTACCGTGCCTATGTCACCAGAGCGCCGCAAAATGAGGCTATCATAGACGAGATACTAAGTTTAAGAGACGAGATGAGCCGCCTTTTGGGATTTGAGAGCTATGCCGCATACTCTATTGCGAGCAAAATGGCAAAAGATGAACAAAGCGTTCTCTCTTTCTTAGAAAAGTTGATGACAAACTCCCAAAACCAAGCAAAAAGAGAGCTTCAAGAACTCCAAGAGATTGCACAAAGAGAGCTGCAAAGTTTTGACACCGCCTATTACAGCGAGATACTCAAAAAAGCAAAATACGATATAGATGAGGAAGAGTACCGACCATACTTTGAACAAAAAAGTGTTTTAGAGGGGATGTTTACCTTTTTAAAGAGGCTCTTTGGCATCAGATTTGAAAAAAAAGAGGAGGCGTTATGGGATAAAAAAGCACTCTCTTATGATGTTTTTGTCGATAACGCTCTAAAGGCGAGACTCTACCTCGACCTAGAAGCAAGAAAAGGCAAACAAGGGGGTGCATGGATGAACAACTTCCAGTCGCACCACCTTGACGAAAAAGGCAAAGAGCAGTTGGCATCTGCCGTCATAGTGTGCAACTTCCCGCCATCCAAGGGCAAAAGCCCGTCCCTTTTACGCCATGATGATGTGGTAACCCTCTTTCATGAGATGGGACACGCTCTGCACCACATGCTAAGCCATGTCGATGAGAACAGCGTAAGCGGTGTAAATGGCGTAGAGTGGGATGCGGTGGAGTTTCCGTCCCAGTTTTTGGAAAACTTTGCCTATGAGCCAAAAGTACTCCAACTCTTTGCAAAACACTATAAAACAGGCGAAATCCTGCCACAAGAGATGATAGAAAAACTCGTACGAAGCAAAAATTTTCTCTCTGCCATGTCGATGCTAAGACAGCTTGAATTTTCGCTCTTTGATTTTCAACTTCATACAAAACTTCATCAGGCAAGCGAAATCCAAACGCTTCTTAACTCCATCAGAGAAGAGAGTGCGCTTATAAAACCACCGGCGTACAACAAGTTTCAACATGGCTTTTCACACATCTTTGCAGGCGGATATGCAGCGGGATACTACAGCTACAAATGGGCGGAAGTGCTAAGTGCCGATGCTTTTTTTGGTGTGGTAAACGAGGGCATATTTGGCTCAACGACAGCCCAAAGATACCTTGATACGGTTTTAAGGGGCGGCGGAGCAAAGAGCATGGATGCATTTTTTCAAGAGCTTATGGGTAGAGAGCCAAATCCGGACGCTCTACTTCAACTAAATGGAATCCTATGATAAAGTTTTTACTATTAACACTCCTTTTTTTGGCACAACTTTTTGGAGAAACCACCTTGAAAATAGCAACCTACAATGTAGAAAATCTCTTTGATTTGGAAAAAAGCGGTAATGAATATGATGAGTACGTACCAAACGGCACATCAGAGTGGAATCAGCAAACCTACAAGATAAAACTCAAAAATATCACGCAAGTCATCAAAGATATCAACGCCGATATCATCGCACTCCAAGAGGTAGAGTCGCTCCAAGCTCTCCTTGATTTGCGCTTTGCACTCAAGCAGAGCGGACTTTACTATGAACATTACGCCATCGCAGACAAAAAAAACACAACTGTCAAAGTAGCTATTTTGAGCAAACTCCCATTTGTTTACGCACAAGAGTTGGCTGTCACAAGAACACTGGAACACAGAAACATTCTTGAGATCAAATTTAGGATAGAGGGCAAAGAACTCTACATCTTTATCAACCACTGGAAATCAAAATCAGGAGCAGAGAGCGAGCGCATCATCTCCGCAAAAGCGCTTATAAAAAGAGCAAAAGAGATAGGTTTTGATAAAAACATGATTGTACTGGGAGACTTCAACTCAGACTATGAAGAGTTTGAAAAATTTAAGCGAAAAAGAAATTTAAACGACACCGATGGCATCACAGGCATCAACCACATACTAGGCACAATCCACCAAAGATTTGAAGCCAAAGAGACAACGGCTGCAAAAGAGAGCTTTTACAACCTTTGGTACGACACAGAGGAAGAAAACAGATACACATATATATTTAAAGGAAAAAAAGAGGTTTTAGACAACATCCTTGTCTCTCCAACCCTCTTAAAAGAAAGCGGCATCTCCTACACCCACAAAAGCATAACACCTTTTGAAAAAGAGTACCTCTTCAAAAAAGACAAACCATACAGATGGGAAATATCTCAAGGCAAAGTAAAGAAGCATAAAGGAAATGGCTATTCAGACCATCTAGCAGTCATAGCACAATTTAGAGTTGCAAAATAGAAGCTCTTCATTGAATTTTGACAACGATTTAAATAAGTGTTGATATTTGGTGGTAAAATTGCAAGAAAAAAGGAGTGGTATGAAAACATTGGTTGCAGTAGCATTTGTAAGCATGGTAATGTTGGGTGGTTGTGTGCAAAGCGGAACTCCAGAAGTTGATGCGGCGGCAACAAGGTATGTTATGTCCACCCAATCTGGTGTCATAACGGATGCGCGCGCAGTTGTTGTAAAAGGTGAAGGTGGTGGTGCCTTGCTGGGTGGTATTACTGGTGGTGTGCTTGGTTCTACTATGGGTGGCGGCAGAGGATCTGTTTTGACAACACTTGCAGGCGGACTTATCGGAATGTATGCTGGTAATGAGCTTTCAAAGTCAAACGCACAAGAGTTAACCGTAATGCTTGACAACAAAGAAGAGGTGGTTGTCGTCTCCATTGGAACTACTTTTGGTGTTGGAGAGAGGATTAAAATTGTTAAGCGTGATGGTCGTATTTACAATGTAGAAGCAGCAAAACCAAGACCTTAAGCCCGATTTGCAAGTTATAAAAATGTTACAATACCAATAAAAAGAGCCAAAAATGCAGCTTTGTGTCGCCCTTGATTTACCTACAAAAGAAGAAAATCTGGATTTAATCCATAAAATAAAAGAGTACCCTGTCTGGCTAAAAGTCGGTCTTCGTTCTTACATCCGTGACGGTGAAGAGTTTTTAAAAGATATCAAAAAAATAAATCCGGATTTTAAGATATTTTTGGATTTAAAACTTTATGACATACCAAACACAATGGCAGATGCGGCGGAGTCTATCATGGGACTTGGCATAGATATGTTCAACGTCCACGCAAGTGCAGGAAAACGTGCCATGCAAGAGGTTATGGGTAGGTTACAAAAGTATGAAAACCGCCCTATCGTTTTGGCTGTTACTGCTCTTACCTCTTTTAATGAAGATGAGTTTTATGAAGTATATGGAAGCGCCATAGCACAAAAAGCCGACCAATTTGCAAGAGATGCTTATGAGAGTGGACTTGACGGGGTTGTCTGCTCTGCTTATGAGAGCGCATCTATAAAGAGTGTTACAGATAAAAGTTTTATGACGCTAACGCCGGGAATCCGCCCTTTTGGAGAGGATGCGGGAGATCAGCAAAGAGTTGCAGACGTTGCTTACGCAAAGAGTGCGGATGTCGATTTTATCGTAGTCGGTCGCCCGATTTACAAATCGGACACCCCTGCTTTGGTCGTTGAAAAAATTCTACAAACGCTTTAACCCTCTTTTGCCACTCTTTGAAGAAGCTCTTTAAATTTAGGAGGCACATCACCTATACGGCTTAGGTTGTTGTGCTCATCAAGTTTGTAACTCCCCTCTTCATTTGTAAATATTTTTGGCTCCAAATCCACCCTCTGAGACAAATCTAAAACTTTATAACTTAGATTGTCAAGTATGAGCGGCGGCTTCTCTTTGGACTCAAAATAACTCAGCACCATATGAGATTGCCCTGTAAACTTCTCCTTTGAGGTGGTAAGAAAGAGCTTCTCCTTTTCAAATCCGAGCTTTAAAAGTGTAAAATACTTGATAATAGCGAAATCTTCACAGTCCCCGTACCCACAAATCAAAAATTCCTTTGGAGTACTCCAATAATCATTTTGCTTGTAGTTAACAATATCAGGAAGTGAACGAAGCTGATTTAGATAGAAGTTTACTCTCACAAGACGTTCCGCCAAGGGAAGAGGCTTAAGAGTATCCAATGTTTTAAAGTAGTCAACAACCCTGTTTTTGGATGTTGCGTCCGACCCATTTTCTAGTTTTTCAAGCTGAAACGTCTCCACCTCCGGATAGCTTGAAGCAAAAAGAAAAAAAGGTAATAGCAAAAACAATAAAGTTTTCAGTAGCCACCTCCCAGTCAATACAAAAGTTTTAGAGCTATGTTATCGGCATTTTATGATTTTTATTTATAAAAAGCAAGTCCAGATTACAAAATTTTTTTATTAAGCTTTATATTATTTATATATGACTATAATTGCATTCTCCAAACGGATAGGTGGGTGAGTGGCCGATACCACATCCCTGCTAAGGATGCGTACGGGTAACCGTACCGAGGGTTCAAATCCCTCCCTATCCACCATCAGAAGGCACTTTTGGAGCCTTGTCAATCAATCTTAAATTTTAAACTGTCGCTAAAAGTGTCGCTAAAGATTTCTAAATGAGTATCAATTTTCAGATGATTTTCTTTAATAAACCCTGCATATCTAGTCATAATCATTTGCGGTGATGTATGTCCTACGATCGCAGCGATATCCATAATCTTAAACTTACCACTATTCAACATTGCAGTTATAAAAGTGTGCCTGGTGTTATAGATAGTTCTATAAGGTATATTGCAAGCTTTTAGCAACTCTCTCCAGCGATATCTAAAAAAAGAAATATCATCTATATTTGTACCGTTTTGGTTGAATAGATATAAAGACTTAGAACTTTGTTTTATCTGTTCTCTCAGAAACGGTTTGACGCTTTCAAACATTGGGATATCTCTTATGCTCCCTATCGTTTTAGGTGAAGTTATGTTTCCTCTTGAGATAGAACGCTTAACTGATATCTTATTGGATAAAATATCACCATGCATAAGTCCCAATATCTCTCCGCTCCGCATGCCTGTATAAAATGCAATACCAAGGTAATTCTTAAGCATATCATCTGCATTTTTTAAGAGTAGCAATATTTCATCAGTCGAAAACGGATTTATAGCTTCTTTGGCTTCTTTTGCAAATATGATATCTTTTGCTACATTTTTAGAAATCAGTTCACTATCTAGTGCAATATCTAAAACACCTTTGATACAAGTGAGATATTTCTTTTTGCTATCATTTTTTATATCTCCAAGAGAGAACAAAAAGTCTTTTACCATCTGCCGATTAATTTTAGAGACTTCAAAATCTCCAAAATATTGAACAACTTTGCGATAAATTGGTAATCTGTTTAAAAAACCTTTATCTGTATCATGCTCAATCAGATATTTTTGAAAAAAACATGAAAACTTCTTGCTCTCAAATTTTTGCAAAGATAATTCATTCTGTTTTTTAGAAATCCATGCAGGCAGATATTTCGTTTGCATATACTTAAGAGTTTTTTCTGTTTTTAAAACTTTAGAACTCTCTTCAACTTTTTTAACAGTGCCGTTTTCAAAATACACATGGTACATTACATACCAATATTTTCTATTTTCTCTATTGATTATAGAGGCTTTTATGTTTTGCACTCTTGCTCCTTTTTTAAAGGATTTTGTGCCATTTGTAATTAACGACATAATTTTAACCTATTTTCTATCTAGCAAAGACTTAAGCTCATCATCAATTTGATTACCTCTGATCCAATTATCTAAAGCTTCAATATCCCAAAGTACCGCTTTTTTGGTTTTTGATGAGTTTGGCGGAATAAAATAGTGAACCTTCTCTATGAATTCTTTTCCCATTCTTTGGCAAAAGTAATCAGTGCTTAAATCAAATATAGTTGGTAAATTTTTAGTTTGTATGTATTTTTTCATTTGAACCTTCCTATTTATTATTCATATTTTTACAGCGTCGGCATTTCTATCTTTTCAAAAGCGCCCATCGGAACAGTGTCATTCATATCAAGAAAGAATTTATTAGAACTATTTGCCAAAATGGATTGTGTCACTGTATCTATATTTTCCCGCGGGAAATTTTGAGAAGCAGGTGGTATATTTCGGTTCTCGGAGTTCTCGGACTTGTCGGAAACTATATCTAACCCCTCATAAATCCCTATTTTAAAGGTTCTCGGAGTTATCGGTGCAATATTCTCACTATACAGTGTATCTTTTGACTTATCGGAGTTATCGGAGCTGTTTGTATCCATTTCTAAATTCTCGGAAGTGCCTAAAAATAGAGTTCTCGGAGTTGTCGGACTTATCGGAGCAGAATTTGCAATATCTTCATAAATTGTTTCTACTACTTTTGATTTTGTAGTAGTAGAAGTTTCTATAAGAGAGTAAAGTTTTTGATTATTTCTGTCGCCTCTCTCGAATTTCCAAAGTTTGTCTTCATTATTTTTTATAACTTTTGCTGCTTTTTCTTTGTCATACCCAAGATCCGTAAGATTTTTAGATAGTTCACTCCACATTGGTTTATTGCGTGATGATTTTAGAAACTCAATCGTCTCTTCTATCATCTCGTCCATCTCTTTAGTCTGTTTTGCATAAGATATATCTAGTTTTGTAAGAGTATGATTGTGAGCGTTATAGCTAAATGCTATCTCTTGTAAATCGCCAGCTCTAGCTTTAAACGGTTTTAGTATCAAAGCATTTTTATCATCGTTTCGCTTGAGAGTAAATGCATTTGATGTATCCTCTTCAAATGCACTAGAGCCTGCGTAATCACTTGTAAAATCTTTTTGAGCTTTGTTTTGATGATGAAGAAATACTACGGTAGCACCGTTATTTCTAAGTGTTCTTAGTATCTCCATCACCGGTGATACATCTTTGTTTTTATCTCTATCACCGTTGATAAAGTTTTTGATACTGTCAAAAACTATCAACGCATCCGACAAATCCATCTTTTTAAGAGTGTTTATGATTTGCCAAAGTTCACTTTTGCCAAGTCCTACAAAGTATCTAAACTTTGTACCATGTTGTTTTTTTAGATGATGGATGTTCCTATCTTTTAGTGTTGAAATACTATTGTCGCCGTCTATATAAAAGACCTGCTCTATCGTTTTGTAAATAAGCAGCATATTTGACACTGCAACAGATAGCAAACTCTTACCTGTTCCGGGACGAGCTGAAATCATCGTAATTTCATTTTTAACTAAAAAGTTATCCATCAAATATTCAAACTTAACATTTTCGACTTTTTCAAAATCGATGTCAAATTTATCAAAAATATTGTTGAAGCTATCTTTTTTAAGCTTAGTAAATCCATCAACACTCTCAAGCTCTTCTTTGAGTAAGTTAAGCTTGTCTATCAGCTTAGTATCAAACCCTTGCTGCAGCTCAAGAGAAGTAAGGTGTATTTGCCTTGCAATACTGTCTTTTTTAAGCTCTTTAACATATGAGAAAAGACTTGCTTGCGAGATAGCATTAGCCGCTAAAATCTGCAACATGGCATCATCGTCTACTTTAGGAAACTTGCGCTTGATGAACTCTTCATCTATAGGCAGATCTTGTTTGTTTAGTTTAAGCATTGCATCATAGATAAGCTGATGCGGCGGAAGATAAAAATCTTCTACATGTAGTACTTTGGAAATATCTTGTAATGTTTGTGGCTCAAAAAAAATTGAGCATAAAATGCTTTTTTCTATGTTTATGTTATAATTTTGTTCATTCATGATTATGCCTTTTGGAAGTTATTTTGGAAAATAAAGAAAAGAGTGAACTTATTGCAAAGATTGTAGATGCTTTGTATAAGAAACTTGTTATATTGACTGCAATAGGTGGTGGATTTGGTGCTTATGCAATTAATTTTTTGCAGAAGAACAGTAATTATGGATATGTATTTGCTATAGTATTTATGTTGGTATCTATAGCAATATTTGTGACTTATGTAAAATTGAATACTTATATAAGGGCTTTGGAGGACATGAAAAATGGATAACATAGGTGTTTTAGTAGTGCCGATTGGCTTTATGTTAGCTGCTGTAATTGGGTATTTAGCAGTTAAAAAGCACTGGAAAATAGCTGACATTATTTAATCCTTAGCAAAATGATAGTAATGTTTGTCCATTACTATCAACTTTTATGATTTCTTGCATATACTCTACATAGCTGTTATGTTCTTTAGTTCTTTTGCTTGAGATTTCTTCAGCTTCTTCTTCTAGTATCATTGTTGTTAGATAATCATCATAAGACCCCTCTTCATTGTTTTCTATGTATTTTGTTTTCAAGTTCTCCTTGATACAAGTTTCATATCGCTCGTCAAATAGGTTTTTGATGTTGTTTGCTATGCGTTGAACTATCTTTCTTACAAGCGTTAAGTTTTCAAAAGTGCAATTTGCATCTTTACAAAACAAAAATCCCTTTTTTCGTTCTAAAATCTTCTCAACTTGCTTTTTTGTTACTTCAAGCCCAAGAGCATAGATCTCGTTGTAGTGTAGCTTTCTGACTATATAGTTATAGTTTGTTTTTTGCAATATTTTTGCGACATCTTCTTTTGCCAATTCAAATAAGAGAGATTGATCTTTTAGTAAATCTTTTAAGATCTCATCTCTGCTGTATTTTATAGATAGAGCTTCTTGCCAGTTCCAGTTCATGCTACACCTACTTTGCAATTTTTGTTAAGATACTCATACACTTCATCAATATCAAATAGTCTAATTTTGTTATTGATATAGATGTGAGGAATTTTATTTTCACGCACGAGGTGTTCAAACCGCTGTTTTGGTATGCTTGTCAATCTCATAACATCTTCTTTTGAGTGAAGTTTAGGACGATTGGCAACGATTGTTAAGAGCTTTTCGATAAGCTCGTCTTGACTTTGTGATGTCTCTATCTCTTTTAAAAGCTCTGCATCCAAAGTGATGTTTAGTTTGTGTAATGTTGCTGGTATTTTCATCTTTTATCCTCTTTTAAAAATTTATTGTTGAAGTAGTTGAGATGTTTAGTTTTTAGTTGCAATTAATATTATTTGCACTATAATTTTTAACGAATTTTTTAAATTCACCCATTGTTTTGATTCCTTGGTCAGCCGCTAAACTTACGAGGAATTGAAACTGTTTATACTTCATGCGCTAATCCTAACTTTGTTAAAGCTCCCTAAAGCTCTCATCCCGTCAATAAAACCAATCATTTTAGGCTGCACTTTAGTTTTGAACTCTTCATACTGTTTTTTATTTCTTTTTTCATTGCGAAAAGCTTCCCTTGCTGCCGCTATTACTTCACCGTAGCTTTTGTATATCATCAAGTCTCCTTTTTTTATACTTTCATCCTCAATACTTCAACAATAAATTTTCAAATAACTTTTTCCCGCGGGAAAATTTAGAGTTTTTACTCTAAAGTATTCTTATGTAGAAAGAGCAAGACATAAGAACACTTTAAAACAAAAACCGCAGTCAAATATGCTTTTGCAAACATCAACCTATTTTTCGCTAAAATAAAAGATTAGTTTCTATAGAAATCTATAGAAATACATAACTAATAAAGCATTATAAAACAATTGTTTAATAAATGTCAAGTATTTAAGTGTGGATATTAAACAAATGTATATTTGGAGAAAATATGTCATCAATTGGTGAAAGATTAGAGAAAATTCGGACAAGCCTCGCTATGACAGGCAAGTCTTTTGCTGAAATACTTGAAATAACACCACAGGGATATATAAACTATAGTAAAAACAAAAGAGATATTCCGATACCAATAGTTTTAAAAATTAATCAAATGTTTAATATATCTTTTGATTGGCTACTTACTGGCAGAGGTGAGATGCTGCAAGATAATATAGAAAAAAATAAGATTTCTATTTCAAATAAAATAAATTCTCATATCTCAGAAAAAGAAATTGAGATATGGGAGGATTATAGAACTCTTGATAAAGATGAGCAAGAAATCTTTTATCATGAACTAAAAATAGCCGCTATTAAAGCTAAGAAAAAAGCTAAAGAAACAAACGGCATATTATCAGAAGATGCAAAATCAGCAGTTTGATTTATGTAGAATTTAGAAAGTAAGAAGTGTAATGAAAAATAAAATAAGAAAAATTTTAAAAAATTGGCTAACTTTTATGGATTTGGAAAAATCTAATAAACTTAGAATTGACAAAAAAAATGGAAAAGCTTTAAAAAATGAGCAGTTTGTAAATTACAGTCAAATTGATGATGCAAATAATTTTTTATCAATTAGCTTAACAAATAAACAATATGATACTTTTAAAGAGTTGTCAAAATATTTTTATTTTTTAACTTTACCAGCGGAAGAAAAAGAAAAATTTTTAAAAAAAGATGAAATCGATGATAGTATATATTTTTCTGCTTTACTGATAGGTTCAAATAGTAATGATTTTTTAAACAATAAAAATGCAAGATACATCTATCCTATTTTATCAATACCATTAAAAAATTTTAAATTGAGTGGAACAAATTTAAAAATTGATGCTATTTCTGACATAGCTACATTTAGTATTTTTAAAAGCTTTTTGGTAAATGAACTTTTAATAGATGAAAACGATATTGTTGACGGTGAAAATATAATAGAGTTTTTATCTAAATTAACAAATACGAACTTAAGAACAAAAGGATTTTTAGAAGCAATTTCTTTTGTATCTGAGTGGATTGAAAAAAAGTTATCTGATATTGGTAGTGATTTGGTTGTTCACAAAACAGAAAATATGCCTGATTTTATACTATCTAAACTTGATGCTGAAGATTATACCGTGCGAATATATAACGATTTAAACCATAAAAAAGATAATGCTACAGAGATTTTGTCTCAAAATACACTAGTTCAAGAGTATCTTTTTGGTAAACCATTAATCTATGAAAATGAAGATATAGCCTATTTTTACAAAGGCTCTTTTGGAGAACATCCACTTGCACTTGGACAAGCAAAAGTTATGCAAAAGATTGAAAGAGAAGAGAATCTTGTAGCAGTTCAAGGAGCACCGGGAACAGGAAAAACAACACTTCTTCTGTCAATCATAGCAAATAGGATTGTTAAAAGAGCATTGGCAATTATTGATAATAAAGATTTTGATAATCTAATGCTAATAACAAGTACCAGCAATAAAGCTGTAGATAATGTGTGTGATGCTTTTGCAAAAGAGTTTCAAGAATATAGTTGGCTATATTTTATTTGGGGAAATGATAATAAAAAGAATCAATCACTAAATAGACTTCAAGAAACTATATCAAAAATAAAAGCCGATACCAGTATTCATGACAATAATCGTATCAACGAATTGGTTAATGAAATTTCTAATCTTAGTGAAGATATTGATAATTCATTAAAATCGTATAATCTTTTAAAACAAAAAATTGAAGATACTAAACAAAGTATAGAAAAGCTAGAGGATGGTATAAAAGTTTTTGAACAAGATATATCTGGCAAAATAAATCAAATAGCTAAGTTTAAACAATTTGCAAAGGATGAATACGCAAAGCTATTACAAATTGAAAATTATAAGAGTAGTATATTTTATGAAAAATTTGATAATGATATAAATGATTATAGAAATATATCTATAGACTCTGAGATATCAGAAAGAGTAGAATTTTACAAACTAAATAAAATTAAAATCATTAAACTGTCAAATGAATTTAACATGGAGGAGATACAAGAAAATAAAAATTTATTTGATAGTTTATATAAAAAAATAAACGACACTATACTTGAGATAAATAAATCATCATTTTTAATATTTGTAAAAAATCTATTTGGTAGAAGAAATACTATTACTCAACTTTCGCACATAAAACCCAGCTCTTTTTTGGTGTAAGCACCGATAACAGCGACAAGATGTTGTAATTCCTTTGAAGTCTTGAGATTTTTATGGATATTGGCTATGTTGGTAAGGATT
>NZ_JAQVKP010000018.1 GCF_028694605.1 Sulfurimonas sp. | reverse complement strand
TTGATTGATGTTTTGTATTATTTTTGTGGTAAAAAATTATAACATTTACATGATTTCAAAAGGCTTTTTAAAATTTAAATTAGCTTAAATTATTGGTTGTTTGCGGGAATCTGCAAGTGGCTCATTAATTAAAATTTATTTCTTCTGCAAAAAGACAAAATGTGTCCATAGTTTTTTTTATACTCCTGCTATTAAAACACGAAGGGAGTACAAGATGCAACAGTTGGTCGAAAAACTAAAGAGTATGAAAAACGCTACAGTCGAGCAGCATCGTCAGGTGATAAAGAAGTACGCTCATGCCGAGGTACTAAAAGAATTAAAAAATGCAGGACTCTCAAAAGATGACATTTCCCAAAGCGAGTTTGATGACCTTTTAGAAGAAAAGACCAAGCAAGCCGATTCATTTAGTAAAGGCGCGTTGGCTGCAGGCGGTGCGATGCTTTTTTTAGAGCTTCTGGGGTAGAGATGTCTCAGATATTACTGCTTGACAAGCTGCTCAAAGAGTACAGGTTATGGACACTCAAGCTTATAAGCTCTTCGGATGATATTTACCACAACATCTTGCAAAAAGGAAGCGGTAAAGCGATAGAAGAGAAGCTCATAAGCATCATCACTGCTTCTGTGACACTCTATGTAGTTACTGGGGTTTTATCGTTTTTTGGACTATATACGGGAGGTTTTTTTATGGGAACGCTCTTTTTTATGGTCGGGCTTCTCTTTTCAAGATATCTCAACAAAAAGATATTCGGCACAGAGAGAAAAGAGGAGGATTTAAAAGATGATGAAAAGGTTTTACTCTCAAATCTAAGAGCGATAAATGAGACACACAAAACCATCAGAGGCAAAATAAACGACGGCTCCATGCTAGTCAACTTTAGGGATTATGCCCGCTTAAGTCAAGAGTTTGACTCAATGCTAAAAGAGCTAAGAGAGTACAAGGCAACTCATCTGGCGTACAAATACAGGCTAAGCCATAAAATAGCAATTGGCAAATACGGCGTTCAGGTAAAACGATTTAACGCTATTTACGCACACAAAGATTAGGAGAGATCATGCACGGCACGATAATAACGATAGTTATAACTATTTGGATACTTATGCTTTTTGTCATGAGCATCAAAAAGAACAGCATAAGAAACTTTAAGGGTGAGATAGTAAGCCTCGGGGTGCTTGGAACTTTCATAGGTATCGCCATAGGCTTATTTGGCTTTGATGCAACCGATATAAAATCAAGTATGCCATCGCTTCTTGAAGGACTTAAAACGGCGTTTATAACCTCCGGGATAGGAATATTTTTCTCTATAGTTCTCTCCATCTCAAAGCCTCTGCAAAGCTCTAAAAGCCAAACTCTCCAAGCGTTGGAGACCGTTGTTAGAGAGTTTAACAGCAACCTGACATCTCAGTTTGGCGACAACTTCAAAGAGCTAAACGAATCCGTAAAGAACATGATACTTTGGCAAGACAACTATAAAATGCACATCAGCAAGAGTGAGGAGAATCTAAAGAGCATTTTGGGGCAGCTGGAGAAAGTGGAAGTAATAAAGGAACAGGAGCAAAAATACATACAAGAGCTTATATCAAACCTTGCAAAATCAAGCAGTGAGGTAAAAGAATCTTTAGAAGCTTCTACATCTATAGTCAAGGAGCAGATGCAGCTTCTGCTCAGAGAAGCGAACAGGAGGCTTTGATGAGCGAGCATGATAACAGCTGGATAAGCATAGCCGATGTCATGTCGGCTCTTATGATGATATTTATGTTTATAGCCGTAGCGTTTCTTTACCAGATAATAAGCCAGAAGCAGATCTACAGAGTACAGCTAAACCAAGCCCTGCATGAAGAGTTCAACAAGGATCTGCCTGATTGGAAGGCGATGATTACCGAAGATAATATCATAAGGTTCGATTCGCCCTTTGAGGTGGGAAGCGATGTCGTTCCGGATGGCTTCAAAAAGATCCTGGATGATTTTTTTCCAAGATATATAAAGGTGCTCACTCTTAGTGAATTTAAAAAAGAGATAGAGGAGATAAGAGTGGAAGGGCACACTTCAAACGGCTGGGGAAGCGCCGATGAAAAGTACTCATACCTCTACAATATGGAGCTGTCCCAAAAGAGAACAAGCAATGTACTATCCTACTGCTACAGCCTTGAAGATGGCAGCGTATATCAAAACATAAAATGGCTTCAATCCAATCTTAGGGCTATCGGTATGTCTTTTTCAAATCTTTTATACAAAGATAGTGCGAAAACCATGCAGGATGGAGACAGATCAAGAAGGGTGGAGTTCAAAGTAGTCACCAAAGAGCATTTTGAGTAGGTGGAGGAAAAAACATGAAAACAAAAAACATACTAGACAACACAGTAGACTCGATCAAAAAAGGAGCCGATACGATTAGTGAAAAATATGAAACTCACATTAGGCAAAAAGCTGTAGAACGAGTAAATAAAATGATACAGGACAAAGGTTTGTCGCTTGAACAGATAGAAGTTGAGGACTATGAAGCGATGATAAGCGATATCTCAAAAGACATAAAAGAAGATTACGCCAAAAAAGCTTCCCAAGGTCTGCTGGCTTTTATCGGGCTTGATTTTTTGTTTGGATGGTAGAAGATGTTTGGGTTTTTATTTAGGGGTGCCACATACTATATCTTGTGGAAGAAGTTTCAAAAGCAGATCATCTTAGCAGCTTTGTCTATCGTCATAATAGTTGCAATCATGGGTATATATAATGATCTCTTTGAGGTGCTAAAAAGAAGCCATAAAGACAATCTCATAGCCCTTTTGTTATTTAAATGGTTTTTGATTGTAATAATTGTCGGGTTTAATATCTATAAGCTAAAACAGGTTAAATTTGATGAGGATGAGAAGCGAGAGATTTTTAAAGAAGCCGATGAGTCAAAAAATAAATATCCTAAAAAATCTCAAGATGTTTTGAATAAAAAAGAGCGTCTCACTACCACTACAGAGCTTATTTTAAAAAAATATACTCATGACTAAAGTATTTTTTATGCTTTTCTTCGCACTGCTTCTTAGTGCAAAAGAGTACCTATACATACACATTCCAAGTGATCTGCCTTCTCAAAAAGTCGCAACATCATTTGGGAAGAAGCTGCTAAGTCTCATAGAAAACAGCCAAAATGAGATATGTTTTGCCATCTACGGTCTTAGAGGTCAAAATGAGATACTTGAAGCTTTGGTAAATGCCCAAAAAAGAGGAGTAAAGATAAAAGGAGTGGTTGACAGCGACAGCCACGACAAAAACTACTATAGCGACACGCATAAGCTCTACAGTCATTTTAAAATAGTAAGTGATCATAAAAGCTATATCATGCATAACAAGTTTTTTATATTTGATGGAAAAATTCTCTGGAGCGGCTCTTCAAATATAAGCGATACCGGTACAGGCGGATACAATGCCAACAGCTCTATGGTAATAGAGGATAAAAAAATAGCCGCTATCTATCTTGATGAATTTTATCAAATGTACGATGGAAAGTTTGGAATATGGAAAGAAGAGCATAGTTTTGAAAACATAAAAACTGATGAGTCGGTTGTCTCTATATATTTTTCGCCAAAATCAAAAACATACGACAAAACTATAAAAAATCTTGTGAAAAACGCCAAAGAGTATATCTATATCCCAATCTTTTATCTTACCCATAAAGAGCTCTCAAGTGAGCTAATAAATGCCCGCAAAAGAGGTGTGGATATCAAAATCATACTTGATGCAAGTGCGGCAAGAAACAGATACTCTACGCATAAACTTTTAAGAGAAAACGGCATCATGGTCAAAGTAGAAAATTTCGGCGGAAAAATGCATGCAAAATCGATGATAGTCGATGACCTGTATATAGTAAGCGGCAGTATGAACTTTACTAAAGCAGGCAATGAAAAAAATGATGAAAACACCATTGTAGTGAGAAACAGCACTTTGGCAAAACAGTACAAAAACTATTTTTTAGCTCTTTGGAATTTGATACCGAACAAATATTTGCATAAAGATCCAAACCCTGAAAGTTTAGAAAGCTTAAATAGCTGCATAGACGGTATTGACAATGATTTTGATGGAAAAACAGATAGGAATGATGAGTTGTGTAAGCAATAGATTAAAGCTCAATAGACAAACTATGTCCATCAAGCATTATAAAATCTCATAAACGCAATAAAGGATACGTATGAAGTTCAAAATAGCACTAGCCCTAACACTTTTGATAAGTTTTACACAAGCAGATGAGACTCTTCTCTCTCAAAAGTTGCATGAACTAGCAAAGAGTTACACAACTACTCTTCAAGCGCAAGATGCTTATTTAGTGATAATGGATGTAAAGACAGGACACATGGTAGGGGCAAGTGACTCTAAAAGCAGTGACGAAGATGAATCTTTAGCAAAACTCAAAAAGTACCGCTTTGAACCAGGAAATATCATACAGCCCATCACCTACGCAATAGCTATAGACTACAACAAAACAACTCCGGATGAGCTTTTAAGCGGGCATAAAGGTAAGTTTGCTATTGCTAGCAAATACATAACGGATGAGTATGCGTTTGATTATGTAAGCTCTGAAAATGCTGTGGTGCACTCATCAAACATCGTTGCAGCACAACTAGGTCTTAGACTTGATGCTTTAGAGCTGCATGACGGACTTGTAAGACTTGGACTTAAAGATATATTTGAATTTGATGCAAAATACAAAAATAACCTAACAATTCAAAAGCTTGAGTATGAGATATACAGAGCCGTAGCATCATACGGATACGGCTTTAGAGTAACTCTTTTGGATGTTGCAATGGTGTATCGTCAATTTTTAGAGCCGACAGATAATAGCTTTTTAGATCCAACTACCACTTCTTATGTAAAAAATACACTTATAAAAGCTGTAAAGGAGGGAACAGGTATGCAAGGAAATATTCAAGGAGTTGTAGTCGGAGGAAAAACAGGTACCGCACATGTGATTGAAAATGGAAAATATGTAAACAAATATCATACTTCATTTGTGGGATTTGCAGAGGATGACACAAACTCTTATATTATAGGCATGCTTATAGTGGACCCCAAAAAACAGACCTACGCATCGCAAACATCAGCGCCTCTTTTTAAAAAAACTGTAGAGATGATGATTAATATGGGATATTTGAGTAAAAGCCGTAACTTGAAATAATAAAATACATATATGTTCTATCGATTATATAGTGAAAATACCATTAAAAAGAAAGTGGGCAGGATAAACGATTTAAAGTTCATTTTCAAGCTCCTTTTGTAGTTGTTTAAACTCCTCTGGAGTAACTTCCAAATCTTCCATAAACTCTAAAAGCTCTTCTCTGGCTTTTATGTCTTCTTCACTCTCTTTGCCCAGAGGAATAAACTGTTTTCCGATTAAGCCAAGTGAATGTTTATAGTGTGCGGGTACAAGTTCCGGGTTATGTCTTAGGCATAAGATGTAGATGATGCCTCTTAAAAAATCAAAGGTCTCTTTAGTTGGTTTTATATCAAAACACGAAATATATTTATACAATCTTTCGTAGTCAATCTTGTTCATAAACACACCGGAATCCATATTTTGTTTGAACTCTTGCGCAGGAATAGCGTTCTTAAAAGTGTGATACTTTTGACGAAGATTTGCCATCGCTTCTTTTACTAACGGTCTGTATTTTTTTCTGAAATTGTGTGCAATAGCATAGTTGACATTATTGTTTTTTGTACTAAGATTAAGGTTTATATACGTTTTCATTAGAATGGTTTTATTGTCATATTTGTCAGATTCCAATATCCCCATCTGAACTTTTCGATACTGATTTCTAGTAGCGGTCATAATGGTTTTTTCAAATCGAGTTTTTCCTTCCTGTTCAGGATCTTTTTGATTTAAATTATAAACTTTCTTTTGAACTTTTTGATATGCTCTTTTGATGAAGTTGTTTTTGTTCTGAGGTGAATTGTCGTGAATGAGTTTAATGATTTTTTCAAAACCGTAATACTCACTTGGGTTAAATTCAAGGTCAGTAGCTTCCTCGCTATGATTAAGTATGTCTTCTCTTATTTCATCGAGGAACATTGAGAGGTGCTCTTCTTTTAGTATAAAATTCTCTTTTTTTTCTCTTATCATCTCTTCTCCTTTGAAAGTGCATTGGTCTTTTTTCCCAAAAACTGCGTTTGGCTTTCCGATACTTGTACGAAGTATTTGTAGTGCGTTTTTAAACGCACCTCACGTTTTTTATAATTTTTAGTCGTTTTTGCGTTGTGGTTTTTGCATTTATGAGACAAAACAACCTCTATTTTAGGCGCTCCGTAAATTTTCAAAACAGCAACGCACTTTTTCATAAATTCAACTCTGTATACATCCCTGTTTTGCGTCCTTATGGCAAGAACGCATAACAGTTTCCGAGAGTTTGATTTTCAAAATATGTGAACGCACTTTATGATACCCATTTTTAAAAAGAATCTTAATCTTTGTTTTTGTGATTCAAGATTGTATTTTGTAATATTTTTTACTACGCTACTCATGCTTTTATTCCTCTAATAATTTTCACATCTGATGAATTAGCCATTTTTTGGTAAAGTCTTTCAGCTGCAACTTTGGAAAACACAATATCGCTTTCTTTATCTTTTAAAAGATATTGCCCATTAGAGGTTTCAAACTTATAAGTTTTATTTTCAAACTCTACTTGCAAATTTGGATACTGTGCAGCATTTGACTTTAGGATATTTACAAAATCATAAAAAACTTTTTTTCTACCTTTTTTTTGAGAGTTTTTTTTATTATTCTCATTAGTTTTAGTAGAGTGAGTATTAGTAGTTGCCGATTTTCCGATGTCATAAAAACCGATATCATGTTTTCTGCAGTCGGTGTAAAACTTCATAGCTTCTTCTTTTGTGAGTCCCTCATCACTAAATACCCAAACTTTACTTGCAAATCTACCTTTTTCTCGCAATTGTTCTCTGTAAAGATAGCCTGCATTTTCAAGCTCTTTTAGCGCACTAGCAATGGCAGTTCTTCCATCAAGAGTATAATCTTGTAACTTTTCCTCATAAAACTGCCAATCTTTGGGAAAATGCACCAAGATAAGACACATGCCCTTAGCTTTCAAGCTTATTTTTGAATCTTTTGCAAGTGTATTACTAACAATGCTAAAGTTTTTCTTTTTTTGCTTAAAATTTACCTTCATATTGAAACTCCTATCACTTCATGATCTTCAAGCCATTTATCTATCTTTTGACGGTCATAGCGTATAAATTTCCCACCAATTTTTGAAAAGGGAATTTTCTTTTGCATTCGATATTTAGACATCGTTCCTTCCTTGAAGCCGTATTCTTCTTCAAACTCCTCAGGTGTAAGCCATCTTTTTTGTTCTCTTTTCAATTCTTATCCTTTGTTATAGTTTCCTACTATACCAATACGCATTTTTTAGTAAATAAGTTTCCCTTTTCTATAAAAAAATTTATATTTTTTATATATAAACAAAGTATTAATGAAATATTTTCAAAAAAATTCCTAAAATTGACACTTAAGATTTAAAAAAAATTGAGTTCTGGAACTTTTTTCTATAAGTTGTCTCCGTCTTTGTTTCTAAAATTAATACTTTTATAAACTAATATTTTATAAAAATACATAATTCAAAAACAATTATCTTGCTTTTGTTTTAAAATATAGCTAAAATATAAATTATGAATTTACAAAATGATATAAAAATAAAACAACTATATCAAATGTTACCAGAATCAGTCGTGGCTCCAGCTTCTTGGCTTGCAGAGCAAGGCTACTCTATGCAGCTACTTTACCGGTACACCAAAAGCGGTTGGCTCAAAAAAACCTCAAGAGGCTCATACATAAGAGGCGATGCGAAACCATCTTGGCAGGGAGCTGTTTTAGGACTGCAAAAACTTAGCCATGAGCCATTTCATATAGGTGGCATAACATCACTAAATCTTCAAGGTTATGCTCATTATCTGCCGCTGAATGACTCACAAACAATATATTTGTACGGTACTCAAAAACTTCCAGCATGGTTTAAAAATATAGAGCTTGAACAAGAGTTTTGCATTATGAAAAAGCCATATTTTGAGTCAAAAGGACTTAAAAGCATACCGTCAAATATAAAAGATTGGGAGATGGTAGTTTCCTCTCCTGAGCGAGCAATAATGGAACTTCTCTATCAAGTAAAGCCCAATGGGCTAAGTTTTGAGTTTGCAGCAGAAATATTTGAGGGGCTTACGACTCTTCGTCCATCTCTAGTCAATGAACTTTTAACTATGTGTGAAAACATAAGAGTGAAACGCCTTTTTCTTTTTCTGACAAGCTACTTTAACCATCCTTGGTCAAAGCATATAAAAACAGACGGCTTAGAACTTGGAACTGGCAGGATGCAGATCGTAAAAAACGGTGTATTTGACAACAAGTTTTTAATAACAATACCAAAAGAGTACCATGCTAGATAAAAATTCTATCTATTACAAACAAGTTCAGCTGCTCTTAGAAGTGCTACCTTATGTGTCACAACAGGAGTGCTTTGCTCTCAAAGGTGGTACAGCTATCAATATGTTTGTAAGAGATATGCCAAGACTTTCTGTAGATATAGATCTGATGTATCTACCTGTAGAAGATCGAGAAACCAGCCTTCAAAACATTGCCGAGTCGTTTGAAAGAATTGCTCGCTCAATTGAATCTTCAATAAAAGGTGCAAAAGCACATAGACTTGCTCAAAGAGAAGATGAAACACTATCTAAGCTTCAAGTTGAGAAAAGCGGTGTCCGCATCAAAATAGAAGCATCGCCTGTTACTAGAGGAACAGTGAGAGAGCCGAGTGTGCTCAATGTATCGCAAAGAGTGGAGGAGGAGTTTGGTTTTGCCGAGACGAGTGTAGTTCACTTGGATGATCTGTATGCTGGAAAACTGTGTGCCGCACTTGATAGACAACATCCAAGAGACTTTTTTGATGTGCGAGGACTCCTTGACAACGAGGGGATCAGCAATACTCTTATGGATGTTTTTATAGTTTATCTCATAAGCAGCAATCAGCCTATATCAAAACTACTGCAACCAAACTTGATAGACATAGAGAGGATCTACGCTGAACAGTTTGTCGGGATGCCGATAAAACCAATGCCTTTGGAAGTTTTAGAAGCAACCAGAATTGAGCTTATTAGCACAATTCGTTCTAAGCTCACTCAAAACCATCGTGATTTTTTGATAGGTTTTAAAGAGGGAAATCCTGACTGGAGTTTGCTTCCTTTTGAAAATATTGAAGAGCTTCCATCTGTAAAGTGGAAAATGCTAAACCTTAAGAAAATGCAAAAAAACAAAAGAGATGAAGCTATACAAAAACTAAAAGATACGCTAAACTCTCTTACACCTCGTTCGTAATCTGCTTGATAGTCTGATTTGTAATCTCAGAGGCTTTTTTATAGTTCGCGCTCAAATAAAACTGATTGACAGTATTGAGGTTAGTGTGTCCTAATGAAGCGGATAAAATAGTAGATGCAGTACCTAGCTCACCCATTGCACTTACTAAGATATGCCTAAAATAGTGCATTGTCAGCTCTGGGATATTTGAAAGCTCTTTGATCTTTGCCAGTTGTCTTTTAGGGGTGGAGAGAGTTTTGCCTGTGATTGGAGATTTGAAGACCAATCCTTGCCTATTATCGTCAATCTGTTCAAGTGCTTCACGGATAGGCTCAGGCAGTTCAAAAAACTGCTCTTCGCCGATCTTGTTGTTTTCTTCTTTGATTCTATAGATATTTTTTGAGAAATAAATGTCATCCCAGCTGAAAGTTTTGATCTCACCCCATCTTCTACCGTAGAGTGCAAACAAAAAGAGCGCCCTGTAAAATGGGTCTTCATCGTAAGTTTCCATAATGACCTTATACAACGTTGCCAATTTTACTCCAGCATCCGTCACAATTCTTTTTTTAGCTTTATTTGCTTTTGCATAGTGCTTTGATAATTCGATTTTTGGTATGTCGCTGATCACTTTGTTGTCATAAGCATATTGCATGATCGGTTTCAGAGTCTGTATAAGCACTTTTTTGATCGTTCTTGGACTACAACCGTTTTTTGTTTGTTTCGTATGCCCTTGAGCTTCCATGGCGGTTCTAATAGTATTTATATCGTGAAGTCGGATACTTTTTATCTTTTTTTTGCCGATCGTATCTAAAAGATAAAGTCTATAAGCATCTTTTCGCTCTTGGGTCCAGTTTGTTTTACTTGATTCTTTTTCAAAATATGCTTCTGCTACTTTATTTAGGGTAGAATCCTCATCAAACCCAATGGAGATCTCATTATGTTTTTTTTGAGAAGCATCTTTAAACTCCAACATGTCAGCCTTGGCTTTTGCAACCCTTGTTCTTTTATCCCAGTTTTTGTCCGTGTAGTCAAATAATCTGGAGAATTCTTTCCCCTCTATTTTAAAGCGGCAATAAAATTGAGTATATGTTTTATCAGCCTTGAGTCCAGTATCAACTTTCTCTGTAAAATCACTTTTATTAATCGCCATATGTTCCTCTTGATGAATGGGTCCCACTTTGGGTCCCACTTTTTTATGAATTATTATAGCATGTAAGGAATTATAAAGAAATATAGAATGCCTATTTTAGGCTAATAGGAAGCAAAAAGTATATATAAGAAATCATTGACACCTTGTCTCATAAGCCGGGGGTCGGGGGTTCAAGTCCCCCCTCTGACACCACTTTTTAAGATTCCGAATTAGCTCAGCGGTAGAGTAGGTGACTGTTAATCACTTGGCCACTGGTTCGAATCCAGTATTCGGAGCCACCCTTTTATAAACCCTCTAAAATAGCCTTTTCAACCAACGCCAATTTAACTAACCACAAACTAAAACTAGACTATGCAAGAAGCCCATTTAGCGAAATATTACTCGTCACATTAAGAGCGTTATAGTGGCTATTTATTTGACAACCATACGAAGTGAGCATCACAAGCTTGATGTCGTATTTTCCTTTTAGGGCATACTTTTTAAACATCTCTACTTTATGCAAAAGATTCTCTTTGTAATCTTTTGAGATTACAAACTCACTATTATAAAATTTGCACTCTACTATGTCATAGACACTATTTTCATACTCGACAATAAAGTCTATTTGGGCTCCACTATCCTCATCATTGCCTACAAAATTCCAATATCCATAGCTTTTTGCCAGTCCTTTTGTCATTCTGGTTTGCAAATATAAATCTATATTAACCAAACATAAAACTTCAAATGCGAAACCACTCCAGATAGCATATTTTTGAGAGTTCATGACAGTACTAAAATATGGTTTTTGTAAGGAGATAAGCTCATTTTTGCTAAATTCACTTCCCCATTTATTATAAAAAAGCACAAACGGATCACTGATGATATATTTTGCATTGATTTTTGAACCTAGTTTGCTAAGAGGCATGATAAATCCGGCTTCACTTAACTCTGCTACTGCATCTTTTATCTTTGAGCCGCTTTTTTCTCCAAGGGCATTTGCCAACTCTGTTTGAGTAAATCCACTCTGCTTTTGGCTTAAAATTTTTATGATAGATGAGTAGTAGGATGCTTTTGTATCAAAAAGAGATTTTAATACCTCGATGTACTCTTTGTTTAGGTGTCCATCAATGTTAAAAATAAGCTCATCGATATTTTGAGCCATAGTTTTTGAACTATCAAGTAAACTGAGATACTTTGCAACACCACCAAACACCATGTAAATCTCTGCTATGGTTTTATCATCTATTTGAAACTTTTTTTCATGCAGTAGATACTCTTTTGTCTCTTTGAGGTCAAAGGGTTTAAGATGTATTTTTATATCAAGCCTTTGATAAAGTGGTCCGTTGCTATCTTCAAATATTTTGTTTTTAATCCAAGAGGAGTTTGAACCACAAAGAATCAGCACTATATTTTTATTGCTTAGAGCAAATTCATTCCAAAAATAGCCAAGCGCGCCTATGAAACCACCGCTATTTTTTTTATCTATCCATGGCACTTCATCTAAAAAAATGACTACTTTTTGATTTGGTGTTTGGGCAGATGCAATAGCTTTTTTTAAAAAGTTAAACCCACTCATCCAGTTTGTTATATCTTTTGAAGGTTCGAATTTAAACCAATCATAAACAGCTTCGATGAAATTTTCTAATTGAGTAGAACTATCAAGCATATACGACCCGGTAAATCTAAAAAATAGACAATCTTTTTTATGCTCACTAAACATATGGTTGATAAGATAAGTTTTGCCTATCCTTCTACGCCCATAAACTGCAATAAGCTTACTCTCATCTTGCTCACAAGCATTTGATAAGATTTCTAGTTCTTTGTTTCTACCAATCATTTCAAGCCTTTAATGTGCGTATATTTCGCAATATTATCATAAATGCGAAATATAATCAATTCTTGATAAGTAGATTTCATTTTTATTATTTTAATTACACTCTTAAGTAAGAGAGTTTCTCAAATCATCAGCATCTTTTTTTACCACGCCAATTCAACAATTCAGCGCAACACAAAATACGGATTTACATAGTACCGTACCTAATAATTATGCCCACTATGCTACAAACATCATCTTTGCAAGAACAATTATAAAAAACCCGAGTACTAAAACAAGTTTATGAAAATGCTCCTGCATAAATGGGTGTTTTGGTTTTTGTGTTAGTTTTGTGTAGAGATTGTAAAGCACTCCTATAGCGATAATGAGTGCTAACGTTATCTTTATAACAAGCAGCTGTTGCAAAGGTGTTTCAAAAAAACCTGCGCTTGAGTTGATGTACTTTGACATCATCATGCCGCCTGTTAGCACAATAACGAGAAGTGCGGGCGGAAATATTTTGAAGCTTTTTGCTCCAAGTGTTTGAGCGATTTTTGTATCGGTCTCTTTGCCAAACTTATTTTTAAGTGCCGAAATCATAACAACATCAGTAAATACGTATCCTATAAAGATAACGGCAAGTACCAAGTGAATGATGTGTGCGTATGGGTAGATTGCTTCCATGTGTCTCTCCTTTTTTTAATCCCGTTTTGTAGTTTTTCTTTTTTTGGCAGATGGAGTTTTTTTGCTTGTTAGCTCTTTTTTTGGCTTACTGGGTTTTGCTGGTGCTTTTTTGAAGCGTTTTGCTTCTGGTTTTTTATGCTCGCTCTTGAGTTTTACCTCATCTTTGTCAAGTCTTCTTATGGTTGGGTCCGGCTCAAATCCCTTTATAGTCTCTTTTTGAATTTTCATACCTATTAGTTTTTCAATATCTCTGATATCGTGCTTCTCGTAAACATCTATCAAGCTTATCGCCATCCCCTCTCTTCCTGCACGCCCCGTTCGCCCTACTCTGTGAACATAATCCTCCGGAATCGACGGAAGTTCATAGTTAATGACAAAAGGAAGTTCTTCTATATCCAAACCTCTTGAAGCGATATCTGTCGCTACAAGAACTTTTATCTTGCCTTCTTTAAATTCATTAAGCGTTTTTAAGCGCCTCGCCTGCGTTTTATCGCCATGAATAATGCCACATTTTAAACCATCTTTTTTCAGCTCAAGCACTAACGCATCGGCACTTGCTTTTGTTCTGGTAAAGACTAAAACTTGTCTAAAATTTCTTGAACCGATGATATACGCCAAAAGCGGTGCTTTTTTGTCCGTATCGACCAGATAAGCTATTTGGTTGATGGTATCAACCGTTGAGTTCTTTTTTGATGTCTCTATGAATTCCGGTTTTGTGAGGATAAGTTTTGAGAGTTTTCTTACCTTGTCGCTGTATGTAGCAGAGAAAAGAAGCGTTTGATGCCTTTTTGGCAAAAGAGGATGAATCTTTCGTATCTCTTTCATAAAGCCCATATCAAGCATTCTATCTGCTTCATCAAGGACAAAAATCTCCACGCTTGAGAGGTCTAAACCCTTCTCGACATGCTCCAGCACTCTGCCGGGTGTTGCGATGACGATATCAATACCTTCCTTGAGAACTTTTTTTTGCATCTCCAAATCTTTTCCGCCTACAAGCACTGCAATATTTAGTTCCATATTTTTTGCATAACTTTTCAAATCTTCATATATCTGAATGGATAGCTCACGCGTAGGAGAGATGATAAGACCGCGAAGCGCCCTCTTCTCGTCTGCGGTTGTTTTTCTAAGCCGCTGAAGCATAGGAAGCCCAAAAGCGGCGGTTTTTCCCGTACCTGTTTGAGCAGTTGCAAAAATATCGCTTTTTGCCAAAACCAAAGGAATCGCACGAGACTGTATGGCTGTAGGTTTTTCGTAGCCGAAGTCGTTTATAGCGCTAAGAATGGGCTTGATTATCCCAAGTTTTTCAAATGACATTATTTTCCTGTTTCATTAAATTGTTTTTGCTCCTAGCCCGTTTTTTCGCTCGTGACGCTTAAGAACAAGGTTTTTCTCAAATTTGTTGAGATTATAAAAAAGTGTCCCAACCACTGTGACGATAAGCGGTATCGCAAAATACCAATGCGCTTTAATCCATCTAATAAGCTCCAAAAGCTCATCCCCGTAAAAATAGGCGGGAATAATCGTGATGGAAGCCCAAGCGATGGCGCTTACAAAGTTGATAACGGCAAATTGGCGACTTGAATATTTTGTGATACCTATCGCCATGGGAATGACTGTTCGCATTCCATACATATATCGCTGCACAAATATAATAGGCCAGCCGTATTTTTTGAGCAACAAGTGAGCTAACGCAAACTTTGTGCGTTGTGAGCGAATTTTATTGTGAATATACTTTTTGTTAAACCGCCCGATATAAAAGTAGATTTGATCCCCCGCAAAACCGCCAAATCCACCAACAATAATAGCAAAAGGCAAAAACATATCTCCCGTATGAGACATAATGCCCGCCATTATAAGCCCAAGTTCCCCTTCTAAAATACTCCAAGCAAAAAGAACGATATAGCCATACTCTTTGAGCCAATCAAGAAATAACTGCTCCACAAACACCTTCGATACCATAATATTATACGGTGGATTATAGTCAAAGATATGTTAATCCAAGGTTTAATTTTGCTATAATTTTTGAAAAATCAAAGAGCTGTTAATGATAAGAAAAACTTTTAAAACAATCAGCGCAAGCGAAAAATTAAGAAGCTTTATGCAAAAGTACAACATCCCAGCAGACTATCTTTTTCCAAACAGAAGAATGGTTTCAAAAGGAGTTTTGATAGGGCTTTTCATTGCCTTTATTCCCATGCCCATGCAGATGCTCGCCGTTGTATCCGTCATCCCCTTTGCCCGTTTTAACGTCCCAATCGCCCTCTCCATGTGTTGGCTCAGCAACCCTTTTACCATGCCGCCTATGTACTATATGGAATATCTTACAGGAAGCTTTCTCTTAGGCATGCAGACATCGCCTGTGGAGATGACGCTAGAGTGGTTTAGCCAAAACATCGGCAATATTTTTATCCCTCTGTATGTCGGGACTGCTTTCTACTCTGTTTTTGGTTCAATTCTTGGTTATTACCTTGTAAATCTTGTTTGGAGAAACTCCGTACGTAAAGATCAGGAGATTCGTAAAAATGGAAATGCAAAGTGTAGTTCAAAGAATACAGATGATGCCTAAAGCGCTCTCTTTTTAAAGTAAATCCACGCAACAGCACCTACAAAACTCATCGCTAGACTCATAACTTGCCCTTGCGTTATCGCATTGCAACAAACGTATCCTATCTGCACATCAGGTGCGCGCCAAATCTCGGCTACAGCACGGAAAATTCCGTAGCTGATACCATAAACCAAAATCAGCTCCCCGC
Source organism: Sulfurimonas sp. (assembly GCF_028694605.1). Taxonomy (GTDB): domain Bacteria; phylum Campylobacterota; class Campylobacteria; order Campylobacterales; family Sulfurimonadaceae; genus Sulfurimonas. The sequence continues at coordinate 23,394 of NZ_JAQVKP010000018.1, read as the reverse complement.
TGAATTTTTGATATTTTTTATAGATATAGACAACTAAAAATACCCCAAATCCTTCCAAAACAGCTTCATAAAGCTGTGATGGATGACGCAGTACGCCATCAACCAAAATCCCCCATGGCACGTCCGTCTCTCTGCCGATAAGTTCTTGATTTAAAAAGTTGCCGATACGTCCAAAAACAAATGCAAGCGGTACGCTTATGGCGACTAAATCCATAATCTTGCCAAATGCGATTTTATGTTTTTTGGAGTACATATAGGTGCTTATCAAAAAGCCCAAGACCGCGCCGTGGTAGCTCATGCCTCTTATGCCTACAAACTCGCCATTAGAAAATGGATTAAAAATCTGCCACGGATGTGAGAGGTAGTAGAGTGTATGCGTATCGTAAAATAGGATATAGCCAAGTCTAGCACCCAAAATAACGCCAATTTCTACATAGATAAAGTAAGCATCTATCTCTTTGCCACCAAAATCAAGGCTCTCTTTTTTGATAAAGTACTTCCCGATATAAAGTGCAGTGAGCAGTGCCAAAACATACATAATCCCATACCAATGCACCGGTATAAAAAGCGTAAAAGCTATCGGGTCAAATGTTGCGTAAATGTTGTTCCACGCCGACATTAGTCTCTAAGCGCCTCGGCGATAAGCTCTATTGGGTTTTTAAAAACTTGCGGCGCATCGACATAGTTCATGGAAGCGTTTATCTGCATACGGCATGCGCTACACTCTGAACTGACGAAATCAGCTTTTGTCTCTTTTATCATAGCTGCTTTTGGAAGTCCCGCAGCTTTTGCAAGATGGTACTTCTCGCTTTGCATTGTCACACCGCCAAATCCGCAGCATGTATTTGGGTCGCTCATCTCTTTGATGGTGTAGTTTTGACTTATAAGATTGCGTGGTTCTTTATGGATGCCTTGCATTTTTCTTGCATGACACGGGTCATGGTAAGTGACTATTTTTGCATCTTTTTTCTTTGATGCGAGTATCTTGCTAAGCTCTGTATGCTTCTCAAGCCACTCGGTTGCCATAAAGATTTTATCTTTCAAGGCCACCGCTCTTGCCAACCACTCAGGCTGGTCATGAAAGTAGTGTTCATAGTCGATTTTGAGCATAGCACTGCATGTCGCTTCAGGAACTATAATAGCCTCAACATCTTTGCTAAAACTCTCAAAATACTCTATGTTAAACTTTGCGTTATAGTCAACCGTATCAAAATCTCCCGTAAAATAGGCAGGTGCAGAACAGCACTTTTGGTCTTTTGCCAAAAATGCGTCTATGCCCAAATGTTCAAGTATCTCTAAAAGCGAATTTCCGACATTTACATAGTTGTAGTTGCCCAAGCACCCTATAAAGATGGCGACTTTTCTTTTTCCGCCGTTGTTTATATTTTCTTCGTGTGAATTTAAAAATGAGGTTTTTCTTAGACTTGGCAAGAGCCTGTCGGCTTTTAACATCGGCAGATTAAAGCGGGAACTCATAGAGTCGATGTCCGCTTGAATCTTAAAGCCGCATGTCTGAAACACCCATCCGAGTTTAAATGCTATATCGTTAAGCCAGCGGTGGCGAAGAAGCAAAAAGAAAGCTTTTTTGTACCATGCGATACCGAACTTTTTGCCTATGTCGGAGCGAACTTGTTCTATAACCATGTCAGTAGGAAGTGATTTTGGGCAAACCTCAACACAAGCCGTACATAAAAAACAGCTCTCAAAGATGGCTTTTGCATTTGCATCCAGTTCAAGATTGCCTCTTTGGTACGCTCCTAAAAGATCTAAAAAACCGCGAGGCGAGGTAACTTCATCGGCATTGACATTGTGAATGGTACAAACGGGGATACACTTTCCGCACTTGATACAATCATCCGTTATAGATTTAAAATCAAATATATCTTGTGGTGTATGACTCATCGCTAAACCGTTTTAGAGAATGTTTTTGCATTTGCAGCATGTTTTTTCATATAGGCATCAAAAGGCATTGCGATATTTCTTATAAGCAGTGTTCCCGTTTGGCTGCACTCTATAAAATCATCGCTTATCATTAAAAGTTCATCATCTTCAAACGGTTTTAGGGCTTCAACCGCATCCGCAAAATAGGACTTAAAATCAATACCAAAGAGCTTTTCAAATCTTTTTATATCAAGCTTGAAGTTGCTCATAAGTTCCATGATTACAAATTGCCTGATTTGGTCATCTCTGTTTAAGACGATTCCTCTCTCAAAAGGGAGTTTGTTTGCATCAATAGCCTCTTCATACTCCTGCATATCTTTGGTGTTTTGCGCATAGTAGTCCACCCCTTCGCCGATGGAAGTAAGCCCCACGCCCACCAAATCAGCTCCGCCTTTTGTGGTATAACCTTGGAAATTTCTGTGAAGTTCCCCTTTTTCTATCGCCTTAAAAAGTTCATCTTCAGGCTTTGCAAAATGATCCATTCCTATCATTTTATAGCCATTAGAGGTTAAAAAACTGATGGTGTGCTGCATAATGCGGAGCTTCTCATCAGGCAGAGGCAGTGTCGTCTCATCAATCTTGCGCATAGTTTTTTTCATCCAAGGCACATGCGCATAGTTAAACACCGCAAATCTGTCGGGATTTAGCGTAAGAGCGAGTTCTAGCGTCTCTTTAAAAGTCTCTAAAGTCTGGAAAGGAAGTCCGTAGATAAGGTCAACATTGACCGAGTGCATACCGTACTTTCTCGCCAAGTCCATCGCCGCTTTTGTGATGGCGTATGGCTGGATTCTATGAACGGCATGCTGGACTTTTTCATTAAAATCCTGCAAACCGAAGCTCACACGGTTAAAACCGTTATCACTTAATACTTTCATCTGCTCTTCATTTATGTGGCGAGGGTCTATCTCACAGCTGATTTCCGCATCTTTTACGAAATTTGGAAAAAAAGATTTTATCTCTTTGATAACCTCTTCCAACTGCGGTGCATTGAAAAAAGTAGGAGTTCCGCCGCCAAAGTGCATCTGAATCACTTCACGGTTGCAGTTTACATAGGAAGCGAGTATCTTTAGCTCTCTTTTGAGGTAGTCGATGTAGCGAACCATCTTATCCTCTTTGGAAGTAAAGACGACATTGCAACCGCAAAAATAGCACGCATTTTTACAAAAAGGCAAGTGAAAGTAGAGGCTCAAGGGGCGAGCAGAATCTTGCTGTTGTAACTTTTTTATATACTCGTCATACCCGAATGTATCGCTAAACTCTAACGCTGTCGGATAACTTGTATAACGAGGTCCCGGTTTTGAGTATTTTGTAAATTTTGTGAAATCTAGCATAATAAATAGTCCATTTCTTATAATTTGGCGATTATCTCTAAAAAGTGTTGAAAGGCTAATTAATTTAGTTTTTTAATTTCCCTGCCAATCTTTGATAGACTTCACAACTCTCTAAAAGTTCACTATGTTTCCCGCTTGCTATAATCTTGCCTTTTTGCATCACCAAAATCATATCCGCATGTTTTATCGTACTGAGTCTGTGGGCGATAGTTATGGTGATTTTGTCTTGTGTATATCTATCCAGAGCTTCTTGGATACGCTTTTCGCTCTCATTGTCAAGTGCGGACGTCGCTTCATCAAAAAGCAGAAGCGAGGCGTGTTTGTAGATGGCTCTGGCGATAGCGATGCGTTGTCTCTGTCCTCCTGAGAGGTTTGAACCAAACTCCTCCATTTTTGTATAAATCCCGTCTTCTAGCAACTCTGCAAAAGCCCATGCATCTGCCAAAATAAGTGCTTCTTTAACTCTCTCTTCATCAATCTCCTGCCCGTATGCGACATTTGCCGCCAAAGTATCTTGAAAAATGTAGATTCTTTGCGTTACCAAAGAGATATGATGCTTAAGAGAATCTTGCGTAAACTCTTTTATGTTTGTGCCATTTATAACTATTTCGCCGCTATTTGAATCATAAAAACGAAGAAGCATATTTATAAATGTACTCTTTCCGCCACCGCTATCTCCTACTAAAGCGATATTCTGGCCTTGCCTTATCTCTGCATTTACGCCATTAAGTGCATAACCCTCATCATAAGCAAGTTTTACATTTCTAAACTCTATATGCGTTATATCTTCACGCAAAGGCTTATTTCCATCAACTATTTTATTTTCTCTATCAAGGAGCTCAAAAACCCTCTCGCTTGCAGAAAAGGCATCTTGAATTTTAGAGTAGATGGAGCCGATACGGCGAATCGGCTGGAAAACAAGCCCGACAGCGGTTATAAATGCAGTAAACTCTCCTACACTCATGCGCCCCCCATAAACCTCTTTGCCACCTACAAAGATGACCGCCGCAAGCCCTGCCGCTCCTACTATCTCCATCAGCGGCGAGACAATATCGCCGACATAGACGGACTTCATATTTATCTTAAAAAATTGCCAATTTTGCGTACTAAACCGCTCCATCTCGAACTTCGCAGTTGCATTTGCCTTGATGATTTCGCTGTTGTTAAACACCTCGGTTAAGCGGCTCACCACATCCGCATTTTTCTCTTGTGAACGGCGCGAGTACTTTTTAAGTTTTTTTCCAATTTGCAAAATAGGGAAAATTGCCAGAGGCAAAAGCACAAGTGAGTAAAAAGCAAGCGTGGGATTGAGGTAGATAATATACCCCACAAGTGCAACACTCGTCAAACTCTCCCGAAGCAATTCAGGAAGCATGTTAGAGACAAAATAGCGGATACGCTCAATGTCGTTGGTCACACGAGAGATAAGCTCTCCGCTGCGATTTTGATAGAGGTATAACATATCAAAATTGATGATTTTTTCCAAAAGCATCTCACGAAATCGTGTAACGATATGCTGCCCGATATATGTCATAAAAACTGACTGCATATATCTGCCTACCGACTTAAAAAAGTAGATAGTCACAAGCCCGAGCGGGATGAGGTAGAGCATCTCCTCTTTTTTTTGGATAAACATCTCATCCATAAGCGGCTTCATGATATGCGCCGTCGCCGTCGTCGCGCCTACCGTAAAAATCATACCGACAAGCACTAAAAAATACTCAAATTTGTACTCTTTCATATATGGCAAATAACGTTTCAATATTTTTTTCAAAGCAGTTCCAAAACTTTTATCTTGTGCGAATTTTATCTAAAAAGTACTAAATAATCTTTTTTTCATTTTTCTTTGTGTAAAATCTCAACTTACATAAAACGCGACTGTGCCAATGGGATATAATGAAAAAAAACATTGCTGAAATTTGCCTTGCTCATGGGCTTGGTGGATTAGAACTCTCTGCCGTAAACTGTTTTGAGTACTTTAAGAACATAGCACAATGCCATATTGTAGTTGCACCCGGTACAAAACTGGATGATTTTATAGAGCACAAAGAAAAAGCAGCCATAAAACGCAGTAAATTTTTTCCATTTATCCCGGCACTAAAACTCGCAAGATTTATAGACAAGTATGATATAGATGTAGTTCATTTTCACTGGGGCAAAGACATAATGACTGTTGTTTTAGCAAAGCTCTTCAGCAAAAAAAAGCCAAAAATCCTTCACTCCAGACATATGAACATGACAAGATTCAAGGATGATTTCTACCATCGATGGCTCTATAAAAATATCGACCTGCTCCATGCAGTAACCAAACAAATAGAAGAACAGATGCAAAGGTTTATTCCTCAAGAGGTCAGACCATCCATAAAAACTATATACCTTGGTGCAAAAAAGTCTCAGGTTGATATGCAAAAAGTCGAGGATTTAAGAGCAAAGTATAAACTAAAAGATACATTTGTAGTTGGTATAGTCGGCAGAATTTGCGAAGATAAAGGGCAATATATCGTTATAGAGGCTCTCGCAAAACTCAAAGAGCCAAACATCAAAGCACTTATAGTCGGTCATACTATGAGCGAAGCATATCTCTCAGAGCTTAAAAAGAGAGTAAAGCATTTGGGGCTGGAAGAGAGAGTTCTCTTTAGCGGTTTTACAAAAGATGTGAACGAACACATAAGCCTATGCGATGTAACCGTTTTAGCAAGCCAGAAAGAAACTTTTGGACTGGTCGTTATAGAGTCGATGATAAACAGAGTGTGCAGCTTAGCCACAGACAGAGGTGGACCGCTAGAAATCATCCAAGATGGTGTAGATGGGCTACTTTTTGATAGAACAGCCGAAAATTTAGCGCAAAAGATAGCGTACCTCTATAAAAATCCGGATGCCAAAAAGTCCCTTGCAGAAGCAGGATACGTAAGAGCTAAAAAAGATTTCGGGTACGATGTTCAGATGCAAAAACTCTATGAAACGATAAAGAGCCTATAAGTGAAAATATGTATAGTAAAACTCTCGGCTATGGGCGACATCATCCACGCAATGGTCGCTCTCCAATTTATCAAAAAAGCATTACCGCACGCACGGATTGACTGGATCGTAGAGCGTACATTTGCGGATGTGCTTAAAAATAATCCTGACATTGATAACATTTTGCCCATAAATCTCAAATCGCTAAAAAAGAAAAAAAGCGAGATTTTTACGCAGTACAAAATCCTAAAAACTTACTCAAAAAACAATTACGATATCGTCATAGATGCGCAAGGACTGCTAAAATCTGCCATAGTCGCTAGAATTATAGGTGCAAAAGTGGTTGCGGGTTTTGACAAAGAGTCCGTTCGAGAAGGTATCGCCTCTCTTTTTTATGACAAAAAAGTCTCTATCGCCTACGATGCCAACACCATAGACAGAAATGTCACAGTCCTTTGCGAGCCGCTTGGTATAAAAGTATCAAGTGATATGATTTTAAAAAAAGAGAAATTTTTGTTTGCATCTTCACAAGTGCCAAATCTGCCGGAGATTTTCAATATTTTTGTCATAGGCTCCACATGGGAGAGCAGAAACTACCCAAAAGAGAAGTTTGTCGAGATTGCAGAGGCACTTAAAACTAAAACTTACATAGTTTGGGGAAGCGAGGAAGAGCACAAAAAGGCACTCTGGATGCAAGAACAATCAAAATATTTGCACATACTGCCTCGTGGTTCGTTAGATGAGCTAAAATATGTTATCTCAAAATGCGCCTTGCTTATAGGAAACGACACAGGACCGACACACATGGCTTGGGGGTTAAATGTACCCTCCATTACCATCTTTGGACCAACCCCTACAAATCGTGTCTATGTCACGCCTATAAACAAGGTTGTAAAATCCAAAAGCGTAGTAAATCACTATAAACTAAATAAAAATGATTTTTCAATTTGTGATATAAAAGCAGATGAGATTATCAAAATTGCAAAAGAGTTAAATAAGGAAATATAATTATGAATATACTGATACTAACATCAATTGGAGGCTCTTTTAACAGTGTGCGACCTGAGCTTGAGATTTTTGTCTCTTTAGCAAAAGAGGGACATAGTATAACGATTATGACTCAAAAAGAGAGTGCATATGCTGCAAGATTTAAAGAGTATAATATAGATGTTATAGAAGCAAAACACGATAAAAAAATAGATATCAAAAATATTTTATTAGCTAAAAAGATAATCAAAGAAAAAAAAATAGATATAGTATATGCAACTGCTTCACGAAGTATATCAAATGCAATATTTGCTTGTATGGGAACAGATGTAAAACTTGTGACTTATAGAGGTACAACAGGGGGGCTTTATAGGTATGACCCAAGTTCATATTTAAATGCATTAAACCCAAGAGTTGATGGTGTTATATGTGTATCTGAGTCGGTTGAGAGACATGTAAAAAAGCAAGTTTTAAGTAACTCAAAAAAAATAGTAACAATATATAAAGGGCATGATGTAAGCTGGTATGAACAGCAAAAGATCGATTTAGAGGAGTTTGGTACAAACAAAGATAATTTTAATATAGCGTTTGTCGCAAATGTAAGACCTCATAAAGGGCTTATTTATGTTATAAAAGCAGCATATGAGCTCTCAGGCTTCAAAGATATACATATTTTGCTAATAGGCGATAAAATAGATAAAGAGCCGTATATTTCAGAAATAGAAAATAGCGGTATGAAAGAGAAGATACATATAACAGGTTTTAGAAGCGATGTACCTCAGATAATATCTGCTTGTGATGTTTTGGTTCATGCTTCAACTAGAAAAGAAGGGTTACCTAGAGTTATTTTAGAGTCTTTAGCCAGTGGTACTCCTGTTATAGCATCGGCGAACGAGAGTTCATTAGAGATAATAGAAGACGGAGTAAACGGTTTTATAGTTCCTATAAAAGATGCTTTTGCAATTGCCGAGAAAATAAAACAGCTATATAATTCACCTCAAACACTACAAAGATTAAAAAGCCATGCAAAAGATGTTATAGAAGGTAAAATGTCACATAATACAACAGTAAAAAAATATACAGAACTATTAGAGTCTTTATGCAATTAGATAATATTTTTGAAAGAGAAAAACTAAAAAGTATCAGCTCGCATTTATTGATAGCAATAGCTTTTTTTATACCGCTATCTACTCCCATGCCAAGCATATTGTCTGCTTTTATTATATTAATTTGGTTGCGCATAGGTGAATTTAAAAAAAACTTCAACACACTTAAGAGCAACAAAGTAATTTTAGCAATCCTTTTTTTGACTACATTGTACATTATGTCTCTTTTTTGGAGTGATGATTTAACGCATGGTCTAAAATACACAATTAAGAAAGAATCAAGACTACTGCTGATTCCATTATTTATGCTATTTGCAAAAAAAGAGCATATTAAATATTATCTATATGCTTTTGTTATAGGAGCAAGTATTTCTGAACTCTTTTCTTATGCTATATTTTTTGGAATAATCCCATATTTTGGTCATGCAACATATGATTCTCCAAATCCTTTTTTAGGACATATTGTCTATTCACCAATTATAGCCATGGCTATCTATATTTTGTTATATTACATTTTGTTTGATAGTAATATCTCAAAAAAAGAGAAAATTATTTATGGCATATTCTTTACTACAATGACTATCAATCTTTTTATATCAGGTGGAAGAGCTGGTCAAGTCATGTTTTTTGGTGTGCTAATCATTATTCTATTTCAATACTATAATAAGCAAATTATTAAAACCATAACGATGTTCTCTATTATAACACCTTTGATTTTAGTCTCGTTTTATAGCACTCTTCCAAACTTCAAAGAAAGGGTGGATGCGGCTTTCTCGGACATAGCTCAGCTCGAGACGGACAGAAGCACATCGCTTGGTTTGAGGATTACTTTTGCACTTAATTCAATGGAAGTAATAAAAGACAATCCTATATTTGGCGTAGGGAGCGGTGGTTTCAAAAAAAATTATGAGGGTGTAAATCAAAAACTATCTCCGAATTTACCAGACACAGTAAACCCACACAATACCTACATTTTTGTTTTAGTTGAACTAGGATTGATTGGGATTTTTGCAGTGCTTGCCATCTTCTTTTTCCAGCTTAAACATGCTCTTACGCAAGAAGATATATTTTTAAAGCATTTAGGGGTTGCTCTTCCTTTGCTTTTTTTACTAATTATGCTTAGTGAAAGTTATTTATTTATAGTAAACACTGCATTTATGTTTGTTCTTTTTAGCTCTTTCCTTTATAAAAAATATCCAGATTCAGATAATAGGTTAAAAAATGGCATTTGAAGTAGATAATAATAGATATTTAGGTTTTTTAAAAAATATACAAAACCATTTTATACACTCAAACACATCTATACACAAAGCACGAAATGAGATAAAAATTATAGACTTTGAGGGTAAAGAACTTGTAGTAAAATCTTTTAAAATCCCAAATATAATAAATAAAGTAGTTTATACATTTTTTAGAGATTCAAAAGCGAAAAAGTCTTACGAAAATAGTGTTAAAATTATAGATTTTGTTCCAAAACCCGTAGGATTTGTAGAGTTTAAAAAGTTTGGGTTGCTAGATGAGAGCTACTATATTAGCGAAAAGTTTGATTATGATTTTACTATAAGAGAGCCTCTTTTAGATAAAGAGTTTTCAAAAAAAGATGCCTTGTTTAAAGCATTTGCAGCATTTACATTTAAACTTCACGAAAATTCTATATTGCACCTTGACTATTCGCCGGGAAATATCCTTATAAAAAAAGAAAACGAGGGTTATATATTTAAGATAGTAGATATAAACAGGATGGAGTTTAGAGGGTTGTCTTTAGATGAGAGGCTTAAAAATTTTGCTAAACTTTGGGCAAGAGATGATGATTTAAAAATAATAATCAAAGAGTATGCAAAGCTAAGTAGTGAGAATGAACAAAAATGTATAGATATAGCACTTAAATACTCACAAGCACATAAAGATAGAAAAAATGCAAAAAAAAGACTCAGAGGAGAAGCGGTTGTCGATTAAAAATATTTCTTGTGTTATTATTGTCAAAAACGCCGAAAATACTCTTGCAAATACTCTTGAATCATTAAAAGAGTTTGAAGATATCGTAATTTACGATAACGGCTCAATTGATGATACTGTTGAAATTGCAAAAAAATATAAAAATGTAAATATTGTTCAAGGCGAATTTTTTGGTTTTGGCCCAACAAAAAATGCAGCTGCGACATTTGCAAAAAATGAGTGGATACTTTCTTTAGACGCAGATGAGGTTTTGTCAAGTGAGTTTATAAAAAATTTAATTTCTATAGAGTTAAATGATAAAAATATATATGCTATTTTAAGAGAAAATTACTATAAAGATATACAAGTAAAACATTGTTGGGGGGATGATGTCATTGTTAGACTTTATAACAAAACCTTAACAAGATTTAGTGATGAAAAAGTACATGAAAAAGTTATAGAAAATGGATTTAGTAGGGCTAAAATTAATGGCTCAGTTTTACACTACCCATATTCTTGCATAAGTGATTTTATAGTAAAAACAGATAGATACTCAACTATATTTGCATTGAGCAATGTAGGCAAAAAAAAATCCTCTCCATTTAAAGCTTTTTATAGATCATTATTTCATTTTTTTAGGGTATATTTTTTCAAGCTAGGATTTCTTGATGGCTATGTTGGCTTGTTGATAAGTTTTTCTGGAGCAAATGGAGTTTTTTTTAAATATCTTAAACTTTATGAGGAGAATAACAAGTGACTACTTCATTAATAATCACAACCTATAATTGGCCACAGGCATTAGAATTATCTTTAAAGAGCATTTTGGGACAAACTAAAAAACCAGACGAAATAATAATAGCTGATGATGGCTCAACAGATGATACAAAAAATTTAATAGAACAAATTTCTAATGGTTGCGATATTAAAATAATACACTCATGGCAAGAGGACAATGGTTTTAGAGCTGCAAGAAGCAGAAATCTAGCAATTTCAAAAAGTAACTGTGAATATATAATTTGTATAGATGGGGATATGATTCTAGATAAAGATTTTATACAAGATCATCTAAAATGCAAAAGCAAAGGGTTTTATATACAAGGGTCTAGGGTACTTTTGTCTCCAAGATTAACAAAAGAGATACTGCTAAAAAAAGAATTTAAAGCACCAACCCTATTTTCAAAAGAGATAAAAAACAACCTTAATGGAATAAAAAACAAATTTTTATCATTTTTTATATGCAGCAAAAGCAGCAGAAATCATAAAGGGGTAAAAAGCTGTAATTTTTCTTTCTATAAAGATGATTTTTTAAAAGTAAATGGATTTAATGAAAATTTCACTTCATGGGGCAGAGAAGATAGTGAGTTCATAGAGAGGCTTTATAATATTGGTATAAAAAGAAAAAATCTAAAATTTGCCGGAATTCAGTATCATTTATATCATAATGAAGGAAGTTCTAGCTCATCAAACGATTCAATACTTAAAAACGCTATAGAAAAAAAGCTTCAATGGTGTGAAAATGGTATAAATAAACACTTAGAGGAAAAAAATGGATAAAACAGTTTCATTGGTTATTACAAGTTGCGATAGATTTGATTTGCTGAAACAGACTTTGGATAGCTTTTTTAAGTTCAACACATATAAGTTAAGCCAAATAATTATAATAGAAGACTCTTTAAAACAAAAAGAGTTGGAAAAAATTATAAATAATTATAAATCATATAGTTTTACTATTATTTCAAACAAAGAAAAGCTGGGGCAACTAAAAAGTATAGACAAAGCCTATTCGCTTGTTACAAGTAAATATATTTTTCACTGCGAAGATGACTGGAATTTTTTAGATTATGGTTTTATTGAAAAATCTATTGATATTTTAGAAAAAGACAAAAATATACTTTCTGTATGGTTAAGAAATATAGATGAATTAACCACAATAGAGTTTTCCGATGAAGTATATAGCACAAGTTCAAATGAAAAATATAAACTTGTTTATAGTGATATTCTATCTTTCAATCCTAGTTTAAGACGCTTATCTGAGTATAAGTTAATAAAAAATTTCGCACAACATGAAAATAAGATGTTTGAAAGAACAATTTCTGACTTTTACAAAAACAGTGGTTTTTTATCTGCTATATTTCTAAAACCTTATGTTGAACACATCGGATGGCATCGAAGAGTATTAAATGCAGACAAAAAAAGAAGTTCCATCATCTATAGACTTGATAATATTATAAAAAAAATAAAGGCTTCAATCTATAAAAAATTTTCATTAGGTAAATTTTCAAAAAAAACTTAATCCCATTTTAAACTATACTATTTTAACACATATATAGCAGGAAGAGCCGTTATAAAGTCACCGAGTTTATCTGTGCGTACCACTAAAATATTCACTATTTACCTTTATAAAAATGTACTCAACAGGATGCTTACCCAGACAACTACAAAAAGAGAAATACTTAAAAAAACAACTGCACTACCTACATCTTTTGCTCTGCCTGCCATCTCGTGATGTTCTAGCGTTACAAGGTCAACAACCCTCTCAATTGCGCTATTTGCCGCCTCTGCTATAAGCATAAGCATAAGAGAGATAAACATAAGAAGCTTGTTAGAGAGTGTTGTTTCTATAAAAAAAAGAGCTGGAAGTAAAAGAAAAAACAGCAGAAGTTCTATCTTAAAAGAGGATTCATTTTTAAGCAAATCTTGCAATCCTTTGAGCGCATAAGTCGTATTTTTAAAAAAATTATATTTCGGCTGATTTCTCAATGATTTTTCCTTGTTAAATTCTCAATAAACTACAAATCGATTTTTTCTTCGATATAATGGAGATACCTTTTTATCTCACCAAGTTTTGCTAAAACATCTTCGCAGATAACCAGATAATCTATCTTTTCATAATCATGCGCTAAAAAATTTCTAAATGATGCAATTTTTGCAAAATCATATGCAAATTCTCTTGGCAAAATGCCATTCTCGCCCAAAATATCTATAGCTTCATAGTAACTTTGCGGGGATTCAAAATTTTTATATTTTATGACCATTTCAGCCAAAGATATAGAGCCGTCACTTACCAGATAGAGATAGTGAAGAAGCGCACCCTCATACATCGGGTCATTTAAAAATCTCTTTTTACAATCATCTTTATAGCTGTCCAATAGAGTTAAATAGTAGTTTATCTTTTCTATCTTTTTTACAATTCTATGCTGCATCTATGCTTCTTTTGAACGCTTTATAGTCGAGTATATCGTGTTGGGTTCTTAGCTCAAAATCTACTCTTTTATCACTCTCTTTTAAAACTACCCCTTTTTTTAAAACCGCTTCCAAAAGGGAGAGATTTTTTGCATTGTTGAGTAGCAGTATATCAACATCTTTTTTGAGAAATTTTGAGAGTTCATAGTTTATTTGCAGTTGCGAATCCAAATCTGTTGTATGCAAAAAAAGAGCGATATCGACATCGCTAGAAGCTTTTTGTGAACCATCGGCATAAGAACCAAAAAGATATGCAAATACAATATTGGGAAGTGTTTGCAGTTTTTGTGTCAAGATATCTTTTACTGTGCAAAGTGCCATAAAAACTCCTTGTTTTAAACTATAAGGCGATTTTATCTCAAAAAGGTTATAATTCGCCTTATGAAACAGCCATATATCTGGGATAACTATTCCGACCAACCATATCCGCTACAAGATAAAAACTACAAACAAGAGATGCGAAAAAAGCAGTTTGGCTCGCTTGTAAAAACTATTTTTGTCTCTCTTGTTGTGCTTCCCATCTCGCTTATACTTACACCGTTTGTTAAAAGAAAACATATATGTTCAAATGACTTTTTTTGCATCGGCGTTGATTTTGAGAGAGAACCGCAAGCGACACTTGCGATGGTGCAAGAGCTTGGAGCAGAGAGAGTTTTAGTGCGCTTTAAACTTTGGGAGATGGAGAAACTACCGCTTTTAAAAGAGTTTCTGCTTTTTTCTCATGGCAAAAAAATAACGCTCAAAATCCTGCAAGACAGAGAACATGTACAAGACTTGGCACTTTTGCAAAGAGATTTACAAACCGTCTTTAGCACACTAGGTGAAGTAGTAGATATGTTTGAAATCGGCTCAACCATAAACAGAGCAAAATGGGGGCTTTTCAGCGTTGATGAATACAGCAGCTTTTATAAAGTCGCCTATAATCTCAAAACCTCAAAATTTCCGCATATAAAACTTATAGGCAGCGGCGTTATAGACTTTGAGTACCACTTCACGGCGCATACACTTTTTAACCTTTGCGATTACCGGTATGACGGTGTATCTTCACTTCTCTATGTTGACAGACGGGGCGCACCCGAAAATATGCAGATGGGCTTTACCCTGCTTGACAAAATTGCACTTCTCACAACCATGGTGTGGCTTAGCCCAAAAAGTGTACATGAACTTCACATTACCGAGACCAACTGGCCCATAAGCGGTACTGCTCCTTATGCTCCGACAAGTGAGTATGAGTGTGTGAGCGAGGAGCTTTATGCCGCCTATATGCTACGCTACCATCTGCTTGCTTTTGCCTCACAACAGGTCGATTCTCTCTCGTGGCATCAACTTATTGCAGCAGGTTATGGACTGGTTGACAACAGAGACGGTTTGCGCAAGAGAGAGGCTTATGAAGTCTATAAGTATATGGTTGCTACGCTTAAAAATGCGGAGTTTTTACGCCTTGATATCAAAAGAGGGCATCATACACTCCAGTGTTTGCTCCAAAATGACGAACTGCTCCAAATCCACTGGTCGCTAAAGCCAAAAACCATAAAAAATGAAGATATTTTTAGGTCTTTTTCAAGCAACGGCAAAAAGATAGAAGACGAATTTTTAGAGATTGGCGCAAACCCGATTTATATATTTATAGAGTAGGCATAACATGAAAATACTTATAATCTTACCAAACTGGCTAGGCGATGCAGTTATGGCAACCCCTGCAATAGAACTTTTATCCAAATACTATCCAAAAGCCGAGTTTACTTTTGTGGGAAGCTTTGTAACCATAGAGGCTCTCAAATACCATCCACGCTGTAAAAATGCGATAGTCGATGAAACAAAAAAAGCTCCAAACAGAATCAAAGCAACCTATGAGCTTGCAAAAAAACTAGGCAGCTTTGACATGGCAATCTCTTTTAGAAATCAGATTCACTCATCCTTGCTTCTAAAACTAACGGAGAGCGTACTCTGCATCGCCAAAAAGTCGTGGCACTCTATGTTTTTGCTCTCCCATACTCCAACCATCAAAGCAGACAAACACCTCGCTAAACAGTATGCCCAACTTGCCATGATAAACACCGACGCATGGGACAAAACTACGCCACCGCTAAAACTCTACATCGAACCCAAAAAGTTTGACAAACCCGTGATGGGCATAAATGCAGGTGCAACTTACGGAAGTGCCAAACGGTGGTATCCGGAGAGATTTGCAGCAGTTGCAAAAGAGTATAGCAACATGTACGATATCATCATCTTTGGCGGCCCAAATGAGGTTGATATGGCAAAAGAGATTGAGACAAATCTCAAAGCATCCCATGTGAGCAACTACACAAACTTAGCAGGAAAAACAACCATAAAAGAGCTATGTGAACATATCGGCGGATGCTCTTTGTTTGTGACAAACGACAGCGGACCGATGCATGTGGCGGCGGCTTACGGAGTCCCTACCGTCTCCATTTTCGGACCGACAAAACACACAGAAACTTCACAATGGATGAATGAAAAAAGCACTATCATCAGACACGATATAGAGTGCGCGCCATGTATGAGGAGAGAGTGCCCTCTTGGGCATCACGAGTGTATGAAAAGCATAGAGGCATCAGAAGTTATAGAGGCAGTGGGGAAGATGGTGCTTTAACTCTCCTGTATCCTCTGTATAGTTTTTGTTGTACTCTTCCCATCCACAAAATCAACAAGCTTTAACTCACCCGCAAACTCTGTTCCCACAACATCTTTGCCTTTATAGTCGCCGCCTTTGACAAGTATGTCGGGAGAGACTATTTTTATAAGCTCATAAGGCGTATCATCCTCAAATGGCACAACAAAATCAACCGCTTCAAGAGCCGCTAAAAGATAGGCTCTATCTTCTGCAATATTTATAGGTCTTGATTCACCTTTTAACCTTTTTACCGATGCATCGGAGTTAAGTCCGACTATGAGGACATCCCCAAAACTCTTTGCCTCTTGAAGATATTTTACATGCCCTACATGCAAAATGTCAAAACAGCCGTTTGTAAAGACAACTTTTTTACCACTTTTGCGGTATCGCTCCACGACTGCTTTTATCTCATCAAAACTCTTTATATGTGCATCAGAGGTACTTTTATGCAGAGCTGCTTCATACTCCTCTATCTCATCAAGCGTAACCGTTGCAGAGCCAATTTTGCCTACAACTACACCTGCTGCAAGATTTGCAAATGATGCCGCTTTGTCTATATTTGCACCTGCGCTTAGTGCATACGCTATGGAAGCTATAACCGTATCTCCCGCCCCCGTTACATCAAAAACCTCTTTTGCAACTGTGGGAAAAATCTTCATTTCATCTTCATAAGTCGCTATCCCGTCTTCTGAGAGAGTAATCATAGAGATACCCAGCCCACACTCTCCTTTAAGTTTTAAAAGAGCAAGTTCAAGTGAGATTTTATCTTTTATCTCTATTTTAGTAGCAATCATTGCTTCTTTTTTATTTGGTGTAAGAAGATATGCACCCTTGTATTTGCTATAGTCGCTTCCTTTTGGATCTACCAAAACTTTTACTCTGTTTTTTGAACAAAGTTTTATAATTCCCTGACATAGCTCATAGCTTAACACGCCCTTGCCGTAGTCGGAAAGTATTACCGCATCATAGTTGCAAATAATATCTTGCAAAGAACTCACGATATCATCTGCCAAAATTTTTGATATCTGCTCTTTACTCTCTTTATCATATCGTAAAATTTGTTGCGAGCTAGCTATTACCCGGCTTTTTTTTGATGTTTTTCTACCATGCTCAATTTTTACATTTGCTACATCAACACCGATTTTTTTCAACATGCCGACAAGTTCAACACCGATATCGTCATCACCTATAACACTGCTTGCAGAGACTTTGGCGCCAAGAGAGACAAGATTGTTTATCACATTTCCGGCACCTCCAAGAACAGTCGTCTCTTTTGCGATGTCCACAACCTGCACGGGAGCCTCAGGAGATATTCTCTCACAACTCCCCCACAGATAGTGATCTATCATCAAATCACCTACAACCAAAATACTAGGATGCAACCCTTTAAAATTCTTCATTTTTTCACTTCTTGTTCATAAATTCTTCTGATTTCGCCGACATAAGCTTTTATACCGTCTTCCATTTCAAAACGCGGCTCATACCCTAAAATCTCTTTTGTCGTAGAGATATCCGCTTCTGTATGAAACTGGTAGCTTCCGATAAATGGGTTTGGGATATATTCGCAAGACAAATTTGTCCCAAGCTCATACTGCAAAATATCCACTATATCTTGAAAGCTTCTTGCCTTACCGGTTCCGACATTAAAGATTCCGCTCTCTTTTGGATTCATAGCTTTTATATTTGCCTGAATAATATCTTCTATATAGATGAAATCTCTTAAAATTTTATCGCTGTTTTCAAAAAGTTTCGGATTTTTACCGCTTAATATTTGGTGACCAAACTGCAAAATCATAGATGCGGTCGTATTTTTAAAATACTCTCTGGCACCGTAAACATTGAAGTATCTAAGCCCCACTATTTTTATCTCTTCTTTTTGCATATATTGGCGGCTTAGATTGTCCATACAAAGTTTTGAAAAACCGTAAACATTTTGCGGTGCTTCATGCCCTACTTTTTGAGGTGACGGTGCATTTCCATAAGTTGCCGCAGATGAAGCATAAATCATATTTGCGCCATGATTAATGGCAAGTGCTAACAGATCTTTATAAGCATTAACATTTGTTCTTATCATCAAATCCTGCTCTAGTGCAGTAGTGTCAGAGATAGCAGCTTCATGAAAAATATAGTCAAATTTATAATTTAATTCTAAGTTAAGCAACACATCCTTGTCATTGATATCGCCGCTTATGACTTCTCCGTGAAAACCAATGAGATTTTTAAAATGTCCAAAGCTTTTTAAGTTCCCATTAGAGAGAGTTTTGCCACTTCTAAAGCTGTCAAGAACTATAACTTTTGCTTCTGGATGATTCTCTTGAAAGTAAAACGCCAAGTTTGAACCAATGAAACCAGCACCCCCCGTTATAAGGATTGTTTTGTCTTTTAAGTCATCATCAATGTATCTCATTTACACACCTATATCTTTTTAAATTTAACAAAATACTAACCAATAAACCATTAACATCTATTTAAGAGTAAAGTTACTATAATTTGCCCGAAATTTAAAAAAAGGGTTTAAAATGAAAAAAATCGTATTATCAATCGTTGCATTAACTGCATCAACTTTAGTTATGGCTGATGCTGTAAACGCTGGTGCATGTACTGGTTGTCACGGTGCTGACTGGAGCAAACCTGCTCTTGGAAAATCTAAAAATGTTTCTGCAATGAGCAAAGCGGATATCGCTACTGCACTTAAAGGTTACAAAGCTGGAACTTACGGCGGACCAATGAAAGGTCTTATGGCTGGTCAAGTTGCAAAATACTCTGATGCAGAACTAGACGCATTCGCTCAAACTATCGGTAAGTAATTTACCTAAGCCGCTCTTTTTGAGTGGCTTTCTTCTTCCTTTCTACTCCGGTTTATAGTTTTCCTTCAGGCTTTTTTTCTTTAATTCCTGTTTTAACGCATCATTGAGTTCATCTTCGCCATCAAATTTTGCAGCATTTAAAAACTTCTCTTCATCATCAAACTGTCCATTTTTTACTGCCCACAAAAAAGCAAAAAGTGCAATTGCCCCCAAAAAAAGCGATGCTCCAAGCATCATGGCTATTACCCAACTATCCATTTTCTTTAAATCCTTGGCGTATGCGTATAGAATTGCCGACCACCAAAAGCGAACTCGCCGACATAGATATAGCCGCAACAAGAGGTATAACATATCCGGCTATAGCCAAAGGAATCGTCAAAGCATTATAGACAAGTGAGATAAAAAGATTCTCTTTGATAAGAGCAAGTGTTGTCTTACTTATCTTAAATGCCTCTTCAAGTGACCTAACAGAGTTGTTTAAAAGCACCACATCTCCGACTTCAACAGCGATATCACTACCGCCACCCATCGCAATACCTATATCCGCCGATGCAAGTGCAAGTATGTCATTTACACCATCGCCAACCATTACAACACTTTTTGCTTCATCGTGAAGCTTGTTGATAAATTCAGCTTTGCTTTGAGGCGTCTGCTCATACAACACCCTCCCTATGCCAACGCTTGAAGCCACTTTTTTTGCCGCACTCTCATTGTCACCCGTGAGCATAACGACATCAATTTGCATCTTTTTCATAGCAGCAACAAGTTCTAAAACACCATCTTTTACTTTATCTTCCAGCTCATAAACAGCAACAACTTTTTGGTCAATGGCAAAACAGAAGAGCGTCGCATTGCTTGAAAAATCTATAGCAACCCCATTTGTATCTAAAAGCTTTTTATTTCCCCCAAGCAGCCTCATCTCTCCAAGTTCTGCCATCATACCCTGTGAAGGAATTTGCGTAAAAACATCAAAAGTGTATTCATGAAAATTTTCATTCTCTTGTTTTATAAATCGTGCCACCCCTTTGGCTATAGGGTGATTTGAAGATGCAATAAACGAGTAGAGCAACTCTTTGTCAAACGCATCAAAAATATGCTCTCTAATAACTTCAGGCTTTCCTGCCGTGATAGTTCCTGTCTTGTCTAAAACAAGCGTGTCGGTTTTTGCCATCGTCTCAAGTCCTGCCGCCTCTTTAAAAAGTATTCCCCTTGATGCACCAAGTCCTAGCCCTACCAAAGTTGCAACCGGTGTCGCAAGAGCAAGCGCACACGGACAAGCGATAATGATAACAGAGATGGCCACCATCAAAGAAGTCTCAAAACTATATGACGCCCACCACCACCCCAAAAATGTCAACAATGAAAGCGTCAAGATTATCAGGGAGAAGTGTTCTGAGAGCCTATTTGCCATCCGCTGAATTTTTGGTTTTTTGTTGATAGCGCTCTCTAAAAGTTTGACAATATTTGAGAGCGTTGAATGCCTAAAATCTTTAAGCACTTTAAATTGCACATCTGCATCAATGCTTACAGTACCGCTAATAACGTTCATTCCGATATTTTTATAGATCGGCTCGCTCTCTCCGGTCAAGCTTGACTCATCAAACGAACCGCTCCCTTTAGTAATCTCGCCATCGAGCAAAACCCTATCACCGCTTGAGATAACAACCACATCTCCAACCTGCACATCTTCAAGCTTTATAATGATTATTTTATCTTCTTTGACTATTTTCACTTCACTTGGTATTGCGCTTGTAATCTTATCGAGCGTATCGGCAGCCTTTTTCTTACTAAGCACCTCTAAAAATTTTCCTATCAAAACAAAGGTAATTATCATTGTTACAGAGTCAAAATAAGCTTCACCTTTTTGACTTACAGCAACATAGAGAGAATAAACATACGCCAAAGTAGCCCCTGTTGCCACAAGAAGATCCATATTGACTACTTTTGTCTTCAGCCCATAGTATGCACCTCTAAAAAAGACCCAACCGCTATAAAAGAGCACAGGTGTTGCAAGCACACCTTCTGCTATATTGAGGATTGTTTTTACGTCTTGCATTATCCCACTAAAATAGCCTGCATACTGAGCCACTGCAATCCACATAGTATTCATGGAAGCAAATATTGCAACTGCCATTTTAAGATAATATGACTTTCTCTCTTTGTTTGCATGTGACTCTTGAGCCAAAGCATCATAAGCAAATGCGTCATAACCGATAGAGCGAATGGTATCTATAATTTTTGAGAGCTTTACAACATTGTCCGCCCACACAATTGTAGCTTTGTTGTTTGTAAAGTTGATATTTGCCTCTATAACACCATTCATCTTATGCAAAGCTTTTTCATTGAGCCAGACGCATGCAGAGCAGTGAATTCCTTCAATAACAAGCGAAACTTCGCAAAAACCATCCCTATTAACTTTGACATACTTGTCATAAAAAGATTGAGAATCAAAAGTTGAAGAATCTTTAATGGTTTGCATAGGCGGAGACAAGGGAGTGTTTTTGCTTTTTTCATAAAAGCCCTCCAGCCCCTCTTCTTGAAGCAGATGAAAAACTCCTTGACAGCCATTGCAGCAAAAGTAATGCTCACCCTCTTTTATCATAGCCGATGGCTCAAACTCCAAATGACAATGTGAACAAGGTATCTTAGAGGACAACTTCAAACCTTCCAAATTTTTTGTTTTTTTGGATTTTGTTCCATGGCACTGCATGTCCGTTCATGCAAATATAGACACCGTACTCCCCAATACCTTTTGCAAACCCTATCGCCATTCCAAGATTGAAACTCGCCTCCACACTGTCTATCTCAAAAGGGCGCATAGCACCGACAAAAACGATTTTTCTATTTTCAAATATCTCTGCCAAAAATTCGGCACTCAGGTGCATCGTATCTGTCCCATGAACTATCACAAATGTGTCATCCATCGATTCCGCAATGATGCGTGCTAACATTTTTCTATCATCTAGCGTCATCTCTAAGCTATCCTTGTAGATAACTCCTGCTAGGTCAAACTTTGCATCAGAACTCTTAAGTATCTCTTCTATTGCAGCATTGCTATAGGGAACTTCTAGCTCTCCATTTAAAGGATTGTATTTTTTATTGAAAGTACCACCGCTGTTGAGTATCAGCATTTTTTATATCTCCTCTAGTTTAGAAACTATTTTTGTTGCTTTTGATTTGACATATATATGATGTTCATCAAAAAGATAACTATTTTTTATCCCCGCAACAAGGGAAGCTTCGATATCACTCTCTTTATCGCCGACTAAAATAGAGTTTTCAAGGTCAACATTAAACTCTTTTTGCGCATCAAACAACATCCCAGCATTTGGTTTTCTACAACTGCACGCTCCTGATATCTCGGGATGATGCGGACAAAAATAAACTTTTTGTATCGTTATGCCATGTTTTGCAAACTCTTCTACCATCCATGATGACAAAATATCAAACGCCTCTTGAGTATAATAACCCCTTGCAATTCCCGATTGGTTGGTTACGATAAAAATAAGATATCCTTGATTTTGGTACTTTTTGCAAAGCTCAAAAATTCCATCTACAAACTTAAAATCTTCAATTTTATAAAGATAGTTTATCTCAATATTCACTACACCGTCACGGTCTAAAAAAAGAGCTTTATTCATAAAAAATTAGTTCACGCCCTCTGCAAAAATCTCTTTTTCTATAATGTCACAAATAATATGCCCGATAAGGATGTGTGTTTCTTGAATCCTAGGAGTAGATTCTGAGGGAACAACAATAGCCATATCAGCCATCTTTGCCATCATTCCACCATCCCGCCCGACAAGCGCAACAGTAGTTATCCCTTTTTGCTTTGCAACTTCAAAAGCATTAACAATATTTTGAGAGTTACCCGATGTTGAAATACCGATAAACAAATCCCCGCGCTGCCCCATTCCTTCCAATTGACGAGAAAAAACCTTATCATATCCATAATCATTACCAATAGCAGTTAAATTTGAAGTATCTGTAGTTAGTGCAAGAGATGGCAGTGACGGTCTGTCAAAACCATATCTCCCAACTAACTCCGCCGCAATATGCTGCGCATCCGCCGCACTGCCACCGTTTCCGGCTAAAATTGTTTTATTTGTGCTATTTTTATAAATGGCAACACAAGCCTGTGCCACTTGCACTATTTTTTCCAATAATGCATCATCATTATAAACTGATTGTTTTGTTTCATAAGATTTTTTTATCTGATCTTTAATGTAATTCTTCATATAACATCCTAAAATTGTATGTAAAATAATAGCATAGAATTAATTGTTAAAGCTTCAAAAGCAGGATATAAATGACGATTAAAAAAAGAATTTAAATGATTGTATAAGTAAAGAAGAAAAATGATCAACTAGGCAGCGACCTACGTTCCCAACCCTGTAAGGGTCAGTATTATCAGCGATGAGAGGCTTAGCTTCCGGGTTCGGAATGGA
>NZ_JAQVKP010000025.1 GCF_028694605.1 Sulfurimonas sp. | reverse complement strand
ATTTGATTGATGTTTTGTATTATTTTTGTGGTAAAAAATTATAACATTTACATGATTTCAAAAGGCTTTTTAAAATTTAAATTAGCTTAAATTATTGGTTGTTTGCGGGAATCTGCAAGTGGCTCATAAGAAAAAATTTAGATACAGAAGCTCCTATCAGCACCTATATGTCATCTCCCGTTGATACATTAAATAAAGAGAGCAGTGTAAAAGAGGCACTTGATTTTTTAGCAAATAAACATTATAAAAGAGTAATAGTTGTTGATGATGATGGCTGTTTAAGCGGTATGATAACACAAAAAGAGCTTATCTCTCTTGCTTACTCAAGATGGGCGATGCTGACAAAAGAGTACCAAGAAGAGCTCGGCAAAATCAATGAATCTCTTATCAAGAAAAATGCGCAGATAGAACATTTGGCATCACGTGACCCACTTACCAATCTTTATAACCGCTATAAGTTTTCTAAACTTTTTGAACTCTCACATCAGTCAATGGTTGAGAGAGAGGGAGTGATGTCGCTTGTGATGATTGATGTTGATTTTTTTAAAAAGATTAACGATACTTATGGACATGGTGTCGGCGACAGGGTACTTGTTGCTATCTCCGGACTTTTTTCGTCCCTTTTGCGAGAAGAGGATATCGTCTGCCGCTGGGGCGGTGAAGAGTTTGTTATTCTTCTACCCTCAACAAATATACAAAATGCATTCACGCTCGCTCAAAAACTAAGAGGGCATATTGAGATGATGACGGTAAAGCCGGTAACAAAAATAAGTGCAAGTTTCGGTGTGACACAACTAAGAGAAGATGATGACCTAAAAAGTGCTGTGGACAGAGCAGATGCCGCACTTTATATGGCAAAAACAGCAGGACGTAACTGCGTGATGCAAAACTAAGTGTTACACTTAGAATGAAGGCGGTGTTATATATTTTCCATTAACGATGCGACACCCTTCTCCTTTTGGAAAGAGTTTACGGCGTTCTATCCACTGGAGCAGCTCACTTTGTGCATCAAACTTGATTTTTGCTTTTGACGTATCTAGCTCGACTACGGTTCCGCAGTTTGTCTGCATACCTACTTTAAGCGTTTTTCTGAAAGTTTCAATTTTTTGTGTCTGTTGGTGTATGGCTGCTTCCTCTTTTTTGGCAAGGGAGTGGTTTTCTCTCTCTAGCTGCTGCTCACTTTTGTTGTAGAGATGTTGATAACCTTTTGGTTGCTTTTTTGACGCCGCTTCATTTTTAAGCTGCTCTTCTTTAAGATTTTCAAGATTTTTTAGTGCTAGACGGAACATTTCACCCGCTTTTGCATAGTCCGCATACTTCTTTACAAAATCATTAAACTCTTCAATGGTAGATGCTTTTTGGAACTCTTCTTGGCATAGAGCAAATTTAAAATGCTCTTTTTTTGCTTCTATGGCATCAAAGAGTTTTACTTCACCGATAGCTTTGTTGATGGCTGATTTGCTTATATATTTATACTTTGGGGAGCTTTGGTTTGAGTGGACGATAAGCTCGGCAACATTTGTTGCCTCTGGAACAACACTAAAGAGGGTTGTGCATGGGGTATATTTCTTTCTGTTTTCCTCTTGGCAAAGATAATGATTTGTTTTTGTTGCATTTAGCTCGTCTTCAAAGTGTGGATAGGCATTTTCATAATTCTCGGTTATGCGAAGAATCTCTTGATTGGTAAATTTTCTTTGAAGTACGGGCTTATCCTCAATATCGATAAGCTTCCAGCCCTCTTTTGTCTTTTCAATCAAAGCAAAATAGTATCCGCTTTGGCTGACATAATCGCTTTTATGTGCAGGAGCTTTTTGAGATTCGACTTTAGGCTGCTGCGAGCTACATCCAGCAAAAAAAAGAGAAGATAAAAGCAGATAAAATGCCGTTTTGTAAAACATGGTGTTCCTTTGAAAAAAGTAATAGACTTCTTTATAGCCTCTGTTTGTGAACGATTCTGCAACGGAAGGGTCAAATCTAGCTTGCTAGATTTGGGGTACCCACCGTGAAGCCGCAGACGAACAAACAGAGGCTATAAAGAAGTCTAGTATAAAAGCGGATTTATAGCATATTTTTTGGTTGCTTCATTCGCAATGATGTGGTCATTGCGATGAGAAATCCATGAAGCAACCTAAGTGATGCGGAAAGTTGGGTTTTGTTTACTCTATCTCAGCGTCGATAACATCATCATCGGCTTTTTTCTTGGAAGCATCAGCTTGTGCCGCACCACCCTCATTTGCTTTGTACATTTGCTCTGCCATTTTGTGGCTTGCCTCTGTCAAAGTTTTTACTTTCGCTTCGATTTGCTCTTTTGTAGCATTTGTATCTTTTAGCGTATCTTTGAGTTCAGTGATGGCTGATTCGATTTTTGCTTTCTCGTCTGCGCTGATTTTGTCTCCGATTTCACTTAAAGATTTTTCAGTCTGAGCGATAAGCGCATCCGCTTGGTTTTTAAGCTCTACAAGCTCTTTGCGCTTCATATCTTCTGCTTTGTGCATCTCTGCATCTTTAACCATTTTATTAATCTCTTCTTCGCTAAGTCCTGATGAACCGCTGATAGTGATAGACTGAGATTTGCCTGTACCTTTGTCGGTTGAGCTAACTGTCAAGATTCCGTTTGCATCGATGTCAAATGTAACTTCGATTTGAGGCACGCCTCTTGGAGCCGCTGCGATGTTACCTAGTTCAAAAAGACCTAAAGACTTGTTATCTCTTGCAAACTCTCTTTCGCCTTGAACAACCGAGATGCTTACTGCCGGTTGGTTATCCTCTGCTGTTGAGAAGATTTGAGATTTTTTAACCGGAATCGTTGTGCCTTTTTCGATGATTTTTGTCGCAACACCGCCCAATGTCTCGATACCTAAAGAGAGCGGAGTAACATCAAGTAGAAGAACGTCTTTAACATCCCCTCTTAAAACACCGCCTTGGATTGCCGCACCTGCCGCAACAACTTCATCAGGATTTACGCTCTTGTTGAGGTTTTTGCCGCCAAAATAGTCAGAAACCATTTTTTGAGCAAGCGGAACACGGATAGAACCGCCGACCATGATAATCTCTTTGATATCGCTGTTTGACAAGCCAGACTCTTTCATAGCTGTTTTGATATGTGTGATAGTCTCTTCAACAAGTTTTTCAATCATGCTCTCAAATTTCGCACGAGTAAGTTTGATAACCAAGTGCTGTGGACCTGCTTCCGTCATCGTGATAAACGGTAGGTTAATCTCTGTTTCAGTAGATGAACTTAACTCTTTTTTTGCATTTTCGGCTGCATCTTTAAGTCTTTGAAGTGCCATTTTGTCATTTTTAAGTTCTACGCCGTGAGAACTTTTGAACTCGCTGCTTAGGTAGTCAACGATTTTGTTGTCAAAGTCATCTCCGCCCAAAAATGCGTTTCCATCCGTTGAGAGAACTTCAAAAGTACCATCGCTAATCTCCAAAACAGTAACGTCAAATGTCCCGCCCCCTAAGTCGTAAACAAGAACGTTCTCATCGCCTTTGCTCTCCAAACCGTATGCAAGTGCAGAAGCAGTCGGCTCGTTGATGATACGTAAAACGTTAAGTCCTGCGATAGTTCCCGCATCTTTTGTAGCTTTTCTTTGTGCATCGTTAAAATACGCCGGAACCGTGATAACAGCGTCAGTTACGCTAGAGCCTAAGTAAGCTTCCGCATCCTCTTTTAGTTTTGAGAGGATTTTTGCCGAAATCTCTTGCGGAGTGTAAATCTTGCCTGCAACGTCAACGGCAGCCATACCGTCTTTGTTAACGATGTTGTATGTTACTTTGTCGTGAGCCGCTTTTGCGTTCTCCTCGTTCATCATAAGACCCATGATTCTCTTGATGGAAGAGATAGTTTTGTTTGGATTGGTTATCGCCTGACGTTTTGCAGGGTCACCTACTAAAACCTCGCCTTTATCTGTAAAAGCTACAACCGAAGGAGTTGTATTTTTACCCTCTTTGTTTGGGATGATTTTTGCCTCACCGCCCTCATAAACTGCCACACATGAATTTGTTGTACCTAAATCTATACCGATTACTTTACTCATAATTTTATTCCTTAATTTGATTTTATTTGCAAATTGTTTTAATTCGCCACTACTACCATCGCTTCACGCAACGGTCTCTCTTTATATTTATAACCTGTTTGGAAAGTTTGGACTATCTGTCCGCTCTCTACCGTATCGCTATCTACGCTTTGGATGGCGTTATGGATATTTGGGTCAAAAGGTTCATCGTGACCAACCATCTTGACGCCGTGTTTTTCTAGGGATGTGACAAGCTGTTTTTGTGTCAGCTCTATCCCCTCTTTAAGTTTTGCCAAAAGCTCTTCGCAGCTTGTATCTGCCTTGACTGAGTTTAGCGCACCGTGAAGAGAATCAAGTACAGGAATCATGTCTTTTGCAAATTTTTCGTTTGCGTACTCCACTGCCGTGTATTTCTCTCTCTCTAATCTTTTTTTGATATTTTCAAAATCTGCATGAACACGAGCATATTTGTCTTTGAGTTCGCTCAGTTCCGCTTGCAAAAGGTCAAACTCGTTTTCTACCGCCGCAGCCTCAGCGGCAGCTTCGTCCAATTCGACATTTTCGTTTTGAAGTTCTTCTTTTTCTTCTGTTGCCATAACCGCTTGGTCACTCCTTTTTCTAAAAAGATAGCACCATTATACATATTGAGTGTAACAATGTCAAGAGATAGTTAAATATTTTTACTCAATTAACTTTAGTCTATATGTATCAAGTTTTCGATGTAACTTTTTTATAGTAAGATTGTTATGAAAAAATGTACAAAGGAAAGAGTATGAAATTTTTTGCTTGGATGGGTGCCATTATCGCCATTGTTGTTATAGCACTCTATATAACTGCTTTTACGCCGCTTGGAAACACTCTCGTCAAGCCCATCGTAGAAGCAAAGATACAAGAAGCGACGCAAACACAAAGCAAGCTTGAGACATTTTTGCTCACTATGAGTGATTTTGAAGTAGTTTTAGCCCTAAGCGATGAGAACCGTATCGCTCTCAAAGGCGCATATTCGCTCTTCTCACGCTCTTTTGATGCGGAGTATGTGCTGGATTTGAAAAATCTTCAAGCGTTGGAGAGTTTTGCAGGGCAGCCTTTGCGTGGCGCACTCTTTAGTGACGGAAAAGCAAAAGGAGATATGGCATTGATGTCCATAGACGGAAAAAGCACGATTGCGCAGAGTGAAACGTCATATAGCGTTACACTTGCAGATTTGAATCCTACATCTATCATCGCTACTGTCAAAGGCGCAAAACTTGCTTCTCTTTTGCAGATGACGGCAAAAAATCCTTATGCATCGGCAGACGTCGATATGGACATCAACTTTAAGAGCATTAAAACAGGTGTGCTTGATGGGACGGTGGTTCTAAAGACAAAAGAGGGCAGACTTGACCAAAAATATATGCTTAGTGATTTTAATGTTACCATCCCAAACACCTCTTTTTCTATGAATCTTGATGCAATGCTGCAAGGGAGTGATATCAGCTTCAAGGGCGAACTTCTCTCAAACCTTTTTAAAATCACATCCGCGGGCAGCGTCACTCCTGAGACGCTTAAAACGGATGTAACTTACGCACTGAGTGTTCAAGACCTTGAAGTGCTCAAACCTCTCACGGGGGCAGATATCAGAGGAGCAATCAATCTTAAGGGGAGCATAAAAGGAGACAAAGAGAGGTTGGTTGTTCAAGGTGTGAGCGATTTAGCGTCATCCGATAGCGTTTTTGAAGCCACACTCAAAGAGTTGCAGCTATCTACACTTAGGGCAAAAGTAGCAAATCTTGATGTGGCAAAACTGCTTTATATGCTTAAGCAGCCACACTATACGGATGGGCTCTTTTCTATGGAAGCGGATATAAAAGATATGAACCCCAAAAATCTCAGCGGTCAGGTCGTGACGTTGCTTACAAAAGGTGTTCTTGATACTGCTTATCTTACAAAAGCCTATGCACTTGCCGCACCTATGCCAAAGACAACATTTGATGCTGCAACCACAACACTCTTAAGAGGAAGCGTTGCAGATACCAAGATAGACCTAAACTCCAACCTCGCAAATCTTGATGTAAAGAGCGCAAAATATAACCTAGAAGATAAAACGCTTAAAAGCGACTATAAACTTTTTGTCTCCAACCTAGAAGCGCTTGTTTTTGCGACAAAAGAGCGTTTGCGTGGTGAACTTAGTGCAAACGGTACGGTAGAGAAGGGCAAAGATTTGGATGTCACCATGAGTGCCGCTCTTGCTGGCGGCAAAATGGAAGCCAAACTCCATAATGACGACCTGCGCGCAAATATGAGTGCACTCAAGACAACAAAACTGCTCTATATGCTCTATCGTCCTGAAATTTTTGATGCTTCGCTGGGTGCAAAACTTGACTACAATTTGGCGCAAAGTATGGGAAGGTTTGATGGACAGATAAGCAACGGTGTGTTTGCCAAAAATCAGACCTTTGACCTAATCAAGCAGTTTACAAAAGTAGATATGTACAGAGAGAACTTCAACGGAGACGTAGGAGTAAAGATGGATAAAGAGAATATGGTTGTTTCGCTTGATTTGCACTCCAAAGAGGCAGCTATCAAAACAACGGATACAAAGCTCAACACAAAAACCAATCAGTTGGATGCCGATGTAAAGATTGTTTCTAAAAATGACAGTATTGATGCAAAACTCAGCGGCGATATAGATGCACCAAAAGTAAGTGTCGATTTAGAGAAGTTTTTAAAGTCTGAAACAGGAAAGAGGGCGGTTGAAAAACTCTTTCAAAAATTACTGAAATAACTCCTCTTTTTTAAGCAGCTCTGGTGTCGGTGCTGCAATATAGTACCCTTGCATATAGTCAATATCAAGCGAGAGGAGTTTCTCATATACCTCTTTGGAGTGGACAAATTCTGCAATGGTTTGCATATTGCTCTGGGTTGCGAAGTGAACGATGCTTTTAACGACTTTAAAATCTTTGCTGTTTTTATGAATGTTTTTGACGAGTGAGCCGTCAATTTTAAGGTAGTTTGCCTCAGTGTCGATGATGCGCTTGAAGTTGGAGTAGCCGCTTCCAAAATCATCAATAGAGACTTTTGCCTTGAGGGAGTGTAGCATGTGAATCTTCTGCTTAAAACTCTCTATGTCATCCACTTCGTCACTCTCTAAAATCTCAAAAGTAATACGCGAAGCGAGATCTTGATCCACTCGGAGTGCTTGAATGATGGTCTCTTCTATATCAGGATTATTGAGGTCCGTGAAACTTAGGTTGATACTCACAAGTTTTTGGTTGGTTCTAAATTTTTCAAAAACAAGCGCCAAAATTCTCTGCGTGAGTTTGTAGTGCATGTTTGTAGATTTTATCTGCGGCAAAAATTGGTAAGGCGTGATAATCGTGCCGTCTTGTGCAATGATGCGTACAAGGGCTTCATACTTGAAAACTTCGCCTGTTTTATGGTTGTAGATGGGCTGATAGTAGCATGTGACACGATCCTCATCAAGCGCTTCTTTGACAAAAGCCAAATCTTTTGAAGAGAATGAAGATGAAGCGGTCGTCTCTCTTTTTTCATCATATACAACCACTCTGTTTCTTCCGTTTTTCTTGGCTTCATATAGCATGGTATCGGCTTTTTTTATCGCCTCTTGCATGTTTTTTTCCAAGTACGGATTGGTATGAAGACCAATTGAGAGAGTAACATAAATCTCATGTCCGTTATAGACAAACTTCTCTTTTGCAATTTTGTCTCTAACTCTTTCACAAATATCTCTTTTGCTATCGCGGTTATTGATAAAAAGCAAAAACTCCTCTCCGCCGTAACGCACAAAGATATCATTGTCGCGGATGGAGTTTTTAATGATTTGGCTTGCATGAGAGAGTACATAGTCTCCGGCTTTATGTCCGTAGGTGTCGTTGATGATTTTAAATTTATCCAAATCAAGCATTGCAAGAGAGTAGTTTCCAAGGTTGAGTACGGAACTAATCTCTTCAAGGTAGTTTCTGTTAAATGTTTTTGTAAGCGGGTCTGTAAAAATCTTTTTTTTGGTGATAAAGTAGTGGAAAATCTGCATTAATGTCATTGCCATAAAAATAACAACAAATAGGGTTAAAAGTGTAAAAAGAGTTTCAAGCGGTTTTATGGACTCTAAAATGATAGATTTTATATCGGTTGTAAAGTCGATGTTAAAAAGAGCAACAACTTCGCCATTTTTGATAATGGGATGTAAATAGGTAACATATAGATTCTCAATATTTTGCTGTCTAATGATTTGAGATTTTTTTGTAGTATAAACAAGGTCATATTCGTGGGCGTTAACATCAAATTTTTGGTTAAAACTTGCTTTGTCGGTTTTGGATGCGTCAAGCAAAAATCGAAACTTTCGCTCCTCATCTCTATATAAGATATATGAGTATTTCACATCTGAGGTAAGCATCATAGCGAGCATCTCTTCATACGCGATAGCGTGCTCTTTTTCTTTAAAAAAAGTGATTAAATCCTGATAGTCGTACTCATGTATATGTTTGAGTATCTGCTGCTGCATATTTTGTAAAACATAAGCTATCTTGCTAATCTCATGTTGTTCAATGCGTTCAAAAATTCTCTCTTTAGATTTTGTGACTTCGCTATAAGTATAGACAAGAAATAACCCAAGAAGAAAAAGAAGAAAAAAAATGACAATCTCTCTTTTTACCATATCTTCTCCTCCAGATACGGCTCTAGCTCCTTGGATATCTTTATATTTTGTTCTTTTATTCTGCTATTTATAATAACGATATTTGGTCTTCCTTTTTTGTAAAACATTGAGCCAAAACTATGCGGAATTTCACTTAAAAGAGCATAATCAAGAACAAATACAGCTTTTTTGCATAGCTCTTTTTCTAAACTTTTTTTATCTTCCAAAATAATTATGGATGCCAAATGGCAATCCTGCGTGGTTGCAATGTTTCCTTTTTTGTTGAACTCTTTGATAATCTCTCTATTGTCCGACCAGACAACGACCTTTTGGTTTGTTGAAAGATTTTGAATGATTTTTTCTAAAATCTGTGCTTGAATAATATCTTTGTCGTTTGCAAAGAGCGTAAGCACCAAGAGAAGAAGAAAGAGTTTTTTCATCTAAAAGATATACTCCAACGTTAGTATGACCCTTCTGTCATAAGGTGCAATTTTAAGACCGCTCATACCGATTTGAGTTGCTCTGTCAAAGAGATTTTCGCCTTTAAGTTTTACGTCAAGCTGCTTGCTGTAGTGATAAATCACTCCGGCAGTGTAGTCGATACCCGTGTTTATCTTTTGATCATAGACGCCCACATAAGAGGATCTATAGATAAGCTCGTTATAGATATCGAACTTGCCCGCTCTGTTGTAAAGTTGTAGCAGTGCGCCATTGTTAGGACTGTACTCAGCGCCCTCTTTGTATGCTCTAAAATATTCGGCGATTACTTTGTTATCTGCATCAAATCTATAAGTTGCATTGATGTAGTACTGTCCAAAGGTGCTTTTTTCCGAATCACTAAAATACATCTTGTTTATAGGGTTAAATTTAATTCCGTCTTTTGTTTTTGTTGCCGCACCGCCTATTTTAAGTGTAAGTTCGTCTATACGGTGTTCGAGCTCAACTTTGCCTATGAGAGATTTGACACTCTCTAGAGCCACTTGCAGATTCCCGCAAACAACCAATAATTTAAGCTAATTTAAATTTTAAAAAGCCTTTTGAAATCATGTAAATGTTATAATTTTTTACCACAAAAATAATACAAAACATCAATCAAAT
>NZ_JAQVKP010000006.1 GCF_028694605.1 Sulfurimonas sp. | reverse complement strand
TAAGAAAATTGAGTTAATTAGAGCAAAACAACGCGAAAGCAAAATGAGAATGATTTTTTTAAAGTAAAAAATAGCTACAATGAAAAATTAGCTACTTGGTGGGGATTGAATTTGCAAGTGGCTCTATATTTAAAACTTTTAAATTTTTCAATTTTACTATCTCCTTTGGCAAATTTTTTAAACTGTTAATATTCAAGTTTAATTCTTGTAAGTTTTTTAGAATATCAATATTTTGAGGTAAATATTCGATGACATTATTGTTAAGTTCTAACATTTCTAATTGTTTTAAATTACATAATTCTTCAGGAATGGTCTTTAGTCTGTTCCATCTTAATGAAAGTGACTTTGTTTCTAGCAAATCTTTTTTATTTGCAGGAAAATAAGTTTTTTCCTGAATAAGATAAAGCTCCGCCCACTCCAAAAGAGCTTCAAACCATTCATCATTATTTTTTGTTGCAAGAATCTTATTTGTCGTATTAAGCAAAGCTCTTGCTTTACTTAAAGCAATTTTAGTATTAGAATTTAAAACTACTAATTGATTATCCATTTACCCTAAATACTCTCTCAAATTTACTAAACCTTCCAATCTTACCATCTCTTATAGACATATCATGTACATATTCTAACACTTTTATATTTTTATGCACTTCATCCACA
This sequence comes from Sulfurimonas sp., assembly GCF_028694605.1. Lineage (GTDB taxonomy): Bacteria > Campylobacterota > Campylobacteria > Campylobacterales > Sulfurimonadaceae > Sulfurimonas. Next base: position 127,901 of record NZ_JAQVKP010000006.1, on the reverse strand, counting down.
AAATCTCCATTATTATTGGATATAGCTATAAAATAAGCTTCTTTTAAAAGAGTGAAATCTATATCAATATAATCTACTGGCATCTTGTCATTTGTCAGTAAATTTAATGTAGTATCATTTTTTATAGTTTTTAATGCATCTGAAATCTTAATGTCAAGACTATTAAAAGCATCTATTTTAGCGCTGTCAAAATTAAGTGCTTCAATTTGTGCCATTGCTCTACCAAGAGTGCTATGATCGTTATCTATCAATAGAATTTGATTTACTTTAACATCAAGCTGTTTCTCTTTGATATAATCAAGAACTAACATAGAAGCTATCCCTTGATTACAACTCCAGTCTATCAAAGTGATAGTTTGATTATTGAATTTTTCTATAAACTGTTCAAGAGCATCATATATCAATGCTTTACGCATTTTTCCACTTTCTGCCAAGTTCTTTTGCATTTGATCTGCATTATTATCATTTACTAAGCTATTACAGTATCTTCTAATCTTTTCAAAATTCGGATTTTCTATATTTTGGATGTGGTTTGAGTAGGGTGAATTTTCTGATTTTATTTTTTTAGATGTTGTGGTTGTTTTTTTTACATTTTCTTTGATGACTTGTTCAGTCTGAGGCTGTGCAATATTAAATGTTTGATATGTAACATTTTGGACACTCAAATTTTGAACACCAGAAGTAGTATTGATAAAACGCAAGTTAATTAATGACCGATTTTTACTTACTAAGTCATTGGCAACTTTTTTAGCTTCATCTTTAATTCTTAGTAAAGACTTTACATCGTGGATAGATTGAAATTGATTTAAAATCCAATTGTAAACAATTTCAAATACTTCTTCGGATGTTAGTTTATTGTCAAAATTGTTTTTCTCGTATTTGTTTAAAGTATTATCATCTATACTACCTATCTCTTCTTTAAACACAGTAGATTGTTTTTCTAAATTTTCAAGCCAATTTTTTTGACTGGGTATGAGTTTTAAATTTGGATTTCCTCGCAATTGTAATTTTTTAAGTTTAGTAAACTTCACTATTTCTTTAGGTAAATAAGCTAAGTTACAATCCCATAAAATCAACTCTTCTATATTTTCAAGATTACAAATTTCACTTGGCAAGTTTTTTATCTTTATGTTTGTAAAGTCTATGGTTTTGATCCTAAGTAATCTTTCTCTTTTTCTTGGCAGTTTAGCATTTGGTATTTGATTTGTATCTGCCCAATCCCAAAGATTTTGTATCCATTGCTCAACTCTTTCTTGTTCAATAGAATTTTTTTCTTCTAAAATACCTATAGCCTCATCCTTCAAGACTTCTTCTTGCTTTTTAAGTTCTGCTTTTAACTCTTCAAAATATGCATCCCAATCATCAAGCTCTGATATAGTGACAAATGTATCATCGGTTTTTATTTCTTCTATCTCATTGATTACTCTTTTTATAGACTCTTCGAGTTCTTCTATTTTGGCTTTTAACAGCTGTTTATCCTCTATAACATCACTAGAGATTTCGAATGTAGTACCATTTTCTAAACTGTTTAATATCTCTTTTACTTTCGATATATCTTTTTTACTATAAGCATCATTGAGCATCTGCATGATCTCATGCGCTTTTTCTTTAAATTTATCTATGACTATATCCGGATGACATAGTTTGCAAGCTTTTTTCCAAAGAGTTTTAAGTTCTTTTTTTTCATCTTCATTAAGTACTACACTGTTTTCTTCTTTAATGTATTCGTATTCACGATGATAATCTTCATAAGTTTGTTTGGCTTCCTCATACTCTTCAAGCACTTCATCATCATCTATCTCTTCTTTTATATCATTTAGTTTTTGCTCTTGAGAATATAGTGCATCTTCCAACTCTTCGAGCTCATCTTGAAGCTCTTGATAAGCTTTATATATCTCATCGTATTGTTCATGAGATTCATCTATATTATCAAGTGCATTTTTTAGTTCATCTATAGTGCTTTTTAGTTCATCTACAGTCTCTTTAGTTTCATTATAAGTTTTATGATCTTGTGCATACTGCTCTTTTAACTTTTGTTTTTTTATGGTTTGTTTGTAAAGTATCTCTTTTTTTAGGTTGAGAATATTTTCTATGATAGAACCTAGATGGAGATTATACTGTGTGTTAAACTCTTCTATATCATTGAGATATTCTGCTTTTTGTTCGCTTAGGCTTTGGAGTTTTTTTTCTAATTTTTTTAATTCTCGTTGTAATTTATGAAACTCTTTATCTTCATAAATAGTTATATCATGAGTCTTTTGCATTGTATTTATATATTTTGTGAGATTTTGGTAAGCTAAAGTATAATCTTTAAACATGATATCTTCTAGTATCAAATCTATTTCTTGTTCTATATCTCCAAGTTCTAATATTTTTGCAATTAAAATTTCACTGACCTCATAATCTTTAATTTTCAATGTTTCTAATAATAAAGAGAGCCTGTTTTTCAGTAAGCTATTCATATCTTCCTGCTTCTATAAAATTCCCTTTTTTTCTAAAGTGAGCAATCTCTTCATGGGTTAGTTTTCTTTGACTAAGCGGTGTTTCACTTACTCTTATATATTTTTCTATAGCTTCATCATCAGCTCTAAAATAACCATTTTTATCTATCGCTATTTTGTATGAGTTATCTATGGTATATATACACTCTCCGCTTTGAATGTTCCAGATTTTTATAGCTCCATCTTCACTTCCAGAGACGATATGCTCTCCATCCGGAGTGATGGCAAGGGTATTTACCTGGTTTCTATGTCCCTCTAAAGTCTTTAAGCACTCTCCGCTTTTTATATTCCAGATTTTAATTGGTTCATCATAGCTTCCAGAGACGATATGCTCCCCACTAGGAGTGATGGCAAGGGTACTTGCCCAGCCACTATGTCCCTCTAAAGTCTTTAAGCACTCTCCGCTTTTTATATTCCAGATTTTGATTGTTTCATCATCGCTTCCAGAAGAGACGATATGCTCTCCATTCGGAGTGATGGTAAGAGCCATAACACAGCCACTATGCCCCTCTAAAGTCTTTAAGCACTCTCCGCTTTGAATGTTCCAGATTTTGATACTCTCATCATAGCTTCCAGAAGAGACTATATGCTCTCCATCCGGAGTGATGGCAAGGGTAATTACTGTGCCGTTATGTCCCTCTAAAGTCTTTAGGCGCTCTTTGCTTTTTATATTCCAGATGTTGATAGTGTTAGTGTCATCTTCACTTCCGGAGACGATATGCTCTCCATCCGGAGTGATGGCAAGGATACTCACCCTGTAACTATGCCCATCTAAAGTCTTTAAGCACTCTCCGCTTTGAATGTTCCAGATTTTGATTGGTTTATAATAGCTTCCAGAAGAGACTATATGCTCTCCATCCGGAGTGATGGCAATGGTATTTACTGTGCCGTTATGTCCCTCTAAAGTCTTTAAGCACTCTCCGCTTTGGATGTTCCAGATTTTGATTGTTTCATCATCGCTTCCGGAGACGATACACTCTCCATCCGGAGTGATGGCAAGTGTATTTACCCGGTTTCTATGTCCCTCTAAAGTCTTTAAGCACTCTCCGCTTTTTATATTCCAGATTTTGATACTCTTATCTTTACTTCCGTAGACGATACACTCTCCATCCGGAGTGATGGCAAGGGTATGTATCCGGCTACTATGCCCTTTTAAAGTCTTTAAGCACTCTCCGCTTTGAATGTTCCAGATTTTGATACTCTCATCATAGCTTCCAGAGACGATATGCTCTCCATCCGGAGTGATGGCAAGGGTATTTACTGTGCCGTTATGTCCCTCTAAAGTCTTTAAGCACTCTCCGCTTTTTATATTCCAGATTTTGATACTCTTGTCTTCACTTCCGGAGACGATATGCTCTCCATCCGGAGTGATGGCAACGGTATTTACTGCGCGACTATGCCCCACTAAATTCTTGATGCACTCTCCGCTTTGAATGTTCCAGATTTTGATTGGTTCATAATAGCTTCCAGAAGAGACTATATGCTCTCCATCCGGAGTGATGGCAAGGGTATGTATCCGGCTACTATGTCCTTTTAAAGTTTTTAAGCACTCTCCACTCTTTATGTTCCAGATTTTGATTGGTTCATAATAGCTCCCAGAGACGATATGTTCTCCATCCGGAGTGATGGCAAGGGTATTTACTGTGCCGTTATGTCCCTCTAAAGTCTTTAAGCACTCTCCACTCTTTATGTTCCAGATTTTGATTGTTTCATCATCGCTTCCGGAGACGATATGCTCTCCATCCGGAGTGATGGCAAGGGTACTCACCCTGTAACTATGCCCTTTTAAAGTCTTTAAGCACTCTCCGCTTTGGATGTTCCAGATTTTGATACTCTCATCATAGCTTTCAGAAGAGACTATATGCTCTCCATCTGGGGTGATGACAAGGGTATTTACTTCGTTGCTATGTCCCTTTTCCATAAGAAAATGTTTATAACTAAAGCTCTGCACCAAATCTCTAGTATCTTTTTTAGAAAGTATTTTATTGGTTACATCAAGCAAGCTTTTTGATTTTACAAGCGCTGCCTTACTGTTTTGGTTAATTGTGGTTATATCATTTTTCATCTATTTTTCCATGTGTTCATATAGCCGAAAAACTCACTATAACTGATTTTTCCAGATTCAATTTCTAACTTTTTTATTTCTAACATTTTGTTAAACTTTTCTATATGATCATCACTCATAGTTTTATCATCGAGTATAAAATCCATTTTTATGTAGTTTATGAAGCTATTATCTTTTTGATAGATGTCATATAACTTTTTCCATCTTTCTTCACTTTCTCTTTTTAAATCAGCACTAAAATCATCTAAATAGTTTATCAATTCCTCGCAACATTTGTTTTTTTCATGTTTTAAAATTCTATATCCATGAATTATATTTTTAAAAATCCCCATATATAATTTCCCTCTTTATAATGCCATATAAGATGATAAATTTAGTTGATATGCTCAAATAATACTTTCTTTGTTTTTATCACTCAAATAACTCTCGTAATTTCTCTTTGCAACTTGCTTAGACACGTTTGCATAGCAGTAGTTACACTCATGTGGGCAAGTATTATATGCACCTATATCTTTTGCAACAATACAGCCGCAATCTTCTCTTTGCCCTTTGTCTTTTAGTTTTTTTGTTTTAACTACTTCACCATCACTAAAAAGATCTGCTTGTTGTATCTCTACACCTAAAAAGTCCATAAGTTCTTTGTCATGACTAAACAACTCTATCATCAAATCATCATCAACACATTTGTTGTGTGCTATTTTATATTTTTGCAGATCTATTTTTTCGCTACAAGTTGCTAGCTGTAAGTTCCAAGCCTTGTTAAGCTCACTCAGCTTACTAGCAAACTCATCCATCAGTTCAGTTGACCACTCTATATATGGTACCTGCTCTTTATCAAGGTTGCTTTGTACTTTTTGGTAGATCCCAATATCCACAAAACTAAATACAAGTTTTTCTGTGTAGTTATGTAGCTCATCACCTATTTTTTTGATGCGTCTTAGTAACTCATCTATATCTATCTCTTTGGTAAGTATAAGCGGGTCAAATCTCCAGACCACCCTTTTTTTACCTACTCTTTGTGATAGCTCTTTAAAGCTTTTTATTCTACTTTCAACACTAGGGACTTTTGCTTCATACCCCTCTGCATCATAGTCATTTAAAGAGTATTGAAAATAGTACTGAGGTGTATTTTTGTCTAACCAATCAAGATACTTAAACATAGGTCGAGGATTTTTTGTCCAAAATACAACTACTCTTGCATTTGCAAACGAGACATAAAGAGGTTTGCCATTGAATGGATTTGTCCACCTTATATATCCAGCTTCCCATCTGTTTATGAACCAGTCACTATAAAATGCAGGTATGTCTGTAGAACGACTAGCAGAAATAATAACAGGAGCCTGTGCTTCTGTTGTTGTGCCGTCATTTAAAGTTATTATTTGTTTTTTTAATAGCATTAGTAAGTCTATCCATTTATTAATAAATATTTTTTTAAATAAGTTTCTATTTCTTCTTTTAATGACAAAGGTACATATCTTAATTGATCTATTGATTCCAAACTAACTCCTTCTTATTTTTCAAGATCCTATATGATTAAATAAACATATTTTGTCTATTCTGTTTTTTTTTGCTTTTGATGGCAAAATATACCCATTCCCTCTAGAATCTTTATCTTCTATCCATAATGTATCATCATATTTTAAATTCAAAGCTTTGATTACTTCATCATCTTTTGATATTCACTGTATTTTCAATATCTAAACTTCTTAATTGTGTTAATTTAGAAAAAGAAGATGGAAGCTTTTTAATATCGTTGTTTGATATATTAAGTTTTTGTAAATCTTTTAATTCTGATAGAAGAAATAAATGTTGACTTAAACAAAGGTAAAATTTAAATTTATAAATAGACAAAATATGTCTTAAATAAAGTATATAATTATGCAATTTTTTAAAAGGCTACTATATGACTAACCAAACAGTAAGAGTACTTGAACTGCTTAAAAGATTTAACGATGGGCAAAAAGTTTGTATAGATGCTCTCAAGAATGATATGTTATGGGAGGGTAAAAACGAAAAAACCATCAGAAGAGATCTGGACATCATAAAAGAGCTGTTCCCGGATTCATTTGAGCTTATCAGAGGTGGCAAAGGAGAAAAAGGGTGCTACAAAGCCATCACAAAACAGGCATTTGATAATTTTCTTAAACCTCAAACACTTTCGCTAATGGTTCAAGTTTTTAACATAGCACAAAGAAGTGATCTTTTTGATGAGTTTGAAATCAGCAAAGATGATAAGACCATACTTAGTGCAAAAATAAAACAGATTGGTCAAGCATTTGAATTTAAAAACAAACCCTTTGAGAGCAAAAAAGATGATCAGGTGCTCTTTGGAAAACTTCAAGAGTGCATACTAAAACAAAAATATGTCATCATAGAATATCCTTCCAATGACGGGTGGAAAAAGATAGAGGTTATGCCGTATAAGATGGTCTTTATGAACGAGAACTTCTATCTTGCATGTGCGGTCGAACATGAAGAGTATGAGTTTAGTATCTTTAGGATCTCTAAGATCAAAAATATAGAAGAGACAAAAAAGACATATCAGATGAACTTTGATATAGCAGACTTTATAAAATATATGCAAACGCCTTTTGCCCTTTACAGAAAAAACTATAGGCAGCACCTTATAGAGGTTGTACTTGAGGTTGATGCCTCAAAAGCCTACTTCTTTGGCGCAAAGAAGTTTTTATCATCTCAAAATATCATAGATACCAAAGAGAACGGCAATGTTTTGGTTTCTTACAAAGTAACGCAAGAGCGGGAGATAGAGGATTTCATAAAACAGTGGATACCACATGTAAAAATCGTCTCACCCGCAACTCTAAGAGATAAAATAACTGCAGAATTAAGCCAGTATCTAGCCGCGACAAAATAAGTCCACTACTTTCAATACAATCACTCTCATAAGAAATGTGGGGGTGAACATGGTAAAAAAATCTAAATAAGATCATCATCTTTAAAATTCAAAATATAAGAGGAAAATAATGAAAAGCATTAAAATGTTTACGGCATTGTTGCTGGTTTTTGGAGTCGTCTTTTCTGGATGTTCAAGCAAAGAGGTTGTCTTAGAAAAAGTACCGCCGAAAAACTATGAAGTTCTTGGCAAAGCAGAGGGAACGGGCAGCGGTTCTTTGGGACTTCTTGGAACAGCATACTACTTTGTGCCGATGGGGTTAAATACAAGAGTCGAGAATGCGTACGATGATGCGCTTGAAAGCGTTGAAGGTTCTACAGGGCTGATGAATGTCACTTTTCAAGAAGATTGGTACTGGTGGGTTATAGGAACTAACCGAAAGGTAACTATAACCGGTGATGCTCTCAAGGAGGTAGAAAAATGAAAACACCCAGATATATCATAAGCTCTTTGCTTATTGGAGCAGTGTCTCTTTTGGTAGTAGGATGTGCCGGCAAGCCTATATCGTTTAAGAGCGTACCGCCGCAAAAGTATGAAAATGTTAAAGACAAAGGCAGAGAGATAAGCGCTTCGGCAAGTGGCTTTCAGCTCCTTTTATTTATACCGATTGATATAAATGATCGTCATGAAAGAGCTTATCAGCTTTTAAAGGCGCAAGCCGGTGATGGATATATGACAAATATAAGGATAGAAGAATCATGGACTTATGCGTTTGTCGGCACCAGCTATAAAACAACGCTCAAGGCGACTCTCTATCCAAGAGAGTAGATACAGCTCTTAGCTGCAAGCTTTTTGCTTGCGCTAATCGTGATAATTTATAAATAAAAAACATAGTTTAACTTCTAATAGATATTATATGATTAAATGTTTATCTACAATATAGCTTAACAAGAGGTTAAGAAAATGCAATTTTTAAAATAATCTAAAAGTTGCTAAAAGTGCCTATTTTAGGCTTACATAGCGGTTGGTTTCTCTTTCCACATTTGAAAAAATCGCAAATTTATACCCTTTGTGGGACACAAAAGGAACAAAAAAAGGAACACTAGATTGTCTCTATACCGTTATAAACTCTCTCAGATTTACCGTTAAGATTCATCACTCTGCTCTCAAGTTTCATAAACTCTTTTAAGTCTTTGCCAAAGTTATTTTTACTCTTAGCCATCACGCCCTCACTCTCACAGTACTCTCTGTATTTGTCGTAAACGCTTTGTGTTGTTATGTAAACCACTTCGCTGTTAAGTCTTATGTGTTCACTTGCAAACCTGTAAACATTGTTTGCGTCAAGTTCGTACTCGTTTATGATATGTTTTACTTCATCTGCTGCGCTAAATCTTCCGTTTTGGATGAGTCTTCTCATCGCTTCAAGAACTCTGTTGAAGATGCCGCTTAGCTCGTTTTGGATAATCATATCGTCCAAGCCATCAACACGGCGGTATCGTGGGTTTGGATGGTCGTATGAAAAAGTCTGCTCAAAAGGCAAAAGAACCAAACGGCGTATGAACGATGGTTCAGTATTTTTTGGCATTTTGTTTGTTGATATTACAAGTTTAGGCGGTCTCTCGAGCAGTACCGCACTTTTAAACTTAGGGTTTACTTCAAAGGGCGTACCGTCGCTCATCATCTTTATATAGTCGAGTTCTGAGGGTTTTAGGGTCGAGAGGTTTCTGTCCTCTGCGAAGTTTACCACCTTGCCGACAAGACCCTCCATCGTAAAGCCCTCAAACTGCATAACACGCCCTATACTTGATGGATTTAAGAACGCTTTATAAATGTTCATAAATACAGATTTGCCGTTTGCTCCGCTACCGGTTAAGAGTAGAAACTTTTGAAGCTTAGAGCCACTCATGAGCGAGTAAGCTATGAACTCTAAAGCAACATTTTGTAGAGCCTTGTTTGGGAGAGAGCTGTCGAGAAACTCATCAAACATAGGGCATGTCGCATCTTTGTCATACTCAAAGGGCAGTATGTAGTCAAACCCAAAACTCACATCATGGCGCAGTGTCTTGCTTTGCGTCATGTCAACTACACAGTTGAGCGTGTTTATGGTTATGTTTCTATCAATCCCGACATTGTAGAGGCTAGGAACTATCTCTGCAATGTTTAGGTAGATGGCAGTCGAAGCCGTGACATCCTGCACTTCAACTATAAGTTTCCCAAGCTTCAAGAGGTAAAAACGGTTAAAGTCCCTCAGGTCCCACTTCTCAAAATATTTCCCATTGTAAAAGTAAACATTCATCCCATCACTTCTAAGCGCAAAACCCAGACGTTCACACTCAAGGGCTATGTGTTCACTCGCCTTGATGCGCTTTTCAACATTGAAAAAATTGATTTCTTTTTCCATGTTTGAGATAGTAGCCAACGCTTGAGAGAGTTCTTTTGTGTTTTCATAAGAAGCAGTTTTTATAAGGTTGTCTTGAGCTTCCTCGATCGCTTTTTTAATGCGTACTATCTCATAGTTTTTTTTATCAGCCCAACTCATCAACGAGGCTTTATAGCGGTTCATGTTTGCCAAAAGTGCGTATTCAAACTTAGCAAGAACACTAAAGTCGTTTGTGTCAAGTGGAGCTTTTAGGCTCTCTAAGAGCATGGTTCTTGCCGTGCTAAGAGCCGATGCACTTTTCTTTGGAACTATAAAAGCTCTTCTTGCTATCTCAAAAAATTCAGCTTCATTTGAGAGAGGGTAGAGCGTGAGATAGTCGCTAACGTCGAACTTTTCAAAGAGTTGTCTCTTATGACAAAGTTTCTCAAAGTCCATAAAGTAAACAGTCTTAATGCCCATCTTGTAAAACTCTTTAGCCCTGGGCAAAACAGCGTCAAACCCCGCTCTGTCATAGTCAAACCATATGTACACCGTACTTATGCCATCAAGAGCTTTGGAGAACTTGACCCACGAGTTACCGACACCGCCAAGTGTCATGACGTTGATGCCAAGAGCAGAGAGATTGAGTGCATCTTTTTCGCCCTCAACGACCACAGCATACTCTTTAAAACTCGTGATGTTAGGAAACACGGCCGTGGTTGCGCCATCTTTTGCAGAGGCACTTATCCATTTGCCCTCAAAACCTTTTTTTTCACGCCACTTGATGTTGACAATTTTTTCATTATCAAAGATGCCTATAACAAGCGTGTTGTGAAAACTGTCCCACCCAAGAGAGCGAAAGAGCATATCATCATGCACTATCCTCTCCACATTCACAAATATCTTCTGCAAGTGCGGAAGATAGTCACGAAAATGGAGCTTTAAACGGTTATGACACTCTTCAAAAAAGCTTTGCATATCAAACGCTTTTTTAGGTGCAGAGTGCTTTTTCTCCTCTTCATAGGGAATTTTTGCCGCATCGCAGATATACTTAGCCGCATCAACATTGCTAAGATTTTTTAACACCATAACAAGGTCTATAAGCGTCCCTTTAAAGTCCCCTCCAAAATCGCTAAAAAGCCCATCTTTATAGCTAAAAGAAGCCGTTTTTTCATCGGGACGAAAAGGCGATTTTGCTTTTTTTTGTCGGTTAAACTCCACACCAAGGTTAAGTGTAGCAAACCCGCATGCGTCTATACTTTTAGCAGCCTCAAACACATTCATTTAAACACCTCTCTCCACATACGCACGCTTCTTAGCCCGTTGATATACACCCTTGCTTCATCTGGGCTTTTTGTTGCCCTCTCACTGATTAGGTCAGAAAAAAAATGGAGCAACTCATCCCCGTTGTCACTGGTAATGCGCTTTATGGCAAGAAGCTCATCGAAGTTTGGCGAGCAGACACCGCCAAGCCATCGATAGACAGTAGAGACATCCACGCCAACTGCTTTTGCAAATCTTTTTTTATCTTTTTTTAGCAGTCTGACTATCTCCACATGCGCTCCTTTTTTGTAAATTTTTCAGTATTTTATACGAGTTTTTGCCCATCTCTTACGAGTGTCGCAAAGAGATACATTTTGCGATACTATTTAAGTTTTTGGTAGCTTTTTCGCAGTTTTGCGAATTTGACTTTTTTCTCATCTGGGCTTATTTCGTTGCTCTGCAAAACTCTTCTACCCTCGTTTTCTATCTTCTCAAGCACCAAAGCTTTCACTTTTTTATCATCAATGGTTATCTTTTTCTCAAACGTCTCTCCAAGCTTTTGCACTCTCTTAGCCTCAAGCAAAAGTTCGTCAAGTTCCATATCGCCATAAGCCACCTTTGAGATAGAAGCTTTAAACTTACGCTCTTTGCTCTCCCATAGCTCTTTTGTAGCGGAGGCTTTATGCACAGTGATATCTTTTCCAAGCAAGTAATCCTTTAAAACCTCGCTTTTTGTGAGTGCTTTGTGTGAGTACTTGTCTATCTTGCCGTTGTTGGCATCTGCTAAGTCTCCTATGAGTTTGCCTGCATAGTTTGGGGCAACCTCTTTGTACGCTTCAACGCCTCTCTCAAAAACGCCTTTTTTATCGTTTTGATGTTGAGAAGACAATATTTTTATCAGAGAACCGACATATCCAAGCTTCTGCTCATAGCGACTATCTTCAGAAAGAGGGTTAGTCCAAGCATCGATGATTTCTAGCGGGTTGCTTCTCATGCCTATCGCCCATCGTCCGACATTAAACCCCTCAAGGTATTTGCCATCTTCACTGTCCCACACTAAAGTTTTAGGCACAAAAAAGATATTGCCGCTTCCTTTATGAAAAAAAGGCAAAAGCTCATTCTCTTTTTCATCCGGTTTAAGCCCACTCGCACTAAGTGCCGCCACAAACAGCCCAAACTTCACAGGGTTCTCGGCTATAGCACGAAACGCTACAGGGGCAGAACGCACGGTAAAAGAAGCAAACGGCAAAACGCCACCACGGTCAAGCATTCGCACTGCCGGAGGAAGCGGTTTTGTGTAGTCCACATAACCATCCCTTAAGTATGCGACAGCGTCCGCTTCACTCATGCCCTCGCTTGTTTTTTTAGCAAACACCATAGCCTTAAAAAGAGCATCTTCAAAACGGTAAAGCGTTCTTGCCGCCTCTCCAAGCGTCGTACCTTTTGCCAGAAAAAGCTCCTTAGCGGTTCTTGTCGCCATATCCAAAAGGAAGTTTGTATTTTTTGCGGTATCATCGCTAAAGTCTTTGAGCATAGCCGCCTCGATGTCTGGCATCTCTCCGTCGCTAAGCCCAAGTTCATGGATGCGTTTGTACGCCTCTCTCAGCTTCTTTGGATTTCCAAGAGTAGCAAACGCCATCGGGTCACGCAAACTCATCACAAAAACGTTACTCATAAAGTTGTTTAAGTGCGTAGCGGCATTTTTTACCGTGTCGTTAAGCTTCATGAGCGTCACGCCTTTTGCCCACGCATTACTAAGCCCAAACGCCTTAGCAGCCAAACCGCTTGAGTGCGAGATGTTAAGGTAGTAGTCAAGGTCGGCTTTGTCATACTTGCTTATATGCTTGCCACTAAGCGCACCATAGAGTTTAAACCTATCAGCCGTCGCTTCATCAGGTACTTTTTCAAACCCCGCCGCTTTAGCCGCCTCTTCACTTTCAAACATCTTAGTAGGTATCTTTTGAAGTATCTTAGCCCTTGCGATTTGCGCATTTTGTTTCTGAAGTGTGTACCAGACACTAAACGCCGCATCTCGCACCTCGCCCATCTCGCTTCTCTCTGCAAATGTATAGTCTCTATGAAGCTCTATTTTTGCTTTGCCATCCGCACCATGTGTTATGTTTTCAACAGTAAAAAGAGTATCACTGTTTTTAGTAGCTACGCTATCGCCCACTTCAAGCTCTTTGGCACTCTCACTATCCATCTGCATCACAACTTCTTTGCCACGTCTCGCCTTGATATGATCAACACTGCCACCGCTTGCAAAAAGAGAGTTTTGCAAACTTGTCGCTTCTTGTATATCTTTTTGGTAAGTTCTAGCCAGATAATGTTCTATGCTCTCATCCGCCTTAAGCTCTCCAAGCTCTACCAACTCTTTAGCATTTTGAGAGATGATGTTCCTTAGAGCTTTGTAAGTGTTCTCAAGTTCTGGCTTCAGCGCAGAGAGTTCGGCATCGCCGCTCAAGACTAAGTGAAGATTCTCTCTATCAGCCTTAGAGAGTTTTTCAAGATGTTTGTAAACCTCGGTAGCCTTGTTGCCTCTCGCACTTTGCTCTATCTTGTACGCACTAAAAGCATCTATGACATCATCGGCTCTCGCACCGCCATAAACCAAGTGACGGCTCAGAGCTTCATAGAGCTTATCCGCATGGACTTTTGCTAAAGCCTCTTTTGTAACAGCCCCGACTTTGCCCTGACCACGCAAAAAGTCGCTAAGGAAGTTATAAACGGGCATAAGCCTTTGCGCTTGCTTTTTGTCACTTGCATTTGCGGCGGTTTGGTAAAGAACATCGTTTTGTGATATACTTTTATCCATAAAACCATCGGAATGCGTGTCAGGACGATAAGGCAGAGGATTTTTACTTCGGTAATCTTCATCTGCCCATAGCCGTAAAAACAGTGGGAGTTCTTGGTCTCTTACTATCTTCGCTTTATCTCCCATGTAGAAAGTCTTTAGCTCTACTTTTTTATTGCCGAAATCTCTAAGTTCCACACCGACTAAAACGCCGTCTGGATGCCTCATGTAAAGCATGACACCGCTAGTAGTTCGACCCGTTTTTTCTTTATATGAAGTGACTTTTGCAAACTCAAAGTTATCTAGCACATTAACAATCTCGCCTATATACTTCAAGTCTTTACTATGTCTGTTTTTTATATGTCTTACTTCACTTGCTTTTATCTCTCTTGTGTATCCTGCTAGATTTATAAGTCCGTTTGTAAATTTATATATCTTGTCTGCACTAGCTTTATTTATCACGCCAAGATTAAAATAACCATTAAAGCTACCATCATTCAAAGCCTTTGATGTAAACTTCAAAAACTCTTTTTTGACTACTCCAACACTTAAACTTTCACCATCTTGGTAGAGTATGCTAGAGTTTTTAACACCTGCATCTTTAGGCTTATTTGCCTCTCTCTTCTCCAAAGCCTTAGCAAAGTAAGCCTTTGCCTCCTCATCTCCAAACACCGCACGGTAAAAGAGTTCTTGAGAAGCAGTGAGTTTAAACTTAGCCTCATTAGAGTTGAGGAGCGTTGCTAAAACATCTTTCAAAAACGCTCTTGTTTTTTCAAACACGCCTTTGATGGTTGTATTTGGAGCGTCTCCGGTTGCCGCCCACTTCACAAATCCCTCTGCAAAAGCTTCACTCCTATCACGTCCAGCTTCAACACCACCAAACGCCTCATCAAAAGCCACTCTCTCATCTTTGGTAAAAGTAGTCTCAAGCCAGTGCGCACTTTCATGAAAAACAGTAGTAAGGTCGGAGTTCTCAAAGATATGTATAACACCCTTGTCTCCAAGCTTCTCAAACATACCCTTGATAGAACCTTGCATAGTTTGCGGGGTTTGTGGTATAGTTTTAGTATCGCCTTTTGGATTGGGATTTTGTCGTGGCAGTCCATTTGTATCAAAGACGCTTCCCGCCGAAAATCGAGCGTCTGGGGCGATGTATTTTATTTTCCCCTCTTTTATTCTATTGTCTATTTTTCCTGTTTCTATGATATGAAAACTAACGCTCTCTCCATCAAACTCAACCGCCGCAAACTTTTTAACGGCATCAAAATCGGTAAAAGATTTCACATAGATATCAGCACCATTATGTTCCACGACCATCAAAGGCTTTTCTATGGACGGGCGCAACATTCCAAGATACTGCTCTCTGCCGTTGCCTATATTTTTCACAATAAGCTTGAGAGGAACTTCAACATCTTTACCAAGAGGGTCTTTGAAACTATTTGCATTAAACTCTTCTTGTATATTCTCAACACTAAACTTTCTCATAGGCTCAGCGTTATCATCAAAAAAAGAGTTTATTTCTGCTCTATCTTCACTTGTTTTTTTCTGAAACAGCGTAACAGCCTCATCCCAGTCATCAAAACTCATCTCTTTGGGTTTGTCTGTATATTTTGGGTCGTTGTATCTTGCGTCTGCATAGTCTGGGTGGTTATCTAGCGTGGAGAGGTCGGTGTTTACCTTTTGGAGTATCGTATCGTTAAGCTTGCCTTCTCTGATGTTTTTGATGTCTTGTTTGGTAAGCGTAAAGTCTGCATTGTAGTTTTTGGAGTAGCTAGCACCTGTTACGTCTGTTTGCCATCCCTCGCCGTTGTTGTAGTGGTTTATGTGGCGTGGTGCTTCTAAGTTTTGTCCGTATCGTGTGTCCTCAGCTTTTACCTCTTCTCGCATACTCATAAGCTCTTCAAAACGTGGATGTTCTTGAGCTTTTGCTAGAGCCTCATCCATCTCTTTTGACTTTACAAACACATCCCCGCTTACGCTATGCTCTTTGAGTTCAAGCGGTTTTTCGCCCAAAAGCTCATCTTTGCTCTTACCCATAGCCTCAGCCCTTGCTTCAACCACGCCGTTGACGACGTTTTGCGCTTGTGTAGGTTTTGGCTCTTCTTTGGCTTTTTTTCTAACATCAATGATATCATCGGGAGATATCTCCTCCGCTTCAAAAAGCTTAGCGTTGTCTGGTTTTGGTTCTGCTTTTGGAGAGGGTTTTGAAAAAGGAGCAACAGCCGCACCCATCACACCGCCAGTTGCCACACCGCCAAATCCACCGCCCATAGCTGCTTTTTTTATCTCCTCATCACTATCGCCTTTGCCGTAAGCGTTCGCCGCCTCTCCGACACTTCCTATCACACCACCCTCAGCCGCACCGCCCATAGCACCTAAACCTATCTTACCAAGAGTAGTAACACCTTTTTTAGCCAAGTACCCGCCCGCACCAAGCCCCGCAAGATTAAGCGGGTCAGATGGAGAGAAGTTTTCTACCACGCCTTGCACAGTCCACTCGCTAGGATGCATAAGCGTATCTCCAAGCGACATTCCAGTACTCTTGATGATGTCAAGCGTACCCTCAGCCTTTTGTGATTGGGCTTTAAGCTTCTCCAATTCTGCCTTACGCTCTGGAGTGCGCTCTTTGTCAAGGATTTGCTCTTTGGTCTCTTCCAGTTTTTGTTGCAAACCGCTAAGTTTTTTCTCATCAAACGGAGCATCAAACCCCACCGCTTTTGCTAGTGCATTTGTATAAGAGAGAGTTCTTGCCCCAGTAGAAGCAAAACCACGCAAAAACCCATCACTAACACTATCAGAGGAGGTATCAAGAATGTTTTTTAAGCTCATATCGCCACCGAAGCCGCCGCTTTGTTTATCGTAGCATCCTCTTCATCTTGACGCAACTGGTTTTTGTAGTAGCTCTCTCTTCCCAGGGCGTTTTCTTTTTTTGCCTCGCCAAGAGCCTTGTAAGAGTTGTACGCTCCAAACCCAGCCGCTCCGATGTTTGCTAGATTGCTCAAACCCTCAGCATTAGAGAGAAGCGAACCACCTAAACCCTTAGCACCATCAAGCAGGGAAGTCCCCGCACTTAGTATATTTTCCCACATATCACTCTCCTTTATTGTTCAAACATGGAACTACCTATAGTCCCACCTTTTTGTAAGCGTTTCGCTTTTTCATTCAAGTACTCGACATTTGAGAGATTCAAAAGACCTCTTTGTGAAGTACCTATGTCTCTGTTTTCTCTCTCGTTTTGACTATCTTTTTCTTGCCTTAGCAAGTTTCTAAAGTCTATGGCGTACTTCTTAGGCAACAAACCCGCCTCTACATCAGTTTTCTCTTTTTGCGCATTTTTCAAAGCTATATCCGCAAACGCTTTAGGGGCGATAGTCGGTATCTCTTCTAATGTTTTGTTCTTTTGCGCATTTGTGTTGAGTGCCGTTGCGGTTTTTACGTCGATTTCAGCGTTGTTTTTACTATCTCTTGTGAGGTTATCTATCTGGACGCCTTTTGCGTCTGCCTCTGTTTTTGCTATATCAGTGAGAGTTTTTTGCGCATCAAGTGCCGCCTTAGCTCTCGCACCTTTTACCGCTTCCATCTTCTCAAAAGGCTCTGCTATCTGCTTAAAAGGGTTAACTTTCAAAAGTGCATCCGCATAGCCATAATCAGGCTTGTACTGTAGTTGGTTGCTGTAGCCCATTTTGTTCTCCTTGTAGTTTTTCTAAAGTTTTTGCGTCAACTAGCATTGGCAAAAGCGCATCTTTTGCGATGGTAGAAGCACTTTGCGGGTCGATGTTGCCCAGAAGCTGGAGCGATTCTACAAGTCTCTGCTTTTTAAGCTCTTTGTTTTCCCCCGGCTTTTCTATCTCAATCTCCACATCATAGACGACCTCTCTTCTGTCTCGTATGCCTCTCATAAGAGCCTTAGGCGCATGAGCGGCGACAAGAGAGACATAAAGCTCTCCAAAGTCTTTAAAGAACGTCTCATGCACCGTGCGGATTTCAGCAGCTATCTTTGTGTTACCCTCACTTGTGAGTATGCTCATACCCGTTGCGGTTTGGTTGAGCATACCTGCACGGCTTATACCCGAGTTGTAGCTTGTCACTCCACTTGCTTCTTGTATCTCAAGGTCAAGATTTTTTATCTCGTTGGACGCTTGAAGCACGGATGGAGTAGGGGCAAACTGTATGCTCCTAAGATTGTTCACATAAAGCACATCCCCAGGTGCAGAGTTAAACCAGTCGTAAGAGCTAAGACCGCTCCCAGTCTCCGCCAAGATACGAGGCGTGAGGTTGTCTCTTGTGGTGTCACGCATTTGTGAGCGGATTTCGTTAAGCTCATCTTGAAGCGGAGCAAGCACACGACACTCACTGTCTCCATAAACATTGGAGTACATCACACCGTCAATGCCGTTCATGGCGTACTTCTCATAAATCTTTGCAAGTGCATACCCGAAACTAAAAGGGTGGCGACGCAGTAAAGCAGTGCGAAAAACAGCGTTTGCGTGGATACTTGCTACATTCCAGCCGTTGTCAAAGTAGTAGAAGTCATCCACGGCGTAACGGCTAAATATCCCTTTGTTAAGACCTTTTGATACTTTCTTTTCAACACCGTAGCTATCAAGCACAGAGCCGTCCACAAAGTAAGAGTGTACAAAGTATCTGCACTCGCCCAAACTCTTAGCATCCACATCAAAAGCAAAGTCCCGTGGGTCAACTCTCTCAACAACAGGACCCTCAAAACTCCAAAAAGTTCTCGTTATCCCTATGCCATAGATGTAAAAGTCGTAAAAGACACTAGTTAGAACCGACTTAAAAGGTTTGTTGCGTTCATAGTGGTTTATAGCACCGTTGAGAACCTCTGCATCATTTCCGCTCACGGTAAAGATACCATCGGCATTGAGGTAGGTTTCAAACAAAGAGGCGACTTTGCGCTTGATGGTTGAGTAGGTCTTTGGAACAAAGATTTTGGCACGGTTGCCAAGCGCACTCTCAACAGTGGGAGAGAACTTGCTCATAAACCTATACAAGTAACTATCAAGCGTTGTATGAAATTGTGCGTAGTGTGATTTTGCCGCGTTAGCGGTCGTGATTATCTCTTTTGTTTTCATCTTGTCATAGTAGGGGCTTTCACTATGAAAAGAAATCGTTTTTGCAGTTGTGCAAAAAGCCTAATAATGTGGAAGAGGGGGAACCGCCATGATGTCATCTCCAAGATATTCATCATCATCAACACTCCAGAGCATGTCGTTTTTGTAAGATGATTCACTAGGGTTCATTTTGTCTTTGTCTTTGGAAAACATTGTCGTACCCATGTTTATGGCAGTGCTAATGATAAACCCCATAGGACCGGTAAAATATATCGCAAGTGCGGAGAGCGCAAAAGAAAAAAAGTCACTAAACCAACCGCCATCCTCAGTCTCTATGTCTTGCACTATTCGCCCCTCTGTGTCTAGCCACTCGGCAAATGCAGTAGAACTCATGTTCTTACGCATCTTTTGGAGGTCATAAAAGTAAAACACTCTTTTTGTTTCGGTTATGGTGTAGTAAAGAAGCACCGCGTTCTCAGACATCGGGTCGTCATAAACACTCACATAAGAGATACCTTCGGCAGTGATGTTGATTCCCTCAAGAGTATCGACATTGTACGTATTGACAACAAGCTCGGTAGGGTCTTTTTCCGGATAGTAAATCCCCATAGCATCTACATAATCAACAGAGTTAACGTCTTCAAAAACCGCTCTCTGGAAAAACCCAAGAAAAGCGGGGTCGCTAGAACTGACAAGAAATTGTTCGTTTTTGATTCTCTCCGCACGAGAGAGTGGATAGAGCAAAACACCAGGCCATAAGTGGTCAAGTTCATTAGGCCAGTGAGCAAGACCAAACTCGTAAGTAGGAAAAAAGAAATCGGCAACAGGTTTTGCACTATCTAGCCGACCGTCATTAATGGGCGTATTAAAATAAATATCTATAGGAAGAGGCAGATATCCAGAACCAGACCTTGTCCCCTCGCTGTAGTTATCGACCAGATTAAAAAATTTATTTTTAAAAACACTTTTGGTTATCACAGAACCAAGAAGCGCACTCTTATAACTGGAGACGATATCAGAGTTGCGAAGAACGACACGCATTAAGGGTCTGTAGTTACGCTGGCAAAAGCTTCATCATCTGCAAGACGGTTGATGGACTTGCTAGCCACACCCCACCAAGCACCTGCGTTGTTTCCTGCCGACTTGATGATTCCAAGAGCCTCGCACACTATTTTGGCAGTATCCCGACGCACCGCATCATCAAGCGCGGAGGTCTGTCTGTCTTTGTATAGCTTACTTGCGCTAAGCTCGGAGATTTGGGCATCAAAAAGTTCAAGCTCTTTTTTGAGCTTAAGCGTACCAATGGCAGAATTGAGCAGCACTTCTACCGCCTGAACTTTAGCAGCATCACTAAGACTATCAAGCGGTACTTTTTCTACAAGCGTATCATATATTGTGACAAAGTCGGCTATAAACTCTTCAAGCGTTACTACAGGAGTAGCTACAACTGTTTCATCCATTGAACATCTCCATTTCCGTTTTTCTTCTTTTTGTAAGACCCGCAAGTGCAATGCCTTTGCTCTTGTCCCACTTCAAGAACTCTTTTGCCGCATCCTCAAACAAAGAGGCATTGAGCTTTTTGAGAAGCGTTGACTTTTTAAAATTTCCTATGCCCACATTGTATGTAAAACTTACAAGAGCATCAAACTGATTTTGATTCAAAAATGGCAAAGTAACATAGCGGTTTATTGCATCTTCATATTCGCCCAAAGTCGCTTCTAAAAGCTCCTCTGCTTCAAAGTACGTAACAGGCTTATCACTCATCTTGACGGGACGACCATCCGCATATTTTGTACTGCCATACCCTATAGTGGCTATTCCGGCAGGGCAATAGTACGGACTTGCACTAAAGCCCTCAAACGTCGTTATTAACTCTATACCTTTTAGACTTGTCTTCATTTGCAAACCTCACTGTTTCGTCTTAACTCTTCTATGCAAAGTCTCATATCTTTTATAATCTCTGTGTATGTAGCGGTTTTCTCTATCGTGCATTCAGTGTCTGGCACTATGCACTTTTGAGGTATCTTCACTTCATTAAACCTATCAACGTAAACGATTTTAGGTTCTTTTTCGGCACACCCAACAACAACAAAAGCCATTACAAAAAGCATTAATTTTTTCATATTCCGCTCTCTTTGATATTATCCAATATGTTTTTGATGTCGTCACACTCATTGCTTTTGAGATCTATCTTTGGAATCTCTTTGTATATGACTTTGTATCGCACGTCCGGAGGTTGAGACTTTAGCTCTCTTAGCTTCTCTTCCCTTTTCTTGATATCTGCCTCGTTTACGGCGATAGTCTCGTTTTGCATTTTGATAGAAGCATTGCACACGCTCACGCTTGCCTCTAAATGTGCTAGAGTAGTTTTGTATTTCTCTATCTCCAAATCTCTAACCAAAAGTTCGTTTTCAAGAGCGTTGATTTGGTACTCTTTTACTCCAAACATCACAAGCGCCACAACGCTCAAACCTAAAAAAAGATACTCTCTATAAGACATAAAAAGATTCATGCTCACTCCTCTTCTTTATCGCTGTAGCGTAAAAGCACGGCTCTTATCCTCTTGCCAAGCATCGCCACAACGTCGTACTCTGGCAGTTCATCTTTTGTGCGTATGCTGTAAATATTTCCAATGATTGAGTAAACCTCGCTCAGAACCAAAATATTAACGCCGACAAGAAGCACCGTCTTAAAGTCGGCACCAACCGCTTTAGCTCCGATTGCCAGAACTAAAGGTATCAAAAGCAAAGAGAGCTTAGAGAGAATGCCATATTTCATGCGATTTGAAGTGATACACTGATTGAGCCTAAAAGCCTTAGCTACACCCGTGATATAGTCGATAAGCAGGAGCATGGCAAAGAGGAAGAAAGATTCTACATTTAACCCAAGATAGGTCAAAATTCCACCCACACAAACCGTAAAAAAGTTAAAAAGCACTTTTGCATATATACTTGCTGTTGTTCCCTCTGCTATCATTTTTCCCTCCCAACATTTCTAAAAAAAGCATCAGCATAGTAAATACCTTTGTGTGCAAGGAAAAAATAAACATGATGTTTTAAAAAACAGTCATTCGCACGACCCTCACTGTCTCTATCATTCGGACATCCGCCAAAGCAAACGCCCCAAAATGGACATCCAGCACAGTCTGCACAAATAGCAGCATTGTCAAAAACCTTATCCCTTTTTTCAAAAACGCTCTTTAAGCTCTCATCCCTCCAATTGCCAACAATACCGTCTATATTGTTGGTTTTATTACAAACAAACACCTCGCCAGAAACTGCACTAAATTCACTTATGGCATTAGAACTGCACCCGCCGTGTATGCAGTATTCATAGTTAAAAGATTGCATTTTGCGCCAATGACCAGTGAGCACACCCCATTTAGCCAAAAGATATTGATCGTGAGGCGACAGCGAAAAACCGTCCCCATGAGCCAGTTTGATAACCGCTTTTATGCCTAAACTATCGGCTTCATTAAGTAGCTCTGCCAGCTCGTCAAGATACTTTATTGTCTCACACGAAACTACGCTCAAGATGGAGCATGTGTAGCCTCTAGCCTTAACATCAAGTAAATGAGAAAAAACAGTGTCATAGCTACCGCCCCTATACTTGTCGTGTACACTTTTGGCATCAATACTAAAGCCTATCGTCAACTTGTCGCTCAAATCCCCAAGAGCATCCAGATACTCTGGTGTCAACGCTACGCCGTTTGTTTGCACTCTGACTTTATGCAATGGCTTTAGTCTCGAAACGACCCCTTTTATAGTCTCTGGCTTTAAGACAAAAGTTTCAGCTCCGTGGAGGATGATATTATCGATCTCAATCTCCTCTTTTGAAAGTTTGTCGGTAAGCAGTTCGCAAGATTCATATATAAGCACCTCGTTCTCTACCTTTTGCGCTCTGCCATCAGCACTCAGATAGCAGTAACTACAGTTCAAGTTGCAACTTTTGGTAAGTTCAAAATAAAGATTATTTTTAAACATTAGACACCGCCTTGTATTGCAACCCAAGTAAATAGCCGTGCCAATCCTCGTTCACATGCTCTTTTATATGTGTAAGAATTTTTTTAGTCGCATGACAAGAGTGTGAGAGACCGCTGCTTGTTCTTCTTATAGGACAACCGCCCATGCACCACATAGCAAATTCACAGGTAAAGCACTCTTTGTCTATCTTTGCATGAGCAGTAGCATCACAGCGAGTTTGCATGATTTTTTCTATGCTATCTTCAAACCAGTTACTCAGAACCGTTTGACTATCAAACCCCTTCTCGCAAAGATATACATTCCCGTTATTTATGTCAAAGAGAGTTTTGTGGCATTCATTGCCGCCTCTGTAACAAAAACCAGATGAAGTCAGTTTGCCACACTCTTTTATCAAATCGTTCTCTATTATGAAGTCGCAGTATTTTTCTGAAAATTCTATATTTTTAATGGAGCTGTCGCTTATACCGTTGATTGTCATATCAGCCGCCGCCATAAGCAGGTCTATGTTGTTTTCCTGTAAAATCTTCACAAAATCGACAAGTTCAGTTTTACTGTCTTCGTCTTCATAATGTTCTATGTTTGTTGTACAGGTTACTCTATTGAACACTTTGGTGTTTTTTGCAACATATAGCAGATTTTCCATGGCTACGCCATAGCTGTTATTCCGATGCTTATCATGAATTTTTTTTACACCGTCAATACTCCAAAAGATAAAAAGACGATTTTCATCTCTGAAGTTTTTAAGCAGCTCTCCTACATAATCTTGATTTAGGAGTGTTCCGTTTGTTTGAAAGCCAACACTACACATAGGAAAGCTATCTGCAACAACTTGAAGTATTGCGCCCAGAACACTAGCAGAAACAACAGTAGGTTCGGCACCATAAGCAAAAAATCGCTCAAGGGTGTAACCCTCTTTTTTTATCTTTTCTATGAGTTTTTTTGTGTTGGCGACAAGATGCCCCTCATCGCTTTGCTTGTCTGATTTGCTCTCCTGTGGTAAAGCACAATAATCACACCTTAAATTACAAAAACTCTTGAGGTTAACCTGCATTTGCAAGTTTTTATGTAGATAACTCTCTTTAATCATTGTTGGTCGTTGCCTCACTTTCTAATGCTTCAAAATAAGCTTCTGCCGCCGCTTTAGCTTCTATGTTTTTCTGCTCCCTTTGCTGGGCAACTCTACTAAAGGCGGTCACGATATCTTCGTCTGTGTAAAAAAGCTCATCAAGCATAGCTTTAAACTCACTTCTATCCATCAAAGTAGCAGCCTCGGCTCTGCGTTTTCTTACCTTCTCTGGCATAGGCACTCCTCCAGACAACTCTCTAAGCACAAAAAAGTCAGTATTTTTTAAATAATCACTAGCCGCAAGCTGTAGTGCAATTCCATCTAACATCTTCATCCACATCCTCCACAACTAGATATATTGGTTATTGCCCCGGTATAAGCGCGCTTGGTAACACCATTGATTACAAGAGAGTATGTGTCGCCAGCGATGTATTGTGTTGAGCTAATCGCTAGGTTTTTAGCGGCTGAAAATGACCAACTTACAAGACCCGACGGTCCAGCAGGTCCAGTTGCTCCGGCAGGTCCAGTTGCTCCAGCAGGTCCAGTTGCTCCGGCAGGTCCAGTTGCTCCGGCAGGTCCTTTGAGCTGCTCCACCACTGACAACGGCAAAGCTGTTACATTACTAAAATCTTTATTGGCTTTCGTATTAAAGGAAGCTACAAAAGAGTTTTCTAAAGCAGTCAAATCCACCATAAACACATCGCTATCAAGTCCGTTGTGTATAGTAAAGTCGCTTGTCGTTGTATCTGTAAACGTGATGCGGTAAGTGTCCGTAGCTCCACTTTGTGCAGCAAATCCGCTTATGTCGGTTGTACTGAAAAAACTCACACTTGCTATGCCGTTACCAGTTGCTCCTGTATCGCCAGTCTCGCCTTTTCCAAACGGAGAGCCAAGTGACCAGTCGGCAGATGTTGCACTAAGCTTGAAGTAGATAAGCGCTTCATCAAGTGCCAAAAAGCTAAAGCCTGCTGTTTGCAAATCATAAAGAGACTTTTGGGAGAGAAGCCCTACTGCATTAACTGTAAAACTATCCCCCTTTGCTCCCTTTGCTCCCTGTGGGATACCAAAGGTTAGCTTTCCATCCACCGGATTGTAGCTTGCAGTTGCAAGACTTCCAGCCACAAGTGTCGCGGCTTGTGCCGTTACATTCTTTATCTCGTTTGCTTTTGCGGTCGCTATACCTGCTTGCATGGTTGCAGTAGCGGCAAAACCCTCAGACTGCAATGCAGACCCGGCAGATTGAGCGGCAAAACCCTCAGACTGTGCGGCAGACCCGGCAGATTGAGAGGCAAAACCCTCAGACTGTGCGGCAGACCCGGCAGATTGAGAGGCAAAACCCTCAAGTGCAGGCATATTCTGCAATAAAACATTCACATTTTCAACGAATCCCATTTTTAAACTCCTATTTTTCCCAGCTCTTCATCAAGAACTTTGCTAAATACATCTAAGCCTTGCTCGTCTGCATACTTAACAAATCTCTCGAACATCTCATACTCTCTTTGACAAAGCCTCTCTCCGTCAAAAAACGCCTCTATGTTGCTCAAAAAGGCATCATTTGGCACAAGGACAACACCGTCAAACTCTCTTTTATTATAAAAAAATTCGCTTTGCTCCTCTTTTGGAGAAACAGTGTTTATAAAGTTTCGCTCATTAGCGACGGCATACAGTGTGTTGTCCATTTTGTCTCTCCAAAGCCATAACGCTTACATTTCTATCATAATCAAGGATTATCTCCTCAGCCTCATTTTTAAACCAGTTTCTCGCTTCAGGAGCGACAACATCACACGCAACAAGAGCGGCTACTGCAAAGCAGAGTTCATTGTCTATATCAAGTTCTTTAGTTTCATCTTTTGGATATTCAGGACGACGGATTGCGGCTTTTTTGTCGTAGCGAAGCACATTAGCTTCACCCGAACAAAGGAGCGCAAGAGGCATTGTTTTCATGCAGACACGTATCATAGCCGCATACGTCAAGGAGGCAAACATCGGAAGTTCGATAGCATCACTTCTTCTAAGCGTCTTGTATTTAACATACTCTTGCAACTCCACTAAAGTCATATTACACCGCAAATCCCACGCCAGCAGAGAGCGCAAACGTGTTTCTAAAGTGGTACGTCATACCAGAGTAGATGATGGCATTGTCAGCAAGGTTATCTCCCTCAGGTTTAGAGATAGTTGTATCTTGCAAGATACCAAGTTCTATGCTCTCAGGGTCACAACAAAGGATGCGGTCAGGCATATCTTTCATAAAGCGTGTTAACACGATATCCGTCGCACCGAAGTCCGTCTCTATCGTAGAGATGAGGAAGTCCACTTTTCTGCTATCACTTTGCACATAGCGGCTCACTTTTTTACTCTCAACGATAGTGTTGATTTTACGCTTCATAGCCGCACCTACAAAGATTTTTCTAGGGTCTCCGCCTGCATCATAGACTTTTTGTTGGATATCCAAGATATCATCAAAGGTTAGGACTTTGCCTGCGTAGTCGGTTGTTTGGTTTGCCGCAAAGTGCCATACACCGCCGACTACGTTTTTCTCCGTGTCGTTTGAGCTCAAGAACGGTGATTGCGCACCCCAAAAAGAGTTTTCAATGTCTAAGAGATGCTCTATAGAACGCTTAGAGAGCTGTCTCTCAAACTCAGCTTGCTTATCGATGCTAGAGATATTTTGAAAAATTTTAGCAACAGAGACATCATCACGGAAGATTTGAACAACGTTCTCATTCTCAACGCTCGTGTTTGAAGTAGAAGCGGCAAAATCTTGCACATACTTAGAAGCAGAAGCAGAAGCAGAGCGAGGAGCTCTAAGCGCATCATGTAGCCATACAGACTTAACGTTGCTTACAGGAACTCTCTTGATTTCACGAAGCATAGGCGTATCTTTTGCGCCTACAAGTAAAATGTTTTCTAAGATAGACGGTTCAGTCCCGACCGCAAGGTTAGGAAACAGTGTACTTAAGTTTGAATTTGGTGTTAAAGCTGCCATTATTTAGCTCCTTGTTTGTTTAAAAATTTACCTAAGCCCGCTCTTGTCGCAGGCAACTCTTCTACATTCGACCCGTTCACGGACGGGATGATGGCGTCTGGTGTTTGCGGCGCACTCTTTTGCACTATCTCGCCCCAGACGGCTCTCCATCCAATTGGGTTTTGAAAAACCTTATCCACAAGCGCTTGCGCTTGCTCAGGTGTTGCACCCTCTGCTACATACCCATTGTACTTTTCTTCAAGCGATGCAAAAAATGCGCTCTCATCAAAATCAGGGATTGAAGCTTTGAATCCGCTATACTCGCTAAGCAGATCAGCTCTTTGCTGCTTTACAACCATATCATCCAGCTTTGACTTTGTTCCTGCAACTTGCGCTTCAAGTGCGGCAATCTTCTCTTCAAGAGGATTGGGCATTGCACTTGGCGGTGTTGCATTAGGCGGAGGTGCACCAGCACCCATTAGCTCTGAAATATCCATTTAGTAACTCCTATAAATTTTAAATCTTCACAACTTTATACTAAACACATTGTTATTGTTTGCACTTTTGCACAACTGCGAAAACAAGCGCAATATATGTGTTATACTAAATGATATAAAATTTACGGTTCGTCATTGGCAAACTTATGACGTTCGTCATTCCAAACTCGATTTGGAATCTAAAAAGGAACAACAATGCAAGAAAATCTTTTTGAAGTAGAAGCACCACCGCCCCCAGAGTGGATAAGAGCAAAAGAGCTTTTTTTAACGGTTGACGGTTTTGGAGAAAAAGTTTACACGCTCCGAGAGATAGAAGCCAAACTAAAAGCCGAGGGCTTTGCAGATGCTCCAAGTGCAAGTACGCTAAGCCGTAGAAGTGTTTCGGAGGGTTGGGAAAACGAAAGAGCGTTACTCATCAAACACGCCATAGTTCAAAAAGCAGACTTTAGCAAAGCCGACAAAAGCGAAGCTCTTACAAGCATGAACGACTTAGCCGCATATGTGCATAAAACAGGCAAGATAAACGCCGACGCACTCTGTGTTTTAGAAAACTGGCTACAAAGCCTCAAGCAAAAACAAATCATCGACGAAAAAGAGGCAAGCGTAGCCGCAAAAGTGATGGACGCAACAAGCAGGATTTATGAGAAACTCATAGACAAACTCGACGCAAAAGACAACGCAAAAGCAACGGCAAATGAAGTGTTAAAAGTGCTAAGAGGAGAGAAGATGAGAGATATTATTGAGATAGAGATAAATTAGTTCCAATATGCCTAAAACTTATCTATAACCTTAAAAAGTGCCAAAAACGCACCCATAACCATAATGAGAGTAACCATATTTTTATTTAACGCTTTTTGGATGGTATGTTCTACTTTCTCTTCAAAGAGTTTAAATTTCAAATCCATCCTCTCCTCAAGCCCTTTAAACTCACCCCTCAAATCGTTAAACTTGCCCTCAAGTGCCTTTACGCTAGCCACAGTTTCGTTTAGCTTATCATCCAAATGGTTTATATGGTTGTATTGGCTCTTGAGCAGAAGCGTATTTATATCATCTTGAGTTAACCCCTCGCCACGACTAAACTTTTCCTCTATCTCTTTGATTTTTGGGCTTATCATCTCTATGAGCATATCATCAACTCTTGTTTTGTCCATAGCACAACCTTTTTATTTTCCAAAATTATAGCACACTTTAGCACAACTGCAAAAACGCTACCGCCACACCGCCCAAAGCTCTAAAATACCGCCGTCACCCTGAACTTGATTCAGGGTCTAACCTAAACAGAAGCGACACATGACAACAAAAGAAATTATCAACTTTGCAGCACTCTTCTTCCCTGGGGAAATCGGCGCACAAAACAACAAAGTCAGCATCAAAAGTTTTCACAAAGAAATCCTCGACACCATCAACGCAAACACCTACACAAACATCACAGGATTTCGTGGTTGCGCCAAGTCCACATGGGCGGCATATCTTTACCCACTCGCCGCTATCGTCCTCGATAAAGAACCCTACACCATCATAGCCCGAGAAACAAAAGACTTAGCACGTGAAGCATTTGACGCTTTTAGTGAGGCGTTAGAGACTATCAAAGAGGCGATGAATATCGACATAAAAACAGCAGGCGAACTCACGCTCTCCATCACGCACACCTCAGAGCAAAAGACCTCAAAGATTCGTTTTTTAA
Organism: Sulfurimonas sp.; assembly: GCF_028694605.1. Classification (GTDB taxonomy): domain Bacteria; phylum Campylobacterota; class Campylobacteria; order Campylobacterales; family Sulfurimonadaceae; genus Sulfurimonas. The sequence goes on along the minus strand of NZ_JAQVKP010000006.1, from coordinate 98,798 downwards.
CCAGAGAAAAAAAGATAAGAGGGGCAAGAGCAAAAGGCGGAAGCCGTCCTACGCTTATCATATTAGATGATATTGAGAGTTACGAAACAGTTGAGAGTAAGCTTGAGAGAGAACGCACCAAACGCTTTGTTTATGGAGAGGTGCTAAAAGCCTTTGATGCAAAACGCATCAAGTTCATAAACATAGGTAACTACATCCACCAAGACAGCGTGGTGGTAAACCTAGAAAACGACCAACGCTTCAAAACCGTAAAAATCCCAGTCTTTGAAGATGACAAAAGCGTCTGGGAAGATAGATTTTCAACATCGATGCTCAAAGAGGAGTATGAGAGCTACAAAGGCAACGGACTAGGCAACCTTTGGCTCATGGAGATGATGTGCCAAATCATCGACGAAGAGAACGCAACGTTCAAGAGAAGCGACTTTGTTTACATAGCAAGAGAGGAAGCCCTTGCACTCTCACGCTACACCTACACACTTTGCGACTTAGCACTCACGCAAAACGCCAGAAGCGACTACACCGCATTTGTCACGGTAGGCTTATCAGAAGCAAACGACATCTTCATCCTTGATATCACAGCGGGTAAGTGGAGTGCCAAAACAGACAAGATAGGACGAGAGCTTTACAGCCTCTATGAGAGAGAGAAGCCACTTCGCATAGGCATAGAGAACAAAGCAGGAGTGGAGGGCTTCTTTTTTGTTCTCGACACACTCGCAAAAGAAAACGGCTCATATCTGCCCCTAGACGAGATAAAAGCCTCAAACGTACCAGATGCTAAGTTTAAACGCATTAGTGCCTTGCAACCCCTTTTCCGTGCCAAAAAAATACACTTTTGCAAAGAACTAGAGTTTTTGAGCGAACTAGAAAACGAACTGCTCACATTTCCAAGAGGCGCACACGATGACATCATTGATGCACTAAGTTACTTGCAAAACTACACTTTCAAAAGAGATATGTCCAAAAACCAAACAGCACCAAACCAAAGAAGAAGGAGACCATGGTAGATGTATAACAAGATCATTTTAGTAGGAAACTTAACAAGAGAGGTGGAGTTGCGCTACTTGCCAAGCGGCACGGCTCTAGCAAACACGGCAATCGCAACAAGCCATAAATATACAAGCAACGGCGAGAAAAAAGAGGATGTCTGCTTTGTGGATATCTCCTTTTTCGGACGCAGCGCAGAGGTAGCAAACCAGTACCTCAAAAAGGGAGCAAGATTTTAGTAGAGGGCAGGCTCAAACATGACACATGGGAAAAGGACGGACAACGCCACTCCAAACATAGCGTCATGGTGGAAAGTATGCAGATGCTAGGAAGCAAACAAGAGAGCGCAAAGCCGCCGGAAGTTGTCTATGAAAACGTACCAAAAGAGCAACCACAAGTTGACATCGATGGAGAGGAGATACCATTTTGATAATTGACAATCCATTCAACGCACAAGTGGCGTTTTATCTTGACATCATTGTTGTGATGTACGTGATGATTTTTTTAAATTGGAAGGACACCATAAATGATTGACTATCTCGTACTAAGCTTAATCGCATATGCCATAGGTGTGCTTTTTGCACTCGAATATTACAAAAGAAAAACCAGAAAATGGGGAGAAAATGAGTAAAACACTACATCCGCTCATAAACGAGAAAAGCGTTCACTATGAGAAAAATAAAAAAGTAGCCATCCAAGAAGCAGAAAAGCTCTTGACGGTTAGCGAGATGATAGGCACATGCAAGTTTAACGTCTTCAAGTACGAATTCAGAAAAGAGTTCAAAGGCACACTTGAAGCAGACGAAAAGAAGATAGAAACTTACAAAAACTATCTCAAAGAGCTTGAAGACATGCTCTATCTAAGTTTAGGACATTTTCTCGTTTGCGATGCTATCAAAATAACGAAGCGTGAATGGGCATACCGCCGTGAAGAACTTATGTGCGAACAGGATCTCTTTTGCTAGTAACACGAACAACGCTAAGAAAAAAAACAACGCTAAGTGAGCAGCAGATTCATTCGCTCTTAATACTTGCATTAAGATTTGAGTTTGCATGCGGATATCACACGGTAACAGGCAAAGACAGCAGAGGATACATAGTACCTATGGCATGTTTTGACATAGTGCTTTTGGCAGATTTTTTTCAAAAGCGAACAGTGCATCCAAACACGGCAAAACGCCAAAATGCAGCGAATGCTCTTATCCAAAAAGTATGCGAGCAAATCAAAAATGACAAAAACTAAAATGCTTATAGACCAAGCAAAAGACCAAAATCTACAGATAAAAAACATAGTGATGCAGTTGCTCACCACTCCGATGACTGAAGAGCAAAAAGAGTTAATTTTAAAATTATACAGGTTGGTAAAATGAAATTCAAAAAACTAAAACAAGAGCTAAAAGAGCTTCAAGATAAGCTAGGCAGTGCAAATAAAGTTATCTACATGCAGATGCAAGAGCTAAAAGAGCTCAATAACATTTGCGAACTTAACGATAAGTTTCACAAGGAAGAAATTTTTAAATTGCAGAGTATCGTTGAGTATTTGGAGCGCAAGATATGAAAACTTGCAGTTATTGCGCACACGTAAAGGTGCAGTTGTCGGATGACAAAAGCGATGTTGATTTTGAAAAACCGTGGGTTTGTACAGTCAAAGATAACAAAACAAAAACGTTTTTTGAAGTTGGCGGCTCAAGAGAAGATGGATATAAAAACATAACCGTATTTGGCTATGAAGTTGACCCAGATGCCCCACCGTGCGAAAATTTTAGACAAGGCGAGATATGAAAATCCCAGAAAACATAATGCTAACCCCGAATCTAAAAAAACGTCTTGAAGCCGTCCCCCAAATGGGATACATGGAGCTAGTAGCATTCCGCCAAGAGGTGGCAAACTCGTGGAACGACACGCAAACCAACTGCTTCTGCTATGAGATTATTGAGAAGCGCATGGAAGCACTAGACATATCTGCCGCCGCACTCATAGAAAATAACGAGCCGTTGAGCTTAAATGACTTTGATGGAGTCGAGAGATGACTTCTCTCGTTCCCATCGCCCCTCAATGAGAGCGTTTACCTTTTTTTGAATCTTTGATTAAAAGATACACCGAATATACCAAGAGAACCGTTGTAAGTCCTACGATAATAGCCTGTCCTGCCGTCATCTTCTCTCCTTTTTTTGAAGTTTAATCATAATCGCCATCACGACGATAGAACCAATAGTGATGTACAGATTTGTCACGCTTATGTCAAAATGTAGCAAATCATAACTACCGTTTACAAATAAACCTAAACCAATATTTTTTATAAGCTCTGTCATTCTGGGATTATAACACAATTTTTTTAGCTCACACAACAAAGGAGGTGGGACTTCAGTCCCGCCCAACCCATAACGCCAAACCTTAAACCAAATCAAAAAACCCCACAATAGCCCTAAGAAAACTTTTATATGAGTGCCAAAAAAGCCACTTTTTTTACACTTTTTTTCTCATTTTTGCCAAATTCCCAACTCTCCAACACTTCTGTAATCCACCATCAAACCCCTATTTATCGACATTCTAAGCAAAACAGAGTAACTTTAAGATTACAGCCCAATACAGGGAAAAAAGAGAAAGAAAAGCCCTTATTATAGGGGCTTAAAGAGTTTAAGTTATAGCTTTACATCTTTTTCTTCTATTTAGTGTGAGAAAAAAAGGTTAATATTTATATATATTAGAGTAAAAAGAGAGAAGAAAAAAAAGAAAAAAGAGGTAAAAAAAGATTAGGGTAGTAGGCGGTATTACAGCGTGTACTGTAACCATCGCATTTTAGGCACTTTGCCCCCGCCCCCATTTCCCCAAAAGTGCCGTTTGTACTGTAATCAGCCCAAAATCGCAAAACACAACCCTCATTTTTGCCCCTTTTTGGCACTTTATTACACCCAAAAAAAACGCTAAACAGAGTTTCCAAGCAACTTTTAAGGAAAAAAGCAAAGTTTAAGAATGTCAAAATAGCACTTCCAAAAAAGCAAAATCAACCCCAAAAAGAGCCAAATTTGAACTTTAGCCCCATTTTAGCCCTGCAACATCGTTTGAAAATCTCAAAATTTTTCTCACAGGGCTTAGTGTAGATGTTGCGAGGTGTGTTGGGGTGGGTACACCCACACAAATCAGCCCATCCAACCGCAAAACCATCACACCACGCCTAACCATCCAGCCAAAGAAGCAAGACAACCGCCACACAAATCTAGTCACACCGCATAGTGATTACTATGCACAACCAAACCAAACCGCATAGTGATTACTATGCACAACCAAACCAAACCGCATAGTGATTACTATGCACAACCAAACCAAACCACGCCGTTTCATTGCCAAAATTAAGTGATTGTTAACTACAATCCCCACAAACAAGGGCGTTTCAAGCCTCAAGTGTTCCTTTTTCTGTTCCTTTTTAGACGTTTTTAGCTCTTTTTTTCATCAACACCCACGCCAAAAATCCAAACAAAAGCATCAAAAAACCAAAACCAAACTCAAAAACAACATCAAATCCAAACTCAAAAACTCAAAACGAAACGCAACACGCAAAAAAAAACACCCCACCTCTCCATCCCCCCACTTGATGCCAAAGTACCAAAGCGCACTTATTACGGTTACTGCTCGTCATTGATGGGGTGCGGGGTGTGGGGAGCGGAACTGCTGTACTTGAGATATTGGGTGTAATCGGGGATTTATAGGGGTTTGGGGATTTATACGCTAGAGACTACTCTTCGTCGCAGACAAAGCCTATCTCAGCACTTTTATTCTTACTCGCAAACTCTACCATTCTAGCAGCTTTTAGCAGCACATTGTCCATCGGGTCTATGCCTAAGTCTTCCATACACACTTGACACTTGATGAGCGAATGCCCAAGGTTTAAGATAGTCTCCGTGCCACACTTAGCACACACGATATAAATCTTACGGATGCTTCCCATACTTTTTTTCATTGTACGCTTCCTTGTTAAAGTTTATATATTATACAGTAAAAGTTAGATGATTTACACCCCATTGTGTGGGGTTTCCTAACGAGGTAGGGAGTTTCGGGGGCAAGGGGTAAAAACCCCTCGGCGTTACCGAAGTAACGGTGCAAAGATGCACATAAGCGTGATTGTGATTAAAAGCTTATCCATAAAGAACCCCCTGAAAGTAAAGTCTTTGGAGGGCAAAAAAAAAGGTCAGAGGCTCATGACTTCCCCCAACCTTAAATATGCCACTCCATCGACTTTACTAACAAGTTTTTAATCACAAAAAGAATTATACACTATCTACAGCTTAAACCCATATTAGCCAAACCAAAAACACCACAAACCCCACATTTTTCCGCCACTCTTCTAAACCCTTTGAAAAATGGGGTAAAATTTTGCACAAATATAGACATAAGGGAAAGCTATGCAAGAAGAAAACATAGTAAACATTTCGGCGGTAGAAGATAAGATCTACACCGTTCGTGGCGTAAAGGTAATGCTAGATAGCGAACTCTCAGAGATATACAGAGTGCCGATAAAGAGGATAAATGAGCAAGTAAAAAGAAACATTGAGCGGTTTCCGAGCGACTTCATGTTTCAGTTAAATGACTATGAGTTTAAAAACTTGCAGTCACAAAATGCGACCTCAGAGCAAGATTCTTTAAGGTCGCAAAATGCGACCTTAAAAAGTCAAAGAGGCAAGCACAAGAAGTATTTGCCGTTTGTGTTTACCGAACAAGGCGTATATATGCTTGCAACCGTACTAAGAAGCACCATAGCCACACAGGTAAATCTCCAGATTATGCGAACATTTGTAAAGGTTAAAAACCAGTCTATCCCTTACTTCAATATCATACAAAGGCTCTCAAACCTAGAAGCCGACAACAAAGAGACAAGAGACCTTTTAAACACGGTCATAGAGGTAGTAGCGTCCATGAGCCAACTTCAAGATGAAGCAAAAAAAGAAACTAAACAAATAGGATTTATAAATGAGTAACGAAGAAAACATAGTAAAAAAGGCTTGTAAAGAGCTTGGGGTTACGCAGAAGGAGTTGGCGGAGACGATGGGGGTAAGTCCTCAGGCAGTTTCGCAGTGGCATGTTGAAACACCAAAAACTATACAACTGGCACTAGAACTTTTAATTGAAAACAAAGAACTAAGAAGAAAACTTGAGATTATTAAAAAAGCTCAAGACATAATGAATACCCTATAAAACAATTCTTCTTAATTTCGGCAGTAAAAAAATAAATATTACTTGATTTAACTATTGACATTATAAATTATAGTTGATATAATTCTCTCATAAGTTAAGTTATCTTAACTTTGTTCTTTAAAAACAGAGAGATTTAGAAGTTTAAAGTGTGCTATACTTCATTATGAAAAAAGAAACTCATAAAGAGATAGGAAAATATTTCCTAGATATTTCAAAAATATTGATTGCGTTAGCACTTGTTCCTCCGATGCTAAAAAATGAGCCTATCTCATTTCTTGCGGTAGGACTTATCCTTGTGCTAATAGGGATTGGTATTGTATTTACAAACAAAGGAGCTAAAGATGAGTGAAATTAACTTTGCTATTATCGCAGTTGCTGGATTGTTTATCGCCATAGGCGTATCTATCTTAGCTTACGAAAGATTTACGAAAAGCCACCGCCCACACTAAAAACTTCTCAAATCTCTCTGTAAAAAAAACTTTACGGAGAGAAAACATGAACATAACCACATTCGATTTTAACGACAATATGGTAAGAGTTGTAGAACAAGAAAAAGAGTTCTATTTTGTAGCTAAAGATATTTGTGATATTTTAGGATATGAGCATATCACAAATGTACTAGAAAAACTAGAAGATGATGAACACCTGACTGTAAAAATTTTACAGTCAGGTCAGTCTCGAGAGATGAGAGCTGTAACCGAAAGCGGTCTATACACTCTCATCCTAAGAAGCAACAAACCCGAAGCGAAACCATTCCGCCGCTGGGTAACCCACGAAGTCCTACCATCCATCCGCCGCACAGGTTCATACTCAAAAGGCTTTTTTACAGAGCCAGATGAGTTCGAACAAGAAGCAGTTGCACCAAAGAAGTATTACGATTCAGAGGGTGCAGAGATTCCCGACCCAAAAGACCACCGCTACAAACTCCCAGAGACTATCTCGCCATCATGGATAAAGTGCATAGTGGAACTGTACGGCAAACGCATAGCAGAAAACTACTTTGCCACGCACTTAGGAGTGCCTCAAGAAGTTCTTGAAGTGCCTGTGATGACTTTTCTAAACGCAACAACAGAGATGAAGCAGTTTGTAGCGGAGTGCATAGAAGAGAGAAAAGGCGAAGTCATCACGACACAGGCAGTATATGAAGCCTATTTGCAATGGGGCGGGACAAAGTCAAAAAACAACTTTGGCAAAGACATCAAGTTCGCCATCGGTAAAGACTCAAAAGTTATGAACATAAACGGACAATCTGTCAGAGTGTATGAACACATCGCACTCAAAGGGGTGTGAGATGCAAGATTTAGTGATGACTATCGACATATTGAGCAAAATCGGCGATGAGTATAAAAGCATAAGAGTTGAAGTCGGAGCGGACGCAAAGGGAAGCTGGAGTTCGTCGGGTTATGAAGCAAAAGAAGCAATGGAAATTTTTAAAGAAACGGCAGAGCTTGTGAGAATTGTGAATGGTTTCAAAATCAAAGTTTACAACTCAAGCTATCTTGCAAGCAGAGAACCTAACGCAGGTAGAGATAAGCGCAAGATTACCAAGGACGAGAACGTATAGGGCGATTAGCATCACGCTGCTGGAGCAAAAATGTAAGAGAGTTTTTTTCTTTGAGAATCTCATCTTTTTCTTTGAGAATCTCATCTTTTTCTTTGAGAATCTCACTGTTTTTCTGCTCTAGTTTTTTGAGAGATTCAGTTAGTTCGTCTAGCTTGTTTTTTTCTATTTTACGCTCTGCTTCATGGCTTAATGTTTGGTTGTGTCTATAGCGAAAACCAAGCACAAAGCTCCAGTAAGCTACAAAAATGTGGCTAGAGACGATAGCGATTATCGCACCGACAGAAAGATTGCTCATAGAGCTATAAAGTAAATTTAAATCCATAAGGAGACACTGCCATGACTATTTTAGATGGCTTAATTATAACATTTATTGTAGCTTTTTATCTAGGCTATAGACTAAAAAAACATTTTGAGGAGTTGAGATGAGTGCAAAAGTTTTAAGTTCTCTTCTGGTGGCAGCCAGAAGAGATGGGGTTATCACAGTAGCCGAGTTCGCAAAATGGCTAAAGGAGATGAAATTATGCCAGATGTAGGTTTAAAATCAGTTTGTGAGCAACTACACCTCACAAAACGCATCATTGACGATATGACTTTGGTCATCACACTTGCCCGCCTTATTAAGCCTTTTGAGCTTAAAGGCGACATAGAAGCGGCGATGCTTGTCACTGCCATAAGAGGTAAAACATTCACGCCAAGCGGGATGAAAGCAAGAGTACAAAGAAGTTTATATAAAGAAGATATACATTTTCGTACGACAGGTGGTAAAATGCGCTTGTGGAACAGAGAAGCCATCATCGCTCAAGAAATTCAGTTTATGAAGGATGATGGATATGAGGTTATTTGAAAGGTCAGGCGTATTATACGCAGATTTTAAGATAAAAGGCAAGAGATTTAAAAAATCTTTGGAGCTAGCAGACACACCTGCAAATCGTGAGTATGCGCAAAAAACGCTCATACCAAAGCTAACAACACCAAAAAAGCAAAAACACGGTCTGCAAGAGTACCTTAACATAGTGCTAGAGGACACGCTGGAGAAGAAACCAGCGACTTACAAACTCTATGAGATAGCCATACGAAGAGCGTTAGAGTATTTCTCTCCCACACTTCACATAGCAACTATCTCCACGCAAGATGTAGATGAGTACATAAGAGAGCTATCTCGTGCAGGGATGAAGCCAAAGAGCATAAAAACATATCTCGCACCGCTCTCACTTGCATTTGATGAAGCGTACCGACTGGACATCATAAACAAAAACCCAGTCAAAAAAGCCAAAAAGCCAAAGGCCAGGGAAGAGGAAAAAGAGATTTTTTCAAAAGAGGAAATGCACAGCCTGCTGCACAACGCCAAAGGTATGTTAAAAACTTTTTTGATGGTAGGCTTCTTGAGTGGAGCAAGGGCAGGCGAGATAATCGCTCTAAAGTGGAACGACATCAAAGGCGACAAGATGAGCATTAACCAAACCAGAAACTGCTTAGGCTCTCTCAACTTGCCAAAAAGCGGAAAAACTAGAACCTTCAAGATGCCGCCACCACTCAAAGCATACCTCCAAACCATAGAAAAAACAAGCGAGTGGGTACTGGGCAAAGAGTTCACACACATAGGCAGACCGTCCATAGAACTCAAAAAGCTACAAGAAGAGCTAGGCATAGACCCAAAGACCCCACACGCCATGAGACACACATGCGTTTCACTCCTACTAAGCGCAGGAGAAAACCCAATGCTCATAAAGAAAATGGTAGGACACGTTGACATGAAAATGATAGAAACAGTGTACGGACACCACATAGAAAACGAAAGAGATTTCAAGGTTTTCGTGTCCCATTTTGAGCAAGATACGGAACACGCCGCTTAGAAGTGCGGAAAGTGCGGAATTTGTGGTTTTAAAGAGGATAATAATGGAAGCTCCTGAAACAATTAATATAGACACAAACTGGTGGCAAGGAGAATCACGAATCAACATTAATGATCTATGTAAAATTGAAATTTCAATCATAGCAAGCATGTTTCAATCAAAAGAGCTTTTTTCCAAAATTACTGAATCAATTAACGAAGAAAATTTTACATTTTTTGTAACTAGAAAGATCTTCAGCCATCTTAAGTCATATTCGGACGAAGTGGATTATTTTGGAAATGAAGACGAAAAAACCAACATCGCCGAGGAGCTATATGCTTTTGAGAATATTTTTACAACAACTACTCTTAGAATTCTAGATTCTAAACCTATAAAAAATATTGATTTGGAACTAGCAGAGTTTCTTGATTTTAGCAATAAGCGACTTGAGGTTTTTGAACCGCCTCTTGAACATTCCAATAATGGCAAGCACTATTCAAATATCATTATAGAAGATGAATATGGGCAATATGCTTCTCTTTATTATAATGGCATAGTTAAAGAGATTTTTACTACATATATTTTCCATCTTCCAGAAGAGTTGTGTGATACATTCAAACATACATTTGAAAAAATAGCTCCATATGCTCAAAAAGAAAATTTTAACCTTGCTATGGAGATAAATGAAAACGATCCAAAAGATATAAGAGCATTTGTTTTAATAAAAAACATTAATAAAATCAAAAAGCTGAAGAATCTTATCGCTTGGGGCAAAGAGAATGATATTAAACAAAACATATTCCCAAGAAACAGGGCTGAGCTACTTGGGACAATAGTTTTTGAGCTAAACGATCAAAATCTGGAATATATACCAGATGAATTTTGCGAAGTATTGAGTGAAGTCAGATTTCTGACCTTACTCAACAATCATATAAAAGAGATCCCTAAAAATATCAATTCGCTAAAAAATTGTATTTTATTAATGTTGTGCAATAACCAAATCAAATTCTTGCCAGAGACTCTTTTTCAATTAAACAAGCTCACTGTTTTATGTCTTCATGGGAATGCGATACAGGAAATACCTGAAGAAATTGGTAATCTGGTTGAGCTGAATAATCTGATTTTATCGAACAATTCTATTGACTCACTTCCATCTACGGTCAGTAAACTGATCAAGCTTAAAGAACTTGATATTGAAAATACATTAATAGATGAAAGTTCATTGAAATATGTCAATTTGGAAAATATTGAAAAAATAAGCTTTGATGATAGGCTTTTGCCATTTTTTGTAAAAAATCTTCATCGACTAAAAGAGATCGACACAATAAATTTGGTTCATAGCCAATATAAAAAAAGTGATGAAATAATCAGTTCTCTTGGCTTAAATCATGATGATGAAAAATGGATGGAAGATAAAGATTATAAAGGGCATGGATGTATAGTACTATCTAAACATAAATAGCATTATAGACAATATGTGTACATTTTATTTTATAAGATTCTATAAATTTTATAAAAGGGGTGTGCATGAATAAAGCAGAGTACGGTAAAAAAACGCAGATCATATATTTTGACACTGCAGCTGAAGCACATATTTATGCAAAAGCCAACCCTGGTTTGGTCATAAAAAGGGTAAAAGACAGATTTGCCGCGTTTGGTTCATATAAAAAAAATATGCATAGTAAAATAACTCCCCACTCAATCCTTGAACATTTAGACCAATATGTCGTATCTCAGGATTTGCCAAAACGCGAAATAGCGCAAACGCTCTACTATCACTATGCCAGGTTCAAAAACCGTGAAGCCTCAGTATTTGGTCAAAATCTCCCACTTATGCTGGTAGGCTCAACTGGTAGCGGAAAAACATTTATCATGCAAAAAGCTTGTGAGGCGGTGGATCTGATTTTTTTACATGTAAATACCGCAAATATGGTTCCTGACGGTATAAAAGGCTATAGTGTCGACAGTATCGGTTCGGAACTGCTAAAACTATCAGACGGAGGTATGGGCAGGCTCTATCATGCGGTTATATTTCTTGATGAGATAGACAAGCTTTTTCTTGACGACAATTCTGATTCTCAGTTTGGCTCAAAAGTTGCCGCTCAGATACTTAGAATACTCGAAGGGGGAGATCTGAAGGTCTATAAAAATGATAGTACATACACTATCAAGACAGACAATATGCTTTTTATATTAGGCGGCGCTTTTCAATCTATAGTTGATGAAAAATTCACCCAAAAAGATGTCATGGGGTTTGTTGACAATAACAAAAAAGAGAAAAATATAGCAATAACTCTAGAGGATCTCTACGCATACGGTGTGCCAAAAGAGCTTTTGGGGAGAGTTGGAAGCGTTTTAAATTTATCAAAATTAAGCAAAGATGATTATTTGAACATTTTGACAAAAAGCAAAAGCACTCCTCTTGCAGATTTTACCACTAAGATCCAGTATCATGGCAATTTCGTAGATATTGATATGAACACATTGGAGAACATCGCTCAAGAGGCAGCCCAAAGCGATTTAGGAGCCAGAGGCTTGAGGCAGATACTAAAGCTGCTGTTTCAAGACGCGCTCTTTGACGCTCCCAGCAGGAGAGGCGTAACTTACAAGATAAGATATGAGTAATATTTTTTATCACAACGAATATTAAATCAAAACTCAATAACCTCTCTTCATCTTTTTTCCAATTCTTCCAGCAGTGTTAAGGATATTAAATCCCTCCCTAAAGACAAGCCTTCCAAAAGCATCTTTCGTTATGTCAAACCCTGCAAGTCTATTGTAAACATCGGTTTGAATAGTTCTCTTTGAGACATTGAACTCTTCTGCCAAAGAGTCTATTGTAGGTCTCTCATCTTTTACTAGCATAGATAAGATGGAGATAAGCCTATAAAGAGCCTTGTCGTATGATTTTTGAGCCATAAGTACTCCTTTGTTGGTTATGTGGCGCCATTTAATAGCGGCAGTGCCTGAGTTATGCTAACAACAAGCTCTATGGTCAGCACAAGAAACGTAAATTTATGCTCTTTTGTCAGCTGTTTTGCTTTTTTCATCTCTTTCTCCTTAGTGCGATATGGAATATATAAGAAGTATTATATATAAATATACATATAGTGTCAAGTAAAAATATGTAAATTGGAAATATATATGCTATAATTTTCACAAATATAGCAATAAAGGATGAAGCTTGGATAAAGATCTTTTTCAAAACAGGCTAAAAGAGCTGGGGATAAACAAGCAGGATTTCTCAGAGATCTCAAGAGTTCCATACTCTACGGTTACAAACTGGGGAGTTATGAGAGACGGCAAACCTATGATAATACCAAACTGGGTAGAGCCGTTCTTAGACTACTACGAAAAAGCCCAAAAGCTTGAGTATGTAATGAGGGAGATTTGTAGCAAGATTGAGGCGGTGAAGCAATAATATCTTAAAAACTCTTAGACCATGAGTGAGACTCTATTGTAGGGTTTAAGTTGGTTAACCATTAGGTATTTTTACTTTATATCGAATATTTCTGCCAGCTGTCCCCTCAACTTGTTCAATGCACCCATATTCTAAAAGTTCAGATATATCTCTTATGGCGGTGGCTTTACTTACTTTTGTGAGTGCTATATACTTTTTAGTATTTAGCCCGCCTTCAAAATTTTCGCTACCCATGTCAAGTATTTTGTTAAGTACTTTTATTTGTCTCTCATTAAGAGCTTGTTTGCGGTGAATATCCCAAAACTTTGTTTTTTGTATAAGATACTCGATATTTCTTAGTGCTTGCTGCATAGCATTATTTAAAATATTCAAGTGCCATAAAACCCAAGGGGTTAAATCAAATTCTTTGTTTAAAAAGAGATTTGTAGTGTTATCCAAAACAGTATAATATCCTGCTCTATCAATACTAATTGCTGTAGAGATAGAGTAAAGTTTGAACTTTGTGCTTGAAGTATTTTGTGAGAGAATATAGTCTGTAATAGCCCTTGCAATTCTTCCGTTTCCATCATCGTAAGGATGGATTATTACAAACCAAATATGAGCAATTGCAGCTTTTATATAAATATTTTCATTACTTTCATTACAATATCTTAGAAAATTTTCGATATCGTCCTCTAGCTTTTCAAGAGGTACTGCTTTATAGTGAACTTTCTCATGTCCAATTGCACCTGATACCACCTCCATATCACTATGGCTTCTAAATTTAGCAATATCAATTTTGCTTAATCTATCATATCCGGTATGCTCAAAAAGACAATTATGCCAGCCATGAAGTCTTTCCAAATTCAAAGCATCTTTATTTAAATTTGAATCAATTAAAATCTCCACAAGATTATCAGTTGCTCGTGTTGAATACTTGTCATATCTTCCATCAAAATCTTTATCAAGTTTTTTTCTAAAAGATGATCGCACGCTTTCTCTTTTAAATATTTCACCCTCTATCAAAGAGGTATTGATAGCTTCATCTGTTAGAGTCTCAATCTCAATATTGACAATATCGCTAGGCTCAAATAGTTTTGAGATACCATCAAGTATTCCTCTGCTATAATCAATTTTACTGATTGTTTCAGTTAATTTCGATTTGTCATATTTAAAATTTGGATACTCTTGATGTTGCCATATCCATTTTTTAATTTCTTCTTTCATATTTAACCCTTGAGACGAATAACTACTGTAATAGTATCATAATATGAGTCGATTATGGCCTATGATCGTTTCATTTTCTATAAACCAGATTCTTTTCTTGGTCTACTGTCAAACGAAATAACCCTTTCATTCAAACAATCTATACTTTTTTATATTTATAAAAAGGCAAAGTATGGATATTGAAATATTTAAACTCTCAGTGATGTTAGTTTTTTCACTGCTGCTGCTTTACTTCTCTTTATTAAAAAAAGGCGAGAAGTTCTCAATGAGGGTAGTGGCATTTATCTTTATAGGCTCATTTTTATTTATTACGATACTTTCATCACTTATAGCGCTTTATGAAAATAGCGACGCAAAAGATAAGATAAAAGCTTTTTATGACAAAAAAACAGTTCTTTGCAAAGCGGGAGCACTTGGCATTAAACATAACTATCTTGTCTTAGAAAACGAGGGATGGAGTGTTTACGATGATAGATTTTTTAAAAAAGATGATTTGCTCTTGGAGATCATAAACTGTGAAGTAAAGGAGAGCCGTTGATGAAGCTTTTTTGCGGTATTTTTAACTTTGATAGATATTTCAGAATCGTGGATGAAGCGCTCAAGTTCGCTACTGAGCGTTCATTTATCATAACGACCAATCCCATAAAACAGATAGCGATACAAAGATAAAAAACTCATCGCCATGAAGATAAACCTAACCGATAAAAATCTAAAGATCATAACTCTTAGCAGCTTTGAGCTTTAACGAAACAACGCTTGCACTGTTACTTACTACAATATTATAAAAAGAAGAGAAAAAAACAGAGATGTTAATAAGTCAAGACACTCTTATAGCCATAAGAGAATTTTTACCGCCCTCGAATGAACCGCCGCTGCTTCTCTACCTTGGTATAGGTATATTTATAGGTGTAGTGGTCGTAATAATGAAGTTTGAGAGATATAAAAAAATCAGAGAGCTTTTTATGAAGCTTTTTTAAAAAAGGAGAGAAATAGATGCGAAAGTTTATAGAGAGTATTATAGTAATAGTTTTAATTGGAGGCATCTTTATGGGCTTTATGCTTCTGCTAAGAACAGGCATAAATTATATGAATGAGTTTGATTTGAATGAAAGAATAGAGAGTTTTCAAAATGACAAAACCTTTATCTGTTCAACCGGATTTATGGGTAATCAAAAACTATTAGTAAGCAAGAGCGGCAACTGGGAGATCCATAAAATGAGATACTTTAAAAAAGAGGAGACGCTTTTAGAGATAAGGCTTTGCGAGATAGAGGATTGAAGTGAGTAGAAGCCGGGTTAGTTGTAGCAATATCTTTTACTCTGGTATCAAATCATGTAAAACTAATATCTCTCCGATATTCGTTGCTCCTAATCTTCTTTGACAGTCCTATGAACAGGGTGCTTTTCTTTTTCTAGGATTGCATTTTCAAATATAAACTTTGTGGCATCTATTATTTGAGCCTATGACGTATATTTAAATAATAGAAAAATATGTATTCGATAGTATTTAACTAATACAAAAGTACTAAAATAATAATTTTTTAAAGATAGCTTTTAGTGTTTTAGTATTAATTCAATAGCTTATTATATAGATAAAGAGACCGTGTCTAGTGGGGATTTCTTATCTCAAGCAACATAACTGACAAAATAAATATCTTCTAAAAAGTGGGACCCAAAGTGGGACCCATAGAAAACTTAAACAAAAAGCATACTTTTGGTTTTGCTAATATTAGCTTAGATTCAACGTTGTACAGATTAGTAAAATAGAGTGCCGTATAAAGAATAAAATTATTTCATAAGAATATTTAGGTCTTTGGAAGTGCGTATTTTAGGGATTTAAAAGGTGGTGGCTCCGAATACTGGATTCGAACCAGTGGCCAAGTGATTAACAGTCACCTACTCTACCGCTGAGCTAATTCGGAATCTTAAAAAGTGGTGTCAGAGGGGGGACTTGAACCCCCGACCCCCGGCTTATGAGACCAGTGCTCTAACCAGCTGAGCTACCCTGACATCTTTTAAGAGGCAGAATTATACTTGTTTAAAACTTTAATTTACCTAAGAAATAGAAAAAAGAGTGCTAAAAACTGACATAAGCAATTAAATGGATTGTTGTGTCAATTAGATTGAGTTGAAATGATAAGATATGTTTAGTCATATAGACTAAGAGCATTGACTTTGTTACCTTTCTTTTGTATCATTGCGATTCTAAACACTATTATTTAAGGAGTTTTGTATGAATTTTCAACCGTTAGGAAAAAGAGTCCTAATCAAAAGAGTAGAAGAGGCAAATACTACGGCAAGTGGTATTATTATTCCTGATAATGCGCAAGAGAAACCTTCTCGCGGTGAGGTTGTAGCGGTAAGTTCTGAGGTTAGTGAACTTAAATGCGGTGACGTTGTTCTTTTTGGAAAGTTTTCCGGCAGTGAAGTTTCGCTTGATGGTACGAAATATCTGGTTTTGGAAGCAGAAGATATTTTTGGAATCATTAAATAAAGTTCTTGCAAACCAAAGATTCTCAATTTGGAATCTAATTTTTTAGCTATGCAAAAAAGTCTAATAAAATAAAAACTAAGGAAATAAATATGGCAAAAGAGATAATTTTTTCAGATAATGCAAGAAATGCCCTTGCTCGCGGTGTTGCAAAACTAACGGATGCGGTAAAAGTGACAATGGGACCTCGTGGTCGCAATGTTTTGATTCAAAAGAGCTATGGAAATCCGGTAATCACAAAAGACGGTGTTTCTGTTGCCAGAGAGATAGAACTTAGCGACAAGTTGGAAAACATGGGTGCAACGCTTGTAAAAGATGTCGCTTCAAGAACGGCTGATGAGGCGGGAGACGGTACTACAACAGCTACTGTTTTGGCAAATGCTATCTTTTCTGAGGGTCTTAGAAATGTCACTGCAGGGGCAAATCCTATCGAAGTAAAAAGAGGAATGGATAAAGCTTGCGAAGCTATTTTGGCAAACCTAAAAGCTTCAAGCAAAGTAATTAACGGCAAAAAAGATATAGCACAGGTTGCTACTATCTCCGCAAACTCTGATGAGCAAATCGGAAATATGATAGCAGAAGCTATGGACAAAGTTGGACAAGACGGCGTTATTACCGTAGAAGAAGCCAAGGGAATCGTTGACGAGCTTGCAGTTGTTGAGGGTATGCAGTTTGACCGCGGATACTTAAGCCCGTATTTCATCACAAATACCGAAAAGATGGTAGCGGAGATTGAAAATCCGTGGATTTTGCTTGTTGAGGGCAAAGTAACATCACTTAAAGATTTGCTTCCTGTTTTGGAACAGGTTCAAAAAACTTCCCGTCCGCTTCTTATCATCGCCGAGGATGTAGAGGGCGAGGCACTATCAACATTGGTTGTAAACAAACTTCGTGGCGTGTTAAATATCTCTGCCGTTAAAGCTCCAGGGTTTGGCGACAGAAGAAAGGCTATGCTTCAAGACATAGCGGTTTTAACTGCCGGAACTGTTATCTCTGAAGAGACGGGACATACACTAAGCGGCGCTACTATCCAACACCTTGGACAAGCTTCTCGCATTGTTATAGACAAAGACAATACTGTTATCGTAAACGGTGCAGGAAAGGCAGAAGCGGTTCAAGCAAGAGTTGCGGAGATCAAAGTTCAAGTCGCTGCAACTACAAGCGAATACGACAAAGAGAAGCTTCAAGAGAGACTTGCAAAACTTAGCGGCGGTGTTGCGGTTATCAAAGTCGGTGCGGCAAGCGAAACTGAGATGAAAGAGAAAAAAGACCGTGTCGATGATGCGCTAAGTGCTACAAAAGCGGCTGTTGAAGAGGGTATAGTTATCGGTGGCGGAGCTGCTCTTGTTCGTGCGGCGGCTAAAGTAAAACTAGATTTGAGCGGTGATCAAAAAATCGGTGCAGAGATAATCTTGCGTGCTATAAAAGCTCCGCTCAAGCAGATAGCAGCAAATGCAGGCTATGATGCCGGTGTGGTGGTTAATGCAGTTGAAAACGCCATAGATGAAAACATAGGCTTTAACGCTGCAACGGGCGAATATGTCGATATGTTTGAGGCTGGAATCATCGACCCGTTTAAAGTGGGACGTGTGGCACTTACAAATGCTACGTCTATCTCAAGCCTTCTTTTAACGACAGAAGCGGCGATTTACGAGATACCTGAAGAAAAACCTGCTGCTCCCGATATGAGCGGTATGGGCGGTATGCCGGGGATGTACTAAAAACTCTCCTCGCATGGGGGATGCCCCCATTAAGTGTTAACACTCTACGAATGTTGCGCAGTTTCTCCCTTTTCTTTTGCTTTCATAGAGTGAATCATCTGCTATTTTAAGTAGTTTGTCCGGATGCAAAGAGGCGTCTGGCAGACAATTTATAATTCCAAAGCTCATGGTTACAAATGGCGCAGTTTTTGAGTCTTTATGCTCTATGCCAAGCGCTACAACTCCAATTCTTGCTTTTTCTACCAATCTTTTAATCTCTTCTGGGGGAGTGGATGGAAGAAGAATAACAAACTCTTCTCCGCCATAACGTGCAACAATATCCATTTTCCGACTAAACGATGATTTTAGTACAGCTGAAACTTTTTGGATTACACCATCGCCCATCTGATGTCCGTATGTGTCGTTGTAGTATTTAAAATAGTCGATATCACACATGATGATAGAGAGTGTTGTCCTCATGCGTTTGACACGCTCTATTTCTCTCTCAAAAGCCTCATTAAAATAGCGGCGATTGTAAAGTCCGCTAAGCTCATCGGTTGTTGCAAGTGTGTCTAAGAGGATGTTTTTTTCTTTAAGTTCATTAAGGATGCTCATCTTTACGGTGACGTCACGATTTGCCACGCGCACTCCTAAGAACTCTTTGTTTTCATTATAGACAGGACGACAGATGTGGTCTATGTTGACTACATGCCCATCTTTTGTAATAACTCGAAATTCCACACCCTGTGCGTCCTCTTCCGGTCTGTTTGGAAGATGTGCCTCTTTGACGTGCTGCATCCAAAGAGACATATCATCAGGGTGGATAATGGTAGTTAAAAGAGAAGGACTGTTTATAAACTGTTGTGCGGTATAGCCGGTTATTCTCTCAACTGAGGGGGTCATAAAGATAATCTCCTTCTCTTTTCCTACCCAATACTCCCAGTCGTATGTCCAATTTGCAACAATGCGGTACTTCTCTTCGTTTTTTTGCAGTTTTTCGCCAAACTCTTCAAGTGGACGGATAACTCGTTTTGGGATAAGATAAAGACCGTTGAAAAGTGCAACAGATAAAAGAGTTAACGCCAAAATAACGATAAGCAACGCAAATGCTTTTTCTGCATTCTCTTCTTGTTCCATAAAATAGTTGTTTAGTTTTTCTGTCTGTTTTCCAAGATGAAGGGTATAAATGCTTACCTCTTCAAGTGCATTTTTTGCATCTTCCAAGCGATTTTCTTTTGAGTAGGAGACAGCACTTATAAGTATCTTGTAGAGTTGTTTATAGCTCTCCATCAAGGAAGAGGTGTCATAAGATGAGCTCTTTTTGAGTTCTACCATCTCATCATATATCCGATTTGAGAGATTAACCGCTCTTAAAAATACTTCATCATTTTCCAAAAATGTGGCATTGAGCGTTGATGAAATCATTTTTTCTATATTTTTTGTCAATTCTGCAGAGTGCTCATGTGCTTTTATCATAGCATTTATGTTGAAATGGAGAAAAAAGTACATAGCCAAGAAGCTGAGTATGGTCGCGATGCTTGTAAGAAGCGTAGGAAGCCATAGGGTACAATAGGAGCATCTTGTCTTCATCTTTCTACCGCCACAAAACCAAGTTTCTCTACTGTTTGTTTAAATAGCTGATTTTTGCTCCATTCGATAAATTGGGCTGCTTTTTTATTATCTTTATTCCAAACAAGGTTTAGCTCCCGTATAAGAGGATAGTGCCTGTTTTTAATCGTTTCTATAGATGGGAATACACCCTCAATGCTGCTGATATGAATAGGATATGACATGTCTTGATAGCGTTTAGCCTCGCCATAAGAGACATAGCCGATAGAGTTTTTAAGTCCGCAGACCCAAAGAAGTGAGTTTATGTTTGACTCAGCTTCCCACGCATCTGCTCTGATAAGTTTTACATTTATAGGTAAATTTTTGTGGCGAGGACTTATTAGACCCGTGTATGCTTCAAAAGTAGCTAATGTTCCTCTGTCTATGGCTTTTGAGATAACAGTTATGTTATCACATTTCCAGCCTATCTCTTTGCACTCTTTTATAGTTCCGTTATAGATTTTGATAAGCATCTCTTTTGTAAGGGTAAGATTTGGCTCACTGTTGGTATGTATTATCGCTACTGCATCATAAGCGATAGTTACGTACTCATAGCGGCTTTTCTCTTCTTGGCTCAAATCTCTTGAAACCATGGCAATATCCGCCATTTTTTCTTTTAGTTTTTTTAACCCGCCTTCGCTTCCGCCTCCCTCGACTACAAGCTCGATTTTCATAGCATCAAAGTACGGTTTTGCAAGCTCTTCTATGATGGACTGAATGGTTGTTGCACCGCTTATCACTAAGCTGTTTTTTTTAATTTCATCTGCCTGTAAAAATAGTGCAAAAACTAAAAAGAGAAAAATTTTCAATGGCTATCTCGCCTGCTTTATCGCTTCAAGAGCCGCTTCATAGTCTGGCTCAGATGTTACTTCCGGAACTATTTCTTTATAGACTATAGTTCCGCTTCTATCAACTACAAAGACCGCTCTGGCGCTAAGACCTTTGAGTTTGTTGTCATCCATCAAAACACCATACGCAAGGCTTACGCTTTTGTCGATGTAGTCACTCACAACCGTTAGGTTTTCAATGCCTGAAGTAGTACAAAAACGCTCCGAAGCAAACGGCAAGTCCATAGAGACAACGGTTGTTTCGCAGATGTCGAGGTTGTTTACATCCTCGTTAAATCTTCTTGTCTCTGCCGCACATGTGTCTGTGTCGAGTGAGGGAACTGTAACGATAAGCTGAATTTTGTCCTTTGCACCGCCGATTTCTACATCGTTAAGATCTGTTCCGATAGCCGTTACCACCGGAGCAGTATCTCCAACCCCAATGGCATCTCCTACAAGAGTAACTTTTGTTCCTTTAAATTTTGTTGATTGCATAAACATCCCCTCTTTTTTGATTATGGTAACATAAAAAATATGTAATTCAACTTTTTAAACTTCTTTTTTGATTATAATTTTGGATGTAGTAACTGACCTTACGTACTTTTGTAAAAAGTTTGTAAGCACATTGTGAGTCTCGAAAAACATAGTTTTTCGTAGCTTTAGGGGGTTCTAGGGACTTTAGTCCCTGCCACTAAAACGGACGAGTTCGTTTTAGTGCGTAACAACAGATAGTAACTTTGGAGAAAATATGCAAAATCCCTTTGAAACAGGTCATATTAAAAATTATGTTGTGTTATATGTGAGTGTCGTAATAATTATGATTCTTTTCTTTTTTGCTACATCTCTTTTTCATGATGTTGAAGTGGTCGAGCAAAGAGTTTTTGAACAAGAGGGTAAAAAAGAGAGGAAACAAGAGCGCAGCGATGAACAAAATAGTTCAAAACCGCAATTTAAGCTCTTAGAGAAGGGGTACTAACTACTCTTTTGTCACAATGTAAAGCTGTTCATGGTTAAGGCGTTTTAGTATGTCCATCACGCTCACAAAGTCTTGAAATCTTGACTCTTTGTCGCTTCTAAGAACGACCGTCTGCTCTTTTGAGAGTGCGGAGAGTTTTGTCTCAAGAGTTTTCAAGTCAACCATCTCTTTTTCAAAAAACATCTCTCCTTTGTCATTGACATAAACGGTAACTTCCTGCTTTGTATCCTCTTTTTTTGAGGCTTTTGCTTTGGGAAGCTCTATGGGGATAATGCCTTGGTTGACAAATGTTGCGGTTGTAAGAACCATCACTAAGAGAACAAGCATGATGTCGATAAAGGGGATAACATTTATCTCGTCAAAACGTTTTCTCTGCTTTTTGAATTTAGCCATTGTTCGTTACTTGTTTTTTTTCTTGCATAACATCAAAATGGGTCAAAATCTTCTCTACTTTGCGCAAAAGCATAGTGTAAAAAATGATAGCAGGCATCGCAACCACAAGTCCCATAGCCGTAGCTTTTAGTGCAAGGGCAAGACCTACCATAATCTTTTTTGCATCAATCGTACCGACCTCACCCATTGTGTAAAACGTAAGCATTATCCCTATGACTGTTCCTAAAAGCCCAACGTATGGAGCATTTGAGCCAATCACACTGATAACGCTGAGGTTGTTTGTAAGCTCCATCTCCAGCGTGTCTCTGTTGTCATAATCGCCTAAGCGCAGTGAGCTATAAAACATCATACGCTCTATAAATAGCCAAAGAGTGATAACGCTCATAAGCAGAAGAAGCCCCATAACTCCGTAGTCTAATGTTGCTTCCGCATACGCCAAGATACCGTTTTGCATCTATTTTTCCTTAAATGTTAATGTTACTGTCGTGCCGTCGCCTACTTTGGATTTGAAGCCAAGCAAGATGTTGTTTGTATCACAAAAGCGCTTTACCATACTTAGCCCGATTCCAAAGCCTCGCATATTTTGGTTACTTTGATAATATCTGTCAAATATCTTTAAAAGTTCTACTTCATCCATCCCGCAGCCATAATCTTTGATGGCGAGCGATTGGTCGTGCAATGTTATATCTATTTTGTGAATATTTAGTGAATATTTTACTGCATTGTCCAAAAGATTGTCAATGACTTTAGATAAGCCCACCCTGTCGCTTTGTATCTGTAAGGGTGCGAGTTCAAGCGAAAATGTGATGTGCTGGTAGATTTGTTTCAAAAAGGCAACTCTGTTTTGGACAAGTTCGTCAAGTGCGATAGTCTCGTGCGTAATGTTTGCACTTTGAAGCTTTATCATATAGTCAAGTTCGTTGTAACGCTGTTGGAGCATCTCACACGCACTCTCGATTCTCTGCGCTCTTTTTTGTTCCTTTTCGCTTGCAAGAGCATTTTTGAGCATACCGATATTTGTCTTGATGGTGCTGATGGGAAGGTTGAGTTCGTGGAGCGTCTCGGTGGAGAGATTTTGCAGATTTTTGATGTACTCTGCAAGCGGGTCGATGGAGAGCTTGGCGATAACAAAGCCTCCAAAGAGTGTAAGCGTGAGCAAAATCGCAAAGAGCGGCAAAAGATTTTGCAGCTGTACAAAAACTACAAAATAGTAAAGCACCCCCAAAAGAGCCGTGACACTTAGAACATAGAAGAGAAAGACAGCGATACCGAGATTACGAAACAAGTTTGTATCCGATACCGCGAATATTTTCTATGCTAAGTTGTGGAAGAAGCTGTTTGATACGGTTGATATAAACTCGCAATGCCCCCTCGCTCCCGCCCTCGCTGCTGCTCCAAAGCGTATCCAAAATCATCTCTTTTGGCACTGTTGCGTTTACATGTTTGACAAGAAGCAAGAGAAGCTCATACTCTTTTTTGGAGAGATCAAGCTCTTGGTTGTTGTATAAAAAGCGTTTATGCAGAGCATCGTTGCAAAGCAGTCCGATACATGAGACACTCTCGCTCTTTGCTCTTTTAAGAAGTGCGGATACTCTAAGCAGAAGTTCGTCATTATCAAAAGGCTTTGTGACAAAATCATCTGCACCGCAAAGAAAACTTTTTTTGAGCATCTCTTTGTCTTTGTGGGAGGTGACAAAAATGGCGGGGGTGGTGTCTTTTGCATCACGCAGCTCTTGCAAAAGAGTGTTACCGTCAACCAGTGGTACATTGATATCAAGCAGATAGAGGTCAAACTTTTGCGCAAATGTTTTCTCTAGTGCACTATGCCCATTTGCAACGTGAACAACCTCAAAGCCGTTTTCTTCAAGCAAATCAACAAGAGACTCTGCAAAAAGCAGGTCATCTTCAAGGAGTAAAACCTTACTCAACGCTTCTTATGGCCCAGTTGATTGTTTGGTTTGCAAGCATCGGAACGACATTGCTGTAGTGTGGCGGCACGACAAAAGGGCGTTTTTCTAAAACTATCTCTTTAAACTCAGGACAGATTTTGTAGATGCTTTGTGCGTTGTCGCTTACAAATGCCTGTAAGTTTTCAAGCTTGTTGTATTGTTCAAAGATTTCACAGAGGATTTGCAGAGCGATTGGTGCGCTAAAGACACCCGCCGCACATCCGGAACACTCTTTTTTCTCTTTTGGATGCGGCGCTGAGTCTGAACCAAACATCACTTTTGGATGCGCTTCAAGTGCAACGCTTAAGAGTGCATCCAAATCTTCAGGACGTTTTGCGATGGGCTTGCAGAAGTTGTGCGGCATCATCATGCCGCCCACGACATCATTGAGGGTAAAAAGAAGATGGTGCACGGTAATGGTCGCATAGAGGTTTTCGTACTTATCCAGCATCGCCACCGCCTCTTTTGTGGTTATATGCTCCATTATGATTTTTAAATCAGGGAAGTTTTGCGCCAAAAGCTCATAGATAGACATAAACTCCGCCTCTCTGTCCATCACAAAACCATCCGTCTCGCCATGCACGCAAAGAGGAATGCCAAGCACGCTCATAGCTTCAAGTGTCGGACGCATCTCTTCTATGTCAAATGATGAAACTCCGCCCTCTGAGTTGGTTGTAATCCCCGCCGGATAGAGTTTTATAGCCACAATATGCTCCGCCACGCTTGTGAGAAACTTTTTGTCATAGTTTTTGTAAAAAAGTGTCATGTAAGGCTCAAAGAAGTTGTTTGGCACAGATGCCATAATACGTGCTTTATAGGCTTTTATCTCTTCAAGTGATACAACTGGAGGCACAAGATTTGGCATAACCAAACCACCACTGAAACTGTATGCACTCAAAGGTGCAATGTTTTCAAGCATCACGCCGTCTCGCAGGTGCAGGTGCATGTCCAAAGGCATCAAAAGTGTATGAGTTTTCATCGTTTATCCTTTATTTTCTATCACAATATTGGCGCAATTATAGCAAAACTCTTTTTAAAGAGCGTTTTTTGCCTCTAAGATAAGCGCATTAATCGCCTCTTCATACTCTTTTGCCTCTTCTTTTGAGGTCGCTTCAAAACGGGTTACCAAGATAGGCGTTGTGTTGGAAGCACGTACCAATCCCCATCCATGCGCAAAGTTGATACGCACGCCGTCCACATCAATGATGTTTTTGATAGCAGGAAAAGATGCAGGAGGGTTTTTAAGAAGCTCTTTTACTTTGTCGATGATTTTAAACTTCTCGGCTTCGGTTGTTTTTACTTTTATCTCTTCTGTTGAGAAAACCTGTGGAAGTTTTGCAAGCTCTGCATCAAGGTCAACCCCGTCATGAACAAGCTCTAACATACGAAGCGTTGCGTAGATTGCATCATCATAACCGAAATAGCGGTTTTTGAAAAATACATGTCCGCTCACTTCACACGCCAAATCCGCTTCTATCTCTTGCATCTTTACTTTAAGATTTGAGTGTCCGGTTTTGTACATGACCGCTTTTGCACCGCGTTTCTCAAGCTCGTCATACATCACTTGGGAACATTTTACCTCGCCCACAACCGTCGGTTTGTCCATCTTCATCGCATATAAAAGAGCCATCATGTCGCCCTTGATGTTGTTTTTATGGGTGAGAACTGCTATACGGTCTGCGTCGCCGTCATAAGCAAAAGCGATATCGCCATCTTTAGCAAGAAGCTCTTTTATATCTTCAAGATTGTGTTCATCGGACGGGTCTGGATGGTGGTTGGGAAATGTTCCGTCAGGGTCAACATAAAGTCCTTTAGTGTGTAGCCCAAGTCCCGCAAAAATCCTCTCTGTCACGATGCCCGCCACGCCGTTGCCGCAGTCATAAACGATGCGTGTCGGCATCCCTTTGAGGTGTGCAAACTCGCTTACCAAAAAGTCAACATAACGAGAAGTTGCGTCAATCTTTGTCACATCTCTAACAGCGTTAGGAACACTCGACATCGCTTCACATTCACGCCCGAGTGCATAAATCTGCTCGCCAAAAAACGGAGCTTTATCTATGGTGACCTTAAAACCGTTGTATTCGCTCGGGTTGTGTGAGCCTGTAATCATTACAGAAGCAGAAGCAAGCACACCGTCAAACTCGTTGTAGTTGCAAAAGTAGTTTACGGGTGTTGGAACCATGCCCATGTCCAAAACCTTTTTTCCTCCTGCATTTAGTCCGTGAACAAGGTACTCAAAAAGGATAGGCGAATGGCTTCTCGCATCATACCCGACCGCAACATATTCACCCTTGATTTTTGACGCAAGCGCATACCCGATGCGTGTAACGCTCTGTTCATTCAACTCTTTTTCAAAAATCCCTCTGATGTCATACTCTCTATAAATACTCACTGCTTTTGCCTTTTGTTGTTTTATGATGTAATTTTACTACATTTCTACTTTTTTGGGTGTTAGAGGTACCCTTATGCTATTATTATAAAAAAATTTAAAAGAAGCAATATGAATAAAGTAGAAACTATTTACCTAAAAGATTATAAGGTACCTGAATTTACTATCAAAACTTGCGATTTGGTTTTTGAACTCTTTGAAGAACATACTCAAGTAACCAACTTGATGCAAATCGTAAAGATGGATAAAAGCGTAAAAGATTTGGTGCTTGATAGCGTACATCTTGAGCTTTTAGAAATTTATCTTGATGATAGAAAACTTGATGCAAGCGGCTATCGGGTCGAAGAGGAGCATTTGATAGTTTTGAATGTTCCAGACACATTTAAAGTTATCGTTATCAACAAAATCTACCCACATCTCAACAGCGAACTTGAGGGGCTTTACAAATCCGGAGCTATCTTTTGTACGCAAAATGAGCCTGAGGGTTTTAGACGTATTACCCCGTATATAGACCGTCCCGATGTTATGGCAGTGTTTAAAACAACGCTTGTAGCGGACAGAGGGCATTATCCCGTACTTCTTAGCAACGGAAACAGAGAGTCCAACTTTAGGCTTGATGACGGCAGGCACGGGGTGACTTGGTTTGACCCGCATCCGAAACCTTCCTACCTTTTTGCGCTTGTTGCGGGAGATTTGGGCGTTATGGAGGATAAGTTTATCACAAAAAGTTCCAAATATGTAAGGCTCTACATCTACACAGACAAAGGCAACGAATCCAAATGCAAACATGCCATGAAGTCGCTTAAAGAGGCGATGAGCTGGGATGAAGAGGTGTATGGACGGGAGTATGATTTAAGCATCTACAGCATAGTGGCGGTGGATAGCTTCAACATGGGTGCGATGGAAAACAAGGGGCTAAATATCTTCAACTCCGCTTATGTTCTGGCGGATGAAGAGAGTGCAACGGATGCGAACTTTATGGGGATTCAGAGTGTCATTGCCCATGAGTACTTTCATAACTGGACAGGCAACCGCATCACATGCCGTGACTGGTTTCAGCTCACACTCAAAGAGGGATTGACGGTTTTTCGTGACCAGTGCTTCTCTGCGGATTTGAACTCCAAAGAGGTGCAGCGCATAGAGGATGTTAAGGCTCTAAGAGAGAGACAGTTTGTGGAAGATGCCTCGCCCACTGCACACCCCATCCAACCCGATTCGTACATGGCGATAAACAACTTTTATACCGCAACGGTCTATGAAAAAGGGGCAGAGGTTATCCGCATGCTTCACACGCTTTTGGGTGAAAAGAAGTATAGAGAGGCGATGGATTTATACTTTGAGAAGTTTGACGGACAAGCGGTACGCACGGATGACTTTTTGTGGGCGATGAGCAGTGCGGGCAAGCTTGATTTGGAGCATTTTAAGAGATGGTACCACCAGTCAGGCACGCCAAAACTTTTGGTGGATGAGAAGTTTGAAGATGGCAGATATACGCTCACGCTTACTCAGGTTATCCCAAATGCAGTCGATGGAAGCAAGCAACTTCCTTGCTTTTACCCGCTAAAAATGGCACTTTTAGATGCGGGCGGCAAAATCGTGGAGGAGAAAACGCTTCTTATCTCAAAAGAGAGCGAAGAGTTTCATTTCAAACTTGCATCCAAGCCTGTTTTGTCTCTAAACAGAGATTTTTCCGCTCCCATCATCATAGAGCAAAAAGAGAGCGATTATGCCTTTTTGATGCAGCATGACACAAACAGTTTTGTCAAGTATGAATCGGCGCAATCCTTTGCGCTTGAGGTTATTCAGGCATTGATGCGTGGCGGAGAGATAGACGAGGCGTACGTGGAGGCGTATGGGTATGTGCTTGAGAGTTCGCTTGACCTCTCCTACAAAGCGCTTCTTTTAGAGCTTCCAAGTGTCTCGGCGATTATGCAAAAAGAGGAAGTTATCGACTTTGAGTGCATTTATGAGGCAAAAGAGAAGCTCCAAAAATATCTCGCACAAAGATACAAAGAACAGCTTTTGGCACTTTATGAGCAAAATCACAAACCGTACTCAAAAGAGCTGGATGCACAAAGTGTAGGTGAGAGAAGTCTCAAAAACCGCATGCTCAAACTTCTGGCTTCCATTGAGAGTGATGAGGTGGCAGCCATAGCGCATGAGCAGTACAACAATGCCATAACGATGACGGATAAAATCGCTGCGCTTGATGTTTTGGAAAATATCTCGCCAATGCGTGGGGCTGTTGCGTTCAATGATTTTTACAAAAAACATAAAAACGAAACGCTGGTAATGCAAAAGTATTTCTCCATTTTGGCGGCTTCGCATAGAGAAGGAACACTTGATAGAGTTATGGCGCTTCAAAATGATGATGTTTATAATGAACTTGTTCCAAATCTTGTCCGCTCGCTTATCGGCACATTTACTAGAAACTATAAATATTTCCATGCTAAAGATGGTTTGGGTTACAAGTTTGTAGCGGACAAAATCATAGAGATAGACAAGATAAACCCTCAGATGGCATCATCTCTTGCCGGAGCATTTAAAATTTATGAAAAGCTTAATGAACAGAACAAAAACGTGATGCTAAAAGAGCTTGAGCGTGTAGTTTCTACACACTCTATCTCAAAAAATGTTTATGAAATTATTGGTAAAATAATTAAATTATAAAATTTGCTAATGAAGATTGTCCTAATTACGGCTTCTTTTTACATAATATAATATTATCATATAATAATTATTTCTTATTTTAAACTACTATTTTTTTCCTTTTTAAGATAGAATGAAAGCGAAGTTTTTAGACTTTTAGTAAAAAGGATATTTTTATGGCTAGAGTAGTTGTTTTAGGAGGAGGCGTGTCAGGTCATACCGCTGCAACTTTTGCAGCGGAGTGGTTGGGTTCGGCACATGAGGTTGTTGTTGTAACTCCAAATTCAAAGTGGAACTGGATTCCATCAAATATTTGGGTTGGAGTCGGTGGCATGAGCAAAGAGGACGTTACGTTTGATTTGGCTCCTGTGTATGCAAAAGCAGGCATTACTTATAAGCAGGCGAAAGCTGTTTCTATCAACCCTGAGGGGAGTGAAACAAGTGACAAACCTTTTGTCACTATTTCATACACTCTTGCAGGTCGTGAGGGCGAGAGTGAAAATGTAGAGTATGACTATCTCATCAACGCTACGGGTCCAAAACTTAACTTTGGAGCAACTCCGGGACTTGGCGATGCCAACGGTCTTGGCGAATTTACGGTCTCTGTTTGTACCGCGGACCATGCCGTACATGCAAATGAGGAGTTCCAAAAATGCATAGAAAAGATGAAAAAGGGCGAGCGCCAAAAATTCCTCATCGGTACGGGACATGGCTTGTGTACATGTCAAGGTGCGGCTTTTGAGTATATTTTCAACATCGAACATGAGCTAAACAAAGCTGGTGTTCGTGATATGGCTGATTTGAAATGGATTTCAAATGAGTCGTTTTTGGGCGACTTTGGAGTCGGCGGACTTCATATGAAGAGCATGGGATTTGCAGTCAGCTCAAAAATCTTTGCAGAATCGCTCTTTACGGAGAGAAATGTTGACTGGATTATCGGTGCGCACGTAAACAAGGTTGAAAAAGGAAAGGTTCATTATGAACTTCTTGACGGTTCTATGGGAGAAGAGGAGTTTGACTTCTCTATGCTCATCCCTCCGTTTGCAGGTGTGGGGCTAAAAGCGTACGCTAAAGACGGCTCAGATATCACAAGCACGGTTTTTGCTCCAAACGGCTTTATGAAGGTGGATGCCAACTATGCGGCGGGCAGTTACGATAACTGGAAGGCAAGCGACTGGCCAAAAACATACCAAAATCCGACGTATGACAACCTCTTTGCTTGCGGTATAGCATTTGCACCTCCTCATCCCATCTCAAAACCTATGAGTTCTCCAAACGGGACACCGATAGGTCCAACTCCTCCAAGGACAGGTATGCCATCGGGCATCATCGGCAAAGCGGTTGCACACAGCATCTGTGATAGAATCTTAAAAGGCAAAGATGCGCCGTTGCATGAAGCTTCTATGGCACACATGGGTGCGGCGTGCGTGGCAAGTGCAGGAAAAGGTATATTTGACGGAACGGCTGCCGCTATGACGATATACCCTGTTGTTCCCGATTTTGAAAAGTATCCAGGAACCGGTCGTGATGTAGATTATACTTTTGGTGAGATAGGTCTTGCCGGACACTGGATAAAACATATTCTTCACCACTTGTTCCTCTGGAAAGCTAAGCTTAAACCAGGCTGGACGATGATTCCTGAATAAAAAAATATATATAGAGGAGATATAAACATGGAAAAGAAAGCAGAGCACAATATCAAAGCATACGGCAATAATTTTACGACAATGACACCGGGAAGCTTTGCCATAAAGCTAAGAACATGCAAAATTTGGCAGTTGATTCGCTTTATAGTTATTAACATAAAAATGCTAATTGTAGTAAATAAAAGTCACTAGCCGCATTTTTGATGATTAGGGAAATAGTTACCTATCCTACGCCGCCGAGTGTGGAGTATGCGACGGATGTAAGAGTTTTTGATGAAGAGATATTTTCTTTGATTGAAGATATAAAAGAGACCATCAAAGCCAACTCCCTAGAAGCACTTGCTGCGTTTCAAGTAGGGAGTTACTATAACATAGTGGTTGTCAAAAAAGACGACGGCTCTTTTTTGGAACTTATCAATCCACGTATCATAAGCCAAAGCGGTAAAGTAACTACCATTGAAAAGACCGCTTATTTTCCGGAACTAAGTGCCAAAGTTACAAGATACGAGGCGATAGGTTTGGTATATCAAGACAGAGACGGAGCTCAACATTCACTCAGAGCAGACGGAGATTTGAGTATCTTGCTGCAAAGAAAGATTGATTACACATTTGGATCAAGTTTTTTTAACAAACTGGACAAAGAAGAGAAAAAACTGTTTCAAAAAAAACTGGAGTATGGAAGTGATATTGCGATTTCGCAAAGTTGCCCTACTGTTTTTAAAAGGGACTATATCGTTAAGGTTATAAATGCACTTTTAGTCGTTATGGCGGCATTGCTGATTGGTTCGCTATTTACGGAAAAAAGCACTTCAGGGCAACTTTTTAACTATCAGAGCTATCTTTTTCTCGCCTCCGTCGGGCTAAACATCATTTATATTTTTTATGCGCAGTACGAGGGCAAGCGGTTTACCTCATGCACCAGCTGTCAAATTGGAAATATCATAGGAACGGCGGCTATTCTTTTGATTAAGCTCTCTGTCGTTATGCTTCTCTCCTATTTTATAATGTAGCAGATGGAATCGCCATGGAAAAAAAAATCCCTTATCTTGTAAAAACACGGAAAATTTTTATAGCTTCAAAGGAATCGATTCTTCTGAAATGGGTCTCTTATGAATCACCGCGAAGAATACTGGAGCTTCATGCTATTGATAAACAACAGTTTTTAGATGATTATGCAGGCGGCGTATTTGACTATTTTATGGGTGTCATTGCAGGTGAAGTCGAGATAGGAGACTGCCCCATTATGCAGAGTCTTTTGGCATACCTAAAAGACAGGGATATAAGAGCTGATGAGCTTTTTGAGATATGTAGCCATTTTAGACGTGCAATGATAAGTTTTACTTTTGATATGAAATTTAATTCGCAAGAGATTTTTGATGAAATTTCATACATTTTCGATAAAAATTTTAAAGGTGTTTTGAAATACTACACGGATACGATTTATCAAAAAGAGCAAGAGATAGACAGGCATGTCAAACTTCTTAGTGAGTACCAAAAAGCGCTTGATGAGAGTTCGATTATCTCAAAGACCGATAAAAACGGTCAAATAACTTATGTGAACGACAAATATATCAAAATTAGCGGGTACAGCGAAGGGGAGCTTATAGGGAGTTACCATAGCATCGTAAAGCACCCTGATATGCCGGAGGAGTATTTTAGAGACTTGTGGTTTCAGCTTGAGCATAACGGTATCTTTCGAGGCACTATTAAAAACAATAAGAAAAACGGAGACTATTTTTATGTCGATGTTACCATTGTTAAAATTACAGACCCCTATGACAACACGACAGAGTATATCTCAATCGCAAATGATGTTACCAAGCTTATAGATGCAAGACTTGAGGCACAAAAAGCTTCGCAGGCAAAAGAGTACTTTTTATCTAACATGTCGCACGAGATACGAACTCCTCTTAATGCTATTTTGGGCTTTGTAGATCTTTTGCTGGAGCAAAATATCTCAAAACAGCATAGAAAATATCTTGAGATTATTTTAAACAGCGGGGAAAATCTCTTAAGCATCATTAATGATATTTTGGACTTTTCAAAACTTAGAAGCGGTGAGTTTACCATTGAACCCAGAATCTTTTCTATACATAATGAAATCAGCCATACATTGGAGCTTTTTGTTGCTTCTGCAAACCATAAAGATATTACTATTACCTCATTTATCGACCCTGCAATATCTAAAGAACTCTATGCTGACTCCCTGAGAATAAAACAAATTTTGTCAAACTTCTTAAGCAATGCGATTAAGTTTACCAGAAACGGAGGACACATCCACGTTGAAGCCACTTGCAGAGATAGAATCTTAAAAGTAAGTGTACGTGATAACGGTATCGGGATAGCAAAGAGCGATATAAACAATATTTTTACCGCATTTACGCAAGCGGGCGGAGGAGAAGTTGAACATATGGTAGGTACGGGACTTGGACTCTCTATCTGCCATCAGTTAGCAGAGCATATGGGCGGGAGCGTTCATGTAAGCTCTGAACTTAAAGAAGGAAGTACTTTTTGGGCGGAACTTCCTGTAGAGATTCACGATAACACATGTCAAGTATTTAATGACTTAGAAGACATAAAAAAACTCCAAATCGTGTTTTATCTCAAAGATTTGCAGCATGACTATAAATCAGACTCTTTTTTAAAATACTCTAGCATATTTGATATGAATATAAAAGTGGTTGATACTATCGTTGATAGCAATGATGTTGTTATTTTCTTGGAAGAGGGTGTTGACGAGGAGTTTAAAAAGCAGATTATTCACTCAGATAAAAAGTATATTTCTCTTACAAACAAACCAAGTGATATTTACGAACAATACCCACATATCACAAGTATCTGTTTTCCGCTTTACTGCTCAAAGATAAAAAGCACTTTTGATGAGTTGCTCAATCCGGACGTAGTTTCTCCTCAAAGGGTAGAAAAAGCTCTAAGATTTGAGGGGCATGTCCTTGTTGCAGAAGATAATGAAGCCAATCAAGAGCTTATTAAAATCCTCTTAGGCAAATACGGGCTTACATACGATTTGGCGCCAAATGGTTTAGAGGCTGTTCGTTTATACAAAGAGAATAGATATGACCTTGTATTGATGGATGAGCAGATGCCGATTATGGATGGAAATATAGCCGTACAAGAGATTTTAGCATACGAGAGAGAGAATGGATTGCGCCATACTCCTGTCTCTGCATTGACTGCCAATGTCATCAAAGGGGCACGTGAGAGAGGGCTGATGAGCGGATTTGACTCCTTTTTGGGCAAGCCTATTGTACTTAAAGAGTTGGAGAGGGTGTTTACACACTACCTAAAAGTTTCCAAAGAGAGTGCTTATAGTGAAAAACCGGTTATAAAAAATAGCGGTGTAAAAGGGTTGGATGCGCAAAAACTCTCTGAGGAGCTGATGTTAAGCCAAAATGAACTGATGATGTTAGTAGATCTCTTCATTAAAAAAATGTCCACACAGCTTCCTCAATTGCAGAATGCTATTGCGGCGAGAGACTACAAAAACATAGCATTGATGGCACATAGCATCAAAGGTTCAAGCGGTAATTTTAGACTTGAAGATATACAAGAGCAGAGTGCAAATATAGAAAAAATGGCAAAATCGCTTAAAGAAGATTTTGATTACGAAGAAGCGTTCGAGTATATCAGAGACAGGCTAATGCTCATAAAAATTGAACTTTAGCTTTCTATATAGTAGCCAATCCCCGATGCATTCTTTATAATGTCGGTAGGGAGTTTGCTTCTTAGTCTCCAAACAAGTGTGCGGATGCTGTTTTCGGTTGCTCCGTCCTCTTTCCAGACATAGTTGATAGCTTGTTCAAAAGTAATCACGCTTCCAAGTTTTGCCACAAGAAGACGTAAAATAGAATTCTCTTTTTTTGTTAATTTGAGCTTCTGAGTATTGTAATATATTTCGTTCTTTGCAATGTCTATGTAGTAAACAGCTCCAAAAGAAACAATCGGTCTGTCTGTTTCTCTTTTTGAAAAGAGAAGTTTTTCCACAATTTCTTCATCTATTTTAGATGCATTTGCATCCTCTCTTCTTTTGCATTCCATATCAAATTTAAAAATTGCCATTTGAATTGTTGCGTGCAGGGAAGACGGGTCGAAAGGCTTAACAATATATCCGTAAGGTTCTGTCGTGATTGCTTCTGTGATAATATCGTCATCGCTGTAAGAAGTAAGATAAATAAAAGGAATTGGATAGTTTTTGCCGATTTTTCTGCCTAGAGTTATCCCATCATTTCCCTCCTGAAGAGAGATGTCTATGATGACAATTTGAGGTTTATACTTTTCAATACTTTGCATCGCATCAGAAGCAGTGTCGCAAATAGCAAGAATCTTATATCCATGCTTTTGTAGAGAAAGTTTGAGATTAAGTGCAGTAATTTCATCATCTTCGACAATAATAATAGTGTTTTTTTCCATGGTTTCTCTACTATGATTTTTTAATGATACAGTAGAGCAATTTTATCATAATATTATAATTTTTTTTATATACGGATAAAAAATGTGATAAATGTGATAATTTTGTTACTGAACTACACGTAAAAAAAAGAGTGATTGTAAATGTGGTGGCTCCGAATACTGGATTCGAACCAGTGGCCAAGTGATTAACAGTCACCTACTCTACCGCTGAGCTAATTCGGAATGTTGATAGGGCGGAATTATACTTTATGAAGAGCAAAAAGTCAAGGTTTTAGTGCGTTTTTAACCGTTTTCTCTTTTCATTTTCATGTAAAATATAAAATTCTAAGTTGCCTACTTTTTTTGTGATTATTTCTTTGTAGGAGATGAGATTTTCTAGGCGTTTTTTACTATCTTCATCAAAAAGCAGATTTATATCTTCAGCGGTTAGGGGTCTTTTATCCAGCGTGTTTACTATCTCTTCTTCTGTATAGCTGGCGTGATTTGGCTCTGCATGAACTCTTGAGGCTATATGGATAGGCAGTGAGCTGTCAAAAAGAAGAGAAGCATCATATAGCTCTTTGTAGCTTAGTCCTACGACCGGGTACGCAGGGGGTCTGTCGATAGTTCCTAAATCAACCCTAGTGACATTCATTTTTAAGAGGATATCATTTAGTTTTTTTATCTCCTCTTTTGTATCGTTAAGCCCATGAACAAAAAGTATCTCGATGAAGAGTTTGCCTTGGAAAATATGGCTAAATTCTATGACTTTTTCAATGATTTTTTCGATTTGAATGCCGGTATGCGGTCTGTCGATTCTCTTAAACACATTGTCTGTAGCAGCATCAAGGGATAGTTTTACTTGATCAAGTTTTAGGAGTGAGTTAAAAACTTTTTTGTCTATTAAGGTCGCGCTGTTAGTAAGTATAAGCGTTTGAGTACCGTTTTTGATTTTGTTCAACTCATCGATTAGTTCGTCAAGATATGGATAAAGAGTCGGTTCGCCGTTTGCCGTTATAGTTACGACATCTATATGGTCGTTTAAATGCTCTTTTAGTTCATTAATAATCGCAGATACTTCCACGATGCTCTTTTGCGTATCTGTGGTAGCACTTGGAGCAAGCTCACAATAGAGGCAGTCAAAATTGCACTGTTTTAGAGCAGGGGAAAGGTCTATACCCAAAGAAGAGCCGAATCTTCTTGAGTTTATAGGTCCAAAAATCGTCTTCACTTATTTTTTGCTGACTCTGTGGCATTCAGAGATAAAGTGTTTAGCATTTTCTACCGGCACATCAGGTAAAATCCCATGTCCTAGGTTAAAGATATGTCTTTTGCCGCCCATAATGTTTTGGAGTGCTTCTACGCACTGCGTAGTTGCCTCTTTGGAGTAGAGGCGGCATGGCTCCATATTTCCTTGAAGCACATACTTCTCTCCAAGTTTCTCTTTGGCTAGTCCCATAGGGGTTGACCAGTCAACGCCAAACACATCAAAGTTACCATATACCTTATCTAAAAATGCAGGAATACCTTTTGGGAACATGATGATAGGAATATGCGGATATTTTGCTTTTAGATACTCTGCAATCTCTACCATATACTTCCATGAAAACTCATCATACTTTGCAGGCTCAATAGCAGCAGCCCATGAGTCAAATATCTGAACGACATCGATTCCTGCTTCTATCTGTTTTTCCATATAAAGTTTTACTACTTCTGTTACTTTTGCAAGTATTTTATGAAGAAGTTCAGGGTTTGCGTACATCATTTTTTTGCAGATGTTGTATGTTTTTGTGCCTTCACCTTCTATCATATACGTTGCCAGTGTCCATGGCGCACCGGTAAAGCCGATAAGCGCCTTGTCATCTGCTAGTTGCTCTTTGATGATTTTTATGGTCTCATAAACATAAGTAAGTCTCGATGCTGCCTCTTCGCCGCCTAAAAGTGCATTCAAATCTGCCTCATTTCTGACAGGCTTATCAAAAACAGGTCCTTCTCCTGCAAGAAAATCAAGCTTCATTCCCATCTCATTTGGAACAACTAAGATATCGCTAAAAAGGATAGCAGCGTCAACGCCGACAATATCAACAGGTTGAAGCGTCACCTCTGCAGCAAGTTTTGGGTTGTGGCAAAGATTTAAAAAATTTCCTGCTTGTTTTCTTACTTCCATGTACTCAGGAAGATAGCGTCCTGCTTGTCTCATCATCCAAACGGGAGTGTAAGGTGTCTCTTTACCAAAGCATGCATCTACAAATATTTTACTCATGTGTGTCCTTAAAATAGTTCATTTTTTAAATTTTTACTAATGGTGGTGCCCGACTTTACTTAAAAAGAAGAGACCCACTGCAACCGCTGCGATTGAGAGTGCAAGATAGAGCATATCAAGCGCACCGCTATATGTCGTATGACCCACTTTTTGAAAAAATCCTACAACCAATACCATAACGATAACTTTGGAAATCTTATCTTTAAGCTGGTCGAGTGAATGAACTGCTAAAAGTTGGTTTTCCTCTCCATGCTCATCCTTTGCCGGGTCTATATCTGAGATAAAAAGCTCATAAAGACCAAACGAGAAGATAATCATAACAACACCTATAAGATAAAGGTCAACCGCACCGATGATGCCGCCTACAACCTCTTCGTGAAAGTGTTCGGGATGTGCATGCGTTACATAGGTGTTGATAACATAGACTGCGGTCTCATAGACATCAAAACTTGCAACCACAAAGAGTAAAACAGCACCGACAAGACCAAAAAATACAGCCAAAACGATAATAAATCTTGAACTCCATAGGCTGTTTTCAAAGAACTTTTCAAGCATTTTACTTTTCCTCTTCCATCTCTATCCATTTCTGTGCAATGCGTACTGCATTTGTCGCCGCTCCGACTCTCAGGTTGTCGGCTACAATAAACATATGAAGCATCGTTTTGTCAAAGTTATCAACTCTGATTCTTCCTACAAAAGTTTCATTTTTTTCTAATGCAATGGATGGCATCGGGTAGATTGACTCTTCTGGTTTGTCTAAAAGAACAACATTGGGAGCATTTTTTAAAATCTCTTTCGCAGCTGACGCATCTACTTCACAAGCAAATTTGACACTCACTGCCTCGGCATGCCCTCTAAGGGTTGGAACACGAACGCAAGTAGCACTTAGAGGAATTTCTTTGTGCATGATTTTGGTAGTCTCATTGACCATCTTCATCTCCTCTTTCGTGTAGCCGTTATCTAAAAACTTATCAATTTGAGGGATGACATTAAGAGCGATGCGGTGGGCAAATGCTTTAACTTCTGCTTCATCAAGCTTAAAAGCAAAAAATGATTGCATCTGATTTACCAGCTCCTCCATTGCTGTTTTTCCTGCACCTGATGTTGCTTGATATGTGCTGACATCTACTCTTTGAATATCGTAGGCTTCATCAAGAGGTTTTAGAACCTGAACCATCTGGATTGTTGAGCAGTTTGGGTTTGCAACGATGCCGGATTTTTTCCATTGCGCGATATCTTCAGGGTTTACTTCCGGCACAACAAGAGGAATGTTTGCATCCATTCTAAAGTGAGAAGTGTTGTCTATGACAACAGCGCCTGCTCTCACGGCTGATGGCGCAAACTGTGCACTCACACTTCCGCCTGCCGAAAAGAGGGCTATCTCTACCTCTTCTTCCTCAAAAACAGCGTCCGTAAGTTCTTTGATAACAATATCCTTGCCCGCAAATGTAACAGTTTTACCGGCACTTCTTGAGCTTGCAAGAGGAACAACTTTGTTTATAGGAAAATCAACTTCCTCTAAAATTGAGAGTATCTCTTCTCCCACTGCTCCATTTGCTCCGACTACTGCTACATTATACTTTTTTGACATTATCTATTCCTTTTAAATTTATCTGTTTTTATCACTATTAACACCGCTGCGCAACTCTAAAAGAAGCTCGTGAGGGGTTATCTCGTCGTTATCACTTAAGATAACTGCTCTCTCAACTACAGAGATGAGTTCTCTGATATTTCCCGGCCAGTTGTAGGCTAAAAGACGCTCTTGTGACTCCTCGGAGAATCTTTTTAATTCAAAACCGTATTTTACACAATTTTGCTCTAAAACTTTTTGTGCAATAGCCAATATTTCATCTTTTCGCTCTGAAAGTGGCGGAATCGTGATTGGAATCGTGTTTAGACGGTAGTATAAATCTTCTCGAAACGAGCCGTCTTTAATTTTTTGCATCAAATTGGCATTTGTTGCGGCGATAACTCTTATATCTGTTTTTATACCCTTGGCAGAGCCTAGTCTGCGAACCTCTTTTTCTTGAAGTGAGCGGAGAAGTTTGGCTTGAACGCCATAAGGCATCTCGCCTATCTCATCCAAAAAGAGCGTTCCGCCCTCGGCAAGCTCAAACTGCCCGGCTTTTGCCTCGGTTGCATCAGTGAAAGCGCCTTTTTCAAATCCAAAAAGTTCGCTCTCTATGAGATTGTCCGGTATCGCTGCCATGTTGATGGCTACAAAAGGTCTGGCAGCTCTTGGCGAATGGTTGTGTATGTATGAGGCAAATACCTCTTTACCGACCCCGCTTTGCCCTAAAAGCAGAACCGTTGCGTCTGTTTTGGCTGCTTTGGTTGCGATTTTGAGTGCATCTTCAAGCGGTTTTGAAGTTCCGTAAAAACCGCCAAAGTCACTTTTTTTGCTCTCTTTTGCGGCGTTTTTCTTCACCTTTTGTATCTTGTCTTCTCTTTTGATAGCAGCTATAAGGGTGTCAACATCAAACGGCTTGAGTAAAAAGTCTTTAACACCAAGATGGATGGATTCTATGGCTCTTTGAAGTGTTGCGTTGCCTGTCATGATGATAACTTCAAACTTGCCGCCGAGTGTTTTGACAAATTCGATGCCATCCATCCCCGGCATGTTGATATCGGTGATAATAAGGTCAAAAGTCGCATCAAGCGATTTGAGAGCATCTTTTGCATTTTTGAATGTTTTGACTTCAAACTCTTTATAGTCGCTCATTGCGATTTCAAGAGATTTTCTCATATTGATATCATCTTCAACTATTGCAATTTTCACTTGAGTTTGCCTTATTTTAAAGGGACGATTGTAACAAAAGTATCATTAAAATCGACTTTGAAGCATGTTGTTCGTAGTGTGAGCGTTGTAGTGGAGCTGTTTTGAAGGTTTGTCGTTGCATCGCTGTACGCAACATGAAGTCCGAGCTTATGGATATACTCTAAAAATTCGGCTGAATTTTGAGCGATTACTTTTTTTAAATCACTCTCGCCATTGCTATAAAGAAGCAAATCGCTTTGTGGCAAACCGCTACATTTTTTCATGCTGTGTGAGATAAAGAGTGCTTCATTATAGAGTGTTGCGTCTTTGACGATGTACTTATAAGAGATAAGGTATTCGCCTGCACTGAGTGCAAGCGGAAAAAGAAGCAGGAGTATTATTGGGCAAAGTCTGCGTGTGAAATGACGATTTCCATCTCTACTTCGCATAATCCCTCTTTAAATGTAGTCTCAATAATATCAGCATTTCTTACCATTGCTTGAACATAAGTGCGCAGCGTTGACTTTTGCATCATCATATTTTTGATTGTATCTTGCCCATCAACACGAACACCTTTGACTTTTTCGGCAATTGCTCTGTATGCATCGGCAATAGCCGCCCTTTTTGCAAGAGCGTATGCTTGTGCAGGAGAGGATGTATTCATGGGTGCAACACCTTGCCCGACTACAGAGATATGCATTGATTTGTTTTTTCTTAGTATCTCTTCTTGAGCTGTCATAGTTGCAAGCTCTTCTTCTCTTTGCGCTTTTACCTGAGCGAGTTCATCCATCGTTTTTTGGCTCTCCGCTCTTGCTTGTGCCGCCACCTCTTTTGCTTTGGTTGCTTCAGCTTTTGCTGCTGCAACTTCTGCGTTTGTCTGCTCTACGACAGTTGTGTCAACTACTAGAACTTTATCTGCTCCAAAGAGTGATGCGACACTCAAAAGCATTGCAAATAGTACAGAATATCTCATAATTCGTCCTCTGACATGGGTTTGTTGGTTTTGTTTAAGCAACTACTATTCCAACTCGCTTGTATTAAAAAGAGAGTCATCACTCTCTTCCTCTTCATCTGACTGCTTTGGACATCTTGAAACACTTGCAACATCATCGCCTTTAACGATATAAACACCGCTTGTATTTCTGCTTGATTTGGAGATGGTCTGCATATCGACACGTATCATTTTGCCTGCTTTTGTAAGTGCCATCATATCCATCTCTTCATCTACCATCAAACATCCGACGACAAATTTTCCTGTTTTAGGCGTCATTTTCATAGCGATAACACCGCTTCCGCCACGATTGGTTAAGCGGTACTCTCCGGCATCTGTTCGCTTGCCGATACCTTTTTCGCTTACTATGAGTATCTCTTCCTCATCATTTGCGATTATGTTTGCATCGACGACTTCATCGGTATCAAATTTAAATTTGATACCTCTGACTCCCATAGTGTTTCTGCCTTGCTCTCTAGTCTTTTCTATCTCAAACTTGATACATTGTGCAAGTTTTGTAACGATAAAGAGGTATTTGATGCTCTGATCTGCGATTCTTGCCGTGATAAGTTTGTCATCATCGTCAAGAAGAATAGCTTTGACGCCGTTGCTTCTTATGTTTGAGAATTCGCTGAGATTTGTTCGCTTGACTGTTCCGTTTCTTGTAAAGAAGACAAGTGATTTTTCATCGCTGAAATCTGTTGTTGGAATGATGGATTGGATTTGCTCATCGGCTACAAGGTTGAGAAGGTTTACAACCGCTTTGCCTTTTGCCGTTCTGCTTCCTTCGGGAATTTTATAGACTTTGAGCCAGTGAAGCTGTCCGCGGTCTGTAACAAAAAGAAGAGTGTCGTGGGTGTTACATGTAAAGAACCTCTCTATAAAGTCATCCTCATATGTGGTAACCGCAATTTTGCCCTTGCCGCCTCTTTTTTGTTTCTCATACTGCGCAAGAGGAACACGTTTGATGTATCCTCTATGGGTGATGGTGACAACCATAGGCTCATTTGGGATAAGGTCTTCAACGTCTATATCATCATAATCATCTTCGATATCCGTGCGTCTTGCATCGGTATAGATAGAGATAATCTCATCAAATTCTTGGTCGATGATACCGTGTAAAACTTCTTCGCTCTTTAAGATAGACTCTAGGTAAAGGATAAGTTCTAAAATCTCTCTAAGTTCGTTTTCTATCTTTTCACGCTCTAAGCCCGTCAATCTTCCAAGACGCATGTCAACGATGCTTTGTGCCTGAATGACGCTAAAATCAAACTCTGAAACTAAGTTGTCTCTTGCTTCTTCTATGTTTTTGCTTGATTTGATAACTCTGATGATTTCATCGATAATATCAAGAGCTTTTTTGAGACCTTCTAAGATATGCGCTCTTGCTTTTGCTTTTTCAAGGTCAAAGATAGTACGGCGGATAATAATGGTTTTACGGTGGTTGATAAAGTGTTTTAAAATGTCAATGAGACCAAAAACTCTTGGCTCTTGGTTAAGGATGGAGAGCATGATGATACCAAAAGTCACCTGCATGCTTGTCTGTTTATAGAGGTTGTTAAGAACGATTTCGCTCATCGCATCTTTTTTGAGTTCGATTACGACACGGATGCCCTCACGGTCTGATTCGTCACGAATCTCCGAAACACCTTCTATAAGTTTGTCTTTTACCAAATCCGCAATATTTTCAATAAGACGAGCTTTGTTTACCTGATAAGGAAGCTCATCTATAACTATGACATCTTTGTTTCCTTTGCGCTCTATATGAGTTTTTGCACGTACCTTGATACGTCCGCGACCCGTCGTGTAGGCGTCAACAATCCCTTTTTTACCAAAAATGGTTCCGCCTGTCGGAAAATCAGGTGCTTTGATATGCTCCATGATTTCGTAAAGTTCGATATCTGGATTTGCCAAAAGTGCCTTTAACCCCATCATAATCTCTTGAGGATTGTGCGGAGGAATATTTGTAGCCATACCTACAGCGATACCTGAAGAGCCGTTTATAAGTAAGTTTGGAACACGAGTCGGCATAACATCGGGTTCTTTTGTAGTCGCATCGTAGTTGTCAATCATATTGACCGTGTTTTTCTCTAAATCTTTTAAAAGTTCGCCTGCGTATTTTGTCATTCTGGCTTCGGTATAACGCATAGCCGCTGCACTGTCGCCGTCCACCGAACCGAAGTTTCCTTGACCGTCAACCAGCTGCATCCTCATAGAAAACTCTTGTGCCATACGAACAAGTGCATCATAAACTGCCGTGTCGCCGTGCGGATGGTACTGACCGATAACATCCCCGACGATACGAGCCGATTTTTTAAATTTTGAGCCGTGAGAGAGGCTTAGTTTGTCCATTGCATAGAGGATTCTTCTGTGAACAGGCTTGAGTCCGTCGCGTACATCAGGAAGGGCACGTCCTACGATTACGCTCATTGAGTAGTCTAAGTAGCTGTTTTGAAGCGTCTCTTCAATGTTGATTGTTTGTACGTTGTCACTGTTTAGCAAGTTGCTCATATATAACACCTATTTTTTTAAAAAATAATTCCACGGATGATATCTTAATAACGCTTAAGAGTTTCGTAAAGATAGAAGATTTTTAGTTGGGCTAGTATTGATTAAAAATTAATCATAAATGTGCATATTGTCAAAGAGCAAGGGTGTATAATTTGAGCAGATTTTCAAAAAGGATAAAAGATGAAAAGATATCTTTTAGGCACAATGTTGTTACCCTCTTTTGTTTTTGCAGAGGATGCGCTAAGCGGCAGTGATACGGCATGGATGCTTGTAGCTACTGCTTTGGTAATGCTTATGACTCCAGCAGGGCTAGCGCTCTTTTATGGAGGTTTGACACGTTCAAAAAACGTGCTTAACACGATAGGGATGAGCTTGGGGGCGTATGCTATGGCTTCGCTTGTGTGGGTTGTTGTGGGTTACTCTATCGCTTTTGGAGACGGCGATATTATCGGAAGCGGCAAGGTAATGCTCTTTGGTATCACGTCTGAAACACTTAAAGGAACTATTCCTGAGCTTCTTTTTGTTGTGTTTCAAGGAACTTTTGCGGCTATTGCCGTAGCCATCGCAAGCGGCTCTATGATAGAGCGTGTAAAGTTTTCTACATATATGGTATTTGCGGCTCTTTGGGTTGTGGCGGTTTATGCACCCGTAACACACTGGGCATGGGGTGGAGGAGAGTCTCTTAACTTTGGTGAGATAGATTTTGCAG
The DNA here is from genome assembly GCF_028694605.1 of Sulfurimonas sp. Taxonomy (GTDB): domain Bacteria; phylum Campylobacterota; class Campylobacteria; order Campylobacterales; family Sulfurimonadaceae; genus Sulfurimonas. The sequence goes on along the minus strand of NZ_JAQVKP010000006.1, from coordinate 54,335 downwards.
GCGGTACGGTTGTTCACCTTAATGCAGGTGTGGCGGGTTTTGTTGTCGCTATGATTTTGGGACGCAGAAGAGATTACGGCAAAGCGGCTATTAAGCCTTTTTCTCCGATTTTAGTAGCACTAGGTGCGGCTCTTTTATGGTTTGGATGGTTTGGTTTCAATGCAGGTTCTGCACTTGGGGCAAACGGTATTGCGGCATCGGCATTTTTGGTGACAAATGTTGCAGCAGCGCTTGGTGTCCTTGGATGGCTTGTTGTTGAGTGGTTTGTTTATAAAAAAGCAACTATTGTAGGCGGAGCTTCCGGAGCGGTTGCAGGTCTTGTGGCAATCACTCCTGCGTCGGGAACTGCCGGTGTAGAAGGTGCTATCATCATCGGGCTTGTCGGCGGTATGTTAGGCTTTTGGGGTGTTGCAAAACTTAAAGGGATGTTTAAAGTGGATGACTCTTTGGACGCATTTTGGATTCACGGCTTGGTCGGTATCTGGGGTTCTATCGCAACGGCACTATTTATTGTTCCTTATGCGTTGCCCGAAGCATACGAGATGGGTTCACAACTTGTAAAACAGGTTCAGGCGATAGGGTTGACAGTTGTTTATAGTGCTATAGCTACAGCGGTGATTTACTATGTTGCATCAGCTCTTACAGGTGGCGGAAGAGTGGATGATGAGAGCGAGAGCAGAGGTCTTGATGAGACCATCCATGGAGAAAAAGCACTAAATCTTTGATTTTTGTGTTTGCTTAAAATAGCAAAAGTCGTTACAATTTTAAACTAAATTTGGAGATATGATTATGAAAAGAGTAGAAGCGGTTATCAAACCATTTAAATTAGAAGATGTAAAAGATGCCCTGGCAGAAATCGGAATCACTGGGATGACGGTTAGCGAGGTTAAGGGTTATGGACGTCAAAAAGGGCATAGCGAACTTTATCGCGGTGCGGAGTATGTTGTTGACTTTCTCCCAAAAATAAAAATGGAGATGGTTGTTGATGATGAAAATGTTGACCAAGTGGTAAAGACAATCGTTGAGGCAGCAAGAACAGGTAAAATCGGTGATGGAAAGATATTTGTGAGCGATGTTGAAAAAATTATTCGTATCCGTACGGGTGAAACTGATAGCGAGGCGATATAGTAATTACAACGCCAAAGGAAGTAATTCCTTTGGCTACGCTTGCCGCTATGGCACTGAAGCTTGCCACATAAAGTGGCAGATAAAGTCAATCTTATTTACTGATTAAAAATTAATCAGTAAAAAAACTCTATTCCTCTTTTATAAGTTATAATTTCCTTCAATTTTTTTTGAAGGATTTTATATGCTAGAAGCTGATTTCAAATATATAATCGACACTTTCTTTATGCTTTTTGCCATGACGCTCATCATTTTTATGGTTCCCGGGTTTGCTATGCTTGAAGCGGGTCTGGTTCGTACAAAAAACGTCTCCTCTGTTTTGACTACAAATGTGATGATATATACAGTGGCATCTCTTGCCTTTTTGCTCTTTGGATACCAACTTGCTTTTGGCGGCTGGGAGAGTACGTCTAGCAGTATCTGGGCTGTTTTTATGTTTCAGATGGCTTTTGTGGGCAAGACGGTTAATATTATGAGCGGTGGTGTGAGCGAGAGGGTACGTATCATTCCACTGGCTATTTTTACTCTTATAATGGGAGCGGTTATATATCCTCTTGTTGTCAATGTGAGTTGGGGAGCGGATATGCTCAAAGGCACATTTCTTGATATAGAGATGTATGATTTGGCAGGTTCAACCGTTATCCACTCAACAGGTGGTTGGGCGCTTTTGGCTGCTATCATGGTTATCGGTTCAAGAAGAGGGCGTTATCAAGATGGAAAAATTAAAGTTATTCCGGCATCAAATATCCCTCTTGTCGTTCTTGGCGCACTTCTTCTTTGGATAGGATGGTTTGGATTTAACGGCGGAAGTGTCGGCACTATCTCTAGTATAGAAAAAGCTGATGCCGTTGCAAAAACCATCATGAACACAAATACGGCAGGGCTTGCCGGTGCGCTTGTCGCAGCGCTTCTTATGTATGTTCGCTATAAACTATTTGATATCACTATGATTTTGAACGGCGCTTTAGGCGGGCTTGTTGCTATAACGGCGGCGGCAAATTATTATGATATGTTTACACCTATTTTTATCGGACTTGTCGGCGGTGCGTTGGTTGTTTTTGCAGTTCCGATGTTCGATAAGCTAAAACTTGACGATCCTGTCGGTGCGCTTTCCGTACACCTTGTCAACGGCATATGGGGAACGCTGGCGGCCGGAATTTTTGTAGAAGAGATTTCATTTATGGCGCAGGTAAAAGGGATACTGATTGTAGGGGTATTTACTTTTATTGTATCGTTTGTTGTTCTCATTGCTATAAATAAAATCTCTGCATTCAGAGCAGACGATGAAGCTCAACTTATGGGTATGGATATCAACGAATGCGGTGTTGAAGCGTACCCGGAATTTAAAAGAGCGATATAATACTTATATTTCGTATAAGCTAAGCACTTAGTAACAATTCTTTTGTTACTATTGCTCTATGATTCGACACGGCAACTCCTTTTTTATCTCTCTTTTTTTTCACGGCGTAGTGTTGTCGCTGGTTTTGTACTTTTACGGCAATGAGACAAAACCTGAGCAAGAAATTCTTATAAAAATCCCCATAAAACTCTCCGTGATTGAAGCGTCCCCACAAACAAAGGCACAGCATCAGGCAAAAGAGGAAGTTTGTATCGTGCAGCCTCAAGAGAAGAAGCCCCAAAGAGTGCAAGAGAGCCAAAAAAAAGAGAGAAAAACCGTTCAAAAAAAAGTAGAAAAAAAGGTTGAGAAAAAAGAGGAAGAAAAAGTAGAAGAGAAAACTTTGGAAGAAAAAGTAGAAAAAAGCCAACTTAAAGAGGAGATAACTCCGCAGCCCCAAAAAAGCGTGGCACCGGAGATACATAAAGAGATTGCTTCTGAACAAAAAACGGTACCGCCTATAGAGACAAAACCGTATCATCAGGAGTATTATGAACTCAATATACAAAAAATAGTAGAGCTTTTACAAGAATATCTCTACTATCCAAGAAGTGCCAGACAAAAAGAGATTACAGGTGTAGTAAAAGTTAAATGCACACTAGATACTGATGCAAAAGTTCATGATGTTATAGTTGTAGAATCAAGCAACGAGATTTTGAGCCGTGCAGCCATCAAGACCATAGAAGATCTCTCTACAAAATTTCCAAAGCCTAAAAGCCAGACGACATTGACTATCCCCATCACTTATAGCTTAACAAGCCAATAGTTAGGTATTACCCTCTCTTTACCCCAAAAGGTTTAAACGTTACCACCAAAAGCGGCGAGAAAAGAAGGTCTGAGACAATTGCTACAAGCAAAACGATAACCGTCAAAAGACCAAAAATAAGCGTCGGTATAAAGTTGGAAGTTACCAAGACCAAAAAGCCTACAATTGTCGCAAGCGAGTAGTAAAACATTCCAAAAGCGATAGTTCCATGCGCTCTGTGCATAGAAGCGATATAGTCTCCATCTAGTGCAAGCTCCTCTCTAAAACGGTAAAAATAGTGAATGGTGTTGTCCACAGTGATGCCCAGAGCGATAGAGGCGATGGTAATGCTCATGATGTCCAAAGGGATGTTTGCGATACCCATAATGCCAAAAATAACGCTGATTGGTACCATGTTGACGGTTAATGCAACTACCGCAATTTTTAAAGAACGAAACAGAAACAAAAACATTGCCCCAAGAGAAAGGAGTGCGAGACCGAGTGTTCCTATTTGCGAATCAAAAAGGGATTGGAGCATGTTGTTGTAAAGTACCATCATGCCTACAAGTTTAAAATCCTCTTTTTTAAGTCCGATTTTTGTCTCTAAATCTGTTTGAATTTTTTTAATCAGCTCGTTTCGTCTAAGATTTTTGTTGGAATCCACTATGCGAACTACAAAGCGTGCTTCGTTGTACTCAGTGTTTACGTATGGAGAGAGAAGGATTTTTTTGAACTCAAGAGGCAGCTCGTTGTACATAAGTGCTAGCTCTACACCGTCAAAATCTTTCCCTTCTTTCAAGATGCGCCCAACTTTTGTGAGCGTACCCAGCGAAGAGACATTGCCCACCTCGGGCAAAGAGACCAAATAGTCATGCACTTTAAGTATGGTCTCCATTTTTTGTGCCGTAAACCAGTATTGTGCATCATTGTCCGTCTCTGTAAATTCGTCTGCAAAACTATCAAGTTCATCAGAAGTGTTACTCTTTTTCTCTTTGTTTTGTATCTTTGGAAATGTTACGACTATCTCCAGCGGTGTCGTACCGCCTAAAGTGTTGTCTATTTTTTGCATACCTTGATAAATCTCGGTACTCTTTTTAAAGTAGTTTATAAAACTGTTTTCAACTACTAGCTGTGTAGTGCCGACAAGGCTAAACCCAAGGATTGCGACTACTATCACAATGATTTTTTTGCCGTGATGCTCTACGGTTTGTGCAAAGATGGTGTTAAGCGTAAAAGCTTTGTCAAATGTAAGTACAGGCTCTTTTTTGGGAAACAGCATCATCATAGACGGGAAAAGAAGGTATGCCGCAATCAGAGAAACAGTTACGCCGATGTTCATCATCGTACCCAAATCGATAATAGGCAGGATATCGCACGTCATCAGTGAGCCAAATCCCGCAACCGATGTAAGGATAATAAAAACAGACGGAACAGACATACGCTTGAGCGTAATTTCGATGAGTTCTTTTTGAGAAAAATGCGGGTAAAGCACATACTCCTCGCGGTAGCTTACTATAAGATGGATTACCAAAGAGAGCGTAGTGATGAGCTGCATCGCAACATAATTTGAAGAGACGACCGTAACTTCAAGACCCATAAGCGCATTGACACCTGTTGTGATAATGACCGCACAAAAGGAGACCAAGATAGGCAAAACCACAAAGCGTACTTGTCTGAAGATAACCCACAGCATAAGCACCATGATGAGCATAATAGCCGTTCCGTAAATGGCGATATCGTTCTTTACAAAACCTATCATATCGTCTGCAATCATCATAACGCCGCCTAAAAAAAGTTCCCCCTCTTTGCGAAAAGGATTAATGGTAGAGCGGACATTTTCAATTAGTTGATGTACTTCGTCCCTTGTGCTGTAACCATACTCTTTAAATGCTTTTTTTGCGGCTTCAAACTCTTTTTTTTCTTCAGGCTTCAGTTCTCTTTTTTGCTGTAGTTCTATAAAAGAGTTGCGTTTTTGAAGAAGTTCGGTGTATCTGGCATCCTCTTTGAGATTGACTAAAATAGCGGTAGTTTTAAAATCATCGCTTACAAGATTTTTTGCATACAGAGGGCTTGAAGTAAGCTCTTTTTGCACCATTGCTTTTTTGATATCGGGAGATGAGAGCGTGCGTACATTTTTTACAACTTCGGAAACTGCCATCGGCGGACTCTCAAGCAAGGGAACATCAAGCAGCGATGTGATGCTCTCAACCCCATTTATGCGCAACAAAGAATCTTTAAGTGCTTTGATGGTAGCAATGTTAGTTTCAGAGAGCATATACTCTTTAGGACTGAAAGCAACTACTAGGTAATCAGGACTGATATAACGCCCGTGAACTTCACGCGTCAACTTCAAATCTGTATCGTTTTCCAACAAAAGCGTCTCGGCAGAAGCATCAATACCCAAAAATTGTGCATAATACCCAAAAATTCCCGTAGCAAGAGCTACAAAAATCAAAACTGCTTTAAAATAGTGTGTAACAAAATCAATATATCGTTGTAAAAACATAGTGCAACTTTCATGAAAAATTTATCTGATTTTTAAAATTGGAATTATAGCTTTATAAAAAAAATTTGGAGTTAAATAGTGTAAAAATGAAGTGATTGTGTTGGTGACCCCGAGGAGAATCGAACTCCTGTAACCAGGATGAAAACCTGGGATCCTGACCGCTAGACGACGGGGCCACAAAACAAAAGATGGTGTCCTGTGATGGATTCGAACCATCGGCCACCTCATTAAAAGTGAGATGCTCTACCGGCTGAGCTAACAAGACATTTTCAAACTTAACGTTTGTGGACGCGAATTATAGACAAATAGAATTTATATGTCAAGAAAAAATCTTCAAATATTTAAAAAAAATCAAATATTCTTTTCAAAAAGGCGTTTTAGTTATTGTTTTTTATTTTTTTGTTAAAATAAGCATAAAAAAAGGGAGGGAGTATTTGAGTTTTTTTAGCTTTGAGTATCCGTACCTCTTTTTACTTTTTTTCCCGCTTCTTTACTGCATGTATAAGTGCAGGGAGCAGCTAAAGAGCCGTTTTTTTGTACATCTTCACTTTTTTTCCACCAAAAAAAATCTTCTTAAATTGGAGTGGATTCTCAAGACAGCCATTATTCTTTTACTCTGTACCGCTCTTGCCTCCCCGATAGTTGTTGACACTCTTAACCCGCATAATCGTATGGGAAAAGACATTGTTCTCGCACTTGACGGCAGCGGTTCCATGAACGCTTCCGGATTTGATTTTGAAAATGAGGTAAGTAAAGGGGAGCGGCTGAGCCGATTTGAGATAGCGCAGATAATCGCCTCTGAGTTTATCAAAAAAAGAGAGATGGACAATCTCGGGGTAGTTTTTTTTGGAGATTTTGCTTTTATCGCTTCGCCCATTACCTATGAAAAAAATATAGTTGTAGAGATGTTAGGGTATCTCATGCATGGTATGGCAGGGCAAAACACGGCTATCGGTGAGGGAATTGCGGTAGGCGTGAGGGCTTTTAAACATTCCAAAGCTAAAACAAAAATTATCATACTTTTAACCGACGGTGAACATAACAGCGGAAGTATCTCGCCAAAAGATGCCATCAAAATAGCGCAAGAGCAGGGGATAAAAATCTACACTATCGGCATGGGAAACAAGGGCGAGGCGGATGAAGCACTGTTGCAGAAGATAGCGCAGGAGAGCGATGGAGAGTATTTTGCTGCAACTTCGGCAAAAGAGCTAAAATCAGTCTATGAGAAGATTGACGCACTGGAATCTTCAAACATAAAAAGCAAGGAATATCTGCAAAAAGAGTACTATTACTGGGCGCTTTTGCTTGGTGCGGCGGTGCTTTTGCTCTTTTTACTCTATAGAGAGGTGCAAAAATGAAACTTCTTTTTCCTGAGTACCTTTGGCTTTTGCTTCTGCTGTTACCGCTTTTTCTCAAAGTAAACCTAAAAGAGCTGAGAGTTGCCTCTTACGGATATATATTTAGCTTTCTTTTTGTTGTTTTGGCACTTTGCAGACCCGTTATAGAGCAAGAACCGATAAAATCCGAACAACTTTTAAGCGATGTGATTATCGGGGTTGACCTCTCCTACTCCATGCACGCTTCGGATTTGGAGCCTACACGTCTTGATTTTGCAAAAGAGATGCTCAAAAAGTTGGTGGAGAGGGGAGAGAAGAGCAGATATGGGGTACTTGGATTTACTACAAATGCAGTGGTACTCTCTCCGCTGACGGAAGACAGAGAGCTTTTGCTGCATCTTTTTGGTTCTCTTGATGAGAAGTTTATCATTACGCAGGGAAGTGACGTGATGTCCGCACTCAAGCTCTCTCGCAGGATGTCCGCATCTAAAAAGGCTACCGTTGTACTCTTTAGCGATGGAGCAGATGAACTGGGCTATGAGGCTGAGGCGAATTTTGCCAGAGAAAACAACCTTGCGGTAAACATCTTTATGACTGCTACGACAACGGGCGGAACGCTTAGGCTTGAGGACGGTGCGCTTATGAAAGACGAGCTTGGAGATATCGTTGTGAGCCGTGAAAACAGTGCAGTAAAAGAGATAGCAGAGGCAACGGGCGGGGTTTACACAAAAGATTTTGACACGCTTCTTGATGCACTTAAGTCACAAGGCAAAAAAGAGCATAAAAGCCAAACAACGATTATGCGTAATCTTGAACTTTTTTACTATTTTGTGGTTTTGGCAATCTTCTCGTTTTTGGTGAGTGTTACGACGCTTAAGAGGTATGTAGTGGCGTTTTTGCTTCTCTTTGGTGTACATCTGAGTGCAAATGAGAATATGGAGTTTTTCAACAAAGCGGTGGAGCAGTACAGAAGCGGAGAGTATGAGAAGGCACTGCAAAACTTTGAGATGGTAAAGTCCGCCGATTCAGAGGCAAAGTCAATCGTTTTTTACAATATAGGCAATACGCTTGTGCGGCTGCAAGAGTTTGAGAAGGCAAGAGAGGCGTATGTGAAATCTTTAACGCTTGCTTATTCAAAAGAGGCGGACGAAAATCTGGAGTTTATTCGTGAGGCGGGTGAGAAAAAAGAGATGACAAGCGGGAAACAGCAAAGTCAAGATAAATCTGCACTTGCCAAAAAAGAGCAGAGTAACAAAAAAGCAAAAGAGGGGGGCGGATCAAACATGCAAGTAAGTGCGCAAAGCAGCAGCGGTGCCGATGATAGCGGCAAAAAAACAGAGATGCAAAATAGTATCAATCTTGACGGCGGCAAAGCAAAACTAAGCTCCAAGCAGTATGAGCTTATCAATAAAAGGGGAGTCGATGAAAAGAAGCCTTGGTAAAGTTTTTTTACTCATAACTCTATTTTTGCAACTGCCGCTTTTTGCAACGACGTACGAATGGAGTGCGCAGATAAACAAACAAAAAGCATTTGTCAATGAGGCAGTTTATATTCGCTATACATGTGCATTTAGCGACCGTGCAGAACTTTACAGTATCGAGTTCAATCCAAGCGGCGAGTATGAAAAGTTTAGTGTTAAGAGCTTGCAGGCAAATGAGAGTATCGTTGAGGGCAAAAAAATAAGTTCTTATGAGTTTCTTCTTTTTGCAAAAGAGTCCGGCGAAATAGAGATAGCTTTTGAAGCGCTGATGAAACTGACAAGCAAAGATTCTATCGAAGAGATGGTTATCGGGCGTGATAATGTCAAAAAAGAGGATGCAAAAAAAACAGTTGTTAAGCAGGAAGTTTTTAAGGTTTTGATAGAAGAGACGCCGAGTGATTTGGTAGGAGATTTTGCTGTTGATGTAAAAAAGAGAGAGCCTCTGCTGAAGGCATACGAACCTTATCATCTTGATATAACAATCAAAGGCGAGGGAAATTTTGAGCGAATCGAGCCATTTTCTTATGAGATAGAGGGTGTCAAAGTTTTTGCGGGAGAGGCTGTCTCTTCTCAAAAACTAACCAAAGAGGCGCAGAGTGGAGTTTGGAGCCAGAAATTTGCTTTTGTAGGAGAGAAGAGTTTTACTATCCCAAAAAAAGAGATAGAGTACTTTAGCCTTAAGACAAAAAAGGTAGAAAAACTTGTTGTTGATGCGGTGGATGTAAAGGTGGAGGGCGGTTTTGCAAAAGAGGAGCTTCTTGATGTAGTGCAAAAGGAGGGATTCTCTTTTGATGTCTCCTATCTTTACTACCTGCTTACGTTTGTTGCAGGTTTTTTAGTCGGAAAAATTAAGAGAAAAAAGTCTCCTCAAATAAAATCAGGCGATGCTTTTTCGCAAAAAACTAAAGGTGCAAAATCACTTGATGCGCTGATGGTTCTTTTAGTGGTTGAGGATGCGCTAAAATATGAGACGCTCATTAAAGAGATAGAACAAAAAAAGATAACATCACTTGCAAGTGCAAAAAAAATTGCACAAAAATTATATAATGCGAGCAGTAAAAAAAGAGGCGGTACAGCATTATGAAACAGATGGTTTTATGGATGATTTTTGCGTTTTTGTCTGCTCTGTTTTTGAGCGGATGTACGCAGCGTGTGACCATTAGAGCGCTTCAGCCGGCAGAGATTGACCGTGCGGCGATGACAAAAAAAGTGAGTGTAGCTTACTTTGAGAATGACGAATTTAGTGTTTCAAATAAAATCGAGACAAAACTTTATGAAACAACTATTGATGACAAATCGTACTTTACGGTTGTAAGCAGAAAAGATTTTAATGAGATTATTACCGAACAAAAACTACAAAGCAGCGGTTTGATAGAGGTTGAAAAAGCTGTTGAGGTAGGTAACCTTATAGGCGCTCAGGCTATTGTTGCAGGGAGTGTTTCAAATCTTAGTTCCAGAGATAGCTACTATTATGAGAAGCGTTTACGATGCGCAGATAAAAAATGTGAGAAAATGAGGGAGTATCTTGTCGGGTGCACAAAAAGAGATGTGCATCTCTCAGCTGAAGTGCGGATGATTGATATTGCGCAAGGAGATGTTATATATGCGGCCAGTGTTCCGGCATCTACGGCATGGACACATTGTGATGACGATACCCGTTTTATTCCGACTGTTGATGCAGCCGGACACATGTTGGCGGATCGGATAGCAGAGAGTTTTATCTTTAAGTTGACACCGCACTATGTCAATATGAGAGTTGACCTTATAGATGACCCGGATACCAAGTATGATGATAGACAAAAGAAGCTTTTAAAATTTGCGCTGGAGTATATTGAGCAAAATAGGCTTGATAAAGCAGAAGAACTTTTAACTGAGCTTGTGGATGCAACTCAGCAGAAAAGTTATGTCGCTTTTTACAATCTGGGGGTTGTCAAAGAGGCGCAGGGTGTCTATGGAGAAGCGCAAAACTACTACAAAAGAGCCGATACCATTGCAATAGAGCCTGTAGAAGAGATAAATCAGGCACATTTTAGGATTAGTGATTTGATAAGAAAACATAAAAAAGCTATGGAGCAGCTTGGGCAATGAGAAAAAGCTGTCTTTTTATCGCAGTAGCGGCAACTCTCTTTTTTGCGGGATGTTCTACAAAAGAAGATGTGCCTCTTATGCCCAAAAAAGCTCTTCCCGCATGGTACACAAATCCGCCGCAAAGTACGCAAAAAACGCTTTATGCTCTTGGTGAGGGGGAGAGCAAGGAGGTGGCGGTTGCAAATGCGCTTAGTATGATGGCATCCACGCTCAGCGTCTCCATACAGTCCACATTCAGTTCTAAAAAGGTTGTAGAAGAGGGTGTGCGCAACTCACATCAGCAAACCACTGTGAGCAATATACAAAGTGATGTGAAGAAAATCCGTATAAGCCATTATGAGGTCGTAGAGGCTCAAGAACTTGGTTTTAAAAAGCATGTCGTACTCATCGCATCAGAGAAAAAAAAACTCTTTGAGAGCCTTAGAAGTGAACTTGAGCAAAAGTTTGCCATCGCCGATGCGGCAGTCGGTTCACTGCATCTGCACCATGAGCTTGAGGGGTTAAGTATCTATAAAAAAGTGCTGCATGATTTAGGGGATGTTCCAAATATGCTTGTGGTTATGAATGTTTTGCAAAGCAGTTTTAACGGTGAGCGCTTTATTCAAAAGATACAAAAAATCAAAAATAACTATGCTGCGCTTCTTGCTTCTATCAGTTTTGAGCTAGAAGCGGATGAGGATTCGCTTGCTCTTCAAGCCCCTGTCCGTGATGCGCTAAGTGCAAAAAAAGTTCAAATCGACAGTAAAAGCGCTAAGGTGCATTTTAAGATTGCCATCCGCTCCGACGTTCAAAGAGCCTCTTCATACGGCTTTATCCTTGCCCGTTCAGCCATAGAGATAAGCGTGAGAGATGCCAAAGGTACGACCATCGGAGGCAACAAACTCCACATCACGGGACAATCAACACAAGGATACGAGATAGCAAAGCAAAGTATCGCCGTGAAGTTTGGCGCAATGGTGCAAAAAGAGGGAATCGGTAAGGTTTTAGGGCTTGAACTTTAGAGGTGCCCTTTAGCTATTTATCCCTTTTTGTTATACTTCATTTTACATAGAAAAGGAAAAAGTATTTATGATGTCTAAAATAGAGTTGATTAAAAAAGAGGTCTCCAAAGTGGTTGTGGGACAGGAGAAGATGATTGATGCTCTTCTTATTGCGCTTTTGTGTGAGGGGCATATACTTATAGAGGGTGTTCCGGGGCTTGCAAAGACAACGACGGTCAATGCGCTTGCAAAGAGTTTGGGACTTGATTTTAAACGAGCGCAGTTTACTCCCGACTTGCTTCCCTCAGATATCCTCGGTGCTGAGATTTATGACCCGCAGACCAACAGTTTTAAGATAAAAAAAGGTCCTATCTTTACAAACCTGCTCTTAGCGGATGAGATAAACCGCTCTCCCGCAAAAGTCCAATCGGCACTCTTGGAGGTTATGCAAGAGAAGCAGGTGACTCTTGGCGATACGACCTTTAAGCTCTCTTTGCCGTTTTTTGTTATGGCAACCCAAAACCCTGTTGAGCAGGAGGGTGTTTACCAGCTTCCAGAGGCGCAGTTAGATAGATTTATGCTCAAACTTGTTGTTGATTACAACACAAAAGCAGAGGAGCTTGAGATAGCAAGACGTATTTCAAGCGGCAATTTTGAGGAGATCAAGAGCGTTGTGACACATGAGGATTTGGAGGCGCTAAAGGCGGCTGTGAAAAATGTTCATGTCGATGCGCAGGTTGAGGAGTATATGATAGAACTTATCAATGCCACACGCCATCCCAGCGAGTACGGGCTTGATGAGATTCAAGGGTATATCCAGTTTGGAGCATCTCCTCGCGTGAGTATCGATATGTTTAAAGCAGTAAAAGCTATGGCGTTTATGCGCGGCAAAGATTTTGTAACACCTGTGGATGTTGCATATATTGCAAAAGAGCTTATGCGTCACCGTATCGTTTTGACCTATGAGGCAGAGGCAGAGGGTGTGACAACTGACGAGATTATCCAAAAAGTACTCCAAACCGTTGCAATACCATAAATACGGCATAAGCACATGAGCAAACTTCAAAAAATCTTGGTTCGTGCGAGACGGCAAGTTTTTAGCGAAATGGTCGGTAACAATCCATCTATCTTTCACGGAGAGGGGTATGATTTTATCGAACTTCGTGAGTATATGGCAGGAGATGACATCCGCCATATTGACTGGAATATCACGGCTAAGATGCAAAAACCCTTTATCAAGATATTTCGTGAGGAGCGAGAGCTAAATGTCGTTTTGGTCTCTGTCTTAAACGGAAGTGTCCATTTTGGTTCTAAAAAGTTCAAGCAGGAGAGTATCGCCGAGGTTGCCGCACTTTTAGGCTATTCAACGCTTAAAAACGGTGATTTGCTGAGTTCTTACATCTTTACTGACAAGATGGCAGCACATGAAAAGCCCACCAAAAAACTCTTGATGGTACAAAAAAGCGTTCAAGATATTTTGGAGTTTGATGCGCTTGGAGCGCAGCTTGACTTTAAGTTCATAGCCGATACTCTTTTTCAAAGACTAAAAAGAAAGTCGCTTATTTTAATGATTGGCGATTTTTTTGAGATACCGAATTTCAGACTTTTGGCAAGAAAGCATGAGATAGTTTGCGTCATCGTACGAGACAGACTTGAAGAAAATCCGCCTGAAATGGGCTTTGCCTCACTTGTTGACCCGCAAAGCGGAGCAACTTTGGAGGGGGATTTTAACATAGCGAGTATCAAAGCCTATGCACAAAAGGTGGCAGCGCATGACCACGCTCTTTTTGAGAAATTAAGAAGTGATGGTATCCGTTTTACAAAAGTATATACAGACTCAAGTGCCGCCGTGGCACTCCGCAGACTTTTTGAGGGGCGATAATGGCGCAAGAGCAGAGTTTTGACATCCCGCTTCATGATATAAAAACCATTGTTGATGTGCAGGAGTACTCACTTTACTACCTTTTGGGGAGTGCTTTTTTTGCGCTTCTTTTACTCTTTGGGTTTGGATATCTCATCTATGTCTGGTACAAAAAGCGTAACAGGTTCAACCTCAAAAAAGAGCATTATAGGCTTTTACATACACTTGATTTGAGTGATGCCAAAAGTGCGGCATACGCCATCACGCATTATGGCGCAACGTTTAAAGAAGATAGTCCTAGACATCAAGAGATGTACCAAAATCTCATAAGCAGACTGGAAGTTTACAAGTACAAAAAGAGTGTCGCACCTTTTGATGGCGAAACACTTGGTTATATAGAACTTTACAAAGGAATGATTGATGTTTGACGGGCTCTCTTTTGAGTTTCCGCTCTTTTTTTTACTTCTTTTTCTCTTTGCACTTTGCGCTTTTTTTTGCAAAGAGCGTGCAACTTCTATCTATTTTCCACACACAAAAGAGTTTTTTAAAAACGCCATCTCCACTTCAAAACTCCTATTCTTTCTCAAATGGCTTGGCATTGTGACGATGGTACTCTCGCTTATGTCGCCCATCAAAGAAGAGCCTTATGAGATTGAGCCAAAAGACGGTGTTGAGATTGCGCTTATTTTAGATGCGTCAGAGTCGATGAAAGAGAGAGGATTTGATGCAAAAAACGGACATTTAACTCGCTTTGATGCGGTGCAGGAGATAGTGAGTGATTTTATCAGTCAAAGAAAAAGTGACAACATGGGGCTTGTAGTTTTTGGCTCTTACGCTTTTATCGCTTCGCCGCTTACTTACGATGCCGACATTTTGAACAAAATCCTCTCGCAGCTCTCTATCGGCATAGCTGGAAAATACACCGCACTCAACACCTCTCTTGCCCAAGGCGTCAACCTCTTAAAAATGGGCAAATCAAAAACAAAGATAGCCATTTTGCTCACCGATGGACACAGTACTCCCGAGGTTGACCGTGTACCGCTCGAAATTGCGCTTGATATGGTTAAAAAAGAGGGAATAAAGGTTTATCCCATAGGTATAGGAATGCCGCATGAGTATAACAGAGAAGCCCTCTTGAAAATAGCCGACGAGAGCGGCGGTATGGCATTTGGCGCATCAAGTGCAGCGCAGCTTCAAGAGGTGTATAAAAAGATAGATGAGCTTGAGAAGTCGGAGATTAAGGGTGAGAGCTTTACGCTCACACACTACTACTACCAGTTTCCTCTTTTTGTTGCGCTTCTCTCTTTGATGCTTTATGTTTACCTCAAAAATAAAAGAGGTTATGCATGACCTTTTTGCATCCTGAATTTCTCTACTACATGTTGCCGCCTCTCTTTTTGCTTTTTGCATTTTTGCTTACCCAAAAGGAGCATCAAGCTGAGTTTTTTTCCAAAGATGTGATGGAGAAGCTCCGTGTAAGCGCAAATACTCTCACGCTTAAAGCCAGAAATGCACTCTTTTTAATTGTCGGGTTTTTTACCGTTATCGCCCTTGCGCAGCCTGTTGTCAAGGAGGGAAAAGTTGAAGTCAAGGCAAAGAGCACGGATATAACCATCGCACTTGATATTTCAGACTCCATGTTGGCGCAAGATGTTTATCCAAACCGTCTTGAAGCAGCCAAGCAAAAAGCGCTCACTCTTTTAGAAGAAGCAAAAAATGAGCGTATAGGTGTTGTGGCTTTTGCAAAAGAGTCCTACCTTGTTTCGCCGCTTAGTTTTGATACGGCAGCGGTTGCTTTTTTGCTCTCACAGCTAGACACCTCTTCCATAACAGAGAAGGGAACGGATTTTTTATCGCTTTTGGATGTTGTGCAAAAGAGCCAAAAGGAACAGGATAGAAAGGTTGTGCTTCTGCTAAGTGATGGCGGAGACAAAGATGACTTTTCACAAGAGATTGCTTTTGCAAAAAAGCATGGCATTGTAGTTTTTGTCTTAGGCATGGGAACAAAAAAAGGTGCACCGATCAGACTGCAAGATGGGACATTTTTGCAACATAACGGCGAGATGCTTTTTACAAAACTAAATGACGCTATCGCCACACTTGCCACAAAAACAGGCGGTGTTTACATAGAGGGGACAACTTCTTTTGAGGACATAAAGATGATGTTTAGGGAGATAGTGCGAATGGATGAAAAAAAAGAGCTAAAAAGCCAAGAGATAGAGAGAACAAAACCGCTTTTTTACTACCCTCTGGGTATAGCAATGTTTCTCTTGCTTATCGCTACAAGCTCTTTTGGCAGAAGAGAATCACTCTTTATCGCACTCTTTTTTCTTACCTTTCATCAAGATGCGAATGCGGGAATGTTTGATTTTATGAAGCTTCATGAGGCAAAAAAAGCGTATGAGAGCGGCGAATTTGACAAAGCCGCTCAACTCTATGAAGCCCACGCCACAAAGAGTCAAAACCCGCAAAGCCACTACAACACGGCTAATGCCTACTACAAACAAGGCAAGTACAAAGAAGCGGCAGAGAGCTATAAAAAAGCCGCATTTGAAGAGGGGGAGTCAAAAGCCAAAAACCTCTCCAACCTCGGCAATGCTTACGCAAAGAGCGGTGATTTGCAAAAAGCCCTTACCTCTTATGAGGAGTCTTTGAAGATAAAAGAGGAGAAAGAGACACGAGAAAATCTTGAAACGGTAAAAAAAGCTCTTCAAAAGCAAGAGCAAAAAGAGGAGCAACCCCAAGAGGAGCAAAACTCAAAAGATAATGGGCAAAAACAAGAAAAAGAGAAGAGTTCACGGAATAAAGATGAGCAAAACAAGTCCAACCAGACAGATAATTCTCAGGAGCAAAAAGAGAGCCAAGGCAAACAAAAACAAGAAGATGCCAAAGAACCAAAAGAGAAAAAAGAAGAACAAAAAGCTACAGACACAAAAAAAGATGATAAGCAAGAGCAAAACAGTGATGTCAGTGAGGCAAAAACCCAAGATGAAAATGGTATGAATGAAGCAGAAGAGCGCAAATGGATAGAGATGCTTAACAAAAATGTAAGCAGTTATATGTATAAACTCAGCGATGAAACAACACAAAAATCCAGCAATGAAAAACCGTGGTAAAGGGATAGTTATGACAAAAATTTTACTCATATTTTTTATAACAACGCAGATGCTTTTTGCAGGAGTGAGTGCGAGTGTTGATATGCAGAGCGTTGAAGAGGGGGAGATGGTTACCTACTCTTTGCAAATTGCGGGAGAGAGCGTTAAGCGACCAGAAATTGCCACTATTTGCGACAGTGATGTGCTTTCAACTTCTTCACAAACAAATATGCAAATAATCAATGGTTCAGTGAGCAAAAACTACACTTTAAACTATAAATTTGCTCCGCAAAAAAGCTGTAAAATAGAGAGTTTTGAAATTGAGATAGATGGCAAAAAAGAGCGTACAAAAGAGATAGAGATTAGTGTAAAAGCTCCAAGCCAAACCAAAGATGCAAACTTTATGCTTTTGCTGCATAGCGATAAAAAAGAACTTTATGTCTCAGAAGCGTTTGAACTCACGCTTCTTTTTAAACAAAAAGATGGCTCAAATGCCATCGACAGCAAGTTCACACCCCCTGCAATGGACGGTTTTTGGGTGCGGGAAGAGAGCAAGCCGCAAAAGTACCAAGAGGACGGCTATACCGTTACAAAAGTTGTCTATACACTTCTGGCTCAAAGAGTCGGTATGCAAAAGATTGGCAGAGCCAAGATACAGATAGCCTCAAGGGATACCAAGATAGACGGGTGGGGTGGGTGGATTCCAACCATAAAATGGAAAAACCACTTTTCAAATGAGCTTGATTTGAGTGTAAAACCGCTTCCTTCAGGGGTTTCTTTGGTCGGAGATTTTACCATCACTCTCTCTTTGGACAAAGCAGAGGTCAATGCCAACGAAGCACTTGATGCAACTGTTAGTGTAAGCGGCAGCGGCAATTTGGAAGATATAAAGAGTTTTAAACCAAACATCCCAAATGTGGCAGTTTTCGATGAAAAAATAGTCATAGACGGCAAAAAACTCTCTCAAAAATTAACCTTTGTAGCTGAAAGTGACTTTATGATACCGCCATTGAAGCTTACATATTTTGATATAAATTCCAAAGAGATAAAAACCATCACGACAAACGAGATTGCCATCAAGGTAAAAAACCAAAAGCCAAAAGAGGAACTTACTATCAAAAAGCCAGAAGAGTTTCATGAGGAGACTTTAGCGCCGGCTCCACAAGATAAAAGTGACGCTGTTATGCTCTTTTTCGTCTTCTTTACGGGGCTTGTCGTTGGTGCAGCACTTATGATGTTTAAAAAATTACCGCAGATAAAAAAAGCAAAAAAAAGCTCTATCAAAGAGCCAAAAGCTCTTTTGGCAAAACTGATGGCATATAAAGAAGATGCAGAGGTTAAGAGACTTATAGAGATACTGGAAAAAAATATCTACACAAATGACAAAACGGAGATAGACAAAAAAGTGCTTAAAGAGGTTTTGAAAAGGTACAAACTCGACTAATCAAGAATCTTATGAAGCCTATTTCCTGCTTCTATGTTTTTGTGCACCTTATCCCACTCATCATTTTTGATGTGCTCTTTGAGAGTGTTTAACTCATTTTCAAAAAGTTCAATTGCTTCAAGCAGATTGGTTTTGTTTTGTCTAAAGATATCTTCCCACATAAATGCAGAGCTTTTTGCCAAACGGCTCATAGAGCGAAAACCGCCTGCCGCAAGGGCTAGGATATTGTGTTTGTTCTCTTGATGCATCACTGTATTTGCCAAAGAGTAAGCAATGGCATGAGGCATATGCGAGATAAAAGCCGCATGACGGTCATGCTGGTGTGCCGGCATAAAATGCTTCTTCATGTGAAGTGCTTTAAATATTCTCTTTGCTACTTCTATCTGATGTTCACCGCTATTTTCTATGTCGCATAATACAACTACTTTGTCATCATAAAGGTTATCAACTGCTGCACTCGGACCAAAGTTTTCCGTACCTGTCATAGGATGTGCGGCGACAAAATTTTTGCGTATGGGATGTGGCACGGAGGCGATAATTTTTGCTTTTGTACTTCCCAAATCTATAATAGTGGCGCTCTCTTTAACGCCCACAAGATTTTGAAGTGCCGTTATAATGCCATCTACGGGAATAGCAAGAAAAATCACATCATATTTTTTAACTTCATTTATATCTACTATTTTGTCCACAAGAGAGAGTTCAAGAGCCTCTTTTTGATGTTTAGGATTGTGGTCGCTACCGACAATCTCTTTGATAAAATCAAGTTTTTTGAGGCTCTTAGCAAGCGAACCGCCCATAAGACCCAATCCAATTATTGCTACATTCATATTATTTCTTTTTTTTTGATGTTATGCACCAAAACGAACTCGTCCGTTTTGATGGCAGGGACAAATGTCCCTTGCAACCCCCTAAAGCTACAAAAAACAAGTTTTTTGAGATTTGTAAGGAATTTTACAAACTTTTTTTGCAAAAGTGCGCAAAGCTAGTTCTTTTTGTTTGGCAAATTATACAAGATTTACTTAATATTAACCTCATAAAAGGTAGAATCATCACTTATTTTACAATTCATGGAAAATCAATGAGAATATTTTTCGCAATGTTGCTAACCCTCTTGGCGCTCAACTCCCACGCGTACACGATAAAGACAATTAAGTTTGACGGAATGGTACAGATATCAGAGTCTGTAGCTTTGAGAATGCTCAGTTTTGAAGCAGGCAGTGAGGTTGATGATGCTATGATTGATGCATCAATCAAGACATACTTTAAACAGGGATATTTTCAAGATATCTGGACAGATATTGACAAAGACGGAGTTTTGACATTTCACTTTAAAGAAAAACCTCTTATCTCAAAGATAGAGCTAAAAGGGTGGAAAGAGAATGATTCTGAAACTATCAATAGCATTGTTCAGATTAAAGTCGGAGCGCTTTATGATGAGAAAAAGCTAGAAGCCGCAAAAAAGAGAATCATTGAAGCAATCAACCAAGAGGCAAAGGTTGACAGTGTTGTAGAGATAGAAAAAGAGCTTTTGGAAAATGGCAGTTATAAAGTTACTTTTATCGTTAATGAGGGTGAAGAGATTATCATAAAAGAGCTTGTCTATAGCGGTATTTCCGGTTTAGATAGTGATGATTTTGATGCTGTTATCGCTAACAAAGAGAGAGAGTTTATGGGTTGGTTTTGGGGACGCAATGATGGCAAGATGAAAGTTGCCGACTTAGCGTACGACCCTCTTCGTATCCGTGACCTTTATATGCAGCACGGTTATTTGGATATTGATGTAAAAGAGCCGTTTGTTAGAGTAAATTTTGACAACTATACGGCAGATATGAGCTATCAACTCAAAGAGGGTGAAGTTTACTCTGTTAGCAAGATTACCATCCAGCAAGAGAAAGAGGTCGTTGAAAATGCGCAAATAGAAGGGCTTTTAAGTTTAAAAGTAGGCGAGGTTTTCAATATAGAGACTTTCCGCAAAGATTCTCAAAAGATAAAAACACTAATAGCGGATTTGAGTTATGCATTTGTACAGATTGTTCCGGATTTGAAAAAAGACAAAGACAAGAAACAGGTTGAAGTTATCTATAAAATTGTTCCGGGCGATAAAGTCAAAATTAGAAATGTCATCATATCAGGCAACAGCAGAACGCTTGATAGAATTATCAGAAGAGAGCTTTACTTAGGTCCGGGGGATATGTACTCTGCAACAGATTTAAGTGATTCAAGAAGCGCTCTTGGACGTCTTGGTTTTTTTGACGGCAACACAATCGAAGAGAAGAGAGTTGACAACCAAACAATGGATTTGGTCGTAAAAGTAAAAGAGGCTCCGACGGGTAATATTCAACTAGGCGGCGGTTATGGAAGTTATGGCGGAATTCTTATAAGTGTTGCGGTTGACGATAGAAACGTTTGGGGTTCCGGTATAGACATGGGCGTGAAAGCAGAGCGCTCTGAGCTTACATCAAACTACTCTTTTAGTGTATCGAATTCTCGTCTTAACGATAGCGACTTTAGCGGAAACTTCTCTGTTTTTACATCTGACTATGAGTATGATGACTACAGCGTTATGTCTGACGGTTTAAATATGGGTATCGGACATAGATTTACACGTTATATAAGCGGTCATTTGGGATATGGTTACTCACAAAATAAGTACGAGATAGATGAAGATGCCGACTTGACTTATGTGGATGAGTACCTTTTTGAAGACTATACAAAAAGCTCAATTACGGTAAGTGCAAAGTATGATGATACCGATGATTTTTACCTTCCAAGAAAAGGAATCATCCTTTCTCAAAGTATTGAAAATGCAGGTGTTGGCGGGGAAGCTAAATTTATCAAGTCAAGAACGACATTAAGCGCTTATAAAGGACTTGAAGATTGGTTTGGATTTGATGTTATAGCAAGGTATAAAGCAAAGCTCAACTATGTTCACGATACGGGTTTCTTGCCGATAGCCGAGAAGTTTTATATGGGCGGTATAGGAAGTGTAAGAGGGTATGAGTCTCATTCGCTTTCTCCGACTACCGTAGAGGACGCAAACGCAACAAATGGCGTAAGACGCTACGGCGGAGAGTACAGTGCAACTAACAGTTTTGAGTTAAGTTTCCCTCTTGTACCGGCAGCAAAAATGCGTTTGGTAACTTATCTTGACTGGGGTTACATCGGCACAACGGAAAAGGACAACGGAGACTACAAAGTCAAAAATCTTTCACGCGGCGGATTTGGCGCAGGACTTGAGTGGTTCTCTCCGGTTGGACCTATTCAGCTCATGTTCTCTAAACCTCTTGCAGAGGAGCAGGGCGATGAGACATCCCTCTTTGAGTTTACAATGGGGCAGAGGTTCTAAGAACGTTCTAGCTCCATTTTTGGAAGCGTGGCTTTAGCCTTGTAAAAAACTTCTTTTTATAGGAAGGAGATTTTTATAGGGTTGTTTTTTAGTACTTCTACTTTTTCCACACTCTCTCTTGCCAAATAAAGACTATTTTTTGATGTAACTTGAAGTGTAGTGTTTTCAAAATGGAGCGTAAAATCGGCATTTCTAGGTCGATGACTTAAAAGTGCAACACTAAGGGAGAGAAGATAGCTAAGAGCGTTTAGTTGGCTTATATCAGGAAGAAGAGCTTCAAATCTCTCTACATGTGAAGATGATGGAAGCTTTCTTTTTGAAAATCTTGCAAGAGTTGCGATGAGTACAATTTGCTCATGAGTAAATCCAAATTCCAAAGCATCCTCAATAAGTTCATAACTATGTTTGTTGTATGAGTAGAAGTGGATGGTACTCCCGCTCATGCATAATTTTGCTGCCAGACCCAGTTCATAACGGTACTTTTTCTCTATCTTAAGCGTGTCGCCAGTGAGGTCAAAAAGCTCTTTTGCAACCTTTGCAAGCAAGTTTGTATGGGAAAGATCATCTATGTGTGCATCAAGAAGATAGCGTACAGATGGATTGAAATTGGCAGGAAACTTATCTTTGGAACTTCTGAGCAAATCTGCTAAAAAAGCCCCTTCACGTACTCCGACACCGCTTGTAATCAGCTCTTTTATTTTAAATCTCTTAAGTACCCGAAGAAGTATAAGCGCACCGGGTTTGATGACATCAAATCTGCTGCTTTTAATTCCAAGCTTTTTAAGACCATCTTCATCGGCATCTAAGATTTTTTCTAAAAAGAGTTCAAATTCTTTGTAGTTTGGTTTGTATGCATGAAGCTTGTCTAAGGGGTGATTGCTGTTTATTTGAATCGCATAGGAGATGGCTCTAAACGTTCCCCCTATGCCAATAAGCCTTGCTGCATCAAGCCCATCTAGCTTTTCTAGCTCTGCATCAATGAGTTTTTTTGCACCTTCAATGTCGTTAAAATCAAAAAACAGCTCTTTTAGGCGTACCGTACCAAGGTTAAGTGATATATTTGCACGGATATCTTTGTTATAGATTAGAGAAAACTCCGTAGAACCGCCGCCGATATCGATGCTTAAGGCACTTTGTTGTTGCGGCAGAAGGTTTGCACATGCGATAGCACCAAGATAAGCTTCTCTCTCTCCGTCTATAACTTTGATGGCAAGACCCAGACCGCTCTTTACTCTTTGGAGAAACTCTCCTTTATTTGGAGCATCACGCAGGGCAGAAGTGGCGACACAAAGAGTTTTTCTTGCTTTAAAAGATGCGATGATTGAGAGAAAATCTTTCAGAGCGTTATAGGCTCTTTGCATTGGAACTTCTTGAAGATTTCCGCCGTTTTGGTATGCGTTTTGTGATATCCTCACCCTGCTTTTGGCTTCATGGAGAATATGAAATGCAAATCGGGATGTTTTCTCATAGACAACCATCCTAACCGAGTTAGAACCTATATCTATGACTGCTACACGTTTTGCCATAGAGAGGGTTAAAGCTCTTCTTCTAATAATTGTTTGTACTTAAACTGAAGCTCTGCAATAGACTCTACATTGTCTTTGTCTGGAATGATACAATCAACAGGGCATACAGAGATACAGGCAGGCTCATCATAGACACCAACACACTCAGTACAACGATCCGGATCAATAAAGTAAATCGGGTCTCCCTCTTCAATAGCTATAGTCGGACACTCTTCACGGCATGCATCACATGCAATACACTCATCACTAATTATCAAAGCCATTAAAATACCTCATATTCAAATTTAAAGTGCCCGATTTATAGCGAAATAAAGCTTTATTGTTTTTTAAACAAGATATATTCTAAAATATGACGCTTATCTGCTTGGTAAAATACACGAAAGCTTTGAGTTGAGATTGAGCGATGCAACAGTTCCGTTTACTCCGTCTGCTCTGTTTTTGATACTTATCTTAGCGCCTAGTGCGTCAGCAGCACTCTTTGCCAAAAAGAGTCCCAGACCAACTCCCGGTTTGTTCCCTTCTCTCTTAAAAGGTGCAAACAAATCTGAGCTTTCATCGATACCACATCCTTCATCGATAACTTCAATAAGAAGACCATAGCTGTTGAGTGAGCTTTGCAGATGTACACTTTTCTCTTTCGGGGTAAATTTAAGGGCATTCTGGAGGAAATTTTGTACTATCTGGTTGAGAAGTCCAACTTGCAGTATTGCCATAAACCCATCCGGTTCAAATTGCATAGTAAGTGTTTTGCCCTCACTCTCGGCAAGCAAAAGAAAATCATTTGCTTTTTGCTTGAGGATTTGTATGACATCCACCTCTCGAGGCTGCTCAAGCTGCGCTGCTTCTTGCCGTCCTATATTTAGTATATTTGAGACTATAACATTCATCTCATCAACGGTTTTATTTGTTATTTTTAGAGCCTCTATATACTCATCGGCGGAGCGTTTTTTGATAAGGGTTACCTGATTTTTAAGTTTAATAACTGCAAGTGGAGTTTTGAGTTCATGCGCCGTTCCGATAAATAGCTCTTTTTGGTACTTTACAAAGTTTTGGATTCTGGCGATGAGGTGGTTTATGGTAGCACCGAGTTGTTCAAACTCATCAGGAAGCTCTTCCACAACGATAGGACGCATAAGATGCTCATTCATGTTTGAGAGTTTGTTGCTAAGTGTCTTTACGGGTGTAACAAGCATTTTAGAGAGACCGATAGCATAGAGAACAACAAGTAAAAACCCGGCTATATTGATGATAAAAAGATAGTTAAGGATTTTATCAAGAAGTTTGCGTGTCACCGTTATATCTTTTGTTATTTTAAGATAGCTCAGTTCATCAAAGTTAAAAGGGTAAATGAGTGTAAGGTAGGCTTTTTTGTCTTTTGTCGTTTCATAAAAATCAAGATCAATATGCTCTTTGTTGAGATACATAATCTC
Organism: Sulfurimonas sp.; assembly: GCF_028694605.1. Taxonomy (GTDB): domain Bacteria; phylum Campylobacterota; class Campylobacteria; order Campylobacterales; family Sulfurimonadaceae; genus Sulfurimonas. The sequence continues at coordinate 29,975 of NZ_JAQVKP010000006.1, read as the reverse complement.
AATACTCAGTCCCAGATACTCCTCGGGTGTCGGTACTCCTGAACCGTAAACAGATTGGTTGGAGGCAGTATTTTGCGCATAGACCAAGAGTTCTTGGTATTTTTCATCAATAATGGATTTTTCAATATATAAATATAACAAAGAAGAGAATACAAAAATAAGTGATGCAGAGGCAATGATAAGCTGAATTAAAAAACGCTGCCTAATACTTCTTCGTGAAAACATTTCCTACCTACAAAAAATAAATATAAATAATTGTATCAGATTAGAGAAAAAATAAGAAGAGAAAATCAATGCTACTTTGCGGGCTCACGCACCCTTGCTTTTGGGTGTTGCCCGAAAAGTTGTAGCACAAGCAGTTAGTTTACTTCTTTTGGAAAACAGAAGCGATAGCCGCGGCGGCGTACAGTCTCGATAGTTGTAATGTTTAAAGGCTTATCCATTTTTTGTCTGATTTGGTTGATTGCAACCTCTATTACGTTTGGAGTAACAAGTTCCGGTTCTTCCCAGATAGCATCAAGCAATTGCTCTTTTGATACAATTTGGTCACGGTGACGAGCAAGGTGTGTCAGAACCTCAAAAGGTTTTCCTTTGAGTTCAATCTCTACTTCTTTATAAGTGATTTTTTCCTCTTCTGGATTGATAATCAAATCATCAATTTCGATAATATTGCTTCCGCCAAAGCGAAGACGTGCATCCAAACGTGCTACTAGAACATCAAAATCAAAAGGTTTTCTGATATAGTCATCAGCACCGCTTCTAAGAGCTTCTATTTCGCTCTCGTTGTCATCTCTTGCCGAGAGAACAACAACTACTGTTTTTGGAGTTTTTGATTTGATATCGCCGATAATGTCAACGCTGTTTCCATCCGGAAGCATCCAGTCCATAAGTACTAAATCATAGTTGCGAATATCAAGGTAATACTCGCCGTCTTTAAGAGTTTCAACCACATCACTCTGATAACCAAACTCTTTAAGCCCCTCTGCGAGCATTTTGTTTAGTGTCACTTCATCTTCTATAATAAGAATGCGCATTCATTATGTCCTATACATTAAATATTTTGGCGGAATCATATCATAATTTTAGGTTAATTTAAAGAAAATTTCAATTTTTTTTAATAAAACTTTAACTTCTAATTAAGATTAGAGGGAGATATATTCACTTACACTTACGCTGCAATCATTTAAAATAGAGGTTTTTGTGATTTTTAGAGAGATATTTTTTATACCTTTATACTCTTTTGCGAGCAGGGCAATAATCTCTTGCAACGCCTCTTCAAGTAGATAGAATTGAGAGTCAATCATCATTTTTTTTAATTTTTGCACAACAAGAGCATAGTCGATAAACGCATCTTTTTGATAATCATACTCTATTGTGAGATTGATAATGACATCTTGGGGCATCTTTCGCTCAAAATCTAAAATCCCGACAATACACTGAAATTTTAGATCTTCTATGTGGATGGTCATACTACTCTTTTTTCTTCGCCTTTTACAAGGCGGATAATGTTTGGAATATGCTTATAAAAGAGAATAAAACCGATGATAAGAACAGGAGCGTGAGCCATTTGGGGATGGATGATGAAACTTGCAACTATGAGGGCAGTAAGAGCCGTAAGAGAGGAGAGCGAAGATATGCGAATCACTTTTGCGCCAACCGCCCAGACGATAAGGGCTATAAGTGTTTCAAGCGGCAACATAAACATCATAACACCCATACCGGTTGCAACGCCTTTGCCACCTTCAAAACCCAAATAAGGAGAGTAGCAGTGCCCGATGACTGCTAAAACAGATATACCCCAAAGTGTTGCTTCACTGAGCCCCATAAAATAGGCAACTGCCAAAACTAACACTCCTTTGATGGCATCAAGAGCGAGAGTTGCAGCACCTAGTTTTTTTGCTAAAGAGGGGTTAGTTTCTTTGACAACTCGTAAAACATTGGTAGCGCCGATGCTTTTTGAGCCGCTTGATTGCACATCGACGCCTGCAAACTTTTTTGCCAAAAGAAGCCCAAAAGGAATCCCGCCTATAAGATACGCCGCAATAAAAAACTGAGCATTTGTGTTAAATAAAAAGTCCATAAAGTAACCTTGTCGTTTTATTTTGGCATTGTACATAAGATACCATTATAGAGATATAAAATCTATTTGGTATAATAGCACCGACTATAAAAGAGAAGGAATATTTTTGCAGTTGAGTAATGAAGAGCTAAAAGAAAAAATAAACGAATACAAAAAAAAGCTAAGCGTCACGGTAGTTGCGCATTTTTACCAAAGAGATGAAGTTTTTGAGATAGGCGATATTACCGGAGATTCTCTGGAATTGGCGCAAAAAACAAGAGCGGATGATTCTGAGTTTGTTGTTTTTTGCGGCGTCGGTTTTATGGGACAGAGTGTCAAAGTCCTCTCTCCAAATAAAAGAGTGGTTATGCCAAAAGCGGCATGCTGTGCGATGGCTACGATGATTGACGGGATGCAGTTTGATGCTTCGGTCAAAGCACTTAATGAAGCAGGAGTGTCAAACGAAAACATCTTGCCTATTACCTACATTAACTCCAATGCCGATGTTAAAGCAAAAGTCGGACAGATGGGCGGAATGGTCTGCACAAGTTCCAATGCCAAAAAAATCATTACAACCGCACTTCAAGAGGGAAAAAAGATACTTTTTGTACCGGATAGATGTTTGGGACAAAATATAGCAAAGCAGATGGGACTTGTCTCGTGTGTGTTAGGTGATGGAACAAATCCCGCCGATGCGGACATCATCTGTTATAACGGTTTTTGCTCCGTGCATCAGCTTTTTTCGGTGGATGATATCGCTTTTTACCGTAAAAAATATCCGGGGATTTTGATTGTCGTGCATCCTGAGTGCGACCCTGCTATCTGCGATGCGGCGGATTTTGTAGGCTCTACTTCACAAATCATCAAGTATATCAAAGAGCTTCCTGAGGAACAAAAAGTAGCGGTCGGAACGGAGTTTAACCTTGTAAATCGCTTGCGTGCAAAAAACACCTATGTCCTCTCCTCGACAAAGCCTGAGTGTCCGACGATGAATGAGACGACGCTAAAAGATGTTTATAATGTTTTGCGCTCCATAGACGAGGGCGAGCCTCTTAATGAGATTTTTATAGATGAAGAGACTCAAACATGGGCAAAAATCGCCTTAGAAAGAATGATGGCACTATGATAGAAGAGTTTGTAAAAGCCTCTTTGGAGCAGGATGTCGGGCGGGGGGATTTGTACGCCCTTGTGGAGCCGAGCGTGGAGGCATCCGCAAAAATTGTTGCAAAAAGTGAAGGCGTTTTGGCGGGAGTGCCATACTGTGATACTTTGGCAAAATTAGAGGGTTTTGGGATTGTTTGGAACTTTAAAGATGCGCAGATTTTCAAAAAAGGGGATATTATAGCGACTTTAAGCGGAACTTCTCATGTACTATTAAGAGTTGAGAGAACGCTTCTAAATATGCTTTTGCACGCAAGTTCCATCGCAACGCTTACAAGAAAGTATGCGACTATCATCGAACCTTATGGAACAAAACTTTTGGATACCAGAAAAACAAGACCGCTTTTAAGAGTCTTTGAGAAGTATGCTTCAAGATGCGGCGGTGCGGTGAACCACCGTATGGGGCTTGATGATGCTTTGATGATAAAAGATACACATCTAAAAACTATAAAAGATTTAAAAAGCTACATAGAAAAAGCAAGAAAAGTCATACCTTTTACCGCAAAAATAGAGGTAGAGGTAGAAGATTTTGAGATGGCAAAAGTAGCTTTTTCGGCGGGTGCAGACATAGTTATGTGTGACAATATGACACCATCGCAAGTTGAAGAGATAGTACGCTACAGGAACGCTTCTTATGCGCATATCCTCCTCGAAGCAAGCGGCAATATCTCGTTTGAGACGATAGAGAGTTATGCAAAAACAGGTGTCGATGCCATAAGCAGCGGCTCTATGATTCATCAGGCAAATTGGATTGATTTGTCGATGAAGATGGACTGAACCCTAAATAATGGCAGATGATTTAGAAAAAACAGAAGAACCTACCTCCAAAAAGATAGAGGATGCCAGGGAGGAGGGGAATGTTCCTAAGTCACAGGATACTTCCGGTGTTGTGACGCTTTTTGTGGCAGTTTTATCTTTTTTGATGCTTTTTCCTTACATGGGGTCTCATATACTCCAGCTTTTTAAGTACTACTTCTCACTTATCGGGATGAGCGTTGATAGGGCTTTTATGATAGATATCGCCATTGTTACTATAAGAGAATTCTTTTTGATTGTTATGCCTCTCTCCATTGCAGTGGCGATTGCCGGAGTTGTTGCGGCAGTTGCACAATTTGGGTTTTTGTTTACCACCAAAGCCATTACTCCCGATATCGGCAAGATAGACCCCATTAAAGGGCTTAAAAACCTCTTCTCCTTGAAAAAGCTTATCGAAGGCGTAAAGATAACTTTCAAATCTTTTACGACGCTTGGCGTCGGGTTCGTTTTCTTCTTTTTCTTCATTATGGAGCTTCCGACAGTTGCACTTTTTGGTTTTGCAGATCAGATGCTTTGGTTGCGGGATAAAACAATTGTTATCGCTTTTGTGATGCTGCTTATTATTTTTGTTTTTGCCATTATCGACCTTGTTATTGTGCGTAAGCAATATTTTGACGGGCTAAAGATGAGTAAACAAGAGATAAAAGATGAGTTTAAAAATATGGAAGGTGACCCGCTTATCAAGTCCAAAATTCGCCAGATTCAGATGCAGGCTTCAAGAAAAAGAATGATGGCAGCAGTCCCAACAGCCGATGTCGTCATAACCAACCCTACACACTACGCCGTTGCTATCAAGTACGATGAACAAAAATCCCATGCACCAATCGTTGTGGCAAAAGGTATGGATAACATCGCCATGCAAATCAAAAAAATCGCCAGAGAAAACGGAGTACATGTGGTACAAAACCCCCCGCTCGCAAGAGAGCTTTATGCCAAGGTAGATTTGGACAAAGCCATACCAAGCGACCTTTTCGCAGCCGTTGCAGAGGTTCTTGCCTATGTTTACAAAATGAATAAGAAGTAGTATATAATCTCAAAAAAAATTAGCATACAAAGCAGTCTTGATTTGAATGAAATAGTAGAAAAAATAGAGAGTGCAGGGCACGTTGTGCTTATCTCTCATGTGCATCCGGATGGTGACTCTCTTGGAAGTGCGAGTGCTATGTATAGCTATCTGCTTCAAAAGCACAAAAAAGTTTCATGGTTTTGTGCGACCAAAGTGATACATCAAAGATTTTCTTGCATTCCATGGATAGAAGATATAAAAACTTCCTACCCTTTGGGTGCAGATTTAGCTATTTCGCTTGATTGTGCGAGTAAAGAGCGTTTAGGTGTGGAGGTTAGGTGTACACTCATAAACATTGATCATCATCCGACTAATACATCTTTTGGTTTGTTCAATCTTGTACAAAGTACTGCTTTGAGCACAACGGAGATTTTGTACCGTTTTTTCAAAGAAAACGGTGTAAAAATCAATAAAAAAATGGCGACGGCACTCTATGTCGGGTTGCTTGAAGACAGTGATGGTTTTTTAAGCCAAAGTGTGGATGGCACGACTTTTGCTACTGTGCAAGAACTAATATCGCTAGGTGCAGAGTTTAAACTTTGCAACAAAAAAATCATGAGAAGTGCCTCTTTGGCTGCCTTGCGTTTAAAAGCTGCCATGCTTAAAAATATGGAACTGGAGCACAGCGCAACCGTTGCTTTTTTTGGTGTAAGTTATGAAGATATGAAGCAAAGCGGGGCAGTGCCTGAGGATGCTGAGGGAGCACTTGAAGAATCTCTTTTTCTGCCTCATGTGCGTGTTGCTCTTTTGCTTAGACAAAGGAGTGATTTGAGTATCAAATGCTCTTTGCGTTCCGACGGAAACCTTGACTGCGCACCCATAGCGCTCAATTTTGGCGGTGGCGGGCATGTTACACGAGCCGGTTTTGTGCTCAAAGAGAACATCTCTTTGCAAGAAGCAAAAGAGAAGATTCTTAATTTAATAAAAAAGGAAATAGTATTTTGAGAAGAAAAGAAAATGGTGCTTTATATGGGATGTTGTTTATCATTGCAATGCTGCTGGGCGGTGCTTTGTATGTTTATAGTTCTGCAACGTTTGAGAGAGAAGTTCCTGAAATTTCATTGCCAAATGATGGCTATTGGAACTTAAAAGACCCGCTGGAGCTATCTATCAGAGATAGAAGCGGGCTTAAAGCATATAAAGTAACTCTTAAAACTTCTGCAGAAGAGAGTGGTCTGTACCATGAGCAGTTTTTAGAAGCAAAAGACGAGGTAAATCTAAAAATAGAATCACCAAAAAGTGTTTTTACGATGAAAGATAAAGAGCTTACGATTATTGTAGAGGCGCAGGATGCAAGCAGATGGAACCTTTTTCAGGGAAATGCTATCAAAAAGGCATATACTCTTAAAATTGACAAAAAAAAGCCAATAGTTAATATCATCTCAAATTCGTATAAAATCAGCAAAGGCGGTTCGGCACTTGTTATTTTTAAAGTAGAGGATGAAAATCTTAAAGATTTTTATATACAAACAAATTTTGATAAAAAATTTAAAGCGCAGCCATTCTATAAAGAAGGATATTATGTTGCTCTTATTGCGTGGCCTATGACTGAATCAAATTTTAAAGCAATCGTTGTTGCACAAGATTTTGCCCAAAATACGACGCAAGCGTATGTGCCGCTTTACTTAAATGAGAAAGTTTATAAAGTTTCCAATATCAAACTAACGGATAGTTTTTTAAAAGGAAAAATTGCCGAACTTGCTGAAGAGTTTGAAGAGACACAGGGTGTTTTTGACCCAATCGAGCAGTTTAAAATTATCAATGAAAAAGTAAGAATGAAAAATGAGGCTTTGATTCATGAGATAACATCAAAAGTGCCCCAAACTATGGTGGATGACTTCCGTATGAACAAGATGTATCCACTTAAAAACGGAGCGGTTGTCGCTTATTTTGGAGACCACCGACTCTACTCTTATAATGGCAAAGATATCAGCGAATCTTACCATTTGGGGCTTGATTTGGCAAGCAATGCGCAAGCGGAGATAAGACCGCAAAACGGCGGCGAGATAGTTTATGCAGACTATAATGGACTTTATGGCAATATGCCAATTGTCAGCCACGGTCTTGGGCTATATACACTTTACGGACACTGTTCTTCTATAAATGTGCATGTGGGCGATAACATTCAACCGGGTACGCATCTGGCAAATACCGGGAAAAGCGGTTATGCAATGGGTGACCACTTGCACTTTGGCGTGCTTGTACAGGGAGTTGAGGTGCATCCTGCAGAGTGGATGGATGGAGATTGGATGAGACTAAACATCACAGATGTTATCAAAAGCGCCAAAGAGATTATCGATAAAAAAGTCTGATAGCAGGAGCAAAAGATGTATCAAACAACTATTAAAAAAAGCGTAGAACTTGTCGGAATAGGTCTTCATAAGGGCTCTGCAGTGAAGCTTAGACTTGAACCGCTTGAGTCAAACAGCGGTCTTGTGTTTTACAGAAGCGATGTCGATGTTGCTATACCTCTTATTCCTGCAAATGTTGTTGATACAAAAATGGCAACGGTTATTGGCAGAGAAGGGTATGTTATATCAACTATTGAACATATGCTCTCGGCTATCTATGCTTACGGGATTGATAATCTCAAAATCATAGTGGATGCGGATGAGATTCCCATAATGGATGGGAGCAGTGCCGGCTTTTGTATGCTTTTAGATGAAGCAGGAGTAGTGCAACTGGATGTTCCCAAAAAAATTATGCGCATTAAAAAAGAGATAACTGTCCAAGAAGGAGATAAGTATGTCAAGCTCTCTCCATCAAAAGATCTCAAATATGGCTTCACCATCAAATTTCAACACCCTGTGATTCAAAAGCAGGAGTATGTTATAACTTTTACAAAACAGAGCTATAAAGAGGAGATTGCACGTGCTAGAACATTTGGGTTTTTGCATGAAGTGCAGTATCTTCGCTCAAAAGGGCTTGCTCTTGGCGGTTCTCTTGAAAATGCAATTGTTTTGGATGATAAAAAAGTGCTCAATCCCGAAGGGTTGAGATATCCGGATGAGTTCGTACGTCATAAAATCTTGGATGCTATCGGCGATATGGCGCTTATCGGGATGAATTTTGTAGGCAATTATGAAGCAATGGCGGGTAGCCATGACTTGAACCACAAGCTTACTCTTGAACTTCTAAAAGATACGGCTAACTATGAAGTTGTAGAACTTGTCGGAGAAAAAACAAAAGAGCTAGAAAAAGCGTATGCATAAGAGGGTTGATGTAGTTTTTATTACTTTATCGTCGCCTGTCTTGGTTGGTGTGTATGAAGAGCAAAAACTTATAGAAACTATTGAGAGCGGCAAAAAGAGTTCGGATGTTTTACCGGAAATTTTTGAAGAGTTAGCCCGAAAATATAGTATAAAAGCACTTTTTTATACTAACGGTCCCGGAAGTTTTATGGCAATCAAAATTGCTTATATCTTTTTAAAATCTATGAGCATACTGAAAAATATACCGCTTTTTGCAACAGACGCATTTTATTTTAACAAAAATCAGCCTATCAAAGCGATTGGAAAGCTATTTTTTGTTAAAGTTGCGTCAGAAATAATAACTCAAAAACTAGAAATTGCACCGGAGACGCATTTTATGCTTCCTGATGTGCTTGAGTATGGTGAGTTTAACGCAACTGCCGTTCCTCTTTATGGTATCGGAGCAGTTGGATAGGAATAATGTGACAGTAAGTGTACCGGCAACCAGTGCAAACCTTGGACCAGGATTTGACTCTTTAGGTTTAGCAGTTGATTTGCGCAATGTAGTTGAGTTTCATCCCTCCAAATTTTTCAGTGTAAGCATTAAAGGTGAGGGTGAAAACAACCCGAAACTAAAAGGGAATAATCTTTTTATAAGTATCTTTAATGAACACTACAACAGATTAACAAAGAAAAAACAGAATTTTAAGTTCAACTTTTTTAACGAGATTCCTATGTCAAGAGGTCTTGGAAGCTCATCTGCCGTTATTGTAAGTGCTATTGCGAGTGCGCATGAAGCAGCAGGCATCAAAGTCTCAAAAAGAAGAATCCTCAACCATGCGCTTGTCTATGAATCACACCCTGACAACATAACTCCCGCTGTTATGGGCGGTTTTAACGTTGCGACAGTTGAAAAAAGCAAGGTTTTTTCTCAAAAAAAACATCTTCCAAACTATATAAAAGCAGTCGTAGTTATACCAAACAAGCAGATGAGTACGGCAAAATCAAGAACGCTTTTGCCAAAATCCTATTCAAAAGAGAGTGCTATTTACAATCTCTCTCATACTGCTCTAAGTGTTGCTGCTTTTTTTAATGAAGATTGGGAAATCTTAAAAATTGCATCACAGGATAGATTCCACCAAAAAGCAAGAATGAAAACACTCCCTGAGCTATTTAATGTTCAAAAAATAGCCTATGAAAGCGGTGCACTTATGAGTACACTCTCAGGAAGCGGTTCTACATTTTTCTCTATGGTTTACGATGAAGATTCTGAAATGATAGCTACAAAACTTGCTCAAAAGTTTCCCGAGTTTGCAGTAAAGGTTCTTAATTTCGATAATGATGGACTTATTGTTGACAAATAAGTTTTCTAAAGCAAATGAAGGAACTTTTGGATATAATGGCGAAAAAATTTAACCAACCTCTTAGGATGTGTATCTCTTGCAGACAAAGGGATGCACAGATTCATCTTTTTAGACTTCAGTGTTTTGATTCACAACTTAGTCTTTTTAGAGGGAGCGGCAGAAGTTTTTATCTATGTAAAACATGTCTTGCGGATGAGAAAAAAGCCATAAAAGCGCTTATGCGTCAGTGTAAAAGCGGCGAGAGAGACAAATTTGCAAACATACTAAAGGAGATCATCATTGATGAGTGAAAAAGTTAGAGTACACGAAATCGCTAAAGAGCTGGGAATTGCTTCAAAAGATGTAGTTAAAAAAGCTTCAGAGGTAGGCATTGAGATAAAATCTGCAAGCAGTTCAGTCTCTATGGAAGAGGCAGAGAGTTTGATGAACTACATTATGAATGGCGAGGTTGTTCATGCACCGGTAGTAGAGATAAAAAAAGATATAAAACCATCAAGTGATACTCAAAAAGAAGAAAAAGCTCCTCAAAAAGAGACAAAAGAGTCCCAAGCAAATGTGGCTCCAAAAAGCAGTGAAACTCCTTTGAAAAAAGTAGAAAAAGAGGAAAGTTTTTCCAGAAAAATTGAAGTTGAGCCAAAGCCTGCTGCGCAAGAGACAAAAGCGATGGAAGAAGATGACGATGAAGCTGAAGAGCCTGCAGATGCTATGAAAATGCAAATAAAAAAATCCGGTCTCAAGATTGTTAAGAAAAAACAGCCTAAAGCAGAAGAAAAACCTCAAGAAGCGGTGTCTTCTCCAAAGCAGACTCCAACAGCAATCTCCTCGTATGGAAAAATCAGTGCAGAGGTTTTGGAAGAGCTTGCAAAAAAGAAGAAGCCAAAAGTTGCATCTTCCGGAGCGGCAAAGAAGCAAGAGCAGGGTGTAAAAATTGATATTTTCGGCGGATCGCTTGCTGAAGTCTCTATGGATATGGATGACCAGATAGTTCTTCTCGACCTTAATGTAACCGAGAGAAGAGAGATTATTGCCGATGAGCCTAAAAAAGCAAAACTTCCAAAACCGATGGGAAGAAACTCAAATAAAACTTCTGCTCCAAAATCTAAAAATGTATCTCGCGATAAGAGAAAAACATATAGAAAAGAGAAAGCCGAAGATGTTGCAATAACTCATGTTGAAATTCCTGAAGATATCCGTGTTTATGAATTTGCAGAAAAAGTAAACAAAACCCTTGCCGATGTTATCAAAGTCCTCTTTAGCTTTGGCGTTATGAAGATGAAAAATGACTTTTTAAGCAAAGATGAGATTGAGATTCTATCTGAAGAGTTTGGTATTGAAGTAACGACGGTTGACCCGAAAGATGCGTTTAACTATGAAGAAGATTTGGCGGAAGCTATAGATGATAATGCGACTGAGAGACCTCCTGTTATTACTATTATGGGACACGTTGACCATGGTAAGACATCTCTTTTAGATGCAATACGAAACGCTAAAGTAACTCAGGGTGAAGCAGGCGGGATTACACAGCACATCGGAGCATATACGATTGAACAGCATGGCAAGCCTATCACTTTCTTAGATACTCCGGGTCACGCAGCATTTTCTCAAATGCGTCAAAGAGGAACGGATGTAACCGATATCGTTATCATCGTGGTTGCAGCAGACGACGGTGTCAAGCCGCAGACTGATGAAGTTATAAAACTTGCAAAAGAGTCTAAAGTGCCTATTATCGTTGCGCTTAACAAGATGGATAAAGAGAGTGCAAACCCAGATATGGTCAAAGCCCAAATGGCTGAGCGCGGCTTAAATCCGATTGATTGGGGTGGGGATATCGAGTTTATTCCTATCTCTGCAAAAACAGGAATGGGGATTGATGATTTGCTAGAAAATATCCTTATCACGGCAGAAGTTTTAGAACTCAAAGCAAACGAAAATGCAATGGCAAAAGCGGCGGTTGTTGAATCTTCTCTTGAAAAAGGGCGTGGTCCTGTTGCAACGGTTATCGTTCAAAACGGAACACTTAAAGTGGGTGATTATGTTGTGTGCGGCAGTGCGTACGGTCGCGTTAAAGCACTTATCAATGAACATAAACAGCAGATAAAGAGTATAAAGCCGAGCCACACAGCGGTTGTTGTCGGACTTAACGAGGTTCCATCCTCCGGTGAAGTTATGATGGCAATGGCAAGTGACAAAGAGGCAAGAGAGTATGCAATGAAGCGTCATGAGTATGACAGACATAGAGAGCTCTCACTCAGCACTAAATCAACTCTTGAAGATATGACGAGCATGATTGCAGAGGGAAGACTAAAAACCCTTAAAATCGTTCTTAAAACAGATGTACACGGCTCTCTTGAAGCCATTAGAGGGGCTCTTAGTGAGCTTAGAAATGATGAAGTTAAGATTAATATCATCTCTTCAGGCGTGGGCGGGATTACGGAAAATGACGTAGAGCTTGTTGCAAACAGTGAAAACTGTGTTCTTCTTGGATTTAACGTACGTCCTACAGGAAGTGTAAAAGCACTTGCAAAGCAGAAAAATGTCGATATCAAGACGTACTCTATCATCTATCAGCTTCTTGATGATATGACGGGAATGCTCACAGGCATGATGGCACCTAAATTCTCAGAGATTAATACAGGTCAAGCAGATGTGCGCAATGTGTTTAAAGCACCTAAAGGGCTTGTTGCAGGATGTGTTGTCGTGGATGGCAAGCTTATCCGTGGTGGTCTTGTACGTGTTATCCGCAACGGTGTTGTTGTGCATGAGGGCGAACTTACATCACTCAAACGCTTCAAAGATGATGTTGAAGAGGTAACAAACGGCTATGAGTGCGGTGTTATGATTAAGGGTTACGATGATGTTATGGTCGGCGATGTTATAGAGACATTCAAAAAAGTTGAGCAAAAAGTATCACTGTGACAGAAGCACAAATTAAGTTAAAAAGAACAGAGTCGGTTCTCTTGGAGCTAATCCCCGCTGCACTTAGTTCGCTTGGGGATGTGAGACTACATGTACTTGATATCATAGATGTCAAGTGTTCAAAAGGGAGAAGCGATGCGAAAGTATTTATTCACCCGTCAAGTTATACAGAGCAAGAGAAAAATGAGTTTTTAAAACTTTTGAGAAATGCACGACCTGTTATTGAGACGTACTGCATGAAAAATCAGGGGTGGTTTCGCTCCCCGAGATTGACATTTGAGTTTGATGAGCAGTTTCAACAGTCGCAAACACTAGAAGAGTTATTTAAAAAAATTGCTAAAGAGTAGGTAGTTTATGAGCTTAGAAAAAGATATAGAGTCGTTTGCTCGCTCTTTGGGGCTAGAGATTTACGACATTGCAACAGTAAAAGAGAATGAAGAGGTTATTTACAGAGTAAGTGTGCTATCGGGAGTGGTAGAAGATGGGAAAAGAAAGGGAGTGAGTTTGGATGAGTGCGCCCATTTGAGCCGTCTTATCTCTCCTCTTTTAGATGTTACGCCTCCTCTTGAGGGAGAGTACCGGCTTGAGGTCGGAAGCCCGGGAATTGAGAGAAAAGTGGCTACACTTAAGCAGTTCGCTCTATCTGTGGGCGAGAGAGTTTCTCTTACTTTAAAGACAAAAGAAAAGTATAAAGGCGTACTTCTTAAGGTAGAGGGTGCGATAATCACTCTTGACGTTGAGGGCGAGGAAGCGGGTATTGATTTTGCCCAAATTTCTAAAGCCAGAACATACTTTGAATGGTAGTTGATAGTAGTTTTTTTATGAATCTGGCCTTGAGAGAGGCTTGGAAATATCAGGGTTTAACTTACCCAAATCCGGCAGTAGGTTGTGCTATAGTATCGCAAAACGGAGCGATTTTAGCCATAGAAGCCCATAAAAAAGCAGGTATGCCACACGCTGAAGTCGAAGCACTCAAAGCGGCATACTGCAAACTAACTCGTGATGAATCAATTTTAAATCTCACAGACTCCGCAGATATTCACACCTATCTTTTACAAAATCACAACAACTGCTTTCATGAAGCAACAGTTTTTACTACACTGGAGCCTTGCTCACATGTCGGCAAAACACCATCATGCGCAAACCTGCTCTCCAAACTTGGCATCAAAAAACTCTTTATAGGCTCAAACGATAGCCATGCGGTTGCAAGCGGCGGAAGCCAAATAGTCGAAAATGCGGGTATTGAAGTTCAAGAACACCTTATGGAAAAAGAGTGCGATGCCTTGCTGCAACCCTTTAAACTATCTCAAGAGAAGCAGTTTGTCTTTTTTAAGTGGGCGCAGAGACTTGACGGCAGTGTTGATGGCGGTGTGATTAGTTCGCAAAACTCACGCAAACTCGTTCATTCCATGAGAGATGTATGTGATTTGCTTGTTATCGGCGGCAACACGGTACGCATAGACCGCCCGACGCTTGATGCAAGGCTGGTGGGCGGCAAGGCTCCGGATGTGCTGATACTCTCAAGAGGCAAAGAGTTTGACACAACTATCCCGCTTTTTAGTGTGCTAAATAGAAAAGTGATGATAGCAGATAGTCTTGACGCTATAAAAGGGTATAAAAATATCATGATTGAGGGCGGGCGAGAGATGTTTGAACTCTCAAAAGAGTTTGTTGACTACTATCTCTGTTTTATCTCTGCTCAGATGGGCGGAGAGGTCGGTTTTGGCGGAGTGCATGAGAGATTTGAAATCTTAAATATAGCGCAAGATGTGCAAGATATAATTATGTGGATGAAAAGGGGCTAGGCTTATGGAAAAACAAGAAAAGATAGTATCGATGTTTGATAACATCGCACCGACTTACGACACCGCAAACCGTGTTATGAGTATGGGAGTGGACAAGAGCTGGAGACGCAAAGCGTGTGATTTGGCTTATGGTTTTTATGCAAAAGATAGTATTGACAAGATAGTCGATGTTGCATGCGGCACGGGCGATATGATGGATTTTTGGAAAAAGAGATCTGAATCTAGCGGCATAGCGGTAGGCGAGATAGTGGGCGTTGACCCGTCACAGGGCATGGTTGGGGTAGCACGGGAGAAATTTCCTAAATTTAACTACCACATAGCAAAAGCAACCGAAATACCGCTTCAAGACGGCAGTGCCGACATCCTAAGCATCACATACGGCATACGTAATGTCGTGGAGAGAGAAGCAGCACTAAAAGAGTTTAACAGAGTTTTAAAGCAGGGCGGTCTTGTTGTAATACTAGAGTTTATGAAAAATGAAAATCCTTCGCTTCTTGGAAAAATAAGAGACTTTTATATGAACAAAATCCTCCCTAAAATCGGCGGTTTTATCTCCAACAACATTGAAGCATACGAGTATCTGCCAAACTCCATAGAAGATTTTTCCACGGTTGCAAATATGCAAAATGAACTAAGAGCGGCAGGTTTTGAGATAGTTTATACAAAGAGTTTCTCTATGGATATTTCGACACTTATCATCGCCAGAAAAAAGTAATGGAGTTTGGTATAGACACGGCGTAAAATAAAAAAGGCAAAAAATGGAATTTGCAAATATTATAGCAATAGCACTGTTCTCAAGCGTAGTTGTAGGGTCTGTTGTTTGGTTGAAAAAAAGCCTTCAGCTGCTTGAAGAGCTAAGGGAAAAAAGAGAGATGGTTGCGGCTATCCCTTTTTTGAAGCAGCAAGTAGCAGAGCTTCAGGGTAGAGAGAATGCACTTCAAAGTACGCTTGATGAACATAGAGAAAAGATTTCACAAAGAGAGATAGAGATTGCGAAACTCAAAGCAAATCTTCAAGCCCAGCAAGAGAACAGCCAAAAACTAAAAGCCGAGTTTGAAGAACAGGGGAAAAAGCTAGAGCTAAAACTCAACGAAATCATGCAAAACAACTTAGAGAGCAAGCTCAAAAAGCTTGATGAAGCCTCTCTAAAATCGCTTGATACCATCCTCAAACCATTCAAAGAGAATATCGACACTTTCAAAAAAAAGGTAGAAGAGACGCAAGAGAGCAGTGTGAAGAGGTTTGCCGAACTCTCAAAAGAGATAGAACAGGTGGTTAAAGCAGGGATAAACATCTCTCATGAAGCGCACAATCTCACAACCGCACTTAAGGGTAAAAAACAGACACAGGGAAGTTGGGGCGAGATGATTTTAGAGAGCGTTTTGGAGTATTCCGGACTGCTTAAAAATATCCATTACTACACGCAACAGAGCTATAAAGACGAGCAAGGCGACACAAAACGCCCCGATGTTATCATAAAACTGCCGCAAGAGCGAACTATGATTATAGATTCCAAAGTGTCGCTTAACGATTATGATGCTTACATCAGAGCTCAGAGTGACGAGGAGCGAAATATCGCTTTGGCAAATATGGTTGTATCGTTTAAAAACCATATTGATATACTTGATTCTAAGGATTATGCGCATTACAAGATAGGAACGCTTCAGTATGTCTTTATGTTTGTTCCCATTGAGGGAGCGTTTGCGCTGGCTGTTCAAAGAGACCCGTCACTTTACGAATATGCTCTTAAAAAACATATAGCCATAGTTAACCCATCCACGCTGACCGTTTCGCTTCGCACTATTTATCTCTATTGGCAGAGCGAGCAGTCCAGCACCCTTGCTACAAAACTATTTGACGAGGCGGGGAAACTCTATGACAAAGTCGTTGGATACGCAGAGAGCTTTAATAAAGTAGGCAACCATATAAAAACCCTTGCAAGTAGTTATGATGTTGCACACAAACAACTCAGCGAGGGAAGCGGCAACATCCTAGGAAGGGTGGAAAACCTCAAAAGACTTGGGGCAAAAGCGACTAAAACGCTCAAAGATTCCAAGATAGAGTTTCAAGATTTTGATGACAGCATGCTTGAAGTGTCGGTTATAGAAGATACGCCGCTTTTAGAGGAGAAATAGAAGGGTGTATATCTTAAATGTCTCTTCACTGAATGAGCAGATAAAAGTCCTTATAGAAGAGAGTTTTAGCCGAGTTTTGGTGGAAGGGGAACTCTCCCGCATCACACATCATAGCAGCGGACATATCTATTTTACACTCAAAGATGAGAACTCAACTATAAAAGCCGTGATTTTCAAAGCAAATGCCGCAAAGCTCAAGTTTGGGCTCCAAGAGGGGTTGAAAGTGGTT
The DNA here is from genome assembly GCF_028694605.1 of Sulfurimonas sp. GTDB lineage: Bacteria > Campylobacterota > Campylobacteria > Campylobacterales > Sulfurimonadaceae > Sulfurimonas. Next base: position 13,233 of record NZ_JAQVKP010000006.1, on the reverse strand, counting down.
CTTGATGGGGCGGTGACACTGTATAAACCTCGTGGCGAGTACCAAATAAATTGTTTTACCATCTCACCATCAGGTCATGGAGCGTTGGCGTTGGCGTATGAACAGCTTAAGGGCAGGCTTGCGGCAAAAGGCTATTTTGAAGCATCAAGAAAAAAACCGCTGCCCAAATTTCCAAAAAAAATCGCCCTCATTACTTCTGCAACGGGTGCGGCTCTGCAAGATATGCTTCGAGTGGCGCAGCATAGGTACAGACTTTTGGAGATAGATATCTATGATGTTTTGGTGCAGGGGGAAAATGCAGCTCCTGCCATCGCAAAAGCACTCTCTTTGGCAGACACAAAAGGGTATGACATTATCGTCATGGGACGAGGTGGCGGAAGTATAGAAGATTTGTGGGCATTTAATGAAGAGATAGTTGCAGATGCAGTTTTTCAAGCCACAACGCCAATCGTCTCAGCGGTTGGACATGAGATAGACTGGGTGATAAGCGATTTTGTAGCAGACCTAAGAGCGCCTACTCCGAGTGCGGCAATGCAGATGATTTTGCCCGATACAAACGAACTCTACCTATCCATAGATGCGCTCTTTACGAGCTTGACACAAAGAGTGGCGCAAAAAATCTATAACGCCAAACAGGAACTCTCCCACCTTGCATCTCTCTATATGCAGCACTCCATAGAGAGAAAGATAGCACATCAAATTCAAACTATCAAACAGATGCAAGAGCAGTTAAACCGAACTATCTCATTTAAAGTGCAAAATTTTTACAAAGAGCTGGAACTTGTGCAAAGCAGATTTCCGAGTGCTATAGATAAAAGGCTCAATATTGCCAAAAATCAAGTCGTGCTATTAGAAAAAATGATAGAATCAAACAATCCGAAATTAAAGAGCAAAAAAGGGTTTGCACAGATTTCAAAAGAGTCTAAAGTGGTGGAGATATCCTCTTTAGAGGTTGATGAGATATTTGATTTAATGAGTGATGAGACGATAGTAAGGGCAAAAGTCCTTCAAAAAAGCAAAATATAGGAGTTATGTATGAGTTATCCAAAGTTTTTTGATAGTGTTGAGAGCATCAAGTTGGTAGATCCTTTGTCAAATGTTTTAGGTGCGTTTGAGGATGGGCTATATGAGATTACTTTTTTGGAAGTTGTAAAAGCGGCAGGACATAGTTGCCCGACTGTTGCGGGTGCATACCTTATAACTTTAGAGGGTTTAAAAGCACTCTATCCGGATACAAGAGCTGTTAGAGGCGAGATAAAAGTAGAGTTTAGAGACCCTATGGAAGAGGGCGTTGCAGGAGTAATCGGCAATGTTGTCTCTCAGATAACAGGTGCAACCGAAAAAAGCGGCTTTAAAGGGTTAGGCGGAAGATTTGCAAGACACTCTTTGATGAAGTTTAACGCAAACATCAACTCCTCTATCAGACTTACAAGGGCAGACAACGGTAAAAGCGTAGATGTTTACTATGACCCCTCTTCCATAGGCGGAAGTCCAAAAATGCAGATGCTTATGCAAAAAATGATGGGCGGCATGGCAAGCAAAGAGGAAGCAAAAGAGTTCGGTGCGCTTTGGCAGGATAGAGTAGAGAGAATCATGGCAAATATACCGAGTGTAATTAGAGTTGTGAAAAACTAGATTAGGTAGCCATTTTGTAACGCTTCCATAGTATAATGCATTTAAAAAAGGAGCTAAAATGGCATATTTTGACAATGCAAAAGTAGGAGATAGCGTCTATGGTTTGGTGTTTGGTGCAGGGGAGATAACACAAATCTTTGAAAACAGCCACTATAAGATAATGGCAAGTTTCAAAAATGGCTATGAAGTTCCCTATACTGAGGATGGTATCCCGGGGTGGGGGAACTTTAAAAAACAGACGCTTTACTACAAGAACGATATAGATTTAACGGATGTCGATTTTTCTCCCGTCTCAAAAGTACTTTCTATCAAAAAAATCATCAAACTAAAAGAGAAGAACAAACTGCAAGTAAGACTTCCATCAGGTGTTTGGAAGAGGGTAAAAAAAGCGGAAGAGTCTTATGTTGAAGATCTTTTAGAGAGAGAAAAGTACCATATGTTTCGTAAAAAACCGGAAAAAAAAGAGAAAGAAAAAGCGGAGTAGAGTTTGTCACGCTTTAGCCGCATAATCTCCACACCAATCGGTGATATGATTGCCGTGACGGATGGAGTTGCTCTTATATATCTTGATTTTGTGGATGAGGATACGCAAAAGGAGTACTATAGCAATTCTCTTTTGCTTCAGCTGGAGGAAGAGTTAAATGAGTATTTCTCCAAAAAACGGCAAATATTTACCGTGCCTCTTTGTGTATCAGGAACAAATTTTCAAAAAGGCGTCTGGGATACGCTCCTAAAAATTCCATTCGGCAAAACTCTCTCCTATGCACAAGAAGCAAAACTTTTTGGCAACCCAAAAGCCACAAGAGCGGTAGCAAATGCAAACTCTAAAAATCCTATCTCCATCATCATCCCTTGTCATCGGGTTATCGCATCAAATGGAGCTATCGGCGGATATAGCGGAGGAGTTTGGAGAAAAGAGTTTTTACTCTCGCTTGAGAGAGCAGAGTTAGCGTAACACTAACTCCGGAAAGTAGGTATGCAGCGTAACCGCCGTTTGTGCAGAGAGCTTTTTCATAAACTTCTCAAACTTATCTTCCTTATTCCAAAGTTCCTCACTTACACCGCTAAGTTCAACAACTCTCTTTTTCGCATCATGCGCAACACCGATGCTATCAACTAAACCGACCTCTTTTGCCTGATGTGCGGTGAAGATGTGTGCATTTGCAAAGTTGTCTCTTTTGTTGATATCAAGCCCTCTGGCAGATGCGACATCTGAGGTAAAGAGATCGTATGTTCCGTTTATAACTTTGTTTAACTCATTTTTCTCATATTCCGTCCACTCTCTGTCGCTTGCACCCACTTTTTTGTACTTTCCTGCTTGCACGCTTTGGGATTTGATGCCTATCTTTTGCATAAGCGCACTTACGTCCGCCCCTTGCATGATAACACCGATGCTTCCGACCATTGAGCCTGGATTTGCGATGATTTCGTTTGCCCAGATGCTTGCATAATAGCTTCCGCTTGCTATCGTGCCGCTTGCATAAACAACAACCGGTTTTAACTCTCTGGCTCTTTTTATGGCGTATGCAACCTCGATGGATGGAGCAACGGCACCGCCGGGGGAGTCAACATTGAGCAAGATTCCTTTGACAAAGGTATTGGATGCTGCATCATCTATCTGCTGCACAACCTCGGACACCTCCATAATAGGACCCATAAGATGAATCTCTTCGAGATTGTTTGGTTTCAAATCTTCTTCGCTTTGCGGCGCAAAAATCAAAAATAGAAGAAGCAAAAAAAGCATCGCTTTAAAATGCTCTTGTATAAACTTCATAACTGCCAAGATAGGAGAAAATATATTTTTTATAAACTGCATTTTTGTAACTTTCCGTTGATGTAAATTTGGGAGATATTATATCGGTGGAGTATTAAATGGATGGCTAACTCATCGTTTGGTTCACTCTCCAACTCCAGCACGAGCATATCGGCATTTTTTCCCTCTCTAATCTCTCCGGTATTGAGTCCAAGAGCCGCCGCTGCGTCTTTTGTAACACTTTTTATTAGACTTCTTGCCAAATCCAAAAGCGGGAGATTTGAGTGCATAAAAAGAGCGCACTTCATTTCTTCAAAAAGGTCAAGTTTGTAGTTGGAACTAAGTCCGTCTGTCGCTAAAACCCAGTTGATAGAGTGTTTTTGAACTTTTGCCAAATCAAGCGCACCGTTGCCTAAAAGTCTGTTTGAGATAGGGCAGTGGATGATTGTATGCCCGTTTGATGCAAGGCTCTCCATCTCTTCATCGCTTGCTTTGACTACATGGGTAAAGAGAGTTTTTTGCCCCTCAAAAGAGGCTAAAAACTCCGCTGCACTGCTTGTTGCGCTGCTTTGTTTGAGCAGATTTTCAAAAAAGGACTTAAAATCTCCCTCGCTTTTGTCAAGCCACTCTCTCTCGGCATTGCTCTCCATAAAGTGTGCGGTAAGTTTTAGACCCTCGTTTTTAACTATTTGGAGTGCTTTTTGGATTAAAATCGGATGGACAGAGTATGGCGAGTGGATGGCAACGGCAGGGTAAAACCCTTCTCTTTGAACACTTTTTGAAGCATCAAGTCTGCTTCTGAAATCTCCAAAAAGTGCGTCCGCCATGGTTGCTTGCGAACCGATAAGTTCATTGAAAAAAACAACATTTTGAGGAGAGGCGGCGCAAACTTCCAAGTCCATCCCGTGCGAGCTAACCGCACCAAAAGTTGTGATACCGCTCTCAAGCATTGCATCAACCGCCCTTTGCATACACTCTTTGCCACAACCGCCTATAAGTCCTTCACGGTTTTCTATGACACTGTAGAGCCATGAGATAAAATCTCCATAAGAGAGGCTTGTTTTGTTGGCACTAAACTCAATGTGCACATGAGCGTTGATGAGTCCGGGCATCAAGAGAGAGTTTTTTTTGAGTTCGATGACATCGGCATCACCAAACTCTTTTTGTAACTCTTCAAGCGGAGCAATTTTGCGTATGGTTTTGTCAAAAGCAACCGCCATATCCTTTAAAAGTACATCCGGTGTCAAAATATAGTTTGGAGTAAGTATCTGCATCTCTTATCTTTTTGAAAAATTTAAACTAGATTATGCTTTATTTAGATAAAATAGCCGCTTAAAAAAATAAGAATAGACTTCTTTTGCAACCTCTGTTTACTCATTCTTGTTGCAACACTTTCGTTGCAGAATCGTTCGCTAAACAGATGCCGCAAAAGAAGTCTAACAAAAAAGGTAAAATATGAAAATAGTAGTAATCCAAGGACCAAACCTCAATATGCTCGGTATCAGAGAGCAACAAGTTTACGGTGCGATGAAGCTAGAGCAGATTCATGCACAAATGAGAGATTTTGCAGAGCAAAGCGGGATAGAGATTGAGTTTTTTCAAAGCAATTTTGAGGGTGAAATCGTAGATAAAATCCAAGAGTGCTACGGCGATGCGCAAGGCATCATCATAAATCCGGCGGCATATACACACACATCTATAGCTATTCGTGATGCTATTTCAGCGGTAAATCTACCGACTATTGAAGTGCATATCAGCAACATTCACCGCCGTGAAGAGTTTAGAAAGCAAAATATGGTGGCAGCGGTTTGTACATCTTCTATAGTTGGATTTGGTCCTTTTGGGTATCATTTGGCTATGGTTGGAATGGTACAGATTTTCAATGAAATCAGAGCGGTTCAAGAGATGCAAAAACAAGCTGCACAAGCAGAGTAGTTATGTATATTCGGCGTAAATTGAATGAGAGACTTACCACTTTTAAAAATTTACGCTCTTTTAAAGCAAGAAGCCCAAAAAGTTCACACCGTTACAGCGTTACTGTTGGAATAGGCGGAAATGTAGGCGACGTACTTAGAAGATTTGACCGTCTTTGCACTTATTTAAGACGGGACAAAAGAGTAGAGTTGCTTCAAAAGTCGTTGATTTTGAAAAATCCTCCCTTTGGGTTTACTAGGCAGGATGATTTTTTTAATTCAATTATTGTATTAAAAACGAGTATGCAGCCTATGATCTTTTTAGATTATTTGATGCGAGTAGAGAAAAAATTTGCACGCAAAAGAAGTTTTGCCAACGCTCCAAGGACGCTTGATTTGGATATTATATTTTTTGACAAGAGAGTTGTTGCAACACAAAAGCTTCAGATACCACATGCGGAGTGGTTTAAAAGAGAGAGCGTGCTTATTCCATTAGCGGATATAAAGAGATGAAGATACTTACTTTTACGGGCAAAACACCATCAGAAGCTCTCAAAAAGGCAAAAACGCACCCTTTTTACAACCAGATGCTTCATATTGATACAAAAGAGATACAAAAAAAATCACTCGGTCGTGAGGCACTTTATGAGATAGTGATGGGAGTAGAGGGTGACTTACAGGAGAGTTACGAAAAAGCAGCGCCGATTCCAAAAGACGGCAGACCGCTTACTCAAAAGAGCGCTGATGTTCTTTATGATATCTCATACGCAGCGCAGCAGATATCTAAAATTGCAGATGTCAAAGATCCGCTTTACAGCTATGCTGAGTACCAACCGCAAGGCACATTTGAACCAAAAGAACTCAAAGAGATAAAATCGGAAATCGCAAAGCTCGGTGATAAGGTTAAGATTATTCAAAATATGTTCTGGGAAGAAAAAGCACCCGATTTAGAGAGTCATATCCCTTCAGAGTTTGCAGAAATCTATAGACTTGCATCACAAAGCGGAATGAACAGAGAACATCTTGATGCTATCATGAGAATGACACTGGAGCATATGCCCTTTAAGATGAGAGAAAATTCCTCAACAATCAAAAGATATTTTCAGACTGTTTTGCGAAAAATGGTACCCATACGACTTGAGAGTACACCTTCTGTGGGAAATAAAAAAGTGATTATGCTTGTCGGTCCTACCGGTGTCGGCAAGACGACATCGGTGGCAAAGCTCGCAGCTCGCTACTCCTACTTGATGGAAAAAAAGTACAAAGTCGGGTTGGTCGTGCTTGATACTTACCGTATCGGTGCGGTAGAGCAGCTGATGCAGTATGCAAGAATGATGAAGTTAGGCATTGAGACGGTTGTTGACCCTGTGGATTTTGCAAGTGCGCTTGATTCGCTGAGGTATTGTGACTATATACTTATCGATACAATGGGTTCAAGCCCTTATGATAGAAAAAAGATAGAGAAGATATATGAGTGTTTGGAGGGCAATGACGTTAAGTACAACATTGATGTTGTTTTGGTTATGCCAAGTTCCATTAAGTATGAAGACCTAAAAGCGACCTATGAAAACTTTTCAGCCCTTAATATTGACACGCTTATGTTTACAAAGCTTGATGAAACAAGAGGCTTTGGCAATATATTTTCCCTTGCATACGAGACTAAAAAGCCCATAAGCTACTTCTCCGTCGGGCAGGAAGTTCCCGAAGATTTGGTGTGCGCAAATGGTGATTTTTTGATAGAGTGTTTGCTTGATGGTTTTAACAGGAGCAAAGCATGATAGGGCATCAGGCAAAAAAACTTGAAGAGTTAGTTTCTTCAAACGCTGTAAAAAAATCTAAAAAGACCCGTTTTGTAGCCATTACAAGCGGAAAAGGCGGTGTCGGTAAAAGTACAATAAGCTCGAATTTGGCATACGTACTCTCTCAAAACGGTTTCAACGTAGGCATTTTTGATGCAGATATCGGTTTGGCAAATTTAGATGTGATGTTTAATGTCAAGATTAAGAAAAACATTCTCCATGTGCTCAAAGGCGAAGCAACAGTTGCAGATATCTTGATTCCAGTTACGAGAAATCTTATCCTTATCCCCGGTGAGAGTGGCGATGAGATACTAAAATATGCCGATAAAGCTCTCTTTGAGAGATTTATGAATGAGGCTGAGGTTTTGGATAAGCTCGATTTTATGATTATTGACACCGGCGCGGGGATTGGGGAGCATATACAGATGTTTTTGGATGCGGCGGATGATGTGATCGTCGTCACTGTTCCGGACCCTGCGGCAATAACCGATGCGTATGCGACTATCAAAACTATTGCTGCTTTGAGAAATGATATAGGATTGATTATGAATCAAGTCAAAGGTACTAAAGAGGCGGTTTCCGTATATGAAAAAATCAAAAAAGTAGCTCTTGCAAATATCGGAAGCGGCTTAAATCTCAAACTTATAGGAAAGATAGATAGTGATTTAAAGGTTTCAACCTCAGTGAAACAAAGAGCACTCTTTAGTGTTGCCCATCCTAACTCTTCTGTTCACAAAGATATTACTGCTATCGCAAACAACATAGCCGGCAGTTTGGAACGAAATGTGCTAGTTTCTCCAAGCGAAAGTGGATTGTCAGGGCTTTTTAGACGTTTGGTAAAACATTTTTAAATTTAATTTGGGATAAAAGTAGATGGTTGGTGAGAATTTTGTATATTTTTTTACTGTCCAAGGTTTTTTTGTAGGGATAGCATTTGGTATATTAAAATCATTCAATGCAGAAGGACTTCTTACATATACATTTCTTATCACTGCTTTTTTTTATCTTTTCTCGCATATTATTATTGCTTTTTACTACAAAACCACAGTTGCGAAGAACTATTTTTTTCCAAAAGATCAGCATGAGAAAAAGCTTGATTACTATGTGGTTGAGATAAACAAAAGAGAAAAACTCATCGACTCTGCTATTAAAATTACGGATGCTGCTATCAAAACAAATGCCGCAGATGCCGGAAGTGTCAGATGATAAGTGCCTACAATGAAGATTTAAAGCACAAAAAAGACGAACTTGCAATTCAGTACCTTCCTGCGGTTAAAGCAATGGCTTTTAGGTTAAAAGAGAGATTGCCCAGCTCTATAGACTATATGGATCTCTCTGCTATCGGAACGGAAGAACTCATAAAACTAGCAAGAAGATATGACGAGGGGCTAAATGACTCTTTTTGGGGATATGCCAAAAAGCGTGTTTATGGAGCGATGCTTGACTATCTAAGAAGTTTGGATGTTGTAAGCCGCTCAAGCAGAAAACTTATCAAAGCAATAGACTATGCAGTAGAAGAGTACAGAGCTACACATGACGAAGAGCCAAGTGATATACAGCTTGCCGCAATGCTTCATGAAGATATAGAGAAGATACATGAAGCGCGAGTAGCTTCTTCTATATATACGGTTATGCCTCTTGATGACCAGCTCCAAGTCGGTGATGAGGGGGCTTCTCTCGCAGCCATAGAGCGTGATGAACTTATAAATATTATTAAGACTGTTTTGGGCGGGTATAGCCAACGGGAGCAGCTTATTATTCAGCTTTATTACTTTGAAGAACTCTCTCTAAAAGAGATAAGCGAGGTTTTAGATATTACAGAATCAAGAATTTCTCAGATTCATAAGTCTGTTATCCACAAAATTAAAGAGAGTGTAGGAGCTTAAGAGATGGCAGATATACTTTCCCAAGAAGAGATAGATGCGCTACTAGACGTTGTTGATGATGAGACAGACCTCTTTGAAGCAGGAGAGGATTCTCCGGTATCAAACAGACAAGTAACACTTTATGACTTCAAGCGTCCAAATAGAGTCTCTAAAGAGCAGCTTCGTGCATTCCGTGGTATCCATGACAAGATGGCAAGAACTTTGGCATCCCAAATCTCCTCTATCATGCGCTCTATTGTTGAGATTCAGCTTCACTCGGTTGATCAGATGACGTATGGCGAGTTTTTGATGTCTCTGCCAAATCCGACAAGCTTTAATGTCTTTTCGATGAAACCTTTAGAGGGAAGCGGTGTTATCGAGATAAATCCTTCCATTGCATTTCCTATGTTAGACCGTCTTTTGGGCGGTAAGGGTGAGCCTTTTGATGCAAGCAGAGAGTTTTCAGATATAGAACTCTCTCTTTTTGAGACAATTTTGCGTGTTATGATGAGTACACTCAAAGAGGCTTGGGGTCCGGTTATGGATATCTTTCCAAATATCGAATCCAAAGAGTCAAGCCCAAATGTTGTGCAGATAGTTGCGCAAAATGAGATTGTCGTTATGGTTGTTATGGAGATTATTATCGGGCAGAGCTCAGGAATGATGAATATCTGTTATCCTGTTATCTCACTTGAGCCGATTCTTCCAAAACTTGCAAGCAGAGATTTGATGCTCAATGAAACGAGTACAAAAAAGAGCAGAAATACTGAACTTCACGTACTTTTAGGCGGGGCAAAAGTTGGTATCGAAGCGATGCTTGGAAATGCTGAACTGACACTAAGAGATGTTTTGGAACTTCAGGTAGGAGATATTATAAGACTGACAAGTCCGGCAGATGATGTAGTCACTGTGCGTGTTGACGGCAAAGATAGATTTCGAGGAAAGATTGGTCTTAGAAGATTTAGAAAATCTATCCAAATTACAGAAATAATCGAAACAGAAAGAGATGCCGTCAAACGAGCACTGGAAAATTTTGAACTTATACGACGTGAAAAAATTTCAGGCGTTAAAGAGATTATGTTGGAAGAAGAAGCCGGGTATGATGAGGAGTAAATCATGAGTAATTTTATAAAGCTGTTTGAAAATGAGACTATAGGAACGATAGAAGCACTCGTTGGTCAGGCTCCGTCTTTGGGCCTTAAGGAGGAGCAGGAGTTAAGTATTATTTCTAGCATTGTTCCGCCTATTGTACTGCTTCATATCGCTATAAGCGGGAGCTTTAAAGCCTCTGCTATGGTAGCACTCACACCAAATCTTGTAACGGCTCTCTCAGATATGATGCTCGGTGAAGAGGAGAGTAGCAGAGAAGATGTAAGTGATGATGATTTGGATGCTGCAAAAGAGATTATCTCAAATATCTTTGGAGCAATCTCAAATAGTCTTGGAGCACAAAAAGAGCTCCCATCCCTATCTTTTAGTGTAGAAGATGTTGAGTATATCGATGAAAACAAAGATGTCTCACTTGAAAACTACTATAAAATGTTCGTTTATCGATTTGGCATAGGAAGTGTACAGTCGCTTTTGATGTTTATCGTAGATGAAACTTTGTATGATGAGGTTTTTGATACAAACAAAACCTCTAAAAAAGATAAATCAGGTGAATCAAATAAAATGCAAGATACTGTTTCTCACAGCTCTCTAAGTGGCGATGAACTAGCTAATATTGGGCTCATCATGGACGTGAAGCTTCCGGTAAAAGTAAGGATCGGAAAGAAAAAAATGCTTCTTAAAGATGTTCTCAATATGGATATAGGTTCTGTTATAGAGCTAAACCAACTAGCCAACGACCCTCTTGATATACTTGTGGATGACCATGTTATAGCAGAAGGAGAAGTCGTTATCGTTGATGGAAATTTTGGCGTTCAGATAACTACGATTGGCACAAAAAGAGAGCGATTGAATCAGCTCAAATCGTAGCTAAGGACTTGTATGCGTAAACGTCAGGGTGATTTGGCAAAAAAATATGTCAAAGAGATTAAATCAGCAGATACATGGAGTGTCTTTAGGATTCTTGCAGATTTCGTAAAGGGTTTTGATGATCTTGGAGATCTCGGACCGACTATAACGATGTTTGGAAGCGCTAAGGCAAAGATTGACAGCAAATACTATAAAATCGCGCGAGAACTCTCTTCCATGTTGGCACAAAGAGGATTTAACATTATGACGGGCGGTGGACCGGGCATCATGGAGGCTGCAAACAGAGGTGCAGTAGCTCATAAAAATGTCGAATCCATTGGTCTTAATATTGATTTGCCTTTTGAACAACTTCCAAACAGATACACAACTACAGAACTTAATTTTGACTATTTTTTCTCAAGAAAAGTTATGCTCGTGAAGTACTCTATCGCTTATGTGATTTTTCCGGGCGGCTATGGAACTTTGGATGAGCTTTTTGAGGCACTGACTCTTGTACAAACAAAAAAAATTACCGGTGTAAAGATATTTGTGGTTGGAACTGCTTTTTATAAGCCGCTTATGAAGTTTTTAGAGAATAAACTCTATAAAAACGGGATGATAACTTATGAAGATTTGCAAATCATCACACTAAGTGATGATTTGGAATTTGTTGTGCAAGAGATAGAAAATTCTCTTTTTAAGCAAATCGCAATTCTCAAAGAATCCGGACTTGGAGATACAAAATATTGTCAAACACTCCAAGAGTTTGCAGAAGATGAAAATAGAAAAAAAGAGGACAAGCGCAATGTCTAAAAAAGTTTTAGTCGGAATGAGCGGAGGGGTTGACTCTACCGTTGCAGCCATGCTTTTAAAAGAGGAGGGTTATGATGTAGAGGGCCTCTATATGAAACTTCACTCCAGCCCTGGGTACCATGAAGTACATGAGGCAAGAGCAAAAAAGGCAGCGGATTTTGTAGGCGTGAAACTGCATGTTATTGATTTGCAGGGCATTTTTGATGAAAAGGTTTTTCAACCTTTTGTTGAGACCTATGCCAAAGGTAAAACCCCAAATCCATGTGCGCTATGCAACAGAAGTCTCAAATTTGGTGAAATGGTAAGGTATGCAGATACCATAGGAGCAGATTTTATAGCAACCGGACACTACATCAAAACAGATGGAGAGTATTTTTACGAAGCGGATGATGATACAAAAGATCAGAGCTATTTTCTTTTTTATGTACACAAAGAGATATTGCCAAGACTGCTTTTCCCACTAGGAGAGAGAAAAAAAAGCGAGATAAAAGAGCTGGCAGCTTCTATCAGCGGGCTGGAAACATTCGCAACTCAAAGAGAATCAACGGAGATATGTTTTGTCGAAACAACATACACTGACGTACTCAAAGAGTTTGTTGAGGTTGATAAAGTTGGAGAAGTTGTCGATAAAGACGGAAATATTGTGGGTGAGCATAAAGGATATATGCACTACACAATTGGTAAAAGAAGAGGTTTTAGCGTCAGAGGGGCGCATGTCCCGCATTACGTTGTAAGTATAGATGCAGCAAATAATCGCATCGTTGTCGGCAAAAAAGAGGATTTAGCTTGCGACAGCGTTATTTTAGGGAATCTAAATCTCTACATAGATGCTTCAAGTTTTGATACAACAGTAAAACTAAGATATAGAACCAAAGCCGTACCGTGCCATATAGAAGTGAGAGACGAGAAGGCGTATGTAACACTCAAAGAGAGCGTTTTTGGTGTTGCCGCAGGACAGGCAGCCGTTTTTTATGATGGTAACAAGCTCTTAGGAGGCGGTTGGATAGAGGAAAATTGAGTAAAAATTGATAATTTTCAAAAAAAATCAAATCCCACCTCATTTTAAGCCCCCTCTAAGAATCCTTTCCCTATAATTCCCATCCACAAACACAGAGACCTAAAGTTTAGGTTTTAAGAGGCTTTGTAACGAAGTTTCAGGGTAGTTTGAGATCATTGAAAACTAAGCAAGTAAACAGACTTTAATAACGAAATAAAAGAGTTATAGAAGTTATATAAGTTTACTTATAAAAACTAAATAACAACAACCGTCTATTCTATTTATACCCAATAGGTATTTATAGCAATAGATACTTTACAAGTCTTTATATATATATAACAGTATATAGAGCAAACATAAAGCCAATGATTTTTAAATCTTGGGCAAAGATTAAACTAACTTCAATTATGGAGAGTTTGATCCTGGCTCAGAGTGAACGCTGGCGGCGTGCTTAACACATGCAAGTCGAACGGTAGCAGAAACTAGCTTGCTAGTTTGCTGA
>NZ_JAQVKP010000024.1 GCF_028694605.1 Sulfurimonas sp. | reverse complement strand
GCCTGATTAGACTTTCTAACGAATCAAAGCAACACTGTGTTATCATTAAAACATTATTTAAAAACAAGGGGTCATTGATGCATATTAAAAAATTATTATTTCCCGTACTCTTCACAAGCGCTTTGGCAGTGGCAGAAAACAGTGTCGGTATAGATATCAACAACGAAGATTTTGAACTTTTGGCATCTGCGAACCTTAATGTATTGGCTGATTATTCAAGCAGCACCACGTATATGATGCACGCAGGCTATCTAAACAGTGACGGGGACAACCTTACTTCGTTCGGTGTAAGCGGGGAAAGCAGTTTGCAGGGGATAGAAGGGCTCACGTTGGGATTGGGGACAAAATTGGTGTTTGCAGATGATTTTGCAGCGCTTCCCCTGATGGCAAAAGCAGCCTACAGACTTCCGTTTAGCGATGTCGTTCCTCCGACATCACTCATAGCAAGTTTTGCCTATGCGCCCTCTGTGCTGACGTTTTCAGACGGAGACAGCTACTCGGAGTTTAGAACCGAAGCAGATATGGAAGTGATCTCAAAAATTCATGTGTTTGCAGGGTATAGAAACATCAAAACCGACTATGAAGACATGGATAGAACTTTCAACAACAGCTTTTACGGCGGGATGAAGCTGAGCTTCTAAATGTCTTACACACTCTCTCCATGCATTGCACAAGAGAGTGTTTTGCTTTTAGCTATTTACAACATTGTTTATCATTCATACCAAAATTGTTATTCTAAAAATAATTTTTACACTTATGATAGCATCAAATTATTAATTCTATTTTTTTCAAGAAAGCAAAAATTTTATTTTATTTTGCCATTACACTTTGTCTTTCTACAACTTTTTGTACATTATACACTATCCCCTTCTCCACGCTCCATATCCATACTTGATACAAAAACAGCTTATTCAATAAAATTAAGTTAAATTTTTATAAAATATTATAGATAGTTCAATAAAATATTAGGCACTAAATGGTTATTATGGTTTTAAGAAATAGATTAAAAATGCTGTTTGCTAAAATTTTTAAAAAAAAAATTATTTTATTCTCTAGACATCGTCAAAGAGAGGGAAAAATAATAAAAAGAATGACTGCTTGCATCCCAATTTTTTCAAATTTCAAAAGAGTGAATTTAAATGAGTTTTATTTAATATTTCCTTTATCGGAGGAGGCATCTACTTATTTTAATGCTAATTATTCTTATTTAAACTACAAAAAAGCCATTGTGCCGTCAAATGAAGCTATTGATATTTGTATAGATAAAAAAAGATTTACAGAATTTCTTTTAAAGAATGGATTTGAGAATTGCACAATAAAAACACCTGATATTTTATGTTATCCATATATACTAAAAAAAAGAATTGACCATAGCGGATCAAATACAGTAATCATAGACAATCATGATACAGAAAACAAATATAAAAGTGAATTGTCTTCTAATGAATTCTTTATACAGGAGTATATAAAGGGATATGAAGAATATGCAATGCATATTCTAATGCATAATGGGGAAGTCGTTTTTTATAAAACTATAAAATACACATTTGCTCAAAAAAAGTTCATAAAAGGCATAAATTTTAATCGATACTCCCAAGAAGTAGTAGATCACTCCCGATTTATAGGTCAGTTTAAAAATATATTAAATGCAATCAAGTATGACGGCATATGCTGTATTGATTACAAATTGCAAGATGAATGCATAAAAATATTTGAAATAAATGCCAGAATGGGGGCATCTTTGGCAGATTATATTGATGAAGCTCTCCATGCATATGCAAAAGCGCTAAACCTTTCTTGCAGTGCCTTATTGTCCGATTGAGATCAATGCTTACAGTTATTTTTTTAATCCTATTACAAATATGAAATTAGTATAATTTAAATAAAGAGAAGGAAGAGGAAAAAAGGGTGAACAATTTTATATTGATACAAAGCAGAGAAAAAACTATTCATATTTTACCTGAAAAACATATCGATAAATGGTATCTGATAGACAATGAAAACGGAATTCAAACAATTGATCCTAATACCGAAAATTATGCGCTTTCTGATGCTATACTTGTTGGATTCGAATCACAATCAGGCATCATTGATTTTAACGATAGAAAAGTCAGTTTAATCATAGGGGATTTTTATAAAATGTACCCGGATGATTCAAAAGCAATTATGGAATACATTCAAACGGATACAAAAAATGAAGTTTATTGTAGCGTAGGTGGGGCATTTGCATGGATAAATATTTTTTTAGAAGATAAAAAGATAGAGATAAATACGGATATGTTTGGACAACTTCCTTTATTTTATTATCATGATGAAAATGTGTTTGCTATCAGTACCTCCATTGACCTTTTGTTAAAATCTTTTCCTGATATCCCAAGAAATGTGAATATGGAACGCATCATTGAATTTATTGTATCAACAGAAATTAGTAATTATTTTTTGACTTTTTTCAAATACATACACAGGCTGAAAGGAAACCGAAGGCTCATACTTGACAACCTAAAAAACCCTATAAATATTTCAACTTATGCCTCCTTAGATGATTTTAGGGATCCGGCATTTTCTTTTACATCTAAAAATTTAAGAAAAGATATTGAAGCTGTTATAAAAGCAGTGACATATGATAAAAAAACGGCCTACAACCTATCCGGTGGTACAGATAGCACACTTTTATCAAGCGTAGGAGCAATATTGTCCCCCCAAAAAATCACTTGCTACACTGCCTCTACAGGCTTTGGCGATGATCTAAAATTCGCCCGGCTTGCAGCTTCGTATATGGACGCTGATTTAAAAGAAGTTAACATAGATTATAATATCTTAAAATCAGATAATATCTTAGAGCTTATAAAAGCCAATGGTAGACCCATACACATTTGGGGAAATAATGTAGGCAATACCACTATAGCAGATAAAGCAAAAAAAGACGGCTTTGACATTATGGTCAGTGGCGCATCCGAACATGTAGTATCGGGAGGCATATTCGAATCTAATATAAAATTATTTATATTTGAAGCTGTAAAAAACCGCAATTGGAAGTTATTGTTTGATACTTTGCGCTTTAACAAAAAATATAAACTTTTATCTTTTTGGAAAACGGTAAAAGAAATTTATCATTCCTTTAGCTCTTCAAAAGATATTAAACCGACATATTTATCCAAAATACAAGGTAAGGATTTTAAAGGATTTTTCAATCCCGACATTCAACACATCAGAGACAATGCAAAATCAGAAAAAATATCTTATCATTTAGATATTTTTGATTTTTATAAAAACTATTTCGACGGAGAAGGAGGAGCACTGCAAAAATATACTTACCAAACATACCATAGCGGTAAAGCTGCAGATATTTCTGTTAGAATGCCCTATCTAGATACAAGATTCATAAAATACATAGATCATGACAAACATTTATTTTTGCACAATAAACACAATAAACAATTTGCAAAAGATGCCATGTCCGACATCATGGATCCTATCGTTACATATAGAAAAAATACTCATGGTTTAAAATGGAGTTCGCTGGAATTTTTAAAAAGAAACAAAAATGAAATTGTAAATGAAATAAAAACTTCTCCGTTTTTAAAGAGCATACTTTCAAAAAAAACATTAGAGGACTTAAATAAACCTACTTTTAGAAAATCTTTGCTGCTTTCATTATATAGCGTAGCTTTATTTGACAAAATATTCCATATAAAAGTTTAGGTTATGGAACATTATATAAAAGACCTTGACGATATAATAGAAAATTACCCAAAGTATTTTTCACAAAAAAAGTTTACACAATGGCGATCACTTTTTGATGATAATGCTACAATGATAAAGGTTGAAGGTACCAAAATGGTATCATCCGCATCACTTTATGATGCTATGCCGGAACAGAGAGAATACGGAAAAGAAAATAAAATTTTTATAGAACAATGGTACGGTATCGAAAAACATGAATATGGAAATTTAGCTACTATTAAAGCCAATTATTCATTAATTACTGACAAAGAGAAAAGAGAGGGTGTAGATGTATTAACCCTCCATAAAGGCGAAAATGGATGGAAAATTGTCAATTTGATATATGAACAAATAAATTTAACCATTTTTTGTTTATTATAATCCTAACGTTATACATTATGCTTACTTCTTGAGCGTTCACTAAAAGCCTTTGTAATTCATAATCATGATAACATCAAATTATTCATTTTATTTCTTAAAGAAACCAAAGATTTTGTTTTGTTTTGCATTTTTTATTTTAGCCATAATAGCTTCCAACCCTGGGATTAAATTTAATCGATTGTTATTT
The DNA here is from genome assembly GCF_028694605.1 of Sulfurimonas sp. Classification (GTDB taxonomy): domain Bacteria; phylum Campylobacterota; class Campylobacteria; order Campylobacterales; family Sulfurimonadaceae; genus Sulfurimonas. The sequence goes on along the minus strand of NZ_JAQVKP010000024.1, from coordinate 6,047 downwards.
TTTGCACAATAATATAAATCTGCAATAAAGGCTTGTGCGCTACGTTTTGCCACATTGAATGATTTAAAAGGATTTTTGCTTATTTCTTTTTCAAGAAAAATATCCGGGATCGTCCCAGTCGCTGCAAGAAACATTAATTTTGTTCTCATGCATTTAGAACAGACTCCACAATTATGAGGTCTGCTTTTCTTGTCTACGCAAAATGTCAATGATTTAAGCATTTCGTCGGATTTCATCAAAAATGGTATTTTTTCAGATCTGCCAATATTATCGTTTTCAGTAATAAGCGAAGTGACTCCATCGTTAAATAAAAAGTTGGTTGCAGAATTTGATCCCCATGGAAATACCAAAAATTGCTGATCCAATCTATAGTCAGCAGCAATAACTATTTTTTTAAAATAACCGGTATAAAGAAATCCGCACGCCGCTAAAGCAAAAATATGACTCACATGACTTTGTTTTGTATTAACTTTGTATTTATTGTACACATGATATGCATTTGTTTTAATAAAAAACCGACTGCCTCCAACTAAATCGACAAATGGAGCTGTCTTCTCTATAAAATGATTAAATTTGACTTCATCGGTATAAGAATAGTCCATCCCTTGCACTGTAAGCAACCAAGGTGCATTTTTATATATTTCCAATCTTTTGCCGATACAATAGGTACTATCAATACCTCCGGAATAAAAACAGAGAGTATCTTCCTGATATTCTTCAGATAAAGAAGATGGCAATATCGTATCAAAACTGATTTGAATATCATTAAAATGTGATGGCATCCACATGGACCATATCTGTGACATTTTAATTGCGTTTGAGACAGTAATGTTGGTGCCGCTGCCTTGGATATGAAGATCAGCGTTCAATCGCATTGCGATCGGAAGAAATAGCCATACAGCGAAATCCTGTCTTGCTTTATTGACAGGAACAGACGATAGCGTATGCAACTCGATTAAATCCTTCTCTGATGAAACTCTTATGATATTCTCATCATATAAAACACAAACATTCAACTTTTTACGCATAAACCTACCTGCTTTTTAGAGATTATAACGTATAGCAATTTAATAGCGGGCGACCCGTTTTAAATGTCTTATATTTTTATAAAATTATTTTCAAAAATTCTAAAATTTTTAATTTCAATAGATTTAAATTTTATATCATCGCGTTTAATTTCATTCAACATTTTAACAATCTCTTCTTGTTTGGCTTCATGGGAAAGAGGCATATAGGGATAATTTTGCAATAGAGCAACCCCACGATTTTTGTATGTATTGCCATCAAATGCAAGATAAGGAACCCGATATATGTAGGCAAATATATTCGGATGCTGCCGCCCCCCAACAAGAATCACTGCTCTAGAAAATATAGCCATTGCTTCATAATAATTTACATTTGGTGTCTGAAGAACAATTAAATCATATTTTTTTTTCAGCTTATAAGCAAGGTAGATGTCTGTTTTTGCATTTGCCATAAAAACAATGGGAATCCCAAAAAAAACAGTTTTAATAGAATCCAAAATCTTGTCCATTTTTTCTATAGAGTTTTTATTTCTATTTAAGATTGACGAACCAGTAACCGAAACAAATTGTTTGGGAAGCTTGTATTTTTTGATAATCTCATCAATTTCTCTGCTGCCAATCTTTGGCAGTCCATAAACTGCATCAGGAATCAATTGACATTTTTTAATTCCAATCTTTTTAGCATATTCCCAAGAAAGCGGCTCTCTGACTGAGACAAAATCACATAAGTTGTAAATTTTTGATAATAAAGCTTCCAAATCGGTCCGATTATTCAGATCAATTGTTTGATTAATAGATGCAATGGTTTTATGTTTCATTTTTGCCAAATAAAGCATGCCCATAAATCGAATCAAGTGGCCGGAAGCATAATGTACCGCTCCTTCGCCATTAAAGCAGACATGCGTATATGCATCAAAAAAATTTTCAGGTATATTCATAAGCTTTAAAATTTGCAAAATGTTTTTTTTATTGTCACTCATGAGTGCTTTTTTTAAAAGAAAATTGTAGTAATAGCGAAAAATTTTTATTTTTTTAAACGGAAGATCCGGTAAATCTATCGGTATAAATTCTGCATCGGGATATTCTTTAGAAATTAAATATTGTATCCCTGCCGATGTTGCCTGTCCACCCCAATTACTTGATTTAAATGTGTTGATAAAATATGCTATTTTCATTATTTTTTCTACTAATTATAACAAAAATTTAAGTTTCATAGCAATTTCATCTATTGAAGACTGTGCCAAAGGCAAAAATGTAAATTTTGTTTTTTGAAAATCAAGAAACTTATTTATTTTTATTCTTTTGATATGCCCTTTCTCTGAAAATTTCTCTAAAATTTTTTGATAGTTTTTATCAGGATTGGCATGCTCCGCGCCAAGAACATAAGTTTCTTTTTTTCTTGCAGAAATAGCCTCACTGATCATAGAAGAACTGTCTTCGGTAACAAAAACTGCTTCGCACAATCCCAAATACGGCAATAAAACTTTTTCTGCTTGCTTATGGTATTCAACAAAATACGCACTATGCCTATCCAACTCTTGTTTTAATTTTTGTTCTATTTCTAGCGGCGTTCTTCGGGAAGTCGTTATCAGCCATTTCACGTTTCTTTCTTCTGAAACTTTCTTAATAAACTCAACAAGATAAGAATAAAATTCTACATCATACTTATAGCCCGATCCGTCCCCCCCGACCAGCAATGTGTAGTAGGTTTCATTTTTATCCAAATGATGCAAAGACGAAAAAACATCTGCTTCTTTTTTGAGTATCTCTTGGGTGACCGTATTTGGCGCGACATCAAGTATCACTTGATTTTTATAGCCAAGGTCAATGACGGTGGTGATACATGTAAACAGCTCTTCATGCAATCCCCTCAAAGCGCCGTTTAAAATATTTTTGGCTCCGTATGCCAACGACAGCCATGCATTGAGATTTGACGTATTGCCGCCTGTTGAAACGATCAAATCAGGTCTGTTTGCAGGAAGGGCAAATTTTTCATAAAAGTATTTGATATATTTCAAACTATTCTGATTTTTAAAAACAAACGGCAATGCATTTAAAAGATATCTAAGCAGTTTGCGGCTTATTTTATTTTTTATTTCTATCTCGCAATCGTCAATTTTTAGATCAGGATAAATTTCTTGCAGGGCCAATACTATCCCCTCTGTTTGGTTGTAGTGCCCGGGCTTGTTGTCTTTGATAACCAATACATTCATTTTTGAAAAACCTTATGATAAACTTGAATTGTTTGTGCTGTCATATTTTCAAGGGTAAATGTATTTTTAGCTTTCTTGAAGATTTTCTGATATTCAACGATATTCTGATCATAATCCTTTTTGAAGTCATTGACTTTTTTTGCAAATAGTTTTGGATCAAAATGTGAAATATATTGAGGTGTAATAAACTTTTTGATATCTGCCACATCTGTAGACACAATAGGTGTACCTAAAAGTAATGATTCTGCAAATACATAAGAGAAGCCTTCTCTCCTTGAAGAAATCACTAATAAATCGCTGGACTTAATCATACTTTTTGTAAATTCATTTTCAATGTTGCCTGCAAATATTATTCTATTGTCTATATTTAATTTTTTGGATAATTTTTCTAATTTTTCTCTATCCGGGCCATCTCCAATGAGTAATAACACAATATTATGATCCATATATTGCATACTTTCAATCAACAGATCAAAGCCTTTTGCTTCGACCAATCTTCCGACACCACAAATAATAAATTTATCTGTGGGAATATTGAAATGCTTATGTAAATCTATATCGATATTATCTGCTATTTCGATTCCATTATAAACAGTTTCTTTATTATCAATATTTAATTTTTCCCCTATTCTGTCAGAAACAGTAATCACTGCATTAGCTTTTAAAAATGGCTTTAAATTTTTTTTAAAATTGTGTAAGGTTGCAACTATTTTTGATTCTAAAAATGGTTTTAATTTAATGATCATATCCGTTGCTTTATTTGCTTGGGCATGAATAATATCAAATTTTTCTTTTTTTAAAATACGAAAAAGTTTCCATAAGGTAAATACATTGAATCTACCTTTTGTTAAATCCATTTCTATAAAATTCATATTCTTAAAATCATCTTTATATTTTTTAGAGGCAATAACAGTGATATCGATTCCTTTAGCTTGTAAACCCCTAGAAAGTTCGATAGTGTGTTTTTCAAGTCCGCCATTCCCGTCACTCGCTAAAACTTGACAAACTTTCATTTCCTCTTACCTCTCATATAGACTTTTATAAACCTGACACGCACATATTCTGCAATTGCACCAATAGGCTTAGCGATCATTAGATACTCTTATATACTTCAATATTTTTTTCAACCATACTCTTAAGTGAAAATTTCTCTTTTGAAAAATTTGATATATAGTCTTTATTAAACTCTGTTTTTAGTGCTAGCAATAACTTATCATACAAATCATTTTCATTTTCAGGTTCAAAATAATAACCTGTTTTCCCCTCTATGATATAATCGCTTGTAGCACCGACATTGGTACCTACTAGAGGAACTCCTAAAAACATGCCTTCGACATTCGCTCTACCAAAAGTTTCCGGTTTATAGGAGGATGATATATTTATTTTTGCAAGAGAGAAGATTTCTTTTATTTTGTTTGTATGCCCTACAAATATGATTTCATTTTCTAAATCTAAATTTTTTACTAACATTTCCAATTGAGAATAATACCCTTCTTTATCTTTTCTATATCCGCCCACTAAAAGAAGAACTGAATTTTTATACTCTTTTTTCAATTTTGCAAAAGCTTTTATCGTTGTTTTTTGGTCTTTCCATTGAGTTATTCTTGCAACTTGAGTGAATACTGTTTTTTCTTTGAGATTGTATTTAGCAATAAAATTATTAATAAAATTTTCATCTAAATCTTGATTATTAAAATATTCTAAATCAATACCCCTTGGGATCAATTTAATTTTCTCTTTTGGTACTTGATAGTGCTTTATTATATGCTCAATCATAAAACTGCTGCCACAAATTATTCTATCAGCTTTTGTCATAATTTTGCTATATAAATTTACACTATTAAAACCATGTACGGTACTCACAACTTTAAACTTTAATGATCTATTTGCAAAATATACAAGCCAAGCGGGAACTCTGCTTCGTACATGGATGATATCCGGATTTATCTTTTTAAGTATCTTTCTTAACCTAAACACTCTTAAGGGAACGGTAAATATATTTTTACTGCATATATCATATTGTATATGTTTGCCGCCATCTTTTAAAATTTGATCTACTAAACTACCGCCGTTGCTTATAACAATATTTTCAATACCTTTTTTAATAAACTCCCTATTTAAATCAACAACGCCCCGTTCCACTCCGCCTTCGTTAAGTTCGGGCAGTAACTGTACGATCCTCATAATTTAGCCTCCTTGGCGTAACGGCAAAAATCTATTTTTTTGCTGCATGGATTGAATGTCCCGTCAAAAATATGCACATAGCCTTGTTGTTGCAACGATTCGATAAACCGCGTAAACTTGTTTTCTTTTTTGCTCTCCAAAGGCAAGATCATGACATTTGCCTTGCCTGCACTGAGGGCTTCAGAAACCATCGAAGTGCTATCGGCTGTGATACATACCGTTTCACACCGGCCGATAAAATCCGGTATCGGGTTTACAGGGTTTTCCGAATAAATTACCGTATAATCAAAGCCGCTGCTTTTGATCAGCGCATCAATTTCCTTTGATGTCCTCGGCGAAGTCGTAACGGCGATCTCATACCCTTTGAAATGCTGCTTGATCGAGTTTAGCTGCAGCTTGAGCTTTTCTTTGGAAAAGGTGAAATACTTATTGTCGCCCCCGATCACAATGCCGACAGAGGGTTTTGCTGCCCGGTATATCCCTTTGGGTTCGATATAGGCAAAATTTGCAGGGATTTGGACAATATTCTCTTTGAGAGGCGGTGCATCGTGACGCTGTGCAAAAATCAGATCAAAATCATACCGGTATCCTTTTGGCAGCATCATCGCGATAGATCTGGCATGCA
>NZ_JAQVKP010000005.1:17754-136567 GCF_028694605.1 Sulfurimonas sp. | reverse complement strand
CTCATAACGGGGCGGTCAAGTGTTCAAGTCACTTAGAACCCACCACTTACAAATTCCCCAAACATCGAACTTTCAAAGTATAAAATCAAAAGCAAAAATTTAAGTTAAAAACAGCTTATCCCACTTTTAAATTAATTTTTTTAGAATACAATTGCGTCATGATGATGACTGAACTTATAAATATTGTTATAGATTGTCGTGAGCTTTTTTTACAAGGGTATCACGCAGATAAAAAGGTGCGCTACAAGGGTACGGTTGATCTTGTTACCGAGTATGATGTGGCAATTGAAGAGCGTTTGAGTAAAAATTTACAAAAGGTGTTTACAGATTTTGAGATTGTTGGAGAGGAGAGTACAAAGGAGATTGTACATCCTAGAAAAGCGATTTATATTGACCCAATTGATGGGACGACAAATTTTGTTCATAGTCTGCCATTTTGTGCTATCTCTGTAGGAATCTGGGAAGATGGCAAACCTCTTGCGGGAGTAGTTTACAATCCTGTTTTAGATGAGTGTTTTAGTGCAGAATGCGGCAAAGGTGCATTTTTGAACGGCAAGCAAATTTATGTATCAAAGGAGCCTGATTTGCAGCGCTCTCTTATCGTGACGGGGTTTCCTTATACCAAAGTTACGAAAGGGAAAGATTATGAGTGGGTGCTTAAAACAATGGCAAATCTGCTTCCTTTGACAAGAGATATTCGTAGAACTGGTGCTGCTTCAATAGACTTGTGTTATGTTGCATGCGGCAAGTTTGAGGCGTACTATGAGTGCAATCTTAAACCTTGGGATGTGGCGGCGGGGATACTGGTTGTCACAGAGGCGCTTGGAAAGATATCCAATGAAAAAGGCGATGAGTACAGCCTTGATGACCATATCATACTAAGCAGCAACGGCTTGGTGCATGATGCCGTACTCAAGCAGATAGAGACATAACCGTTCTATCTTTTCTCGCCATTTATTTAATGAGAAAACAGATATCTTTTTGCTAAAATCATGGGATTATACTAAAGAGAAAGAGAGAGCCTTTGAAAAATTGCACTTCTATTGCGATTGGCGGATTTGATGGGATGCATATAGGGCATCAGCAACTTTTTAACGCACTTGATAAAGATGGAGTAGTAGTTGTTATAGAGACAGGCTATGCAAATCTTACTCCAAAAAAAGAGCGTGAGCATTTTTCGCATTTTCCGCTTGTTTATCTTGAGTTAGAGAGCATCCGTCATTTAAGCGGAGAAAAGTTTATAGCTTTTTTAAAAGAGAAATTTCCAAAACTCAAAAAGATAGTTGTCGGGTATGATTTTCACTTTGGAAAAGATAGAAAATATTCGCACAGAGAGCTAAAAGAGCTTTTTGACGGAGAGGTTATAGTAGTAGAAGAGGTCTGCTTACACAGTGACTCTGTTCACTCCCACAAGATTAGAGCCAAGCTTCAAATTGGAGATATTATAGGAGCTAACGCTTTTTTAGGACATAACTATACTGTAAAAGGGGATATTGTCTCAGGGCAGGGCATAGGCAAAAAAGAGCTTGTAGCTACCATAAACATAGAAGCAGAAGGGTTTTTAATGCCAAAAGAGGGTGTTTATGCGACACTAACCCGCATTGATGATGAGGAGCACTTTCATCCCTCGGTCTCTTTTGTAGGTCACAGAGTAACAACGGATGGAAGTTTTGCTCTTGAGAGCCATATCCTTGATGGCGAGGTATCGTGCAAAGAGAGGGCAAGCATCAGTTTTGTCAACTTTATACGAGAAAACAAAAAATTTGCATCGCTTGAAGAGTTAAAAAAGGCGATAAAAAAAGACATATTAATCGCTTCAAAGGAGCTAAAATTTCTACAGTTATAAATGAGTTAGATAGAGAATATCTACTAAGCACGCAGGATATAGACTTTAAATTTTATCAAAATGAGAGGGATTTCGTGGTTGATGAAATTCCTATGGAAGAGTTTTTGGGCAGAGGCAATTACCTTATACTAAAGGTGCAAAAAGTTGAGCTTACTACATGGGACATGATAGCCGTATTTGCCGAGTTGCTTAATGTCCATGCCCAAAAGATAGGTTACGCAGGGCTTAAAGACAAGCATGCAACAACAACGCAGTATATTTCGCTGGAGTCGAAACATGAGAGAGCGTTGAACAACTTCCAGCACAAGCAGATAAAGATTTTAGAAAAAACAAGACATTCGCACTCCATTAGAATGGGAGATTTGGCAGGAAACAGATTTAGCATCAATCTATATGAACTTGATGCGATGGATGCCGGCAAAATAGAAAAAGTTGCTAGAAAAATTGCCAAAAGCGGACTTCCAAACTATTTTGGTTACCAGAGATTTGGGCGTGATGCGGGTAGTATAGAGCAGGCTAGAGAGATGATAAAGGGTGAACTTTTTATCGAAGATGCAAAACTTAAGAGCTTTTTGATTTCAGTTTATCAGAGCTACTACTTCAATGAGTGGTTAAGGGAGCGGGTAATGTTCAGCAAAGAGAGCGGTTCATCGGAGTTTGCGCTTCTTAGCGGTGATGTTTTTGTTGCAAAAGACGGCAAACTATCTACACCAAAGCTGATACACTCAAAAGAGTTTGCAGCAAAAAAAGTTGTTCCAACCGGGCTTTTATGCGGTAGAGATACTTTCCGTGCAAAATACGATGCTGCAGAGATAGAGAAAAAGTACGATGATGCTTTTTTGCAAGAAAAAGGAGCAAGGCGTGAAGCTCTTGTTTACCCAAGTGACATCGAGTGCAAATATGTAAAAAAAGAGACAATGTTGCAATTGTCTTTTACTATGCCAAAAGGTGCGTATGCAACTGTGTTTTTAGAGAGCATTGCAGGGAAAAACTACAGCGCAAAAGACGTAAAACAGGAAAAAAGCAGAAAAAAATAGATAAATTTTTTTCTGTATTATAAAAGTTTAATTAAAATTTTACTATAATCACACAATTTTTACGAGACAGGGAGTACACCCATGGGTGAATTGTTTACATTTTTCGGTCTAATTTCTCACGAAAAGGCCTTTATCTATATGACACATATGCTACTTGCTGCAGGTATCGCTTTGGTACTTGTAAAGATGGCTATGTCAAACTTGAAAGTAGTTCCAACAGGAGCTCAAAATGTAATGGAGGCGTACATTTCAGGCGTTCTTAAAATGGGAACGGATGTTATGGGGCAAGAAGCTGCTCGCCGTTATCTTCCTCTTGTTGCTACTATCGGTCTTTTTGTAGGTATCGCTAACCTTATCGGTGTTGTCCCTGGGTTTGAAGCGCCTACTGCGTTTTTAGAGTTTGCATTTACACTTGCTCTTGCAGTATTTGTTTACTATAACTTTGAGGGTATCCGCCGTCAAGGTGTTGTGAACTACTTCAAACACTTCTTAGGGCCTGTTTGGTGGTTATACTGGTTGATGTTCCCAATCGAAATAGTTTCTCACTTTTCTCGCCTTGTTTCCCTTAGCTTCCGTCTTTTTGGAAACGTTAAAGGGGATGATATGTTCTTGATGGTTATCTTGATGCTGGCTCCGTGGGTTCTTCCTATGATTCCTTATGCACTTCTAACTTTCATGGCATTCTTGCAAGCGTTCATTTTTATGATGCTTACTTACGTTTATATCGGTAGTGCTATCGCTGTAGAAGAGCACCACTAAAACAATACTCCATCTATGCAAAAAGAAAAATTCGACAGAATTGTAAGCTTTTTGCTTGGAGCATCATGGGCAATAGTCATCATCGGTGCAATCATCACCTTTCAGCTCTTTTCTCCTTTTGGATTTTCTTTTGCTTTTTTTATAACAGTAGCTTTTGTTGTTGTCTCATTTTTTCTTGTTTTGGCACTTGATGCATTTGCTATAAACAGAGAGAAGCTTTATGAAGCACAAAGGCAGACTGAACTTTTAGAAAAGATTTACTTCAAACACACAAAATAGCGTTCTAATGCCGATATATTGCTAAAAATAAAGATATCTTAAGATTTTTTCGTTAAAATCTGAAATATAACTTAATTTTAAGTGTAAAGGGTTTTACATGCGATATTTAATTTATTTTTTTATTTTGTCTATTTTAACTCCACTAAGCGCCAACAAGGCTGATGTTTTTCATAAAATAGAAAAAGAGTTGGACTCAATCATAGTAAAAGATTTATCAAGCAATAAAACAATTTTTAAAAAAAATGAAGAAAAGTTGGTAAGACCTGCAAGTTTGACAAAGATAATGACATCTATTTTAGCTATTGAGAGTGGCAAAATGAATGATGTAGTAACTATAACAAAACCTATGATAGATGTTGAACCTACAAAGCTTGGTTTGCAAGTAGGGGACAAAGTGAGGCTTGGTGATTTAGTGCATGTTGCACTTATACGATCTGCAAACGACGCCGCGTATTCGATTGCCTACTATTTGGGTGGAGGGAGTAAAGATACGTTTGTGGAGATGATGAACAAGAAAGCAAAAACACTTGGGATGAAGCATACAAATTTTTCAAATCCAGCCGGTTTTGATACTCCGAATCATAAAAGTACGGCATTTGATTTAATGAAGTTGACGGAATATACTATAAAAAATACTACATTTAATAAAATCGTGAATTTGAATACATATAGCTTTTCTACATTAAATACAAATAGAAAGTTTCAGGTCTATACAAGCAACAAATTAAAAAGAGCAAACAAGTATGTAGTCGGGGTAAAAACAGGCTACACAAATGAGGCTGGTGCATGTTTAATCGCAAGAGGCAAAAAAGGTGAAAAAGATGTATTGCTTGTTATGCTTAATGCAGAAAACAGATGGGTTAATGCCAAAAAAGCGCTTGATGAGTTAGTAAATGTAAAAAAAGGCGATACAATAAAACAGAAAAAGGGACATGTCTGAGCTGTTTTTGGTGTTATCTGCCATTTGAACTGTTTTCTCTGTGCAGGAGAAAATCTTTATAAAGCAAAAAGCTTTTTAAAACATAATAACCGTTCGAGAAAACTATCATAACTGGTTGCAACAAACAACCTGATTACGACCGCCTTTTTTTGCTCTATAGAGGGCTTTGTCTGCATTGTCTATGAGTGATGTGATGTCATCTTTCTCACCGCACTCAGCTACACCAAAACTCGCTGTTTTTTTACCTACCGTAGTAAAGTTAGATTCTTCGATTTTGCTTCTAAGATGTTCAGCCAAAGAGAGTGCTCCGTTATGATTCGTTTGCGGGCATATGATTATAAACTCTTCGCCGCCCCATCTGCCTACATAGTCGGTATTTCTAACGTTCTCTTTTAAAATTGCAGCAAATTCTTTTAAAATCGCATCACCGATAAGATGACCGTATGTGTCGTTTACAAGTTTAAAATAATCTACATCAATTAAAATAGCAGAAAATGTATGGTCGTATCTTTTTTTCTTTTTGAGCTCAATTTCGATTATCTCATCAATTTTTACTCTGTTGTAAACATTTGTAAGTCTGTCTGTTACATATAAACCTTCTAGCTCTTTTTTTGCCACAGAGAGTTCTTGATGGCTTTTATGGAGTTTATTGATAAAGATATTTATTGACCTTATGATTTGACCAAGCTCGTCATAAGAGACAATGCAGAGCCTTTTTTCAAAGTCAACATCACCCCTTGCTATCTCTCTTGAGTCCTCGACTATCGTATTTATCTTGTAGCGAATATCTCTATAGACGACAAAAACAATAAGTACAGATAAAATAAGCCATGCAATAAAAATAAAATTTCCATTAAGCAATAAAAAGTTTGTATCTTCATAGAGGGAGTTTCCTCTGATTGCAATCTCTTGCTTTATTTTTAGTTTTAAATTATTTAGTGATGCATAAAGAGCATCATAGTCTGCAATAATTTTTTTGGTATCATCCTCTATACTTGTGTAGCAGTTCTCATTTTCGATGATTTTTTGAGAAATATTTTTAACTTTTTCATAATAGACATCAAAAGCTACTAGCGCATCTTCAGCATCTTTTTTATAGGTACTTTTAAAAAATGTATGGAGATTTTTTCTCATCTTTTGTGCATGAATCTCTGTTGTCTCTATCCATTCTGCCTCTTTTGCAGTAACGGCACTGTTGATATCGTTTGCTATTTTTTCAAGCAAAAGTATGTTGTTGTAGGCAGTCTCTTGCAGCGGATTTAGTTTGCTGTTAAACTCTTGTACCGAGTTTTTTATATCCTGCATACTGAAAAAAGCAAAAATATAAAACGGTAACACAAGAACAAGCCCGATGGTCGGTGCAAACAAGAATTTTTTAAGAATAGAGAGCGAGTGGTAAAAGTGAAGCAGTTTGTTAGTTTTCTTCATAAATAACTTTCCACTCCTTGCGCAAATCTTTTTTGTCTATATAAGCGATAGTGTTTGGTTCTTGAAGCTTTTTGACCATCTCACCCCATTCCAATCTTTTTGCTATGGGTTTTCTCCCTGTAAAAACAAGTCTAGCCCAGTAGCTGTTATACTGAGATTCACTTTTACATAAGATGGTATTGCAAAATTCATCGTGCAGATTTTTATCGTCTGAGAGAATCGGTTTTACTTTTACGCTTTCTACTTTATCTGTTTTTGCTAAGTAAAGATATTGGACTATCTCTTTTGGAATGGCGTTTAGCTGAGATTTTTTATTTGTCACTACTACAACTTTCGCATCTATAAAACATACAAAAAGCAGTAGTGAGAAAATAATTTTCATACGCCAAGCCCACTCAAAATATAAAATCCAACGCAAATGAGAAAACATTCAGCTTTTGAGGTTTTTGCAGAGAGCTTAAGTGGTAGCTTCCGTAATCGCCTTTTGGTACAACATGCTCATACTGAAATTTTAAATCAAAGTTTTCATCAATAAAGTATTTTACGCCGATTGTTTTTGATGATTGTGCCAGATTTTGAGCATGAAGTAGGGCATCTAAGGCAGCTACACCCGTATTTGCTTCATAGGTAGGTACATCCATTTTACTTTTTGCGTATGTTATAAAAGGGATAAACTTGTCAAAACTATACCCCAATGTAGCATAGTAGCCATGAACATCCGCAAAAAAACTAGGAATTTTTCTATGTCCGCATTCTGTAGAAAATAGAATGTTGTTGTAGTCCAAAAACAGTCCAACACCCATATACTCAGATGATGTATCCTTAAATTCATACTTATCTGCCAGCTCATTTAGTCCAAACGCACGTAAACCACTAAAGAGCTGTTCCAAAGAAGCGTTTGATGCGGTTATATCGGCGTTTAAGTATGTAAATCTGGCTTGAAGTGCAGTTGTTCCAAATGTGATGTTTAAGGAATACAAATCATCAACTTCTACATTTGCTTTTTGGTTGAGCGAATGGATGGGAACGGTTAGTTCTGCACTGCCGTAATTTGCCTGAAGTGTGTAAAAATATCTATCTATGATATTTGAGTAAATGACTTCAATACCGTTGTAGGATGAAAAAGGAACTTGGCCGTAAACTTCAACGCTTTCTCTTATCATAAGATTTGAGTATCCTACATTGAGGTTATCGGAATTTTTATAGTAAGGCGTTCTAATTCTTCCGATTTTAACTATAACGTTTTCGCCTGAATCATACTTTAGATATCCCCAGTCAATTTTTGCTTTTACTTCGTCATTGTAGTTGTTATTTACTATGCCTTGAAGCAAAAGAGAAAATTTTTCATTGATGTAAAGTGAAGTTTGCAGGCCGATGAGGGTGTCTGTTTTAAAACTCAAATCATCTGATGAACCATCTTTTTGGAAGATGTCTTTTCTATATATATAATTACTGTTGTCATTATACACGCCGCCTATCGTTCCGAAAGTTTTTATGTCAAACTCACTTGAATAAACAGATGTTGCTAACAAAAAAATACAAATTTTGTAAAATAAACGTTTTATTTTCATAGTAAAAAATTATACTACAAAATTTACATTTTGTAATGTTTATGAAACTTAAAAGCATTAATTGGATAAAATCCTCCTAATATTGCCATTTTTATCAAGGAAAACTATGTTTGAAGTAGTTATCGGACTTGAAGTCCATGTTCAGCTCAACACAAAAACAAAACTTTTTTGCTCTTGCCCTACCAGCTTTAACCACAAACAAAATACCAACACATGCCCGACATGTCTCGCACTCCCCGGCGCACTTCCCGTTTTAAACAAAGAGGTGCTTCATAAATCTGTTATGTTTGGTACGGCGATTGATGCTACCATTAACCAAACCTCTTATTTTGACAGAAAAAGCTACTTTTATCCTGATAGCCCCTCTGCATACCAGATTACACAGCTCTACACTCCTGTGGTTGAGCATGGGAAGTTGCGCATAGACTTTGAAGACGGCTCACACAAGGTTATCCGTATCAACCGTGCGCATATAGAAGCGGATGCGGGAAAAAATATCCATGACGGCGCTATCTCAAAAGTCGATTTGAACCGCGCGGGAACGCCGCTTTTAGAGATTGTCAGCGAGCCTGATTTAAGAAGTGCAGATGAGGTAACACTTTATCTTAAAAAACTTCACTCCATCATCCGTTATCTTGATATAGGCGATGCAAACATGCAAGAGGGGTCGTTTCGTGTTGACGTAAACGTTTCTATCCGTCCGAGGGGTGATGAGAAGCTCTACACTCGTGTCGAGATAAAAAATATCAACTCATTTCGCTTTATCCAAAAAGCTATAGAAGTTGAAGTTGAACGTCAGATAGAGGCTTGGGAAGATAGAGTTTACGAAAAAGAGATAGTTCAAGAGACACGCCTTTTCGACCAGATAAGACAAGAGACACGCTCTATGAGAGGCAAGGAAGAGGCGGCTGACTATCGTTACTTTCCTGAGCCGGACTTGCTTAAAGCGGTAATCACCGATGATATGATGAAAGAGTTTAGCGTGATTCCTGAGCTTCCAGATGAGAAAATGGAGCGTTTCGTGCGTGATTACGGCATGAATGAGTACAATGCAAGTGTACTGACATCGGCTGTAGAGATGGCGCACTACTTTGAGAGTATGATGGAAGAGGGTATTAGTGCTAAAAATGCGCTTACATGGCTAACGGTAGAGCTTCTTGGAAGATTTAAGGGTGAAGTCAACATCACAAATTCTCCGGTAGAAGCAAAAAAACTAGCTCTTTTGGTAAAAAGAATTGAGGATGGTACTATAAGCGGCAAAGCGGCAAAAGAGGTACTTGACTCTCTTATGGAAAAAGGCGGCGATGTGGATTCTACGATTGAGGCATTGGGGCTTAAGCAGGTAAGCGACACAGGTGCGCTTGAGGCAATCTGCGATACGGTTATCGCTGCCAACACTGACAAAGTGACAGAGTACAAAAGCGGAAAAGATAAACTTTTTGGTTTCTTTGTCGGTCAAGTAATGAAAGAGTCCAAAGGAAGTGCAAATCCTGCAACAGTAAACGAGATACTTAAAGCAAAGCTGGGGTAGATGAATTTTTTTACAAGATTAGCGGTCGATTTTGCCTATTTTTTACATTCGTCCCAATCTTACCAGAGTAAGAAGCGTTTTATTTATGATATTTTAGAAAACGACAAATACCACTATAAAAAATACTTTGATATCTTTATGATAATGCTTATTTTTTTAAGTGTTGCCATTTTGATAGTGGAAGTAAAATCTGAGATAAATATCTATCTAAAGATTTTTAACATCTATGTTATCTCTTTTATATTTCTTGTTGAGTATGCTTTAAGGTTTTGGATAAGCAGCAGTGTTAGCGAAATTATCATCAAAAAGAGCGAACAAGCTGTTTCTCTTGGCAGAAAGTTTTATCTCTACAAAGCACTTTTAGGTGCCGCCAAAGAGAAGTTGCGGTTTGTTTTGTCCATAAAAGCAATCATAGATTTGCTTGCCATCTTGCCGCTTTTTCATGAACTGCGATTATTGCGCCTTTTCGTTGTTTTTAGGGTTTTTAAATTCTTTCGCTATACAAAAAGTTTTCAAGTTTTTGCTTCTGTGCTTGCTACGAAAAAATTTGAGTTTTTTATTCTTTTTATCTTCTCATCCATTGTTGTTTTTGTCTCTTCCGTGCTTGTTTATATTATGGAAGCACAAAACCCAAAATCTCCAATCAATACTCTTTTCGATTCCATTTATTGGTCTGTAGTAACGATAGCGACGGTTGGTTATGGTGACATTGTTGCTGTAACAACAGAGGGGAGAATGGTGGCGATTTTTGTCATCATCACCGGTGTCTCAGTTTTGGCATTTATGACATCCATCGTTGTCTCCGCTTTTACTGAAAAACTTGATGAAGTTAGAGAGATACGAACAGTTGACACTATCCGAGAATTGAAATATTTTTATCTTATCTGCGGCTATGAAAGTGTGGCACAAGAGGTTGTGAAAAAACTCAAAAGCTCTAAAATAAGCATTATTGTTTTGGATGAAGATGTACAAAGAGTTGAAAATGCGAAAAAAGATGGACTAATAGCGATTAATTATGACCCTGGAAATGTTGAGAGTTATCAAAAACTAGGCATAGATATCAATTTGCAAGTTAAGACGATTCTTTGCTTGCGAGAGAGTGATGTTGAAAATGTTTACACTACGCTCACTGTGCGTTCTATCAGCAAAGATGTCAACATTATATCTCTGCTTATGGACGATGCAAATAGAAAAAAGCTAAATTTTGCAGGTGCAAATGAGATATTTTATCCAAAAGGGCTTGTCGGGATGATTGCAAAGGAGCTTACAGGGCGACCCGTTGCTTTTGAAGTTATTCATGCGCTTCGCAATGACTATTATGGTGTGGATGTAGAAGAGATTTTGGTAGATGAGAGAATGAGCCAAAATATACTCTACGTAAGTGAGTTAAACTGTGCTAAATTTAGAATTATCTTGCTTGGGATTTATAAAAAAAGCACAAAGAGATTTTTCTTTAACCCCATAGAAGATACGATGATTGAGAGCGGTGATTACTTGCTTGTTATAGGAAATCACGCCTTCATGGGAGAGTTTGAAAAATATCTGCATAAGAAGATAAGACGATGAAACAAAAAACAGCTCTCATTTTTGGCTACAATGATTATGCGCTTGAGATTGCTAAAAATCTTAAAAACGGATATGAAAAAATTATCATCTATACTCTTGAGAGTGATGCAAAGATGATATATGAAAATCATGAAATTGAGGTAAGAAGTTTTGATTTGAGTGATAACTGGAGCAACATCGATGAGTATATCGATAAAGAAAGCTCTATTGCATTTTGCGTACTAGAAGATAGTGCGGAAAATATCTTTTTGACTATCTCACTTCGCTCTACTTTTGCAGATTTAAACATTATAGCACTCTCAAACAACAAACAAACGGCAAGCAAACTCCAAATGGCGGGTGCCAACAAGGTAATTCCGCTTGTGCAAACAACAGCTGAAATGATTGATGAGATGTTGCAAAAGCCCATTGTTAAGGAAGTTTTTCATACTATTTTGTTTGAAAGCGGCGCACTCAAGATAGCACAGGTCAAAATCAACGAACATAACGCATATATCGGCAAGGGGATTGCTGAGATAGACTGGAGTATAAAGTATGGTGTGGTGGTTTTGGCACTTGTGAACAAAGATATGAGTAGTGAATTTATCTATTCGCACAAAATAAAGCACCATATCATTGATAAAGATGACCTCTTTATTATTGTGGGATATGCAAAAGACATCAAAGAGTTTGAAAATATGACAGGGAGCAGATGTGACTAAAGTAGGAGTGATTGGGGCAGGGAAGTGGGGGAGTGCTTTGGCTTTTGCCTTGAGCGAGAGGTGTGAGGTTTTTATTACCTCAAGAACGCCAAGAGAGCTGAAAAACTTTGTATCACTTGATGAGATTTTAAAAATGGAGTATCTCGTCATCGCCATTCCTGCCCAGCAAATCGCTTCATGGCTTAGAGAAAATTTTATCTACGCCAACCAAAAAATATTGGTTGCCTCAAAGGGCATAGAAGCGACTACGGGAAGATTTTTAAATGAGATTTATGATGCCTATGTTCCACAAGAGAACATCGCGTTTTTGTCGGGTCCATCTTTTGCCGCAGAAGTTATGCGCTCACTTCCAACGGCACTGGTTGTTAACTCCACAAATGAGGAGTTGAGTAAAACTTTTGCTTCACTTTTCCCCTCTTTTATCAAAACATATATCTCTAGCGATGTCGTAGGTGCGGAGGTTGCAGGAGCGTATAAAAACGTTATCGCTATAGCAGCGGGCATTTGTGAGGGTTTGGGGCTTGGTAAAAACGCAGCGGCTTCACTTATCGCAAGAGGGCTTGTCGAGATGCACCGTTTCGGTCTCTCTTACGGAGCAAAAGATGAAACATTTATAGGGCTTAGCGGGGCAGGGGACCTTTTCTTGACGGCATCATCAACTATGAGCAGAAACTTTCGTGTAGGACTTGGCATCGCCAAAGGAAAACCGCTTGATGAGATACTAGAAGAACTAGGAGAAGTCGCAGAGGGCATAGGTACGGCATACGCACTTTACGCTATCGCTCAGGAAAAAAATCTCTATCTACCCATAGCGCGCGAGGTTTACAATATGCTAGAAGGCTTAGACCCACACGTAAGCCTCCGCAATTTTCTTGCAAATTAGAATTTTTTCTCTAAGATGTAAGTGGAAATCATCCTGATTTCTTCTTCTGTTACTTTTCCTTTGAGTGAAGGCATAACACCAAACTTTTCTTTTGTCTCTCTTGGAAATAGCATCTTGTCTTCTGTCGGAGAAAAAGCATAATCAACGATATATTTGATTTTATCTTCCTCTTTTTCGTACTTCTCTCTTGCTTTTTTAGCAATCGCCCAGTAAGGAGGTGCTTTCATACTGCTTAATTTCTCTTTTGTTATCTCACCCATAAGATGGCACTCACCGCATTTAGCAACCGCAAGAGCCTCTACAGCCGCATCTGAAGCACAAACAATAGAGAAAACGCCGAGCATCAAAGATAAACCAACTATTTTTTTCATGATAAAACCTTCTATAAATTCGAATAATCAGGATTATAACATAGAATTATTAAAAGAGTGCAAGTTTTTTTTAGAGGTGTCCTTATTACCGCACCGACAAATAAACTTAACTTTTGATGATATAATTTTCAGCTAAAATTTTACAAAAAAAGGAGTATTGCATGGTTGTCCATATCGTTATGTTTAAATTTAAAGAAGAAAACAAAGAAGCAAATATCCAAGCGGTTGCGATGAGGCTAAACGCACTTGTTGCACTTGTTCCATCACTCAAATCTATGGAAGTAGGGGTAAACTTTACAAACTCCGAGAGGGCTTTTGACCTCTCTCTTTACTCTACTTTTGAGACTAAAGAAGACCTTGACGCTTATGCCATCCACCCAGAACATCTCAAAGTGGTAGAGTTTATAAAGTCTGTGACTTTGGAGTCAAAAGTGGTTGACTATATTTTATAAAGCTAAAGGGCACCTCTAAATGCTAGAATTGCGAAAAAATTAAATCCTAAAGGCAGTTTTATGGTAATGACGATTGTAGGAATCTATACGCTTTTTGTACTTCTAACTATGTATATCAGCGTGATGCAGATAGGTTATGTAAACCAAGCAAAACGAGGCAAAGCAGTACTTTTAAGTGAAAGTGAGTTTATAAAAGCCGGAAATTACAGTGTTGCCAAAGAGAAGATGAGCATAGCTTCGGCATTTGTGGAGTATGTCGCTTTTTTGTTTTGGGTCGGTTTTGGGATAAAGTTTTTGGAGCGTAGCGTTTATTTTGAGAGCGAGGCACTTCTTAGTGTTGGCATCGTTATGGGTTTTTTAGTTATAAATTCTCTCGTTTCTCTTCCTTTTGGCTATTATGAGAAGTTTGTGCTAGATACAAAGTTTGGTTTTAACAAATCAACCATGAAGCAGTGGGTCAAAGATACGCTTATCTCTTTTGCCATGACGCTTCTTTTTGGCTCGCTTGTGGTGTGGGGTATTTATGCCATCATCTCCAATTTTGCACTCTGGTGGCTATGGAGTTTTCTCTTTATTTTTGGGGTTGTTGTTCTTGTCAATATGCTCTTTCCAACCTTTCGTGCACTCTTTTTCGATAAACTAACACCCCTTCAAAACGAGGAACTCGATACGCAGATAAAAGAGTTGATGGATAGAACAGGTTTTGTCAGTTCCGGCGTTTTTGTGAGCGATGCAAGTAAAAGAGATGCAAGACTAAATGCCTATTTTGGCGGGCTTGGCAAGACGAAAAGAGTGGTGCTTTTTGATACGCTTATAGAAAAACTGACCACAAAAGAGCTTTTGGCGGTTTTGGGACATGAGCTTGGACACTTTGCGCATGGCGATATCTACAAAAATATCGCTATGGTGGGTGTGATGCTCTTTGGGATGTTTGCGCTATTTGGCAATCTTCCATCCTCGCTCTATGCAGAGCTTGGTATCAAAGAGGCTCCTTATGCGATTATGATTTTGTTGCTTCTTTTTATGCCCGTTCTTGGCTTTTTGATGATGCCGCTTATGGGAGTTGTAAGCAGACGCAACGAATATGCGGCGGACAGGATGGGAAGTGAGCTTGGCGGAGCAGCAGGAGCGATTGAGCTTGCAAATGCACTCACAAAGCTTGTCAATGAGAACAAAAGTTTTCCGCTTTCCCATCCGCTTTATATCTTTTTTCACTACACCCATCCGCCGGTTTTAGAGCGTCTCAAAGAGCTTGGCGTGGCACTGGATGGAACTGATAAAAGTGCTTTAGGGGCGGCATGTCAAGCAGATATCTAGTCAAAGATGCTCTTAGAGAGATTGCACAAACTCTTGCTCATATACAGAGGGCTTCAAGAGAAGCGCAACTGCTTTTGATGTATCATCTGGATGTGGATGAGCTTTGGCTTTTGACGCACCAAGAAGATGAGGTTAAAGAGAGAGAGATGCTTTTGGAGTGGGTAGGGCGCAGAGCTAAAAATGAGCCGCTGGAGTACATAACACAGAGGGTGAGTTTTTACAGTGAGGAGTTTTTTATCGCCAAAGGCGCACTCATCCCACGCCCTGAGACTGAGCTTCTTATAGATGAGGTTTTAAAAAACATTGAAGACAAAAGCGCACCGCTTACTATTGCAGAAGTGGGAGTGGGCAGCGGAATCATATCTATCATGCTTGCAAAGTTTTTACCAAATGCAAGATTTATAGCGGTGGATATCTCCAAAGATGCTCTTGTTATCGCACAAAAAAATATCCAAAAGTTTGGACTTACGGATAGAATCGAGTTAAGAGAGGGTTCACTTTTACAACCCATAACTGAACATATAGACTATCTTGTCTCCAACCCTCCCTATATTGCAAATGCTGCCACACTAGAATCAAACCTCTCCTATGAGCCGCAAAATGCACTTTTTGGAGGAGAAGATGGAGATGAGATCATCAAAGAACTTCTTGATGAACTCTTAAAGAGAGAGATTAACTTTTTTAGCTGTGAGATGGGTTATGACCAAAAAGATAAAATACGCGGCTATTTAAAAAACAGGCCCATCCAATCACTCTCTTTTTATAAAGATTACAGTGGTTTTGACAGGGGTTTTACACTAAGGTTATAATTTATGAAGCGTAATATTTATATTGATTTTGGTTATCTGCTTCTTTTGGCTGCAACTTTTGGCGCAGTTGTTGTTCTTGGTGCATTTGTCGCTCCAGTAGTTTTTAACACCCAAAATCTTCTTTACGGAGTAGAGCTGAGCAACTACAACGAGGGAGTTATCATGGCGGAGATTTTTCGCCGTTTTAGCTACTGGGTTTCTCTTGGGGCCTTTGTCATCACGGTGTATGAGATAGTTATGTACAAAAACGGACAAAGGGATGCCGTACTCTTTGGCGCTTCCGTTACTGCTATTTTTTCTGCTCTTATGTTTAGCGGAGTATATGCGCCAAAAATCATCTCCATGCAAAGGCTTGGCGAAGAGGCAACACTGAGTGACACATTTCAGAGTCTCCATCAGGCAAGTGAGCTTGATTTTAAGATTTTAGCAATAGCAATACTTATATTATTTATAAGAAGATTAATGCTTCTTAGGATAAAATAGCCTCTAAATTCTTCAAAAGAGGTGCATCTTGCTACATAAAATCCTTCTTCTTCTCCTCTCTCTTTTTCTTTCTTTGGGTGCGGAAACTTTTACAAAATCTGCCACGATTGCGCCTGAGCTGGTTCAAAAAGGGTCACAAAAAGAGTGGTGTCCCGTGTGTGGTATGAAGCTGGAAACCTACTACAAAACTTCCCATGCCGCAAAAATCCACAATCATCCGCAAAGACAGTACTGCTCTATAAGATGTTTGGCGGTAGATATGCATGAGTTCAAAATTGATACAAACGATGTGCAGGTTGTAGATGTTGTTTCGCAAAAGCTTATAAGCGCAAAAGACGCCTTTTATGTTGTCGGTTCGGATGTACTAGGAACGATGTCTAAAGTAAGCAAGCTTGCATTTAAAGATAAAGAGGCAGCAGAGGATTTTAACATGGAGCATGGCGGCGAGGTCGTTGACTTCAAAAAAGCTCTATCTATGGCACAGAGTTCGCTTGAAGCTGACATTGCAATGGTTCAGATGAAAAAAGAGAAGCAGGTTTATCCTATGGGTAAAAAAATCTTTGAGAAAAACTGCAAAAAAGAGATTGATATTCATCACTATCTGCAAATCAATGAACTCAAAGCGGATTTGGTAACAAAAAAACTCTGCGGTGAACTCGCAGAGCAGGAGCTTCAGCCACTTTCGCTTTATATGTGGGAGGTAAAAAGATTTGGTGAAGGTGCATCCAAGCAAAATATTATTCAGGTGACAAAAGATGAGAAATGCCCGATTTGCGGTATGTTTGTTTACAAGTATCCAAAATGGGCAGCGCAGATTTTTTACAAAGATACGCACTTCTCTTTTGATGGTGCAAAAGATATGATGAAGTACTATTTTGACCATAAAGACGGTATCTCCAAGATGATTGTAACTGACTACTACTCCCAAAAAACACTTGATGCGACCAAGGCGTTTTATGTCATCGGAAGCGATGTATATGGTCCTATGGGCAATGAGCTGATTCCCTTTGCTACCCAAAAAGAGGCGTCAGCTTTTAGCATGGATCACAAAGGGCATAAAGTGATTGGGTTTGAGGCAATCACAAAAAAAGAGATTGAAAAACTTGACTAATAAAAAAAGTGCTTTTTTGCTCGGGGCTTTTTTACTACTCTTTGGTTTTGTAGTGGTGGAGATTTTTTATCTCTCTTCTACAAAAAATGAAGCGGATTTTGCAAAAAAGAGAGAATTTGTTGCTACTGTAGGGCTTGCAGATTTGGCGATTTCAACAGAGGCTTCTTACATCAGACATAGAAGCATGAGCGATTTTTTTTCTATTTACCGAGACGATGGAACGCTGAGAGATTATTTTGCCTCTACTTATGTTTACAAGGCAAATGATGCGAAGTAGGATTAATTTCTATATCGTTGAGTATGCTATCAACTCGCTGTTGCGCCAAAAATATAAAACCGTTTTTGTCGCTTTGGTTTTAACGCTTCTAATTTTTCTGCTCTCATCCATATTTTTTATCACAAGCTCCATAAAATACGAACTTCATGCAACCGTAGAAGCACTCCCTGAGATTACAGTGCAAAAGATTAAAGCAGGACGGCATGACGAGATAGATGTCGCCCTCATGGATGCGATTTTAGAACTTCACGGCGTAGAGAGTGCAGTGGCAAGGGTGTGGGGGTATTACTACTTTGAAAATGCGGGGGTAAACTTTACGCTTATGGGCATAGATGAGTATGAAGAGCAGTATAAAAAATCATTTGTAGATGCTGCAACAAAGCTTGATTTTACAGGAACATCCATGCTTGTGGGTGAGGGAGTGAAACGAGTGATGGATGCGAACTACTACAAAGAGTATTTTAACTTTATCAAACCTGATGGCTCGCTCAAGCGAGTAGATATCGGCGGTGTTTTCAAAGCTCAGACTGAGCTTGAGTCTAACGATATTATCCTTATGAGTAAAGAGGGTGTGAGAGAGATTTTTGATATAAAGCAGAGCAAAGCGACCGATATCGTTGTGCGTGTAGCCAATTTCAACGAAGTGGCAACCATCGCCTCAAAAATCAAACTTCTCTATCCCGACACAAGAGTTATCACCAAGGATGATCTTAAAATCAGCTATCAAAATATCTTTGACTATAAAAGCGGTATCTTTTTGGCACTCTTTACCACTGCTCTTTTTGCTTTTTTTATCATCATCTATGACAGGGCAAGCGGACTGAGCAGCGAGCAAAAACGTGAGATTGGCATACTAAAAGCTATCGGCTGGAGAGTTGATGACGTGCTAAGAGAGAAATTTTATGAAGGTTTTATAGTCTCACTTTTTGCCTATCTTGTCGGGATTTCACTTGCACTTGCTTTTGTCTATATCTTTCATGCACCGCTTTTACGGGAGATTTTTTCCGGCTATTCGCAGCTCAAAACATCTTTTGCACTCCCTTTTGTGCTAGATGTGCAGACACTTGCACTTCTCTTTTTTCTTACAGTGCCGCTCTACATTGCTGCTATCATCATTCCATCATGGAGAAGCGCAACACTTGAAGCAGATGAGGTAATACGCTAATGATACGCTTGATAGATGTAGTAAAAAAGTATGAGGTAAACCAAAACGAGAGCGTAATTGCGCTTGATAATATCAATCTTGAGATAAAAAAAGGAGAGGTTGTCGTACTGAGAGGATCAAGCGGGAGCGGAAAGAGTACGATTCTCTCGCTTGTTGCCGCACTCAGCAAACCCACAAGCGGCGAGGTGGTTGTAGCAGATGAGCGAATCTCCAAACTTCCCGATAGTTTTGCTTCTGATTTTAGGCGCAACACCATAGGGTTTGTTTTTCAAAAGTACAACCTTATACCAACGCTTAGTGTGGAAGAAAATATCATTCTGCCGCTTGTACCGATAAATCTTGATGCCAAAGAGATAAAAGCGAAACTTGAGCGTGTTTTGGGGATGTTTCATATAGCGCACAAGGCAAAACAGCTTGTCAAAAACCTATCAGGCGGTGAGCAGCAGCGAGTGGCGATTGCCAGAGCAAACATCAACAACCCGCAAATCATCCTCGCCGATGAGCCAACCGCAAACCTCGACTCCAAGCTCTCACTCTCCTTTGTAGAGATAGTGGGAGAGCTTAAAGCAGAGGGAAAAACCATTGTTATAGCGACACATGATCCTCTTTTCTTTGGACTTGATGTTGTCGATAGAGAGATAGAGATTTCTCAAGGAAAGATTCTCTAATGCTTCTTACCCCCGAAGTTCTCGCCATTCTCATACTCAACCTACTCTTTGGGTTGTTTGGCGCAGTCGCATTTGTGCTAAGCTTTAGGATATTTTTAAAATGGGATGCCGATGCAACCACTCCGCTGCAATATAGCCTTGAAAAACAGAGTTTTCTGGCGGCAACCATCATCAAGTATATCTTTAGTGTCAAAGTACCGCTTTTTGCCTTTTTTATCTTTACACTTGACAAAATATCTGGCGTTATTACCGGTGCCATGTGTGCTGCGGGAGTTGTGGATGCCACGCAAAGCGGGATGTATCTTATAGCTCTCAAAATCATCAACCTCTATCTTTTTGCTTCTTGGCTCAAACTCCATAGTATAGATATGAGTGACAAAAATCAACCCTACACAAAGCTAAAATTTGGACTTTTTTTAGCATTCTTTCTATCTCTTTTGCTTGAACTCATACTTGATTTTAGAATGTTTCAAGATATAGAGATAGACAAGATGGTAAGTTGTTGCGGCAGTATCTATTCAAGTTCTTCCACTTCAGCACTCTCAACTCTTTTTAAGATAGACAGCTCTCTTTTGCTGCTTGCTTTTTATGGAAACTATTTTTTGATTCTTCTCTTCTTTTTTTTAAAGAAAAAGTATCTCTTTAGCATGCTCAACACTCTTTTTCTTCCTGTTTCGCTTGTATCGCTCATCCTCTTTTTTGGAACATACATATATGAGCTTCCATCGCACCGCTGCCCGTTTTGTTTTTTGCAGAGTGACTACTACTATGTCGGCTATTTTCTCTACACAGCTCTGTTTTTAGGAACATTTCACGGGATGATTATCGGTTTTATGCCAAAGGTTGCAAGTGGATATAAAATCTCACTTTTGTTTAATTCTCTTTATGTTATATTGCTGACACTTTATGTGCTGTTTTACTATATTAAAAACGGCGTTTTGTTATAAGGAATGTTGATGTTTAAACTTTTTTTACTCTCTTTGTTTGCACTTCTTTTTTTGGGATGTGAAGAGAAAGTTGCGGGAGGACCTGCAAAGATACATTGGGACAGAGATATGTGTGACCGTTGTGTTATGGTGCTTAGTGATAGAAAAAACACCGTTCAGCTGCAAAACCCCACAACAAAAAAAGTCCATAAATTTGATGATATCGGTTGCATGGTTTTATGGTTCGAAGAAGAGAAAATCGACTTTAAAGATAGTGTGAAGATTTGGATTACCGATGCCATTACCGGAGAGTGGATTGATGCCAGAAGTGCATTTTACAGCTCTGAAAATGTCACTCCGATGGCATTTGGTTATAGTGCGCATGCCTCAAAACAGAGCATCAAGGAGGGTGTGGAGATTTTAACTTATGATGAGGTTGTGAAAAAAATAAAATGAAAATACATCTAAAAAACACGATCCTCTTTCAAAATATTGATGATGAGACTATAAAAAAGATAGAAAGCTTTACGACAGAACATAAGATTGGCAGAGACAACATTGTATTTTACGAGGGTGATGGGCCAAGGTATCTC
This sequence comes from Sulfurimonas sp., assembly GCF_028694605.1. Lineage (GTDB taxonomy): Bacteria > Campylobacterota > Campylobacteria > Campylobacterales > Sulfurimonadaceae > Sulfurimonas. Next base: position 115,854 of record NZ_JAQVKP010000005.1, on the reverse strand, counting down.
TATCTTTTAGTAAAAGGTGTTATAAAGCTCTACAAAACAACCTCAAGCCACAAAGAGATAGTGCTTAAGTATTTTCATGAGAACGAACTTATCGGCGAGGTTGCAAACTTTGAGGGTATCCCTTATCCGGCAACGGCAAAGGCTTACAGTGATGTGGAATTTTTAAAGATAGACTTTGAAAAACTTAAAGAGATTATTTTTTTAAATCCAAATCTTGCTTTTAACATCCAAACATCTCTTATTAAAAAGATTAAGAATCTTGAAAATATCATCTCTACTAACTTGGTTCTGGACTCAAAAGAGAGGGTAGCAAAGTATATATACAGCCATTCGGATGATTTTTTTGAGACAAAAAATATAGAGATAGCCGAAATTTTGGGTGTTTCTCCGGAGACACTCTCACGCATACTAAAATTTTTCAAAGATAACGGCACCATCAATATAAAGAAAAAATATATAGACAGGGATGCTCTTGTCCAATACTTTTGATTTTAGAGATGCCCTTTAGTTTGTAAGATGAGGAATAACTCTATACCCAATCCCATAAACGCTCTCAATGCAGTTGCCTGATATTTTTTTTCTCAGTTTTGAGACAAGTTTGCGGACATGGAGCGTATCTAAATTTTCATTAGATGCGATATAGTATGCTGTTATCTCTTCATTTGAATAGATTTTTCCTACACTGTTTGTGAGTATTTGCAAAAAAAGAATCTCATATTTTGTAAGAGGAATCATAGTGTTATCTACTTGTAAAATATTTGTATCTTTGTCAAAAGTACAAGTTCCGTGTAATTTTATAAGTGAAGACGGAGTGGATTGATTTTGTTGTTCATTTTTTAAAATTAGTTTTTTTGTTGTTTTTTGAAGTGTACTTAGTAAATCTTGGTAGTCAATCGGTTTTTTTATAAACCGCTCCACTTTCAAGTTGATGAGCGGTATAAGGTATTTTGCATCGTCATGGGCTGAGAGCATGATAACGGTCTGAAGAGGATTGATGGCGTAAATACGCTCTACAAGTTCAACACCGTTCATACGAGGCATCTGTATATCTGAAAGAACTATATCGTAGTATTTTGACTCTTTATCGTAAAAATTTTTATATTGCTGAAGCGCTTCTTCCCCATTTTTTGCACTATCGGCATTGTTAAAAAACTTATTTAAAACCTCTCTTGTGTTTTCTCGCAGTTCATCATAATCTTCAACAAATAGAATAGAGAATTTTTTTGTATCATTTAACAGTTCTTTAAAATTCAAAGAATACCCCTTACTTCTATTTTATTAATTATACTCCTTATTGATTGCGTATTCAATAAAATAGGATACTATAACGCAAAAAAGGTTATAGAAATGGAACTGACTATCAATGGCGAAATAAAAGAGTTTTCGGATGATATTACACTTGAAAAAATATTAGAAAAACTAGAGCTTAAAGATAAAGTGATGGCAGCAGCCGTCAATATGCAAATTGTAAAACAAAACGAATGGGCAACGCACAGGCTTTGCGATGGAGATAAAATCGAACTACTTGATTTTGTCGGCGGCGGCTGATTCTATCGCCACAACGGCAATAGCATACTCCCCGTCATGCGTGATTGATAAACTTATATCCGAAATAGCAAATTTTTCGATAATTTTTTGGGTAAGCTGTAGGCTTGGAGCGCCGTTTACAGTTTTGTAAATGATTATATCGTGAAACCCACACTCAGCACCGATTCCAACACCAAGAGCTTTTGAACATGCCTCTTTTGCTGCCCAAAATCCTGAAGCTGTTTTGTGGTTTTTTACAAGAGCTATCTCATCATCAAATAAAAATTTCTCAAGCGCTCTGCTTCCAAATCTTTGGATGAAGCGCTCCATGCGGGATATTTTAATGAGATCTATTCCTATCATTACTGAATGACGAATTCTGTAAAATAGATACCGTCTATACTTCCATCTGTAATCATAGAGTTAAGTGTATCCATAATTTGCTCTGAAATTTTCTGTTTCCCTTTTTTGGAAGAAATTTCCTCAAGTGTTTTGGAAGTCAAAATCCTGATAATTCTATCTCTAATAACAGGTTTTTTGTTGTCAAGTTCCATGCTTAACTCTTTGCCGTTAAGTTCAAGCGAGATAGTTGTTTTTAGATAGCGACGTCCGGAATCGCTTTTGAGATTGACTGTGAAAGTATCAAGCGGATAAAGCGTACCTATTTGGCTTAATTTTTTTGTCCCCATCTCATCGCCGTCATCTTTTGATTTGCTAGGTGTGCTTTTTTGTTGTGTTTGAGGAGCAGCGGCTTGTTCAACCTGCTGTGGGGCTTGTGCCGCATTTTTCTCATCACTGCTCATCAAAAGGAATGCAACAACGGCACCCGCAATAATAATAAGCAGCAGTACAACGATGATGATTATCATCAGCGTATTTGACTTTTTTCCCTCGTTTGTTGCGCTTTCTTCTTTTTTCTCTTTATCCGCCATGATTTCTTCCTTGAATATTAAATATAGTCTCGTTAGTATATCAAAATTTTTTAGTCACAGATTTCTATATTTAACGTCTTTATAATCTCTTCAAATATTGCTCCGGCTTCTCTTTCGACGTCGTCATGGTATTCAAGAACAACAACGTTCTTAGTGTCGGAGATGTGACATGTATATGACTCCGGTTTTATATCATATTTTGAAGTTATTTTATCTATGGTAGAGCATACAAGTTCCCCTTCCTCTCTTCCTTCATAAGCAATTGATATTTTGGAGAATTTTTCTTCGCTTCTTACTTGTGCATCCATAAAACGCTTTCCTTTTGAGAATTTTAGAAATTATACTATCATCTAAAGTAAAGGATGTTTAAAAGCTAGTACCATTCTAAGAGTTTTGTTACTTCATCTACGATAAATGTTTTTATATTTGTCTTCTCTAAAGGTTTTTTGCAAACAAGTGCTTTAGTGATATTTTGCATATTTGCCTCTTTGAGTCTTGCGTCCATGCCATATACCTCTCTTACATCCCCGACAAGGGTTACTTCACCGATAAAGATGGTCTTTTTTGAGATGGCACGGTTGCGAAAACTGCTGATAATGGCTGCAAGCACCGCCAAATCCGCCGATGTTTCACTTATCTTTATTCCGCCCGTGACGTTGATAAAAACATCATATCCGGATAGCGGAATCTCAAGTTTTCTCTCTAAAAGTGCTAAGAGCATATTGAGCCTGTTGGTGTCAAAACCGGTTGCCTGACGTTTAGAGTTTGCAGTGTGTGACTCTGAGACAAGTGCTTGAACTTCAAGTATGATGGGGCGTGAACCCTCCATAATGACTGTAAGTGCAGAGCCTGCCTGCTCTGAATCACGGTTGAAAAAGCGTGAACCAATGTCCGTAGCCGAGACAAGTCCATCGCTGCGCATCTCAAAAACACCAATCTCGCTTGTCGGTCCAAAACGGTTTTTAAATCCACGAAGGATTCTAAGTTCTTGCGAAGAGTCACCCTCAAAGTAAAGAACGGTATCGACCATGTGTTCCAAAACTCTAGGTCCGGCGATAGAACCCTCTTTTGTGATATGTCCTATGATAAAGATGGCGATGTTTTTATCTTTTGCTATTCGCATCAGCTCAAAAGTTATCTGTCTTACTTGTGTAACAGAACCGGGGGCTGAGGCGATGTTCTCGGAGTAGAGTGTTTGGATGGAGTCTATAATCAAAAAATCATATGCTCTATGCTCTAGCTCAACCAAAACCTGTTCCAGACGAATCTCGCTCAGCAGATAAAGAGAGTTTTGGTTTGCTTTTAGGCGATTTGCACGAAGTTTTATCTGTGAAGCAGACTCCTCTCCGCTTACATAGAGTACATTTTTTCCGCTAGAAGCCAAGTCACCTCCTACTTTTAAGAGAAGCGTTGATTTTCCAACTCCCGGGCTTCCTCCGATAAGTGTGAGTGACCCGGGAACAACACCACCGCCAAGAACGGTGTCAAGCTCGTAGTTGCCGGAGCTAAAGCGAAATATCTCTTCATCCTCAATCTCGTTGATGCTGCATGCTTTTGCTCCTGAAGCAGAGGTTGATTTGGTCTGTTTTACAACTTCTTGCTGCTGTTCGTTTAGCTCTACAAAAGAGTCCCATGCTCCGCAATTTGTACATTTACCCATCCATCTTGGAGTAGTAAGCCCGCAATGTTGGCACTCGAAAAGGATTTTTTTCTTTGACATCGACAAACAACCTTAGAAAAATTTGAGAAATTATAGAGAGAAAAGTATAAAAGGTGTAAAAATATGGCAATTTGCCATATTTTTTAATAGACTTCTCATAACCTCTGTTTGTGAACGATTCTGCAACGGAAGGGTCAAATCTAGCTTGCTAGATTTGGGGTACCCACTGTGAAGCCTAAGAGAACAAACAGAGGTTATGAAAGAATTCTAATCTCCCTCTTGTGAGTAGATAGCGTCTAGCAAACCATCGACAAACTCATATTTGTCAAACGGCGTGAGATTTTCCGGCTGTTCGCCTGTTCCTACATAGAGGATAGGAAGCCCAAGCGCATAAGCGATGCTAAAAACACTTCCTCCTTTTGCCGTTCCGTCAAGCTTTGTGATAACGATACCGTCAATCCCTATCATCTCATTAAATGCTTTTGCTTGAGCTATGGCAGAGTTGCCCTGTGTGCCGTCTATAATAAGAATAGTTCTGTGCGGTGCACCGCTGTGTGCTTTGTCGCATATTCTATGAATCTTTTTAAGCTCGTTTGCGAGGTTTGTCTGAGTATGAAGTCTTCCCGCCGTATCGATAATAACGTGGTCAAACCCTTTTGACTTCGCCGAATCTATAGTGTCATAAGCAACTGCAGAGCTGTCGTGTCCTTGTTTTGAGGCAATGATTGGAATGTCAAGCTTCTTTGCCCAAAGAGTAAGCTGCTCAATCGCCGCTGCTCTAAAAGTATCCCCTGCACCAAGCATAACTTTTTTGCCCTCATTTTTATAGCGAGCAGCAAGTTTTGAGATAGTTGTTGTTTTACCCGCGCCGTTTACTCCGACAATAAGTTCAACAAAAGGAGCCGTAAATTCAGGCTCTTTGTATGAGGTGTAAGCAAGTGTGGCAAGCAGTTTTGAACGTAAAATATCACGTGTTATCTTGCTTTGGTATATCTCATTTAAGATAATCTCTACGAGTGCATATTCTACATCTGCCTCAAGCAAAATCTCCTCAATTTCCTCTTTGGTAAAGGAGGGTTTTTGTTTTGGAACTATTGATTTTATCGCCTCGGCTGTTTTGCTGAGTGATTTTTTTATAAATCCAAACATGGCTACTTTCCTAGTGCATTTTTGATGTCACTCTCGATAAACTCCTCTTCTGTTGCGCCGACATAATGGTTGATGAGTTGCCCGTTTTTGTACATTGCCATCGTTGGAATAGGATATCTCTCTCCTAGACCCAACTCTTTGACGATTGCATCGCTTAAGCGTCTGTTTTGATCGGAGTTAACTAAAACATAGTTGGCTTTGTATGTGGATGCGAATTCTTTTAGTTTCTCATTTGCTATATTATTTTCAATTGTTATACCTATGACGATGAGATTTTCTTTGTATTTTTCTTGGAGTGAGCTAAGATGTTGAGCTGCAGCACGACAAGGCGGACACCATGTCGCAAATATATCAAATATAACAATTTTGTTTTCTGCTCCCTCAAGCGTAAAATTCTGTCCTGATTTTTTGACAAGATACTCTTTGCCGTCCAAGCTTTTTAGCTTAAAATCGGTAGTTGCTATCATCTGATTTGCGTTTGCAGAAGTATCACTACCCTCTTTTTTGCTATCTGAACACCCATGAAAAAGCAGTGCGGAGAGTACGGAGAGAATAAGAATATATTTTTTTGACATTGTAAGACCTTGTTTTGTGATTTTTAGTATAAAATAGCCAAAATTATATCCATAAAGATTTAAGATGGCTCTTACAAAAACAACTTTTAGAAAAAAATGTCTTGATAAAATCAAAAACAGCTCCAAACATAACCGCTTCTATAAAAATCAAAAAATTAATTTTTGGCTTTTTGAAGAGCTGAAAAAGATAAAAAAGAGAAGAATACTTTTTTATACTTCACTCCCTTTTGAGGCAGATACGGCAAAAGCAATCAAAAAAATGAGAAAAAAATATACAATTTATGTTCCGTTTATGCAAGGCGAAAGTTTTAAGATGGTACCATTTAGGCTACCGCTGAAGAAAAAAAAATTTGGTATTTATGAAGCGGGAGCGAGTTTAAGAGATATTAAAAAAATTGATGTAGCTATAGTGCCTGTTGTTGGCGTTGACGGAAATTTACAAAGAGTTGGTTTTGGAAAAGGGATGTATGATCGTTTCTTTGCAAAGTTGAAAAAGAGACCATATACAATTTTTATACAATCAGAGTTTTGTTATACAAAAAAGTTCATCTGTGATAGTTACGATATCACTTGTGATGTGATAATTACGCCAAATATAAAAGTGCAAAATATGGCTAAAATAAGGAATAAAAGTGCTAAACGAGATACTAATTGGAGGCTCAATTGCCTCTGTTAGCGGGCTTGTGGGTTTTTTGATTTCTAAAAAAATAACGAGTGCGAATTTTGATATATATGTCGAAAAAGCAAAAGCTCAGGCAAGTGCGATAGAAAATGAAGCGCAATTGCTTCTTTATAAAGCAAACGTAAAATCTCAAGAGATAGAGTTAGAGGCTACAAAGTTGTATGAAAATGCAAAAGAGAGAGCCAAAGCTGATCTTGTGCAAAGAGAAGATGATGTTGCAAAAAAAGAGCAAACTTTTAAACGTTATAAACAAAATGAAGAGAGACGGCTTCAAGATGAAGTCGCTACTTTAAAAGCAAGACAAGTTGATTTAAAAAGAAATGAAAAATCTCTGGGTTTACTAAAAAAAAGATACGAAGAGAAGATAGATGAGGCGCTTAGTGCGGTTGGGCATTGTGCAGGAATGACACAAGAGGAGGCAAAGATACTTCTTTTGCAAAAAGTAGAAGAGAAGTCTCGTGCAGAGATAGCGCATGTTGTAAGGCGTTATGAAAATCAGGCAAGAGAAGAGGCTAAAAGAAGAGCAAACTACATTTTGGCGCAAGCGACTAGCCGTTTTGCGGGAGAGTTTGCAGCAGAGCGTTTGACAAATCTTGTTTACCTCTCCGATGATGAGCTTAAAGGGCGTATCATCGGAAAAGAGGGACGTAATATCAAAACGCTTGAGACACTTTTGGGTGTGGACATCATCATAGACGATACTCCAAATGCGATTTTGGTGAGCAGTTTTAACCTCTATCGCCGTGCTATTGCTACAAAAACATTGGAACTTCTTATCCAAGACGGGCGTATTCAACCTGCGCGCATCGAAGAGATTTACAGTAAAGTTTGTGATGAGTTTGAAGCAGAGACGCTAAGCGAGGGGGAAGAGATAGTTGTAGATCTTGATGTCGGAGTGATGCATCCTGAACTTGTCAAACTTGTCGGAAAGCTTAGATACCGCGCAAGTTATGGACAAAATGCCCTTGTACATACGCTTGAAGTTGCACATTTGGCAGGTATGATGGCTGCTGAAATGGGTGGAGATATCAGACTTGCAAAAAGAGCAGGGCTTCTTCATGACATAGGCAAAGCACTCACTCATGAACATGAGGGTAACCATGTCGATTTGGGAGCGCAGATTTGCAATCGTTATAATGAGCATAGTATAGTTATAAATGCGATTTATGCACATCATGGACATGAGGAGATAAACTCCATCGAGTGTGGTGCGGTTTGTGCGGCAGATGCACTCTCGGCGGCAAGACCGGGTGCTAGGCGAGAAGTGCTTGAGAGTTTCTTAAAAAGAGTGACTGCCATAGAGGAGATAGCTTCTGAACATACAGGAGTAAAACAAGCCTATGCCATCAATGCCGGGCGAGAGGTAAGAGTTATCGTCAATGCTTCACTGGTAAATGATGATGAGTCGGTTCTTCTGGCAAAAGAGATAGCAAAAGAGATAGAAGAGAAAGTGCAGTACCCGGGCGATATAAAAGTAAACGTTATCCGTGAGAGCAGAGCAGTTGAGTTTGCTAGATAAATCTAGTAAATATCTTCTGCATCGTTAATCTCTGAATCATCATAAGGATCCATGTGCATAAGAACATGGGCTTTTTTCTCTTTAAAATGCTCTTTGATTTTAAGTTCTAGTTTGTCTGCAACAAGATGGGCATCATAAAGTGATATGCTTATGTTATAGACTAGATGCACAGAGATAAAAACATGCGAGCCTGACTCTCTTGTGCGAAGGTGATGGAAATTGGTCACTGCTTTGTCGCTTTGCAAAATAGTTTTGATGTTTTCTATCTCTTCTTCGGGAAGTGCCGCATCAAGCAGCATAAGAATCCCCTCTTTGATGATGGGCATAGCCGAGTAAATCATATAGATACCGATACCGACACCAAGAATAGGGTCAAAAAGCTGCTCCCCGCTTATAGTGACAAGCCCAAGAGCCAAAAGCACGGCGCCATTTGAGATAATATCTGTTTTATAATGCAGAGCGTCTGCTTTGATGACCATATTGCCCGTTTTTTTTGCTACTCTGTTTAAAAAAAGTACAAGAAAAGAGGTGATGATGATAGAGACAACCATCACGGCAATACTTGTCTCCATATATTCCATCTCTCGCGGATGCGCAATTTTTACAAGTGCTTCATAGAGGATAAAAAGAGCAGAGAGTGAGATAACAGTTCCCTCAATAACCGCTGCAAGGGGTTCTATCTTGCTGCGTCCATAGTTGAAATTATCGTCAGGGTCTTTTTCTGCGTTGTGCAGGGCAAAGTAGTTAAATAAAGAGACTGTCAAGTCAAGCAAAGAGTCGATAGCAGATGCCAAAACGGCGATAGAACCGCTGAGTATCCCCACCGCCATCTTTATTATCATAAGAAGTGTTGCTACAGATGTAGATACTACTGTTGCCTTTTTTTCTATTCTCATTTATGCTCCTTGCACCTTTTAAGGTACAATTATAATAAATTTAAGATATCACAGTGATTAAAATGAATATAGAAGAGTTGAGAAAAGAGCGTGCAAAGTGGATGGAGTGGAAAAATATTGCTCCTTTAAGAGAAGCTTTGGCAAATCTGCCCGATGGTTCATGGGAAGTTGAGTTAAATGATGCGGTTACCGTTAAAGGCGAAGCCGTCGCAAACATAGAGGAGACGGCAAGACTTATGATGCCTTGGCGCAAAGGACCGTTTGGGCTTTTTGACACATATATAGACTCAGAGTGGCAAAGCTTTGTAAAATACAATCTTTTGAGAAAACATTTTGATTTAAAAGATAAGAGAGTTGCCGATATAGGGTGTAACAACGGGTATTATCTCTTTAGGATGCAAGAAGATGCGCCGAAGCTGTTAGTTGGTTTTGACCCATCGCCGCTCTTTAAGACGCAATTTGATTTTATCAACCATTTTGTAAAGAGCGATATCGTTTATGAGCTTTTGGGTGTGGAACATGTGGAGTTTTACGAGCAGAAGTTTGACACAATCTTTTGTTTGGGAGTTCTCTACCATAGAAGCGACCCTGTGGCGATGTTAAAATCTCTCTATAAAGGGCTTGATAAAGAGGGCGAACTCTTTTTAGATACTTTTTATATTGAGGGAGAGGATGAGATGTGTTTAACCCCTGCATCCTCTTACTCAAAGATACCAAATATCTATTTTGTGCCTACTGTCAATGCTCTTAAAAACTGGTGTTTGCGTGCCGGATTTGATAGTTTTGAGGTTTTAGAAACCTCTAAGACCGATGCAAGCGAGCAGAGAAAGACTTCATGGATAGAGGGGCAGTCTTTGGAGGATTTTTTAGATAAAGAGGACAGTAGTAAAACGGTTGAAGGCTACCCTGCACCCGCTAGAGTCTATGTAAGAGCAAAAAAGGAGAAAAAATGAACCAAGCACGACAAGAGATGGAAGATGATGATTTGGAGATTAATGAGTACAAGAATAAAGATGAAGTACTCCTTACAACACATGAGCGTATAAATAGGGATTTATGCGGTGAGATAGAAAAATTAGAACAAGGCTATGTCAATCTCAAGCTTGTAACAACACAAGAGATGATTGCCGACTCGATGGGATTGATTCATGGCGGATTTATCTTTAGTGCGGCTGATTTTGCTGCAATGGCGGCGGTAAACGAGAGAAATGTTGTTTTGGTGGCTAGTGATTGTCAGTTTTTATCGCCTGTAAAATTTGGAGATATCGTTAATTTTACTGCAAAAGTGCGCCATAAAGAGGGAAGAAAAAGAAATGTTCATGTAACGGCAAATGTGCTTGATATCAAGGTTTTTGAAGGTGAGTTTAAAACAGTCGTGACAGAGCGACATGTTCTTAAACTCAAGCTCAGCGCTGAAGAGAGCGACGAAGGTTAAAGGTTTGCTATCCAGTAGTCGCTGTATTGCTGCTCTTGTTTGATGGTGGTTGTGCCACCGTGTCCCGGATAGATGGTCTTGTCATAAGGTATCTCTTTAAATCTTCTTAGCGACTCTTTCATCTCTTTTGGGGATGAGTAGGGAAAGTCCGTACGCCCGATAGAACGCTCAAAGATAAAGTCACCGCTAAAGAGTGCATCTCCTATCTCTATCATAGAACATCCGGGAGTATGTCCGGGAAAATGTAAAAATTTTACTTTCACTCCATCAAAATCAAACTCTTGATTTGCTTCTACTTCAACATCGGGATAAGAGGGCGGCAAATCCGGCATCCAAGAACTCTCTTGAAGCAGCATGACATCCTCTTTTGGGGTGTATAGCGGAATTTTTAGCTTCTCTTGTAACTCGGCGTTGCTCCAAACATGGTCAAAATGCCCATGAGTGTTGAAGATGACAACGGGGTTTGTCACATTTTGCATTACCCATTTTGTTGCCCCCATCCCAGGGTCTATAATAAAATCTTTTCCATCCACGCTTACGATATAGCAGTTTGTCTGATAATCGCCCATCGGTCTTGCTTTGACTTGCATAAGTTGCTCTTTTTTGCGAAATTATAACATCGGTTACCAAAATTCGATATAATAATTTTCTTTAAAGTTTACCAAAGGTTGATGATGCGCAAATACGAACTTATAACAGAACATCTTTGCTGTTTTTTAGATGATGAGGTTCGTAAGACGGGTATCCAAAATGTTGTTTTGGGTCTTAGCGGCGGAATTGATTCTGCTGTTGTTGCGCTTCTGGCACAGAGAGTTTTTGGGGAGAGACTGCTTTGCGTTATGATGCCCTCGCACTACTCTTCACAAAGTTCTCTTGATGATGCAAAGGAGCTCTGCTCTAAGTTTGGGCTGCGCAGTGTTACTGCTTCGATTGAGGGGATGCTTAAAGCCTATGAAGAGCAAAACCACGATATGGACAACCTCAGACGTGGCAATCTCTCTGCACGCCTCAGAATGGCGACCGTCTTTGACATTTCGGCAAAAGAGAGAGCTTTGGTCTTGGGTACAAGCAACAAAAGCGAGCTGATGCTTGGATATGGTACGCTTTATGGCGATTTGGCAAGTGCGCTTAACCCTATAGGTGATTTGTATAAGAGTGAAGTGTATGAACTAGCGGAGTATTTGGGCGTGACGGAGGCGATTATCCATAAAGCTCCATCTGCCGATTTATGGCATGGGCAGAGTGATGAAGCAGACCTTGGTTACAGTTATGCCGAGTTGGATGCGGTACTTAAGCTCTATGTGGAAGAGCGGCTAAGTAAAGATGAGATTATCGCACAAGGGCATAGTAAAGAGATGCTTGAGATGATAATGGAGCGGATTTACCGCAACCAGTTTAAGAGAAAGATGCCGCTTATCGCAAAACTTACCTCTCGAACGATAAACCATGATTTTAACTACCCGCGAGATATCAGACTATAAGGAGAAGAGATGAAAGTTGCATTTTGTAAGTATGAGAGCAGTAGAGAGGCGCACTCCAATGTGAGTGATGTTTTAGACGGCGAGGATATCGATCAGGTAAAAGAGCTTGAAGAGGAGTTTGCCTCTTACGTGGATGCCAAGTATGCACTCGCAACATCACATGGAACGGCAGCGCTTCATTTGGCTATGTTGGCACTTGACCTTAAACGAGGCGATAAGGTTGTCTGCTCTGTAAATGCACACCCAAGCGTGCCGGAAGTTGTACGCCATTTTGATGCGGAACCTGTTTTTATCGACATTGATGCGCAAACCTACAATATCAACCTTGATAAACTAGAAGCCTATCTTGAAGATAACAAAGCTAAAAAACTAAAAGCTGTTATCATTACTCATGTGGCGGGTTTATGTGCCGATTTGAGCAGGCTTTACGCTATGGCAACCATCTATGATGTTAAAATCGTAGAAGATGCAAGTGAGGCTCTTGGTGCAACATATAAAGGCAAAAAAATAGGCTCCACGGGTGCGGATATTACCTGTTTCAACTTCTCTTCACACCTTAAAAAAGATGTCTGCAACGGCGGCATGCTTGTGAGCAACTCTGAGGAGATTATCACAAGAGCAAGACTTTTAAGCTCCCATGCAATGGTGCGTGATGAGGACTCTTTGGAGTATGTTTATGATGTAACAGACATCGGTTTTGACTACTCTATGAGCCAGTTGGATGCTGCCTATATTCGGGCAAAAGTCGGAGAACAGGATGCAAATCTTGAGAGGATTCAAGAGATAGCGCAGATGTACAACAAAGCACTTGATGGAGTAAACCACATCTCCATACCAAAGACAAATGCGGAGCATCCGTACTCTCTTTATATTATCAAAGTTGATAAAAACAGAGACTCTTTTGCGTTGGAGCTTAAAAAGCATGGCGTTGAAGTCGGTCTTCATTACATCCCGCTTCACTTTTTGTCATACTACAAGCATAAGTATCTCTTAAAGGTAAACAACTTTCCCATAGCACTTACCACATACCAGCAGGTGATGTCTCTGCCTATCTATGCGAGTATGCAAAATAAAGAGGTGCAGTATGTTATCGATAAAGTCAAAGCAGTTGCTGCAACAAGAGTATAGTGTTTGAAAAAAAAGCTTATCTTTTGGGTTGAGGAGTACTTCTACAACCCAAATTTCTTCCAAAAAATCGTCTCGTTTCTCCTTTTACCGCTGAGTCTGTTTTACTGTTTTGTGATGTTTTTACGTTTTAAAAGCAAAAGGGCGGAGGATTTTGGCATCGCAGTTGTCGGTGTCGGAAATCTCACAGTCGGCGGAAGCGGCAAAACTCCGCTTGTGACCGCTCTTGCTTTACGCTATGAAGATGCGGCGGTTGTATTGCGAGGTTACGGACGAGAGAGTAAAGGGCTTTTTGCAGTTAGCGATAGAGGCAAAATCCTTTGCGATGTTGCTATAAGCGGAGATGAGGCGATGATTTACGCACGCAAACTCCCAAATGCGGTTGTGATAGTTAGTGAAGATAGAAAAGATGGTATAAAAAGAGCAAAAGAGATGGGCGCAAAAATCATCTTTTTGGATGATGCCTACTCTAAACATGATATAAAAAAGCTTGACTTTATTATAGAAGTAGTGAGTAAAAACTCCTTTTGTTTGCCATCAGGACCATTTAGAGAGAGGCTTTGGAGTACAAAAGAGGTTGTTACGCTAAAAGAGGGAGTTGATTTTAAAAGAGTAGTTACACTTCAAAATAAAAGTGATAAAATGTCGCTTTTAACTGCCATTGCAAGACCGCAGCGGCTTGATGCGTATCTGCCCGAAGTAGTGAGTAAAAACTACTTTGAAGACCATCATGTTTTCCTTGAAGAGGAGGCTTTGGAGATTTTGCAAAGAGATAGTTCGGACACTATTTTGGTAACTTACAAAGATTTTGTAAAGTTGGAACAGTTTGGTTTGCCGCTCTCGCTGCTTGACTTGGATGTGCAGGTGCGTGAAGATATTTTTAAAATTATAGATGATTACAGGGGAAAATATGCAAAAAAAGATTGAAACAGTTCAAACACTTCTTGAGGCTTTACCGTTTATAAAAGAGTTTCAGGGAGAGACTATCGTCATAAAGTACGGCGGTTCGGCGCAAGAGACGCCGCAGCTCAAAGAGAAGTTCGCAGAGGATATTTTACTGATGTATCTGGTCGGAATTAAACCCGTTATCGTGCATGGCGGCGGCAGGCAGATAAACGAGATGCTTGATGCACTCAAAATCGATACAAAATTTATCGACGGACAACGTGTAACTTCAAAAGAGGTTATGCGTATCGTGGAAATGGTACTTAGCGGCGAGATAAATAAAGAGATAGCTTCTCTTCTTAACTCTCACGGTGCAAAAGCCATAGGTATCAGCGGAAAAGATGCACACTTCATCTCCGCAAAATCAAAAGATTTCGCAAAATGGGGACTTACGGGCAACATAACAAATGTTAAAGCAGAGGTGATTGAAAATCTTATCGCAGAGAAGTTTATCCCTGTTATCGCTCCTATCGCCGCAGGGAGCGAGCTTGGACACCCGGGGTTTAATATAAATGCAGACTTGTGCGCTTCTTATGTCGCAAAAGCTATCGGTGCTAACAAAATCATCTTTTTAACAGACACGGCAGGCGTACTAAACAACAACAAAGAACTTTTCAGCACGCTTACAAAAGCCGAGATAGAAGCACTCAAAGCGGACGGCACTATTCACGGTGGTATGGTGCCAAAGGTGGATGCGTGTCTTGAAGCCATTGAGGGCGGAGTTCATAAAGCACATATCATTGACGGCAGGATAGAACACTCCATGCTGTTGGAGCTTTTCACATCCGCAGGTGTCGGAACACAGATAACGCTCTAACTTTGTCTTGCCATCTTATAAAAGAGTTTCTCGCTTGAAAGTTCTTTTGGGATGGAAGTTTCATGCAAGATGTTGTCGCCCAGTATCTTTGCAAGATAGGGAGCCAAAACAAAGCCTCTTGAGCCAAGAGCATTGATGATGTAGGCATTTTGGTGGCACTCTAGCAAATTTGGTGGTATCTTTGTGCCGTTTTTGATGGATGGGTACTTTTTGAGGCTTGCATCAAAATCATAAATCTTGCCGATAACGGGAAAGTAGCTCTTTATCGTTGCTCTTGCACCTCTATGGACTTTTGTGATTTCTAAATCTTCTAGTTTTATAAGCTCATTTGCTTCTCTCAGTAGTGTCTCAACTTGCCCCGCTTCCGTGTTTACGTAAAAAGCGCATTTGTCACATGAGGTTAAACACTCCATTTTTGCGGTGTTATGTCTCTCTTTTGTTGCACCGATGGCAACTGTACCGTCGCTTTTGGTTGTGGAGATAGAGATGGATTTGTGGATGTTAAAAGGCACTTTTGTAGATGTTTTTATATCTATTTTTACCCCAAAAATCGGCGCTATCTCTATATATGGAGTTTGCACCAAGGGCTTGAGTACCCCTTGGGCAAGAATAATATTCTTTGCTCTAACTTCCCCAAAAAGATAAAACCCATCTTCAAACCACAATTCTTTTACATCTTGTTTATAAAAATCCGACCCTCTCAAAAGCTCTTCACAAACCTCACGAGGGTTTAAAATGGCTGCATTTTCGTAAAAATAGCCATCTATTTTCCTGAAATTTGGTGAAAGTGTTTGCAGCCTCTCAGCAGAGACAAAGCGGCTCTCTATGGCACTGGAGCTTAGTTTGCCATCATCAAAATTTGCATTTGCAATCCGCAAAACACCTTTTTTGACAACTGCATGAGGTGCAAAATTTTCATAAAACGCAAGACTGTATGCAAGAGCCTCATTGACAAAAGTGTTGTATGGATTTGCTTTTCCGGGAAGCGGAGACAAAAATGCACCAGCGGCTCCGCTGCCACCGCCCGCAACTCCCTCTTGGTCTATCACGGCAACTTTTTTGCCTTTTTTTTGCAGATAGTGAGCGACGTTACACCCAGCGCTTCCGGCTCCGATAATTACAAAATCATATGTTTTCATTGGCGTATTGTAATGTGTTGTGCGTTAAGGCTTTATTAGAATAGTGATGATATAATCCCATTTTTATTAAAACTACAGGATAAAATATGCACGGACTTTTTGAAGACGAAGACGATATATTTATGGGTTCACCAAAGAGCAAATTGATGGATATCGTATTTAATGCAAACAATGGCGTTGTCAGATATGAGCTTGAAAAATTTATCGACAGAGCGGCTGCTATGGAGATGATGATGCGTGAGAAATGCAGTGAAAAGTTTAGTGATGACGGCGATGAGATAGAAAAAGAGATTCGTTCTTATATACTTACTCGCAGAGATGATGTGGATCAGTTTGCAAAAAATCTATATATAGAGTTGATGGGTTCGATTTTATCACAGAGTGAATAATTGAAAAATTTTTTTGTTCTTCTTGCACTTTTAGCTTTTAGCGCAACTTTTGTATTTGCTTCCGGATTTAAAGAAAGCAGAGAAATTTTGCTAAAAAAAGATGAGCAAAAGGATATTTTTGTAAAATACGCTGATAAAAAAAAGCTTTTTACTTTGAGATGGACGCTCTATAAGGATGGCGCTCTTGTTATTTTCCGCTCCTATGACAAGGTAGTAGCGCAAAATGTGCTCTCTTTGAAGCATGAAAATCAAAGTTTTCGACTAGAGCTTATGCCAAAAGGGAGCAAGTATTCTCAAATGGCGTATCTGCTTGTAAAGTTTAAAGAGTTCAAAGAGGAGTCCAAAGAGGCGCTTTTTGAGCTTTTTCTTTTTGATAAAGGCAAGCTTGTAGAGTTGGAAGAATTAAAAAATGGATAAAAAAGACGATGCAAAGAGTTGAGAGAGAGATAGCAAGACTGATAGAAGAGATAGGTTACGGTGAAGTAACACGTCTTTTTGAGATGCTTCAAGGCGGAAAAAGGCTAAGAGCAAAACTTATTTTAAAGATAGCCTCTTCCTCCCAGACGGCTCCGCTTCTTGGTGCAATTGTTGAGCTTATCCATGCGGCAAGCCTGCTTCATGATGATGTTATCGATGAGGCGACGCTCAGACGAGGCACACCTTCTGTCAATGCAACCGATGGCAGTAAAACAGCGGTTATGCTTGGCGACATCCTCTACTCAAAGGCTTTCAGCGAGCTTGTTTTATTTGATAGAGAGATTGCAAAAGCGGTCTCATCTTCAGTTACGGCTTTAAGCAAAGGCGAGATGATGGATGTTAAGATGTCGCAAACTTTTAATGACGATGCGCAGATATACCTTGATATGCTCTATCTTAAAACCGCTACTCTCATTGAAGCTGCCGCTTATGGGGCTGCTCTTTTGGCGGGCAAAGATGCACAAAATCACGCCCTGTACGGAAAAAATTTGGGGCTTTCGTTTCAAATCATAGATGATATTTTAGACATTACCGCAGATGAGGCAACGCTTGGCAAACCTGCTATGAATGATTTTGTCGAGGGCAAATGTACACTCCCGTATATCTACCTTTATCACGCCCTAAATGCGCCGGAACAAGAGAGACTCCGCGCACTTCATGCAAAAGTTTTAGACAAAGAAGAGGCTCTTTGGATAAAAAAGAAAATGCAAGAGCATAAAAGCATAGAAAAATCTTTTGCTTTAGCGCAAAAGCTATCAGATGAAGCGATGCAAGTCGTTAAAGAGGATGCGGGATTGATAGAGATTTTAGAAACCATGATAAAAAGAAGTTACTGATGCACTATTTAAACATAAGTTTTTCACACAAAAATTCGACACTTGAAGTAAGAGAGAAGCTCTCTTATAAAGATGATAACGCAACAAAAGGGTGTTTGACAAAGCTAAATGCGGGTGAAGCCATTAACGAATCCATCCTTATCTCTACATGTAACCGTATGGAAGTTTTTTGCAGCTGCAACGATATAGCAGGCGCAACACAGCATATTTTTGAGATGTTGGCGGCAAGGTCAGGGGTTTCTATTGAGGAGCTTGAGGGGAGAGCTGATATTTTTGATGACAGCAGCGCGATTCACCATCTCTTTAGCGTTGCATCATCGCTTGACTCTATGGTTGTGGGTGAAACGCAAATTGCAGGGCAACTTAGAGATGCATTTCGTTTTTCTTATGACAATGGATTTTGTGGACAAAAACTAGCTCGCGCTATGCACCACGCTTTTAAATGCGCCGCAAAAGTAAGAAACGCAACAGATATCTCCTCAAAACCGGTCTCCATAGCAAGTGTTGCGGTCGCAAAACTCAAATCTGTTTTAGAGAGTGTTGAAGGCAAAAAAGCTCTTGTTATAGGTGTCGGCGAGATGTCGGAGATAACGGCAAAACATCTTCTCTCAAGCGGAGCGGATGTTTACATTATGAACAGAACAAGAGAAAATGCCCAAAAACTCGCATATGACTGCGGTGCCAAAGTGCTGGATTATAGTGAACTCGCAAATGCCATCAATGAGTTTGAGATTCTCTTTACCGCAACCTCCGCTCCGGAGCCTATCATCACGGATGAGATTATCAAATCATGTGATTTTGAGAGATACTGGTTCGATTTGGCGCTTCCGCGAGATATCAACTACCACAAGGGCGATAAAATAAACCTCTATGTGATAGATGACTTAAAGAGTATCGTAGATGAAAATATCGGCTTAAGAGAAGAGAGTGCAAGAAAAGCACACGGGATTATCGGCAGAAGCACGGTTGAGTTTTTTGAGTGGCTCAACACACTCAATGTTGAGCCGATGATAAAAGAGATTTATCAAAAAGCTTTTGAAGCTGCACACATCGAGAGCGAGCGTGTTATCAAAAAAGGGTATATTCCAAGAGAGTATGAAACACAAGCAAAAAAGATGGCGGAACAGGCGATGAAACGCTTCTTGCACCAGATGAGTGCAAAGATGCGCAGTGTCTCTGAAGAGTCAAAAGCTGACATGGTGACAAGTGCCGTGCAGTTTTTGATACAGAAAGATAAAAACGATATGCCTGATAAATATAAGTGTGAGCATGCATTAAACATCATAGAAGGAAAAACAAATTGAGAAGAAGTAGAGCTTTTATTCCAACAGCAAAAGAGGCACCATCGGATGCAACACTGCCAAGCCATAAGTTTTTGGTAAGGGGTGGTTTTATCAACCAACAGGGTGCCGGACTTTACAACTTTATGCCGCTTGGCAAAATTGTTTTGGAGAAAATCAGAGCTATTGTCAAAGAGGAGCTAGATAACGCTCTCTGCCAAGAGGTGCAGCTTAGTTTTGTAACGCCAATTGGTTTATGGGAGAGAAGCGGTCGTTCCGAGGCGATGGGCAAAGAGATGCTCCGTATCCGTGACAGACATGAAAACGAGTTTGTACTTAGTCCGACAAATGAAGAGGCTATGGTAGAGCTTGTAAAAAACAGAGTGACCAGCTACAAAGATTTGCCGCTTAACCTATACCAGATAAATACAAAATTTCGTGATGAAGCAAGACCGAGATACGGATTGATGCGAGGTCGTGAATTTTTGATGAAAGACGGCTACTCTTTCCACTCTAGCGTAGAAGATATGGTGCGAGAGTTTAACCTTATGGAAGAGACGTATAAAAAGATTTTCACAAGACTTGGACTTGACTTTAGAGTAGTTGCGGCAGACAGCGGAGCAATCGGCGGCGAGGGAAGCAAAGAGTTCCATGTTTTGGCAAACAGCGGCGAAGATACGCTTGTTGTGTGCGAGGCATGCGAGTATGGAGCAAATATCGAGACTATCTATGAGAGCGAAGAGGAGATTGATGCGTTAAAAGCAAAATCTTACGATGAACTTCAAGAGTTGAAAATTGATAAAAAATGCTCCTGCGGCGGGGCACTTCATTTTAAAAAAGGGATTGAAGTCGGGCATATTTTCCAGTTGGGTACAAAATACTCTGCACCGCTTGAAGCATACTTCAATGATGAAAACGGAAGAACAAAACCTTTTGAGATGGCGACATTCGGTATAGGCGTGAGCAGACTTGTAGCAGCGGTTATTGAGCAAAATCATGACGAAGATGGGTGTATCTGGACAAAAGCAACTGCTCCTTATGTGGTAAATATAATGGTTTCAAACATCAAAGATACTGCACAAATGAGTTTGGGCGAAGAGCTTTACAAGAGACTTGAAAACTCTGGCATTGATGTTATGCTGGATGATTCCAAAGAGCGTTTTGGCTTTAAGATGAAAGATGCGGAGCTTATAGGATTTCCATACACAATCATTATTGGAAAAGAGCTTGAAAACGGCATGGTGCAGGTTTACGAGAGACGCACAAAAGAGACACTCTCTGTTGATGCCAAAACCGTTTACGCCAAGATTATGGAGCTTCTCTCTTAATGCTCTACTTTTTGATTTATCTCTTTTTTGAAGTGCTTATCTCTGTCAATATCGCCTCGGCTATCGGGGGGTTGGCAACTTTCTTTGAGATAATTTTAAGTGCCTTTTTGGGTCTTGCCATACTTGCAAATTTTCGTGCAACTTTAAGAGAAAACCTTATGGCGGTTTCTTACAGCACTATAAATCTAAATGAGTTTCAAAGGCTCAATCTTTTTACGATTATCGGTGCTATTTTACTTATTATCCCAGGTTTTTTGACGGATATTATAGGTATTTTACTCCAGTTTAGCGTATTTACAACTATGCTTGTTAATCGTTACGATGTAAAATCAAAGTATAAAAAATATAACAAAGAAAAGGATATTGATGTCATTGATGTTGAAATTATTAGCGACAATTCTCATACTAAGTAGTTTTTTGCGGGCAGATGCTTCGAGTGAGGAAGTTGAGCAGTTTTTAAAGAAAATGTTTGCCGGAAACCAAAATCTAAAATCACTTAAACTAAAAGTTACGAATGTAACCGATGTAAAAGGGCATGACGATTGGAAGGCGTACTATGTCGAATTTGACGCAATTTTAAAAAAAGACGGACGACAAGTTGTCCAAAAAATGGTCTGGTTCTCCAATGGAGAGGTTATCGCAAAAGAGATTTTTGACATAGAACAAGCAAAAGATATGAATGAAATGGTCTCTTTGCCGATGAAACCTGAACATTACAAAAAAGAGAATCTTATCTATGGAAATGAAAACGCAAAGTATAAGATAGCAATTTTTTCAGACCCTCTCTGTCCGTTTTGCAGAACTTTTGTTCCTGAAGCATTGGAATATATGAAAAAAGAGCCAAATAAATTTGCTATCTACTACTACCATTTTCCGCTTGAATCAATTCATCCGGCCGCAGTTGAGCTTGTAAAGGCTGCTATTGCGCTTGAGTTAAAAGGTGCAAAAGATGTCGTGCTCAACCTTTATAAAGTCAACATAGACCCAAGAGAGAAATCAAACGAAAAGATATTGGCAGAGTTCAACAAAGTAATGAATTCTAATATCCAGTCATTTGATCTTATATCAAAAGAGGTCTCACAACATCTACAGAGTGATTTGAAAATAGCAGATTCGCTTATGGTTAACGGAACTCCAACGATGTTTTTTAACGGTGTGATAGATAGAACAAAAATGAAATACAAAGAGGCAAAATAGATGCAAAAACTCATAATAGCAACGAGAACATCAGACCTTGCTCTTTGGCAGGCATACCACATAAAAGGGAGGATAGAAGCCTCTTATCCGGAGATTACGGTAGAACTCAACAAAATCGTAAGTAACGGTGATAAGGTTTTGGACAAACCTTTAGCTCTTATCGGGGGAAAGGGTCACTTTACAAAAGAGCTTGAGGATGAGATGTTGGCGGGCAATGCCGATTTGGCGGTACATAGTTTAAAAGATGTTCCTACATATATTCCTGAGGGTTTGGAACTAGTTGCCGTTACACAGAGACAAGACCAAAGCGATGTTTTTTTATCGCACAAATATAGTTCTTTAGAGGAGTTGCCGGAGGGTGCCGTGGTGGGAACTACAAGCCTAAGAAGAAGAATGCAGCTGCTGGCACGCCGCCCTGATTTGAGAGTAAAAGATTTAAGAGGCAATGTAAATACCAGACTTAGAAAATTGCAAGAGGGACAGTATGATGCGATTATCTTGGCATACATAGGTCTTTTTAGATTGGATTTGCTAAAAAATATCCCATATACCCAAAAATTATCGCTTGATATGATGATACCTCCGATGGGACAAGCCGCTCTTGGAATAGAGATAGTCTGCAAAAATGAAAAAGTACGGGAGATTGCATTAAGTCTAAAGGATGAAGAGACATTTTTATGTACTCAAATAGAGAGAGATTTTATATCTAAAATCGGAGCCGGATGTTCTGCCCCGGTTGCTTGTAATGCCGTTATAGATGGCGGTGTGGTTACTTTTAGGGCAATGATAGGATTTCCGGATGGGACAAATATCATGCAAGAAAAAATAGTTAGAAATCTTGAGCAGAGCCAAACTTTAGGGTTTGAAATGGCAGAACTTATGATAAACAACGGCGCTTTAGAGTTGTTAAAAGGAGCCGAGAAGATAGCATTTAAATATGAGATGCCACAAAGATTATAAAAATTTTGTCAAATAAAATCAAAGAACGATTATGAAAAGAACTATAGAACTTTTAAAAAAAAATGATGAGCTAAGAGTAATTGAGCAAGAGCTTGATATCTACCTTGAAATTCCACATTTAGCTTATGCTGAGGTAAAGAAAAAAGATGGCGGCAAAGCACTTCTTTTTAAAAATGTCGTTGACAAAAAAAGCGGCAAGAAGTTTGAAGAAAATGTTTTGATGAATGTTTTTGGGTCGTACAGACGCTGTGAACTCCTTTTTGGAAGAACTATAGAGTCTGTTGCCGATGAGATTACCAAACTGCTTCATATGAAGATGCCTCAAGGGTTTTTTAACAAACTCTCAATGGCAGGCGAGCTTTTTTCACTTAAAAATATCTTTCCTAAACGTACCACAATGAAGGCACAATGCCAGCAGATAAGATATCTTGATGATGCAGTCGATCTTTACAAACTTCCTGTTCTTACAACATGGGAGCAAGACGGCGGTCCGTTTATCACGATGGGGCAGACTTACACCCAAAGTCTTGATGGCGAAATGGTAAATCTTGGGATGTACAGACTCCAAATTTACGATAAAAATCATCTGGGACTTCACTGGCAGATTCATAAAGACTCTTCACACTTTTTTGACCAGTACCAAAAAGCCGGCAAAAAAATGCCAGTAACCATTGCTATCGGCGGAGACCCGCTCTACACTTGGTGTGCAACAGCACCGCTTCCTTACGGTGTCAATGAGCTTTTGATGTATGGACTTATAAAAAAAGAGCCTGCTAAACTTGTCAAATCCCTTACAAATCCGCTCTATATTCCGCATGATGTCGATTATGTCATTGAGGGGTGGGTGGACACGGCAGAGATGCGCATAGAAGGACCTTTTGGAGACCATACGGGTTACTATACGCTGGAAGAACCTTATCCGGTGCTTGAAGTAAGCGCCATCACTATGAAAAAGGAGCGCACTTACCTAGCGACGGTTGTAGGAAAGCCGCCGCTTGAAGATAAATATATGGGCTGGGCAACAGGAAAGATATTTTTTCCGCTTCTAAAAACAACCGCACCGGATTTGCTTGATTATCATATGCCTGAGAATTGCGGATTTCATAATCTCATCTTAGCCAAGATGCAGCCGCTTTACAAAGGACATGCAAAGCAGTTTATGCACGCTTTTTGGGGTGCGGGACAGATGAGTTTTGTCAAACATGCGATTTTTCTTGATGAAAAAGCTCCGAAATTAGAGAGTTATGAAGCAGTGAGTGCTTATATCCTAGATAGATTTACGCCAAAGTCGCTCTATATTACAGAGGGGATTTTGGATGCACTTGACCATTCATCGCCTGAATCTCTTGTAGGCGGCAAGCTGGGTATCGATGCAACGGCAGCAAACAAGGTGGAGCCGCCTCTGCTTTTAGGGGATGAGGAACTGCTTCAAAAAGTTCAAGAATTATTACCAGAAGCAGTGGGTCTGCACCAATTTATGAGAAGAACAAGCAACCCTATTACCGTGATTGCACTGCATAAAAACAAAAATACAAAAAACTACTTTGATGCACTTCTTCCTTTAAGCATGCATCTGAGGATTGTTGTTTTTGTTGATGCCGCCAAAAATGATATTTATAATGACTATATGCTTTTATGGAGAGTAACAAACAATATGGATGCAATAAGAGATATTTTTATCTCCGGTTTGATGGTTGGAGTTGACGGAACGACCAAAAACAAAATAGACGGTTTTGAACGCAGATGGCCTGATGACGTTGATTGTACACCAAGTGTTGTGGAGTTGCTTAAGAGCAAAGGCGTGTGGGATTTAAGTGAAAACTTGTATAAAAAGTTTCAATTAACATGATTTAATATCATTTTGAAAGATTCTAAGGTTCGTATAATAAAGTGTAATGTAACATAAGCGATTATTATAAGGGTTGAGCGTATGAATAAACTTTTGATTTTTGTTGTGTCTCTTTCTGTTTTTACTTTGTGTTCGCTTGATGCAGCCGCTTATAAAGGGCAGAGTGTATATGCTAAAAAATGTGTCAAGTGCCATAAAGGCGGACAGTCGTTTGTTTCTTCCAAGAAAGCGATGGAGTGGAACGCTATTATGAAAAACGAAGGCGAGAAACTTGCAAATTTGCATTTAAAAAGTCAAAATCCGGATGCAAAACCTTCTCATGAGTATTTTGAGAGTGGAAATTTTACAAAAACTGCAAATCATCTAAAAGATTTTCTTATGGAGTATGCAGGTGATAGCGGAAATGTTCCCGCTTGTAACTAACGCTTTTTTATCTCTACAAGATAGAAAAATTCTATCTTCGCTCTTTATTTTGTCAAAAGTTAGCTAAAATACGAAACTTTTTCATATTGGAGAACTTATGGATAAAATGTGGTCAGGTCGCTTTAGTGCGAGTGCTTCTTCCCTCTTAGATCAATTCAATGCCTCGATAATGTTTGACAGAAAGCTTTACAAAGAGGATATTGAAGGCTCTTTGGCGCATGCAAAGATGCTTGCAAAACAGGATATTTTGACCTCTGATGAACTTGCTCAGATTGAAATGGGTCTCTTGCGGGTAAAAGAGGAGATAGAATCGGGTCTCTTTGAGTGGAAGATATCTGATGAAGATGTTCATATGGCTATAGAGAAGCGATTAACGGCACTCATCGGCGATGCCGGCAAAAAAGTGCATACCGCAAGAAGCAGAAACGATCAGGTAGCGGTTGATTTTCGCCGTTATGTGCTTCGTAAAAACTTAGAGATTGTTGATGGATTGAAACTTTTGATGCGTGAGATTTATGAAATCGCTTCAAAACACACAACGACGATTCTCCCTGGGATGACACATTTGCAACATGCACAGCCTATCAACTTCGCATTTCATCTAAGCGCCTATCTCTCTATGTTTAAACGAGATATTGAGAGATTTGAGAGTTCTCATGCGAGAAACAACATCTCTCCGCTTGGATGTGCCGCACTCGCAGGAACACCGCATAAGATAGACAGAGATATGACGGCTCAACTTTTAGGTTTTGGGAGTGCGAGTGTAAATTGCCTTGACACTGTAAGCGACAGAGACTTTGCGCTTGAGATATTGTTTAATATCTCAACTATGATGATGCACATCTCCCGTTTAAGCGAAGAGCTTGTTATGTGGTCTAGCTATGAGTTTAGGTTTATCGAACTGAGTGATGAGTACTCTACCGGTTCTTCCATCATGCCGCAAAAGAAAAATCCGGATGTTCCGGAACTTTTACGCGGTAAAACAGGAAGAGTTTATGGCTCTTTAATGGGGCTTTTAACGGTAATGAAAGGGCTTCCGCTTGCTTATAACAAGGATACGCAAGAGGATAAAGAGGGTGTTTTTGATGCGGTAGAGACTGCCCAAATTTCACTAGAAATCCTCAAAGAAGCAATTAAGACTATGCAAGTAAAACCGCACTATATGAAAAATGCTTCTAAAATCGGACATTTAAGTGCAACAGACTTGGCGGATTATCTGGTTCAAAAATGTGATATCCCTTTTAGAGAAGCACACTTTATTACAGGAAAAGCAGTAGCAAAAAGTGAAGAGTTAGGTATTGACTTGAGCGATATTGAGTTAAAGTATCTTCAAGAGATAGATGGACGTATCAATGCAGACGTGTTAGAATATTTGACGATTGAAAACTCTATGAACGCCAGAACATCTGCCGGCGGAACTTCAACACAAAGAACTGAAGAACAGTTGGCATATTTTAAAAATTTTTTGGAGCGCTAAAGTATGAAAGTAACCGTATCGCATTTAAACGAGATGAGATTTGAGGCTAAAACAGAAAAGAGCAGTTTTATTATTGATTGTCCGCAGATAACGCCTATCGAGTATTTTTTATCAGGCATCATCTCATGCAGTGCAACAGATATTGTTTTGCTTCCAAAAAATCAGGGTAAAACCGTATCTAACCTCGTTATAGAGGGCGATGCCCTGCGTAATGAAGATTTTCCAAAAAAGTTCAATACGCTTCATTTGGAGTATAGTTTTGATTCTAACGGCGATGATGTAATGGCTGCTAGATGGGTTATGGCTTCGCTTGAGACCTACTGCTCAACCATCAACACCATAAGAGACAGTGTTTTCATTTCCTACTCTATCACCCATAATGGTGTAAAAATCAGAGAAAACGAGAAGATGATTTCAGGCGGCGGAAGTAAGATAGACTTAGGCGAGATAGAGAGCTGCCCGTCATAGCGGGAGCTGCTATATCATCTCTTTTGGATGCGCATCGCTTAGGTGCGACCATGCAAGCTTTGCTCCGCCTAAGACGTGAAAGTGAAGATGTTTAACCTCTTGACCTCCGTCTTCTCCTATATTTGTTATCACTCTATACCCATTTTTATCAAGACTTAACTCTTTTGCCACCTTTTGTATAAAAGGAGTAATTCCGCTCATAATTTCTCCGGAGACTTCATGAAAACTCTCTACATGTACTTTTGGAATAACCAAAATATGAACCGGGGCCTTTGGATTTATATCATGAAATGCTAAAAAATCCTCATTTTCCAGAATAATATTTGAAGGTATCTCACGCTTAACAATTTTACAAAATATACACATTTTACAAACCTCTTTTTATTTTATTGTAACATACAAATTGACAAATGAAGCTATATATAAATTATTTTTGACTATAATCGCATAAAATTTAAGAGGGGTTTCCCTCAGCGTGGGTGAGTATATTGAAACAGTGGTATGATGCGATTCAAGAAGCGCGTAGTGTTGAAAAAATCGAAGAGATTCGTATATCTGTGTTTGGAAAGAAAGGTGTTTTGGCGGCAGAATTTGCTAGAATGAAAGAAGCACCGGATGAAGAGAAAGCAAAAATTGCGCAGGAACTAAATATTCATAAAAATGCACTTATGAATGAGCTTGCCGCACGAAAAATAGTGCTTCAAACATTAGAACTTCAAGAGAAGATGAGAGCAGAGGCTATAGATGTAACGATGTTTGGTGCATCTTCACAAGCCGGTGCGCTTCATCCGGTTATGCAGACTATGGATAGAATAGTAGAGTATTTTTCTTCTATGAATTTTGCCGTTAAAACAGGAACAATGGTAGAGGATGATTTCAATAATTTTGAAGCTTTAAACCTTCCAAAATACCATCCTGCACGTGATATGCAAGATACTTTTTACTTCAAAGACGAGATGCTTCTTCGCACGCACACCTCTCCTGTTCAGATAAGAACAATGATGTCCTCAAAGCCGCCTATTCGCATGATAGCTCCGGGTGCTGTTTTTAGAAGAGATTATGATATCACTCATACTCCGATGTT
This sequence comes from Sulfurimonas sp., assembly GCF_028694605.1. Classification (GTDB taxonomy): domain Bacteria; phylum Campylobacterota; class Campylobacteria; order Campylobacterales; family Sulfurimonadaceae; genus Sulfurimonas. The sequence goes on along the minus strand of NZ_JAQVKP010000005.1, from coordinate 88,204 downwards.
TCATCAGGTTGAGGGACTTTTGGTCGATAAAGAAGGTAAGGTCTCTTTTGCGAATTTGAAGTTTATTTTAGAAGATTTTTTAAAGTACATGTTTGGTGATGTTCAAGTTCGTTTTCGCCCTAGTTTCTTCCCTTTTACAGAACCTTCTGCCGAAGTGGATATCTCTTGTGTTTTTTGTCACGGCGAGGGGTGCAGAGTATGTTCAAAGACCGGATGGCTTGAAGTTTTAGGTTGCGGAATCGTTGATCCAAATGTTTTTGCGGCGGTAAAATATGAAAATGTAAGCGGTTACGCATTTGGTCTGGGCGTCGAGAGATTTGCTATGCTGATTCATCAGATTGGAGACCTTCGTTCACTCTTTGAGGGAGATATTAAGTTGTTGGAGCAGTTTAGATGATAATTACAAGAAGTTGGTTAAATGAATGGATAGATTTAAGCACAATCTCTACCGACAAGTTGGCAAAAACTCTCAACTCTATAGGACTTGAGGTTGACAGCGTAACAACGTACAAAATTCCTCAGAAGATAGTTTTTGGAAGAGTTTTAGAGTGTGAAAAACATCCTGATGCAGATAAGCTTAATGTTTGTAAAGTTGACACCGGAGACGGCGTCAAGCAGATAGTTTGCGGTGCATCAAACGTTAGAGCCGGACTTGATGTGGTTGTTGCAACTATCGGTGCAGTTATGCCTGATGGTACGCTTATCAAGCCTGTAGTACTTCGCGGTGTAGCATCTGAGGGTATGATATGTTCTTCAAGAGAGATTGGTTTTGGTGATGTTCAAGACGGTATTCTTGAGCTTGATAGCAGTATCGGTCAATACAATATAGGTGAAGAACTCTCTACAAATCCAATCTTTAGTGATTCGGTTATTGAGATAGAATTGACTGCAAACCGTGGAGATTGTCTTAGTATAAGAGGTATAGCAAGAGATTTAAGCGCAGCTTTTGATAAGCCACTTCGCGAAATAGCTCCTCGCGAAGATGAAGAGAAAAGAGTTGGGATAGGGCGTGTTTTATCACTTTGGCATGAAAATAATTTAGATGTCGAGATTCGCTATAAAGCCGTTGATTTTAAAAACTTTGTACTGCCGCTTATCATGAAGATTAGACTTGCTCAAATTGAAGAGAAACAGGAGTCTTTTGTTGAGTCTCTTATGGTTTATGCAACGCACGGCAGCGGGGTAGTTTTAAGAGCGTATGAACATGCTTTCTTTTGTGCAGCAGGTGAGACGATGGCAAAAATATCTCTTAGCAAGGATGCAAATGGTTTTGCTTCTATCAAGGCAAAAGATAGAGTAGCTTCCATTGTCGGTGTGTCACAAGAAGCTGCTTCAAAAGCAGCTTTTAATGAAGGTCTTATGCTTATTGAAGCAACCTACATCCCACCGGAGATAATCTCTAAAAAGATGCAAGAGAACAAAATTCCATCGGAAGCCGCTTATTATAGAGCTTCAAGGGGTAGTGAGCCGGAGTTAAATCAGGGATTGGATTACTGTATAGGCATAATAGACTCCTATTCAGATTCTTCGGTTTATGGCGGAACTATCGAAATAGAAGAAGCCAATGACGATAAAATCATAAGCGTAAGCAAAAAAGAGATTGATGAAATTATCGGTGCAAATATAGACAAGGCAAAAATTACAAAAATATTTAAAAATCTCGGATTTGATACAACTAAGTCTTCTGCCGATAATTTTATTGTTGTAGTCCCAAGATACAGACATGATATAGTTAATAAACAAGACATAGTTGAAGAGATTGTTCGTCTGGTCGGGATTGATAACATTCCTTCCAAACCATTTACTTTTACGGAAGCAAACAGTTTTAATGACGACTATCGTAATTATAAAAAGAGAGAGAATTACAGACACAAAGCTGCATACAATGGTTTTTTTGAATCTGTTCATTTTGTTTTTGATGAAAAAAAGGTTTTACAAGAGTATGGATTTGAGACTGTTGATGAAACCAAAGAGTTGCTAAATCCTATAGTCAATACCCTCGACACGTTGAGAACAACGCTTTTAACAGGGCTTCTAAAGGCTACATCCAACAACAGCAAAAACGGTTATGCCTCTGTAAAACTGTTTGAAGTCGGCTCTGTTTTTGATGCACAGCGAAATGAATCTTTAAAAATGGCTCTTCTTTTATGCGGTGACAGAGAGGCTGAGAGTTTATCTAATGCAGGAAAGCCATCAAAAGTGGATTTTGCTTTTTTTGCGCAAAAACTCTCTAGTATTATTGGTTCATTTGAACTTCGTCAATTTACGACTAAACATGCACTTTCACACCCTTACCAATCTGCCGAAATCTTTATAGAGGGTGAGAGTGTGGGCGAAATGTTTCGTCTGCATCCAAATGTGGAAGAGAGTTTTGACTTGGATGTAACATATATGTGTGAACTTGATTTTGAAAAGTTGCCTTATGCACTTAAAACTGCAAAAACAACATCAAGATATCAAGCCTCATTCAGAGATTTGAGCGTGGTTATGCCAAAAAATATGCCTTATGCAAAAGTAAAAGATGTCATTAGCGCCTGTGCGGTTAAAGAGCTTGTACGCTTTTACCCTGTTGACAAGTATAGCGATGCAGCGTTGGGCGACAACATGAGTTTCTCTATCCGTTTCGTGCTTCAGTCAAATGATAAAACACTTGAAGAAGATGATATTACAAAAGCCATGGGTACTATTTTAAACGCTCTTGGCAGTGAGCTTGGGATAGGAATCAGATGAGCAGCATAAAAGTTACAAAAGCAGAGCCTTTTTCGCTTCGTATCTCTGAGATAGCACCTGATAAGTCTATCTCCCACAGATGTGCAATGTTTGCCATGTTGGCGGATGGAACAAGTGAGATAGAGAACTTTTTAAGAGCGGAAGATACGCTAAACTCTCTGCAAATCGTAAAAAATCTAGGTGCAACGGTGGAAGATGACGGAGTGGTTATCAAGATAAGTTCTGAGGGCATCAAAGAGAGCAGTGAAGTACTGGATTGTGGCAATTCAGGAACGGGAATGAGACTTTTTTGCGGACTTTTAAGTTCGGCAGAGGGGCATTTTGTTTTAACAGGGGATGAGTATCTTCGCCGCCGCCCTATGAAGCGTGTTACTGCTCCGCTTCGTGATATCGGTGCAAAGCTTGATGGCAGAAATAACGGTGACTTGGCACCGCTCAGCATCAGGGGGGCATCTCTTAGAGCATTTAATTATGAGAGTAAAATCGCTTCTGCACAAGTTAAGAGCGCAATGATTTTGGCAGCACTTAGAGCTGACGGAGAGTGCAGCTACAGCGAGCCTGAGCTTAGTCGTGACCATACAGAGAGAATGTTAAAGGGTATGGGCGCAGATATAGAGGTAGATGGTTTAACAACAAAAATAAAGCCGATGAAAAAACTTCTCTCGCCTCTAAAGATAAGAGTTCCATCCGATCCCTCAAGTGCATTCTTTTTTGCTGTTGCAGCTGCCATCACTCCTTCTTCAGATGTTGTTTTAGAAGGTGTTACGCTAAATCCGACACGTATTGAAGCATTTGAAGCACTCCGAAAAATGGGCGCAGATATAACTTATGAGACTACCGATAACAAGTATGAGCCTATCGGCAATATACATGTAAAGCATGCTCCACTTCATGCTATAACGGTTGAAGATAACATCTCTTGGCTTATCGATGAGCTTCCTGCTCTCTCCATCGCTTTTGCGTGTGCAGATGGTGTAAGTGTGGTTAAAAATGCAGAGGAGCTTAGGGTTAAAGAGAGTGATAGAATCTCAACTGTAGTAAGGGGTCTTAGAGCTTGCGGGATTGAAGTAGAAGAAGTTCATGACGGATATAGCGTTAAAGGTTCAAAGCTTCAAAGCGCCACTATAAATAGCTATGGAGATCACAGAATCGCTATGAGCTTTATGATAGCGGGTCTTAAATGTGGAGTGGAAGTAGAGGATGTTGCGTGCGTAAATACCTCTTTTCCAAACTTTTTTGAACTTTTACAAAAAATCACAAGTGTGGAGTTTGCGTAGATGAAGATAGAGCTGGCTGAGAGTTACGGTTTTTGTTTTGGTGTCAAACGAGCAATTAAAATAGCTGAAGAGAATAGAAACTCTGCAACATACGGTCCGCTTATTCACAACTCCAGAGAGATTGAACGCTTAGAGAAAGATTTTAATGTCGGTCTTACTGATAATCACAACAGTTTTGCAACAGGCGATAAAGCAGTCATTAGAACACACGGTATTCCAAAAAACGAGCTTGAAGAGCTGAGGGCAAAGAAGGTTGATGTTGTTGATGCAACGTGTCCTTATGTAACAAAACCGCAGCAGATTTGCCAAGATATGAGTGAGCAGGGATATGACATTATTATTTTTGGAGATGATGCCCATCCTGAGATAAAGGGTGTTAAAAGCTACGCAAAGTACGGTGCAACCGTCGTAACCTCTCCAAAAGATTTGGATAGATTAAAGCTCAAAGAGAGAATAGCACTTGTAGCACAAACAACCAGAAGTGTCGAGGATTATTTGGAAATTGCAAATTTTCTTATACCTAGGCACAAAGAGGTCAGAGTTTTTAATACTATCTGCAATGCAACCTTTGAAAACCAAGAAGCCGCACGAAAACTTGCCAAAAAAGCAGATGTTATGATTATTGTCGGCGGTAAAAACTCATCCAACACAAAAGAGCTTTTTAAAATTGCTTTAGATAATTGCAAAGAGAGCTATCATATAGAAGATGAAAAAGAGCTTGACTTTTCATGGTTTGATGGAAAGGAACTTTGCGGTATCAGTGCCGGTGCTTCCACTCCCGATTGGATTATTCAAAATGTTGTTAATGCAATCCAAAATAGTCGTTAAGGCTGTTTTGTAAATTTTCTTTTGCCCCCCTTTACTAGACTTCTTGCATAACCTCTGTTTGTGAACGATTCTGCAACGGAGGGGTCAAATCTAGCTTGCTAGATAAGGTACTCACCGTGAAGCCTTAGCGAACATACAGAGGTTATGTAAGAAGTCTATTCTTTTTTTTGACCCTCATTTTTTCAATAATTAATAAAAGTATTATTCATAATTGGATATACTCACGAAATTTTTATGTAACAGAGGATAGGTAATGGCGTTCGATAACGAATCATTTGAAGAAGAAGAAAATTTTGCAGAGATGTTTGCTGCAAGTGAAAAGCAGCAAGAAACAAGCCGCATTGTTGAGGGTGAAATTGTTGAAATCCAAGCGGATGAAAACAGAGCGTTAGTAGGTGTTGGAGATAAATTAGAAGGAATTCTTAGTTTAGATGAAATCAGCGAAAATGGCGCATTAAAGTTTAAAGTTGGTGATAAAATCAAAGTTATGGTAACAGGATACTACAATGAGCGTCCTAAGATATCATACAAAAAAGTTTTAGAGCAGCAAAAAACTATTGATTTCATCGACAAGTACAAAGACAACTTCGAAGATATCGTAATTGATGGTGTAATTACCAAGAAAAATCGTGGCGGTTACGTAGTAGAAGCTGATGATGTAACATTCTTTATGCCTAAATCGTTGGCGGCTTTCAAAGAGAGCGAAGATGTAGTTGGTCGCAAAATCAAAGCACAAGTTGTAAAAATTGATGAAGAGCAAAACTCTATTGTTGTCTCTCGTCGTAAACTTTTCAATGATGAGCGCAAAAAGAAAAAAGAAGTTATTGATAAGCTTATGGAAGATGGCAATATCATCGAAGGAACTATCAAGAAGATTACAAGCTACGGTATGTTTGTCGATGTTGGCGGTGTTGATGGTTTGGTACATTACAACGAGATAAGCTACAAAGGTCCGGTAAATCCTTCAAAACTCTACAAAGAGGGTGATAAGGTAATGGTAAAAGCCATCTCTTACGATAAAGACAAGAGACATCTTTCTCTCTCTATTAAAGCTGTTCAGTCTGACCCTTGGGCAGAAGTTGAGAGCGAATTGGATGAGGGCGATACTATCACCGTAACTGTTTCAAATATTGAAGCGTACGGTGTTTTTGTTGATTTAGGAAATGATATAGAAGGTTTCTTGCATATCTCTGAAATTTCATGGGATAAAAACGTTAAAAATCCAAACGATTACCTAAAAGTCGGTCAAGAGATTGATGTAGAAGTTATCGAAATTAACCCTAAAACACACAAACTCCGCGTTTCACTCAAGAGACTTTTAGCAAAGCCTTTTGATGAATTTATGAAAAATCATAAAGAGGGTGATGTTATCAAAGGAACTGTAACATCATTGACAGATTTCGGTGCTTTTGTTCGCATTGATGGCATTGAAGGTCTTTTGCACAATCAGGATGTCTCTTGGGATAAAAATGTTAAGTGTAAAGATGTTTTAAAAGCCGGAGATGAAGTAGAAGTTAAAATTGCAAAAATCAATCCTGAGGATCAAAAGATTTCTCTTAACAGAAAAGCGCTTTTAGAGAGTCCGATAGATACTTTTGCTAAAAAACACAAGCTTAATAGTGTTGTGACAGGAACCATCCGTGACATCAAAGATTTTGGTGTTTTTGTTTCACTTGAAGACGGTGTAGATGCGCTTGTTCGTGATGAAGATCTCGCACCGCTTCAAAAGAGCGATTTGGCAGTAGGTCAAAAGATTGAAGCGGCAATCGCAGTTATCGATACACGTCGTGACCGTATCCGTCTATCGGTAAAAAAGTTGGATTATATAAAAAATCAAGCAATGTTAGATGAAATTAACGATGACGAATCACACTCTTTAGGTGATTTGATTAAAGATAAATTCAAGAAATAGTGTGCGAAAAATTCTAAGATGGTTCACTCCTCTCATTGCAGTGGGGGTGGCTGTTTTTATCCTTTTTTTTCTAATTTCAATAAATTCAGACAAAGCATCAGTAGCACTAGCCCCATTAGAGCATAAAAGTGATGTCGTTGCAGAGAAGCCGCAACAAGTCTGGTTAAACCATTTTTCTAAAACAGAAAAATTAGGATATTTTTACCCCGTAAATGAAGTTTTAATTCAAGTTGATTTGAATGAGAAGATTGTTGAAATAAAGCCGACAATCTATAAGCTCTCCGCCGCTTTGATAGACCCTTATCAACTCTTTTGTTTAAAAGAGGAGTTGAAGCGTCATAACTTAAAGTATTATCTCAAAAAAGATAAAAACGGTACGGAGTTGCTTATCTACTCAAAAGAGAGAGAGAAGTTAGACTCTCTTGTAGAAGTGTTAAAAAAATATCAAATTTCAGCCACTGTTGGGCTGTATAAAGAGGACGTATAATGCAAAAATATACTATAGTTGTTTGTGATCATATACATGAAGCTGGCTTGGAAATGCTTCGCAATGATAATAGCATCAATTTTATCATGGCAGCTGATGAGGACAAAGAGAAACTTTTAGAGATTATTGAACAAGCGGATGTTGCTATTACAAGAAGCTCTACTGATGTGGATGAGAAGTTTATTGCACATGCAAAAAATATGAAAGCAATCGTTCGTGCCGGTGTAGGCGTGGATAATGTTGATATTCCCGGATGTTCTAAAGAGGGAATTATCGTCATGAATGTTCCGACAGCCAACACAATAGCAGCAGTTGAACTAACCATGGCACATATGCTCTCTTGTATGAGAATGTTCCCTTACTCTCACAATCACCTCAAGCATGAGAGAATTTGGAAGAGAGAGAAGTGGTACGGGTACGAGCTAAAAGGTAAAAAGCTTGGTGTTATCGGCTTTGGCAACATCGGAAGCCGTGTAGCAAAAAGAGCTCAGGCGTTTGAGATGGATATTGTTGCATACGACCCGTATATCAATCCTTCAAAAGTAACGGACTTAGATATGGTCTATACAAAGAACTTTGAAGATATTTTGGCGTGCGATATCATTACCATCCATACGCCAAAAAACAAAGAAACAACAAATATGATAGATAAAGCTGAAATTGCAAAGATGAAAGACGGTGTTGTTCTTATCAACTGTGCAAGAGGCGGTCTTTACAATGAAGAGGCTCTTTATGAGGGGCTGACAAACGGTAAGATTCGTTTTGCGGGTATCGATGTATTTATGAAAGAGCCGGCAACAAATCATCCGCTTTTGGACCTTGATAATGTTACTGTTTCACCTCACTTGGGTGCTAATACTTATGAGTCTCAGTATAACATCGGTGTTCAAGCAGCTGAAAATGCGATAGCTGCCGCAAAAGGCATCTCTTATACACACGCTATGAACCTTCCAATTGATGAGACAAAGATTCCGTCATTTGTAAAGCCATTTTTAGAGATGGGACAAAAAATCGGTTTCTTGGAATCTCAGCTTAACAAGTCTCAAATTGTTGCGATTAAAGTAAGCGGGCAGGGCGAGATAGCAAAATATGTTGATTCGCTTGCGACATTTGTTGCTGTTGGCGCAATGAGCCAGATAAGTGACGATACTATTAACTATGTTAACGCCGATTTTGTAGCAAAAGAGAAAGGTATAAAGGTGGAGCATGAAGCACTTCATGACTCTTCTGTCTATAAAAATCTTATCACTATAAAGCTTACAACTGCCGAGGGCGGAACAACAACTATCAGTGCAACGATTTTTGATGATAACATCTTTAGAATTGTCTCAATTGATGGATTTGACATCGAAGTGGCGCTTAAGGAGGATATGATTATCCTTAAAAATCAGGATGTTCCCGGTGTTATAGGCAATATCGGCACGACTTTAGCAAAATATAATGTTAACATTGCAGACTTCTCACTTGCTAGAAATGATAAAAAGCAAGCACTTGCAGTTATTTTGGTTGATAATATTATCAGCGATGAGACACTTGCAGAACTTCTTAAAATTGATGCTTGTTCAAGCGTCCAATACGCAAGATTATAAATTTATAAACTCTCTCTTGATGTTTTACGCACCAAAACGAACTCGTCCGTTTTGGTGGCAGAGACTAAAGTCCCTGCAACCCCCTAAAGCTACGAAAAATAAAGTTTTTCGAGAAATGTCAGTTATCATCCAAGTTAAAATGTCTCTCTAAATCAGCTTTAAAAAGAAGTATCGGAACGATAATCAAAGAGGCGACTACCGCTGCGATTGTTCCAAATATAAGAGCAACTCCAAGTCCTCCAAAGACTGCATCGCCAGCCAGAAGCGTTGAAGCCAGGATAATGGCTGCTGCTGTTAAAAAGATTGGTTTTGCACGTGTTGCCGTTGCATAAGCAATAGCTTCTGCCTTGCTCATACCGCTATCCTTCATAAGAGAAGCCGTAAAATCTATGAGCAGCAGAGAGTTTCTTGAACTGATACCGATAAGTGCGATAAAGCCGATAAGCGACGTAGCCGTCAAGAAAAAAGTATCTTTTGTAAACAAATCCATGATGTAATGCCCCACAATTACGCCGATGATTGATAAGAAAGAGCCTAAAAGAACGATTCCGCTAAGCGTATAACTCTTATAGTAAACCACCATAAGCAAAAAGATTAGCACAAGTGCGGCGATAAAAGCGGCACCAAGCTCTACAAAGGTATCAAGTGTTACCTCCATCTCTCCGTCCCATATAATTTCATAGACATCTTTGGAAGTTTTGTCTATTAATTTTAGGTTGAAAAGCCCTATTTTTTCAATGTTATACTTTTCTGCAAAAGTATCAATGATAACGTTTCTCGCATCCATAAGAGGATAAACCTGTGAAACCATGTCGGTTTCTGCCATGACATTGGTCATTTTATGGAGGTTTTTGCTCATAATCATAGGATTTGATTTTTTAGGAACAATGGTAACGAGTTCTGTAAGCGGTGTCATCATCCCCATCTGATTCATCAGTTTGAGTGATGAGAGTTTTGCTTTGATGGTGTTTATATCTTTTGATGAGAACTTTTTTGAGTCTCTGCTTAAAGAGAGATAAATAGGAATCTGATCGTTTGCAACAGCAGAGTTTTTTACCGCTATCTGCATGCCCTCAAATGCCAGATATAAAACATCGTTAAGCTGTTTGATATTGATGCCTGAGAGGGAGACCTTGGTGCTGTCAACCTCGACTTCAAAGGTGTCATAAATCTCATCTTGCATAACCTCTACATCCGCCAAGCCCTCTGTTTTTTCAAAAACGTCTTTAACTCTGTTTGCAAGCATACGTATGCCATCGCTGTTTTGTCCGTAAACTTCTGCAACTATTGCTGCCAGAACAGGAGGACCCGCAGGAGGCTCAACAAACGTGATGGTTGTATTGGCATAAAGGGAAGCACATTTTTGTTGGATTTGCGGTCTTATTCTTTGTACCATAAAGTAAGACGGCTCTTCCCTGTGGTGTTTTTTAGTAAGATTGATAACGATTTCAGCAACATTTTCGCTGTTTTTAAAGTGTGACCCTTTGATAAGTCCTGCAAAATCAAGCGGTGCGCCCATTCCCAAAAATATCTCAAAATCAGTAATTTCTTTCTCTTGTTTTAAAAAATCCGCCACACACTCGCTCACTCTGCTTGTTTGTTCAATGGAACTTCCATCGGCGAGCGAGGTGTAGATGGTGAAAGTGTCGTTGTTTTTTCCGGGAAGCATCTTTGCCAAAACCATTTTTGTCGGCGCTATCATAAGCACGGAGAGCGCAAAGGCAACAAAGGTCGCGACAAGAATTAAATTTCTTTTTTTAGGATTTTGGATTCCCTCAAAAACCGTATCTTGAAATTTTTTAAACATGTTTATCCTCGCTGTGAAACTCTGGTTTTTTTAGCATTCTTGCCGCCAAGTAAGGCGTAAAGATATAGGCAACAAAAAGTGATGCTATGAGTGCAACGGGAACGTTTGAGGGAATAGGCTTCATAAACTGCCCCATCATCTGACCGACAAACGCCATAGGTACCATTGTCATAATGATTGCAAGCGTTGCAATATTTGTCGGCGGTCCGATTTCATCCGTAGCTTCAACCATAATGTCATCAACGCTTTTGTGTGCGGACTCTTTTGAGTGGTAGTGTCTGTGGATATTTTCAATGACGATAATCGCCGCATCAACAAGAAGTCCAAGCGAGAGCAAGAAAGCAAAGAGAGTGATGCGGTTTATGGTTTGCCCTGTGAGATATGCCACAAAAAGAGTGATAGCCAAGATAGCCGGAACGGTAAAGGTGACGATGAGTGACTCTCTCCATCCAAGCACCAAGATGAGCAAAATAGCGATGATAACGATGGAGAGGAGCAGGTGAAATACAAGCTCATTGACTGCTTCGTTTGCTCTCTCGCCGTCATTTCTGGTGATGACATAGCCTATATTGTTGCTGTTTAAAAACTCTTTGTAGCTCTCTAGCTCGTTTTTGACGGCATCGGCAATCACAACGGCATTAGTGCCTTGAAGCTTAGAGACGGTAAGTGTAACTTGATTTTGCAGTGGTGAGAAGGTGCCGCTCTCCTCTTTTTTGCTGATTGTTGCCGATTTGAAATTTTGGATATCATAAGAGGAGGTTACGTTTGCGATTTGTCTTAGATAAACCGGTGAACCCATGTACTGTGCGATAATAATATTGCCTATGTCATCTGCACTCTCGATAGCGTTTTTCACGCCTAGCATAATGATTTCATTCTCTTTTGTTCTATTTTTTACGGCCGGAACACTGTAGGAGAGAGATTGGACGCCTTGAACGATTTGTCCCATAGAGATGTTGTAGCCTGAGAGTTTGTTAAAGTCAACTTCGATGTTGAACTGCTGTTTATTGCCGCCTTTAAGCTCTGTTACGGCGACATTTTTAAGACCGTTGATATGGTGTTGTATCTCTTTTACTCTTTCGTAGAGTTCGATTTTGCTCATATTTGCATCTTTTGAGTAAAAAGCGACGGAGACTACAGGGATATCAACATCGATATCAAGCGGTTTGATGATGGGATTCATCGCTCCTTTAGGGAATATATCCATATTTTGCATGATTTTGTCATAGACTTTAAGGTTGGAGTTCTCTTTTTCTTCACCTATAAAAAATGCCGCATTGACGATACCGACATTGTCCATGGACATGCTCATGATGTTTTCAACGCCTTTAACCTCTTTGAGTTTTCTCTCAAGCGGCTTGACGATAACTTTTTCGATTTCAGCGGCACTGGCTCCGGGAAGTGCCACGATAACGGTTGAACCGCTTACTACCATTTGAGGATTTTCCTCGCGAGGCATGATGTTGAGAGCCAAGTAGCCGATGGAGAGCAAAAAGATGCCAAGCACGACAGTAAGTGGATTTCGCAAAAATCCCGATGCAAGTTTACCTGCTATATCTGTGGGTTTGTAGTGAATCATAGCAAAACCTTACTCAATGACTACAGTGGCGTACATGCCAGGATATATCGATTTGTAAACATTTTGAAAGGAGATTTTTATCTTAAATGAGTGTGTCATCGGGTTGGAGCTTGGGATAATGGCGCTGATGGTTCCAACTGTTTGGATATTTTGAGATGGGATATTGACAACCACTTTTTTCCCCTCCTTGATAGTTCCTAGACTGCCCTCTGCAATTTCGGCAGATATCTTGAGTGTAGAGAGGTCTGAGAGTTCAAGTGCCGGCATTCCCGGCATTGCCATCTCTCCTACTTTGATATTTTTAGCAACGATAACACCGTCGTTTGGCGCTGTGATATTGAGATATTTATACTGGTTTTTTACCTCTTCAAGACGTGCTTGTGCTTGCGCAACCTGCTTTTTTGCAATAATAATCATATTGGCAAGATTTTCTTCTGCAAGAGCGAGATTTTCTACTTCAAATTTTGAGACCATATCTTTTTCTAAAAGTCTTTTGTGGCGCTCAAGGTTAAGTTTGACGTTTGTATATTGATTTTGATACATTTGAAGAGAAAGCTCTGCTTGAGATATACCAAGCTGCACTTGTGCAAGGGCAGAATCAATCTCTTTTGAATCGATAGTGTAGAGCAGTTCGCCTTTTTTGACGCTGTCACCCTCTGCAACTTTTACATCTGTAACAAAGCCCATAAAACGGCTTGTTATCATCTTTCTGTTATCACTGATGACTGTCCCCGAGAGTGTTAAACCCTCAGCACTAAGTAGTGTGCTAAGAGCTACTAAAATTGTTGCGATTTTTCTCATTTTTCTTCTCCGTTTGCTAGTTTTTCAAGTGCGAAAATTCTCTCATTTCGTTTATTTATAGTTTGCTGTAGCTGCAAAATCTTTTGAATCTGCTCTGATTGTTTGATGATAACATCGCTCATAGAGGCTAATTTTTCTCTATATCTTGCTTCATAATTGCTGTAGATGGCATCGGCAAGAGTTAACTCTTTTTTGAGCGACTCTATGTCTTTGCCCAGGCTCTCTATCTCGGTGCGTATTTTTTGGATTTGAAGCTCAATCCCGCTGTTTGCAAGAGCAACCTGCGATTTTGTCTTCATATACTCAAGGCGTGATTTCTCAATATTTGCGCCATCAACCCCGCCGTTAAATATGTTAAAAGTAAGCCGTGCTCCAAGCGTGTAGGATTGGTGATCCTCTGCATGGTTTAAAAACTTGTCATCGGCTGTGGAAACTTCTGCAAATGCCCCAACCATCGGATAGTAAGAGGATTTTGCAACATCAATCATACTTTTTTTTACGGCTAGTCCGTTATTTGCCCTTTGGATGTCGAGGTTGCTTTGGAGTATTTCGCTGTTTGAAAGTGTTGGCATTGTAATCTCAAGTGAAGGCGTCTGGATAGAGGTCACTTTTTGGTTTAGCAAAAAGCTGATGTAGTGGTAAAGCAACTCTTTGTTAAACTCCATTTGAGAGAGAAGTCGCTCTACATTTCCCTTTTTTGCTTGGACTTCAAGCAAATCGACTTTTTTTGCATAACCGACATCTATCATCTCTCTTGTCATCGCTTCTAAAGTTTCTATATTTTTTAGTATGACATTTAAGTTTTTCATAGAGTCTTCAAGAAGTGCCATATCGTAGAAGCTTTTTCTGAGTTCGTAAATTTTTTCGTTTATGACTTGAGACTTTTCAAGTTTTCTGATTTTTATAACAGAATCCATAATATCTTCATAGCTTGATATCTTGAAACCTGTAAAAAGCGGAACTTCATATTTGAGTTTGCTTTGGAAGTAGTTTCTTGCGTCCGGGTAGTTTAGGTCTTTTGGCGGCGTGGTGTAGTCAGGTGTTCCTGCCATAAAGTTGTTCATAAACTCTTGCGCCCCAAAATCTCCAAAATTTGCTTCTCGTGAACTAAGTTTAAATCCAAAGACATTTCCCGCATCATCAGAGTTGGCAAAATCTTGGATAAAGTCAAGTTTTCCGTAGTGGTTGCCGGAAGCAATTTTTGCATCTTGCAATGCACTCTCTATGTCGATGCCGGCAGCTTCGACTTCTAAATTTTGCGCTTTGAGCAGTTCAATACCCTTTTTTAGGTCAATCGTCTCGGATGCACCAACTCCAGATACATCAAAAAAGAAGATTAAAATAAAAAAAACAGATAAATATTTCATAGATATCCCTTTCCTCCAGATTAATTTTAAATTATAACATATATTTTGTTTTATTATAAAATTTGAATTTTATGTATTCTATTATAAGTTGGATAAAAAAGTAATTATTTATCCGATTGGATAGATTTTTTAGAGTAGTTTAAGAGCTATAAGGAGATATTTTTGGTTGAATTGGTTTACCATCTCCGAATCTTTCATCATCATCTTGAGTGCTTCAAAAGATGAGTACTGCTTCCGGTGCGGTCTTACGCTTGTAAGTGCATCAAAAACATCGCATATAGCTAAGATGGAAGCAAAATCGCTTATCTTGGATTTTGTGAGATGGTTTGGATAGCCGCTGCCGTCATAGCGTTCATGATGATGCATGACGGCATCCAAGATATATGGGTCATGAATCTTATTTTGCTCAATAATCTCAACACTGTACTTAGGGTGCTGTTGTACGTTCTTACTCTCTGCTTCGCTTAGCCCGGTTGTTTTTTCAATCACTGAATGGTCTATCTTTTTAAGACCTACATCGTGTAGGATTGCGGCTGTACCAAGTTGTAAGAGTTGCTCATCACTGAAGCGGAGTTTATTGCCAAGAATTAGAGAGTAGATAGCAACATGAAGCGAGTGATTTACTAAGGCGTCATTATTGATAAAGTGAGGCATAGTGCTTCTCGCAAAGTTTGAATCATGTTTTATGAGATATATAATTGACTTGATGATAAGTGTAACGCAATTTGCATGTATTTTATTTTCCGGATGATTCATAAAGATTTCAAAAAGTTGTTCGGTAACGTCATAGAGTAGTTCAATTCGCTTTTTTGGGTTATCTCTGTTGTGGCGAATGTAGTATTTGAGGCTTTCACACGATAGTATCTGTTTTGTCTCGTCTGCCTTAGCTATATAGAGCGCTTCTTGCTTTTGCAGTTTTGCATGGAGCGCCTCAGAGATAAGCGTGCCGGCTTCAATGATGATAATATACTCTTCATTCTTTTTTATGCAGATGTCATACGGAATAATCTCGCCTACCACAATAGAGTTTATATCCAGAAGAGTATAGAGATGCGAATAATCTAATTTTGTTTTTACAATTTTCATGGGCGAAATTATAACAGCCAAATCTTATATGTTTCTTGCTAAAATTTTATTTTCAATCAAAGGCAAAAATGAAATGCAGGTAATAGTCGATTCTCTTCGTAAAAAAGGTAAACTTTATAAAAAAATGCAAGAGATTACTCCAAATGAACTCGGTATAAGAAATAAGATAAAAATATACAAGGCTACGGATGTCGGCGGCTATTTTTGGGCTATTTTTGCCGTGAGTCAAAAGAGCAAACTGCTTATGAAAGATGTACATAGGTTTGAAGAGATTTATGCAAAACTCACGTTATACATGGGACATAACTTTAAACATAAAGTTCTCTTTATCGATGCACCGCTTTGTTCAAAAGCTAAAGATGCATTTTTGCAGCAGGGCTGGAAAATTCACTAATGCTTCTTTGTGATATCGGCAATACAACCTACCATTTTTTGGACGGTGAAAAATCATACAAAGAGGACGCAAAACTCTTTAATCCGTTTCTTGTAAAAGAGAGAGTTTTTTATATCTGCGTCAATGCAGAGGTTAGGGAGCGTATAGAGCCGCTTGAAAACTGGGTTGATTTGTCTCTTTACATAGAGAGAAAAAAGTATTATGAGACGATGGGAATCGACAGGATTATAGCGTGTGAGGCGATTGCACACGGTGTAGTTGTGGATGCGGGAAGTGCTATAACTGTTGATGTGGTAAGAGAGGGTGTGTTTGAGGGCGGTTTTATCTATGCAGGGGTAAAAGCGATGCAGGATTGTTACAAAAATATCTCTGCCGCACTTGAATACTCATTTAACTTTGAGCTTGATTTGGATAGAATGCCGAAAAATTCCCGTGATGCCATCAGCTATGGTTATCTGAAGCCATTTTGCACTGAAGTGCTCTCTTATGGCATGCCGATATATCTAACCGGCGGTGATGCAAAGCTCTTTGACAAGCTTTTTGTGGATGCGTATGTTGATGAGACGTTGCTTTTTAAAGGGATGACAAATATTATGAAAAAGGCTGATTTATGCTAACAGTTGCACTTCCAAAAGGTCGTATCGCAAAAGAGACTTTAGAGATTTTTGAGACTATTTTTGGTGAGGGCTTTGCGTTTGATGATAGAAAGCTCATCCTAGAGACACCAAAGTTTCGTTTTTTGCTTGTGAGAAATCAAGATGTTGCGACTTATGTCTTTCATCAAGCCGCAGATATCGGTGTTGTAGGGCTTGATACACTCGAAGAGCAGGGACTTGATGTTATCAGGCTTCTTGATTTGAAGCGCGGTATCTGCAAGGTGGCTATCGGGATGAAAAAGGGCGAGAAGTTTGACCTTGACAAACCTGAAATCAAAGTGGCGACAAAGATGGTAAACATCACAAAACGCTACTTTGAGGAGCGTGCGGTATCTGTTGACATCATCAAGCTTTACGGCTCTATCGAACTCGCTCCGCTTATCGGTCTTGCCGATATGATAGTAGATGTGGTTGAGACGGGTGCGACTATGAAGCAAAACGGTTTGGAAGTAGTGCAAGATATGATGACATCATCCACTTATCTCATCGCCAACAAAAACAGTTATATTGCTAAAAAAGATGAAGTTTTGGATATCTATGAGAAGATAAATGCAGTCATCAAAGCAGAGCAGCATGACTAACCTTGACCTTTACGCAAAAGCCGAACATCTTCTTGGCATAGAAGAGGCGACGGAAGCGCTTTATGACCTCTATCGTTCTGAGTTGGACGGGTATGCCGTAAAAACGCTCTTAGACATCGGCTGTGGGCGTGGCGGATTTATGCAGCGTATGCAAAGTGACGGTGTTGTCTGCAAAGGAATCGATCTTAGCGCCGTGATGGTGGAAGAGTGCAGAGCGGTTGGTTTGGATGCCGAGTGTGTCGATGTGGCAGACGTTGACGGAAAGTACGATGCAATTGTAGCCATCTTTGATGTGCTTAACTTTTTAAACGAAGAAGAGCTTTTGCTTTTTTTGGATGCAGTTGCGCATAGGCTGAATGATGACGGTGTTTTTATTGCGGATATCAACACGCTTTATGGCTTTAGAGATGTGGCAGAAGGTACGATGAGCAGTGAAAATGAGAACGAATTTCTCGTGGTTGATGCCACATTTGAGGATGAAAAACTCTATACAAAGTTCACTCTTTTTCTCAAAGAGAATGAAGAAAAAGGCGATGATGCAAGATATACAAAATACCAAGATACCATTGTGCAGTATTTTCATAAACTAAAACTCTTTGAGAAACTGCCGACACTTAAGCTCATAGACAAACAGACTTTTTCACTCTACGACACAAAGGACAAAACGCTTCTTATCTTTAAAAAGCGTTAAGGTGCCCTTAAGCCTTTTTTATTTGCCAATTTTAAAAATAGCTCCATTTTTCTCTATCAAGCAAAAATACAGATAAACATAACTTTAAAAACATTCTCTTGTTTTTTCAGAAAGTTCATAAAAAAGAAATAAAGGCTAAAATTTGTCAAAATTATGTCAAGGAATAAAAATGAAAAAAAGTTTAGTAGCTGTTTTGATGGTGTTATCGCTTCTCTCTAGTGCGAATGCGAGTGAAAAAACAGGATGCGTGTTAGCGCAAAGCGGTGATGTTGAGGTGAGTTGGATAGGATATAAAACACCAAAAAAAGTCGGTGTGGGCGGAGTTTTTGATAAAGTTGCTTATACTCCTGCAACAAAAGAGGGAGAGAATTTCCGTACTATTTTGGTAGGTTCTTCTGTTGTTATCGATAGTTCAAGCGTAAACTCCAAACATGCAGACCGTGATGCAAAACTTGCAAAATTTTTCTTCGGCATGATGAAAGAAAAAAACATCAATGCAAAAATCGTTGATATAAAGGCAGACAAAAAAGTCAAAGATGCTCCAAGAACCGGTGTTGTGGATGTGGAGATAGAGATGAACGGTGTTAAAAAAGTTGTTCCGATGACTTATAGTTTTGCAAATGAGATTTTTGAGGCAAAAGGGAGTATCGACATCTTAGATTTTCAAGCAAATAGCGCACTCAAAGGTATCAATGAGGCGTGTTTTGACCTGCATGATGGAAAAACATGGAGTGAAGCGGGGATTGGCTTTAAGATGAAAATCCTAGCGACACTTTGTAATACTAAATAGTAGCAAACTCTATAGCACTCTTTATAGCGTTCATATAGCTAAGAGTGCTTGCTTTGCCCTGATAGGCGATGTCAAATGCTGTTCCGTGATCTACGGAAGTTCTAATGATGGGCAGGTTTAGCGAAACATTGATACTCTCGTCAAAGTATAGCGCTTTGAGCGGAGCCAAACCTTGGTCGTGGTACATAGCGACAAAGTGAGAAAATCTCTCACGAGCGTGAGGTGTAAAAGCGGTGTCGGGAACGAGTGCGCCGACAAATACCTCTTTACCGATACTTTTGTTTGCCTCTTCTATGGCTGCTTCTATAATTTTCTCTTCATCCCCCAAAACGCCGTTGTCTCCCGCATGAGGGTTTAGTCCCAAAACTCCAAATTGTTTGTCGCCAATAGCTCTGTTTAAGTCAAGAAAAAAGTGCAAAAGTCCATTTTTGGTGATATGGCTTGCTACCTCTCTTAGAGGGATATGTTCGGTGTAGAGCGCAACAAAGAGTCTTTCGCACCCAAGCATCATAATGGCGTCTTTTTTAAAGTAGTCACGGAGTAAATCGGTATGCCCTTTGTACTTTAAACCGCAGAGCATCCACGCCTCTTTGTGGATAGGAAGAGTAACAACAGCGTCTGCTTTTTTCGCCTCACACAGTTTGATGGCGCTTAAAAATGAGTCATAGGAGTATCTCCCCGCATCCGCCTCGACACACCCCTCTTTGATGTTAAAGCTGCCATCAACCTTAAATATCTCAAAATCAGACGGCGGAGTGATATCCAAAAGTTCGCAAGCCTGATGGAGCATGTAAGAGTTAATGCAGTAGAGCGGCTTGCATATCTTTGCTACCTCCGCATGCGCTTTGAGTGCTATCTCAATCCCCACACCGTTTAGGTCGCCTATGCTTATGGCTATGGTTTTTTTATCAAAAGAGTTCTGCATGACTTCCTATCTCCACAAGAGCAAGTTCTAGTATATTTTCGTTAATTCTATAGATGAGAAGCAAATCAGGTTTTATATGACACTCTCTACAGTCTTTATAGTTTCCAATGAGCTGATGGTCTTTGTATTTTGGTTCTAAAACTTCTGCATTTGCCAGCTTTTCAATGATAAAGAGTGCATCATCTTGATGCTTTATAGATAGTTTTTTAAAACCTTTCTTAAAAGAGGCGGTTCTGAAAATTTCGTATTTCAAGAGAGTAAATCTCTTTTTAAATCTTCCATACTTTTAAACTTTTCGCCCTTTCTTGCTTCTAGCTCTTCAAGTGCTATTTTCATTCTCTCTTGCGGGACTTTAAGTTCAAAAGGTATGGAGTGTGTTAAGGCAACTTGTTTGCAAAAGAGGTTGATTCCATCACTCAAACTGAGTCCATATTGCTTCAAAACTTCTATTGTTATCGCTTTTGCTTCACTGTCTAAGCGTATGCTTGTGCTAGCTCTCATAAAAATACCTCAATTTTTTTATTTAATTGTACCACATTTGTGGTGCAATTTATCTTGTTGTAAGTCTCTTCATCTCTCTAACCGCTTCTGCCAGACCGCTAAATACGCTTTTTGCTATGATGCTTTGCCCTATGTTTAGCTCCGTGATTTCGGCGATTTTCATCATTTCATGAACATTGTGGTAGTTTAGTCCGTGTCCTGCGGCAACTTCAAGTCCTATCTTTTTGGCATGTTTTGCGGCTTGTGTGATGGCGGTAAGCGACTTTTCAAGTCTTATAGAGAGTTCGTAGCGTGGAAGTTGCAGCTCTTTTACGGAGTGGTTTGAGTGGGAGAGTGAAGAGTTTAGCATTGCGTATATGTTGGCAAAGCTTCCCGTATGAAGTTCTACCATCTCCGCACCAAGCGCTTTTGATTTCTCCACCGCTTCAATGGTCGGGTCGATAAAGAGTGATACGGGGATGATGTAGTCATGCAAGAGTTCGATTGCATAATTTATCTCATCTTCATACCCAAAAACATCAAGTCCGCCCTCTGTGGTAACTTCCTCTCTCTTTTCAGGAACAAGCGTTGCACGGTGCGGTTTGAGGTCTGTGACAATCTCTAAGATGCTTTTGTTGATGGAACACTCCAAGTTTACGGGCAGGGCAGAGTGCTTTATGATTGAGTAGGCATCCGCATCTTGGATATGGCGTCTGTCTTCTCTTAGATGGATGGTTATCTGGTCTGTTCCGCTTTGGCATGCGACAAAAAGTGCATTTAAAATATCGGGGTCATTGACCTTTCTTGCTTCTCGCAAAACTGCTACATGGTCTATGTTTACGCCAAGTTTCATGGTAATTCCTACTTTGAGTTATTTGAACGATGGAGTGGGTGCTGGTAGTCGTTTCGCTCACATCCGCCGAGTATAGTGATGATACTGAGTGCCGCTAAAGTGGTGAGAATGATTTTTTGCATTTTATATCCCTAAAAAGTTTTTAAAATTATAGCATCGATTTCGTCGATACTCTTTATGTGAGCAAAGCAGCTTTTGCTGCCGCAAATCATAAATCCATCATCGTCTGAGGCTTTTTTGAGTACAAACGGGTAGGCGAGCGAAGCAAGGGCGGTGCTGTTTGCTTCAAGGTTGCGTATGTTTGACTTGACAACTCTGTCGCCTAGCACATAGCGCAAAGTTTGACGAAGCATGGCAGGGTAGAGTATGGGGCGTCGTCCCAGTTCATAAGAGTTGTACTCCAGTGTTTTAAAGGCAAAATGGGTGTATTTTTCATCTTCCAGCAGTGTGCCAAGAGAGAGCAAAACATCGACCATTATGGCTACGGAGCTTGTGTAGGTGTTGTCCGAAATCTCCGCTTTTGTTTCAAAATCGCCTCTGCTAAACCTCCACACTCCTTTGTCGTAAAACTTCTCAAGTGCCGTATTTGCGAACTGTTGCGCACTGATAAGGTAGAGTTCATTAGCGGTTGCGTCAAATGCTTCAATGAGTGCCTGAGATAAAAAGGCGTAATCTTCCAAAAATGCCTCTATTTTTGGAATTTTGCGGATAAGCGTGGTGTGATAGAGCGTACCCTCAACAAACATACTCTCCAAAAGCGTATCAAGTGCGGTGATGGCTCTTTGTTTGTAGCGCACATCTACTTTGCCTAAGAGAAACAGTGCTTTTATCATCATGCCAGACCATGAGGTTTGGATTTTTTTGTCGATAAATGGGTATTCTCTTTTGGCTCTTATGGTTTGAAGAGTGCTTTTGATGTCCTCAAAATTCATCGGCGGTGTGCCGTCTAATCTGATGATATTTTTGCCCTCAAAGTTGCCGTTTTGGCTTACACTCAGCTCTTCTAAACTCTCTTTATCCAGTTCGCTAAGTTCTTCATAGCCGTAGGTGTAGTACACTCCCTCTTCGCCCTCGCTGTCTGCATCGCTTGCGCTGTACATCAGAGCATCTTCACTCATGTGGTTGTGCCAAAAGTCGGCAATCTCTTTGGCTATGCGTAAAAAATCCTCATTTTTGTACGTAAGATAGGCGTTTGTGTAGAGCTCGCAAAGCAGGGCGTTGTCGTAGAGCATCTTTTCAAAATGTGGTACTAGCCACTTCTCATCCACGCTGTAGCGGCAAAATCCGCCATCAACCACATCATACATACCGCCTTTTTTCATCTGTTCCAACGTGTTTATAACCATCGCTTTTGCGGCTTTGTCGCCGTAGAGTTTATCTATAACAAGAAGCGTGTTAAGTGTAGAGGCGTGTGGAAACTTTGGAGCAACGGAAAAACCGCCGTAGGTTGTTTCGTAGTTGTTTTTTGCTTGGTGCATGAAGTTTTTGACAAAATCCTCACTCAGAACCGTTGCCTCTTTTGGATGTTCTTGATGTTTTATATACCCCTCAATCTCATCTGCATTTTGAAGCAGTTGCATGTCGTGGGAGGAGATTTTGTCTGCTATAAGTTTACTCAGCTCCACAAAACCCATTGCATTGGAGTTTATATCTTGCGTGTGTGGCGGTATGTAAGTTCCAGCATAGAATGGTTTGTTTTGTGGTGTGCAGAAGATAGAAGTAGGCCATCCGCCGGCTCTACGGTTAAGCAGCATATAGACTTCCTGATAGTGTTTGTCTATGTCGGGACGCTCTTCGCGGTCAACTTTGATGCAGATAAAGTGCTTGTTGAGTATGTCTGCACACTCTTTGTTTGTAAAGACATTTTCCTCCATGACATGACACCAATGGCATGAGGAGTAGCCGATGGAGATAAAAATGGCTTTGTTTTCATCTTTTGCCCTCTCAAACGCCTCGTCGCACCACGGATACCAGTCCACCGGGTTGTCTTTATGTTGTTGTAAGTATGGGGAATCTTCTGATTTTAATCTATTTGACATTTTCGTTCTTTGTTTTTGCAGATTATACCCATCACTATTTTTTTTTGCACTTAAAGCCTCTGTCTTGGGTATTTTTTAATTTTATTATTATAATTTATAAATATAATAGTAACGAGAAATAAAAAAATGATGAGAAGATGCAGCACGGTAAAAAAATAATATTTACTATTTTAGCGGTTCAGACGTTTAGTTTTCTGATTCTTATGTATCTTGGACACTATCAGTATATTACCGTGCTGGATATGACAGTTTCTAAAAAAGAGCGTGATACGGCGCAGCTGATAAATAGTATATTTGAAAATATAAAAGATGAGTATGGCAAATACGCAAGGGAGATAGTATCAAACCCAAATATAGCCGAGGCATTTGCAAAAAAAGACAGAAAAGAGCTTTTGAGATTGACTATGCCTATCTATAAAGAGTTAAAAGGGTATAACGAGTTTTTATCCATTATGCACTTTCATACTGTTGATAACCATAGTTTCTTACGTCTTCAAAAGCCTAATAGCTTTGGAGATTATCTTGGCGATATCCGACCCATTATAGTCAAAACAAATCTCTCAAAAGAGGCAAGCTCTGGCTTGGAAGTCGGAAAACACGGCGTTAGCTATAGGGTTGTATTTCCGGTTTTTTATGATGGCAAATATGCAGGCGCATTTGAGTTGGGTTTGGATATCAAATACCTTATCTCAAAACTTGCAGTCTCAAACGAGTATGTACCGCTTTTTTTAATCGATAAAAAAGCGGCAGAGCCTATTTTTATGTACTCTCAAGGTGTTGATGACTATCTGGCAAAATTTTCTGATGAGTATCTTATCGTAAAGTACAAATCATCGGCTAAAGATGAAGAGAATGTCTTAGATGTTATTGATGAGAGAATTGTTAACGAAGATAACTATTTTGTAAAACAGAACAAAAAAGAGTATCTGGTTTTTAAAAGTTTTGTTTTGGAAGATTACAACGAAAAACCCGTTGGTTACTTTGTTTTCAAAAATGAGATGGATTATTATAAAAATACGATTTTGTTTATCAGGTGGTTTTCTATCATTACCTCTGTTCTTATTATCATCGCCATCGCTCTGCTTGTGAATGTATTGATACGAAAATATACTAAAAAAATCAATGAGCAAAAAGAGATTTTGGATTTTCAGGCACATCATGATGCACTTACGGGGCTTCCAAACAGGATTTTATTTAACGATAGATTGGGACAAGCTATAATCAAAGCGGAGCGTCAAAAAACAGAGTTTGCTCTCTTTTTTATTGATTTGGATAGATTTAAACAGATTAACGACTCTTTGGGACATATATTTGGAGATAAAGTTTTAAAAGTTATAGCAAAAAGGCTGCTTGGAGTTGTTCGCAGGGAGGATTCACTCTCACGTTTAGGCGGTGATGAATTTACGCTTTTAGCAGAAGATTTAAAGCAAGAGATAGATATTTCAGCACTTGCAAAAAAGATTATTGCAGTGCTAGCAGAACCTATTCTCATAGAGGATAATACGCTTTATGTCACCACGAGTATAGGAATAAGCATCTTTCCAAAAGATAATACCAATGCGGATAATCTCTTAAAATATGCAGACGCTGCAATGTACAGAGCCAAAGAAGAGGGCAGAAATAACTTCCAATACTACTCTGCTGAGATGACGGAACTAGCACTCAAAAGAGTTGTTATGGAAGCAAATTTGAGAAAAGCTTTGAAAAATGAGGAATTTTTTGTCTATTATCAGCCTCAGGTTCAGAGTAGAACAGGCAAGATAGTCGGTATGGAAGCACTTGTTAGATGGAGACATCCGACAGAGGGGCTGATTTATCCAAACAGTTTTATACAATTGGCGCAAGATACGGGGCTTATTGTGGCAATTGACCGTTTTGTTATGAAAATAGCTATGAAACAGGTGTCCAAGTGGTACGCACAAGGTCTTAACCCCGGAGTGCTTGCGCTAAATCTTGCTATGAAACAGCTGGCAAAAGAGGATTTTATAGATACCTTAAACGCTATGTTTGAAGAGTGTAAATTTCAACCGCAGTGGCTTGAGTTGGAAGTCACGGAGGGTGAGATTATGAAAAATCCACAAAATGCCATTGAGGTTCTAAGAAAAATTAGCGACATGGGGATAGAGCTTGCGGTGGATGATTTTGGTACTGGCTACTCCTCTCTTTCATACTTAAAGCGTCTTCCGATTGATAAGCTAAAGATTGACAAATCGTTTGTTGACGGGCTTCCCGACAATGAAGAAGATGTCAGTATCGCAAGAGCCATTGTCGCTCTTGCGCATAGTTTGAAACTAAGCGTTATAGCAGAGGGTGTCGAAAATGCGGAGCAAAAGGAGTTTTTGGCGCAAAACGAATGCGATTTTATACAAGGCTACTACTACTCCAAACCAATGCCATCAAACGAGATGCAAGAGTTGCTTAAAAATGGAAGCAACTGTTTTTTAAATAAATGAGATTATCCCATTGGCTACCTTGTTTAAAGGCAACTGCTTCTCAACCGCTCCGATTTCGTAAGCGACTTTTGGCATACCGTAAACTACGCAGCTTGCTTCATCTTGTCCTATTGTTCTTGCCCCTGCGTTTTTCATGGCAAGCAGTCCTTTGGCTCCATCGCCGCCCATTCCGGTTAAGATAACGCCTATAGCATTGGCACCGGCGATTTTGGCAACTGAGTTAAACAAAACATCGGCAGACGGTCTGTGTCCTGAGACTTTTTCTCCGCCGCCAATCTCGACATAGTATCTGGCTCCTGAGCGTCTCACAACCATATGGTAATCTCCGGGAGCGATAAGTGCAACACCCGGAATGATGGAGTCTCCGTTTTTGGCTTCTCTGACCTCTATACTGCACAATGAGTTAAGTCTTTGGGCAAACTGGGCTGTAAAATTTGCGGGCATGTGCTGTACTATTATCATTCCCGGAGCGTTTCTAGGAAGTGCCATAAGTACATCTTTGAGTGCTTCCGTTCCGCCCGTGGAAGCACCGATAGCTACTATTTTGTTTGTAGTTTGGGTCAGTGAAGTTTGGTTTGCCGCCTGTGGAGCGGTGAGTGTTTTTTTGAACACTTTTGCTTTTGCGGCGGCTTTGACTTTAGCGATAAGCTCGTCACGCATCTCATCTTTTCCATCATAGATGTGTGAGTGCGGTTTTGGAACAAAGTCAACCGCACCGGTCTCTAGGGCTTCTAGTGTTGTTTTTGCCCCGCTTTGGGTAAGCGAAGAGACCATGATAACGGGAAGAGGCATGTAGTGCATAAGTTTTTTTAAAAATGTTATCCCGTCCATGCGGGGCATCTCAACATCAAGACATATAACGTCAGGTCTAAGCTCAACTATCTTGTCTCTTGCTACAAAAGCGTCAGAGGCTGTTCCTATAACCTCTATGGACGCATCTGATGTTAAGATATCGCCAAGAACTGCTCTTGCGGTTGCACTGTCATCCACGATTAAAACTCTAATAGCCATCTTTAAGTCCTTATTTATCTATCTCAAAAATCTGATTTTGCGGTATATTTCAACAGCACTTTGCCGTTTTGTACATTAAGCTGGATTTTTCTTCCAAGGGTTCCGCCCAAATCCTCGGCAACTATTTTTATTTTATAGTCGTTTAAAATCTCTTTTGCAACCAAGATATTTTTCTCTCCCACCATTATATTTTGATTGGAATTTAAAAAATATATTGATGCGCCTCCAAATATTTTTGCTTCAATATTGCCGATATTGCTACCTTGCTCTAACATGGCTTCTATAAGTTTTGGAGTAGAGATGTTGCCAAATTTTAAAGATTGCAAACCGTTGCCATTCCAAAATGGGAGCAGATAGTGGTTCATGCCGCCTATGCAAAGCTTTTTGTCATACAGACAAACTGCCACGCAAGAGCCTAAAACAGTGCTTATGCTTGTAGAGCCTCTGTCCACATGTATTTGACCGACATGTATAAAGTTAGTGCATAAGTTTGTCATTATATTTCAATTGCATTATCAAAAGATTCAAATAAAAACTCATCCCAGCCGCAAGCCTCAGAATCTTGAACTGTTTTGTTTAGCGGCAAAAGAACTTTAAAAGTTACAAAATTATTTTCTGCATCATAGTCAACACTTCCGCATAAATTTTCGCAAAGCTCTCTTACAATGCTTAGTCCAACCCCAAGTCCATGTGAGTTGTCTATTTTTTGTGAAAAACGGGTAAAAACTTCGGGCTTAGAGTTTACTTTTGGAAGAGTACCTCTGTTTTTTACGAGGATTTTTAAAGCGGAATTTTCTATGCTAAGTTCTACAAAAAGCGTTGCATCATCGGGAGCGTACATACATCCGTTTGCAATGAGGTTTTTTAAGATTGTATATACCTTTTTTGAATCTATGATGATTCTGCTTTTTAGTAAGTTGTTTATCTCTATTTTGCTTTTTTTTTCATCAATCACATATCTTAGATCTTGGATAATTTCATTGACAATCTTTTGGATATCTGTAAGCGAATATGAATTTTGGCTGTTTCCGCTCTCTATTTCGGCTACAGTTATAAGATTTTGGATTTTAAAGTCTAGACTGAGTGCTTCTTGACGGATAGTTGCAAAGATTTTTTCGTTTTTAGCATCATCTTGGATTTTTAAGTGTGGCAACATACCCAAAATAGCGGTCATCGGGTTATTGAAATTGTTTGCAATAAGAGATAAAAAAAGCGTCTCCGCCTTCTTGCTCTCAATGAGCTTTTTGTTTAAATCCAAAATTTTTTTGCTTAAAAACTTTACTTCGTTTTCTAAAATCTCTTTTTGCTCCTCATTTTGCATTTTAGTACTCCATGTTTTTGATGTTTTTTATCTCTTGTTTCAAATCACTTAACATTGCCGTGATTTCATGTGAATTTTCTATAAGTTTAGCGTTATCGTTATAGAAATTTTTACTCATATCGCTTACAAAAGATATCTCTTGTGAGGTTTGTGTGATTAAATTTTTTAATTGTAAAAATATTTTTCCAAAACCATGCGTATCATCAACATACCGTGCTGATTCGATTATTCCATAAACTTGCACGTAACCCAAGTACATGATTTGCCCCTCAAGCTCCTCAAGGCAGTTGATGGTTTTTTTAATGGAGTTATTCATGGAGATAGGGAGTGTTGTTAGTTTTTTATGATGTATGTTTACAAGCTCAAAGAGAGTTTGGATATTTATATCTAGTTCCGCAGAGTAGGTTTGAGTGCCGTTTTGTGCCTGTTCTTGGATAAAGTAAGTGACCATTTGCATCTGTAAACTTATGGATGAGACAAGAAAAACGGTTTCATTTAAAAATTCCGATAAAATTTGGGATAGCTCATAAATGTTGCCGATAAGTAAATCATTTTCTTTGGAGTTGGTTCTGATGTCGCTTGCTAAAACGCTAAACGTTTCTCCTCCGTCATCTTTTAGTTTGTACGAGGCGATAGAAGCATTGAGAGAGAGGAGTACGATCTCTCTTGCAAGAGAACTGAGTGTAAGGCTCTTTTGTTCAAACATGGATTTGATTTTATTGAAAGTATCGATTTTATCAAACCATTTGTTGTACTGTTCAAGCACAGATTTGCTTTTTGTGAAGATAGAGTTCATGCTTTGTGTAAATTTGTCTTTGCCAAAATCACTCTCTTTATCGTGTGTTTTGTTTAAAGAGAGTATTTTTTCTCTCTCTCGCAGTTCGTTAAGAAGAGCAGTGTTCATAAAATGGGTATAGTCTCTGTAGCCTAAACCTCTAAGAAGTTCTAAAAGCAGCTCCTCGCTTTGAGGCATCCCCATCTTCTCCTCAAGAGAGCGCAACTTATAGTAAATCTCTTTTATGGAGCTAAAGAGCGCACTTGTCGGTTTAAATCTAATAGAGATATAGCTCTCTTGCAGTGGAAAAACAGCAGCGATTACCCAGTAGTATTCGCCGTTTTTTGTTCTGTTTTTGACATAAGCTACGACCGGTTTATCCGCCTTTAGGTAGTCCCAAAAAGCTTTAAACACAACACGAGGCATATCTTTATGCCTTACTATGTTGTGATGCTCTCCGACAAGCTCATTTTTTGCATAGCCGCTGATGCGTACAAAAGTCTCATTTCCCGAGATTATAGTGCTCTCTTTGTCTGTTATGGAGAAAAAGAGTTCATGGATGGCAAATTTCGCCTCTTGATGTTGGGTGTTGTTTATTCTGTTTTCCAACTGCTTTTCCTATATTTTTTTATAAATTGAAGAGCCTAAGAGTTTGAGTGTCTCTTTGTGTGCCATCAAGGATTCTGAACTTCCTAAAAAGAGCGGAGAGCCTTTTGGAAGTAACTTTGCAAATCGCCCAACTACATCTTGCCTTGTTGTTTCGTCAAAATATATCATGACATTCCTACAAAAAATCATATCAAACTTATTTTTGAAGAAAAACGGGTCTGTGACAAGGTTGTAAAGCCTAAAAATTACCATTTCTCTCAGGTGCGGTTTTATCTGATACTTGATTTCGTTGTCGCTGTTTATCTTGTCAAAAGAGGCTAGAGCGATGTTTTTTGGGAGTTGCTCTACATCTTTTTGTGCATAAAAGCCCTCAACGGCATGTGTGAGAACTTTTGTAGAGATATCTGTCGCCAAAATCTTGATATCCCAGTTCTCAAAGTCCGGAAGATTGTTTTGCAAAAACATCAAAATCGTATATGGCTCTTCTCCGCTTGAGCATCCGGCAGACCAGATTCTTATTTTTTTCTCTTTTTTTGTTGCTATTAGCTCAGAGATATATCCCTCAAGCCATCTCCACTGTGCCTCTTCTCGAAAAAATGAGGTAACATTTGTTGAGATAGCGTTTACAAAAAAAAGCAGTTCATCGCCGTTTGCATCATTGGTTAAGTAGTTGTAGTACTCTTTGAAAGATTGCAAATTTAGCTGACGCAACCGCTTGTTAAGGCGACCTTTGACGAGAGTTGTTTTTTCCTTTCCCAAAGAGATGCCGACTTTTTCATAGATATAGGTTTGAAAAAGTTTAAATTCCTCAGGTTTAAGCTCAATCTCGTACATGGGAAGTCTCGCTCTGCGGACGCAGGGCATCTACATTTA
Source organism: Sulfurimonas sp. (assembly GCF_028694605.1). Taxonomy (GTDB): domain Bacteria; phylum Campylobacterota; class Campylobacteria; order Campylobacterales; family Sulfurimonadaceae; genus Sulfurimonas. Next base: position 58,290 of record NZ_JAQVKP010000005.1, on the reverse strand, counting down.
GGATAAGTGCGATATCTCCATTGCCGAGGATTGCACCGCCTGAAATTTCTTTGACTTTGGAGAGTGATTTGCCCAATGTTTTGATGACTACCTGCTGTCTTCCCAGAAGTTCATCTATCATAATGGCGATTCTGCCGCTATCGGTCTCAACGCAGACCAAAATGTTCTCCCACGGCTCACTTTTTGCGATATCAAGGTTGAAAACTTCACTTAGTCTTACGATAGGAATACACTCTTTGCGCAGTGTTACAAACTCACCTTTGCCTTTGACTATATGAACAATCTCTTTTTCAGGGCGAAAAGACTCAACGACGCAAAGTGTCGGGATGATGTATGTCTCATTGCCGACTTGCACAAGCATCCCGTCGATGATGGCAAGCGTGAGAGGTAAAATTATGGAAAAAGTAGTACCTTCACCCTCTTTTGACTCTATCTCTATCTTGCCGCGCAGTTTTTCTATGGATGTTTTTACAACGTCCAACCCGACACCGCGTCCTGAAAGGTCGCTGATGGCTTCTGCCGTTGAAAATCCGGGCTGCATAATAAGTGCAAATATCTGTGAGTCCGTTAGGTTTTCGCCCTCGTTTACGATGCCTCTCTCTATGGCTTTTTTGAACACTCTCTCTTTGTTGATGCCTCTGCCGTCATCACTAACGCTTATGACAATATTGCCGCTTTTGTGAAAAGCCCTCAGGGTAAGTGTCCCCTCTGCACTCTTGCCGATACTTACTCTTTCATCTCCACACGACTCCAAGCCGTGGTCTATGGCATTTCGTATGATATGAATAAGCGGGTCGGAGAGAGAGTCTATCATCGTTTTGTCGATTTCCGTATCCTCACCCTGTATGATGAGATGAATCTCTTTTCCTGTTTTTTTGGAGGTGTCACGGACTACACGTTTCATCTTCTCAAAGGTATCTTTTATGGCAACCATGCGAAGGCTCATAACTCTGTCTTGAATCTTTTTTGTGATTTTTGAGAGAACCTCTATAGTGCGGTTAATCGTTTCATTTTCTATGGAACGAATCTCTCTGTTTTGCGCTATAAAATTTTGTGCGATTACCAGCTCACCGACAGAATCAAAGAGTTCATCCACTTTGTATGTATCTATGCGGATAGTCGATTTTGGCGCATTTATGTTTGTGTTTGAAACTATTTCCGTGTTGTTGTTTGAAGCACTCTTAAATAGAGTTTCTGCTTCTTTTTCTGTCTCTTTTTGTGGAGGCGGCGGGGCTTGTATGGGTGTGATTTTGTATTCATGGTCAAACAAAAATTCAAAAATTTCTTCAACCTCTCCATAAACAAGAGGTGTTAAGGCAACAATATCTACTTTGTCGATACTGTTTTGAGTGCTTTGAAAATCTTCTATGGTCTGAACATTTTTCATACTAAAAAAGCTCTCCAGCGACTTCGCCTGTTCGCCGAGTATCTTTAAAAAGATAAAATGGTCAAACCCTCGTTTGTAGCAGTCGCCATCTAGCGTTAAGACGATTTTGTAAAGATTTAATGCCTCTGTCTGCATAGCCTGATGTATTTTGATGCTTTGCTCAAGGGTATCTTCATCCGGAAATAGAGGAAGTTCGTCAAACTCTAGGGCTAGGTTATTTAAGACCTCACGGCTCTCGCTTTGTATGAGGGAAGGGTTTTTGTTCTTTTTGGCATCCAGAAGCTTTTTGATTTTTTCCAAACAGACACTGTAGCTACGCGGGAGTTCTTTGATAGAGTTTAGTTCACACTCCATAACCTCTTTGACGACATCCACGCTCTCCACAAAGAGTTCTAGGTTGTTTGCCTCAATGCGCTCTTTTGTAGAGCGATAATAATCCAGCAAATCTTCAAAATGGTGTACAAACTCACCTAGCCTTGTAAAGCCAAAGGCGTTGGAGTTTCCTTTGAGCGTATGAACGCCGCGAAAGATTTCGTTTAAGAGTTCAAAATCATTTGAGTTTTCTTCAAAACGGATGATATCAACATCAAGTTTTTCAACTATTTCTGTGGCTTCTTCTATAAAAATGGCTCTTAGCTCTTCTTGACTAATCATGATATGTCCAATGCACTGTTCCGTAAGAAAAGGAGATTGTTTGCTCTTTTTCTAAAAACGGTATCTCTATTTGGGGTCGAGTTTTTTTTATGCTGACTAAAAGAGAGAGTAGTGCGCTTGAAGAGAGTACGCTTCCATCCTCTGTTTCAATCCTCTCTATATACTCAATCCTTGGGCGAATAAACTCTTCTAATGTTACGATTTCATCCATAGACAGATTTAAGTCTATGGTGAGTACATCCCCGTCGATTTTCATCTAAAATTCTTTTAAATCGTCTTCGCTAAGTGGAAAAATCTCTTCCGCTTTGTTTGGCAATACTCTTTTTTGAGCGACACTCTCTTTTGCAGGTTTATTTGTTTTATGGAGCATTTGGGAGCTTTTTATATCCGGCTGCTGCACATACTCTCTTTGTGGTTTTACAATCGGAGTATGTACGTCCATTCCAACGATTTTTGCTAAAACAGAAACGGCTTCCATCATTGAGGATGCTTGCGCATTTAGCTCTTCTGCCGCTGCCGCTGCTTCTTCGGAGTTTGCCGCAACCTGTTGTGTTACCTGATCTACCTGACCCATTGCCTGATTTATCTGCACCATTCCCTCAGACTGCTCTTTTCCGGCGATAGAGATTTCGCCGATTAAATCCGAAACTTTTTTAGACTGCTCAACAATCTCTTTAAAAGAGGTATGTGTTGCATGAGCAATCTGGTTTCCTTCTTTTATCTGCAAGAGAACCTCTTCTATGATTAAGGATGTCTCTTTTGCAGCCGACGCCGCTCTTTGCGCAAGGTTTCTAACCTCATCGGCAACAACCGCAAATCCAAGACCATGCTCTCCCGCACGGGCAGCTTCTACCGCCGCATTTAATGCAAGAAGATTTGTTTGAAACGCTATCTGGTCAATTGCTTTGATAATTCCTGAAATCTTTGTAGCCGATTCGGTGATGGCATGCATAGAACCTGCGAGCTGTTCGCCTTTTTCATAGCCAGCCCTTGCAGAGTCGTTTGCGTTTTTCGCCAAGATATCCGCCTGCATTGCGTTGTCGGTGTTGAGTGTGTTTATGGCTGTGCTCTCTTCCAGTGTTGCGCTGACTTGCTCAACACTTGCGGCTTGTTCGCTGGCTCCCTGTGCGAGAGATGAAGAAGAAGCAGCAACTTGAGAACTAGCCGATGTTATCTGCGCTGCACCGTCTCTGATGAAAGTGACGCTTGTTGTGATAGAACGTGTGATTGAGCGGATAATGATTGCAGCAAGAACGATAGATGACAGTATTGAGATGATAACAATCAACATTGAAAGCTCTCTATAGGAAGAAGACTGTTTTTTGGCATTTTCACTTGTTTTTGCCATATTCTCCTTGTTGACCATATATAGCTTTTGCATATTATTTTCCATGCTTATACGCAAAGCGGTAATGTTTTTTAGATGGTCGGCCATTTTGCCAAAGAGTATCTCATTTTGTTCTGCATCACTGCTTTTTATGAGACCGTCTATGACATCTGCTTTGTAAATCTCATTTCTTTTTCGCCACTGCTCATAGTCTGTGACAAACTTTTGCCACGCATCAGCCTCTTCGCCTACAGGCATAACTTTTTTATAGCTGTTTAACCCCTCGTCAATTATGTTAAATCCTTTTTGCATAACCTCGGATACGTTTTGCATCTTTGTTTTCATTTCAGGGTCGCCCTTTAGTCCGGTGGAGCGATTTACCTGAATAGCAAAGAGTAAAACACCATAACGAATAGTGCCTACACTTACAAGCGAATTTGCACGAACCTCTCCAAGTTCTACGACATCCACTTCCCACGCATTAACCGCTTTGTACCCTAAAAATCCAATCACTGCCAACGCAATCATCAAGACCGATGTTAGTAGCATCAACTTGCTCTTAAGCAACATATTTTCTAGCCAACTCATTTCACACCCCCTCTGCTTGTTTGTTTTGTATTTCTGCAAGATTTATGATTTCATCTGCCTCAAAAAGCTTCAAAACATCTAAAATCATTACCACATTCTCTTCTATTTGTGCCACTGCCGAGATAAAATCCGTATCAATCTGACCTCCAAACCTTGGGGGTTCGCTGAGGTTGGAAGCATCAATGGAGACCACCTCTTCAACTCTATCAACGATAAAGCCTATATTTACCTTCTCTACCTCTACGATGATGATAGCCGTGTGCATATCCGCATCCCTAAAAGGCATCTCAAAGCGCAATCTTGTATCTACGATTGGTATGATAGAACCACGCAGATTTATAACTCCTCTCATATAAGAGGGTATTTTAGGAACGCTTGTGATTTTCATCATTGCTATAATCTCTTTAATCCTCTCTATGGCAATCCCGTACTGCTCATCTCCTAGAAAAAAAGTAAGATAACGCTCTTTTTTGGATTGTGGTGTGTTTTGATGATCTATGCTCATACTTATACTCCCAGTACCATTTTAATGGACTTTACAAGTTTTTCATCGCTAAAGGGTTTTACCATCCATCCTGTTACACCTATCTCTTTGCCTGCCATTTTTATCTCATTTGAACTCTCTGTCGTCAAGATGATAATGGGTTTGGTTTTATGTTTATCGCTGGTTTTTATAGCTTTTGCAAGGTCTAGTCCGTTCATCTCAGGCATATTGATATCGCTGATAAGCAGATCAAAATTTTCACTGCCGCTTTGAAGCCCGTCTAAAAGCTTCAAAGGGTTTAGATAAGACTTAAATTCTATAACGCCGCTTTGAATCAATTCGCCAAGTGCCAGCTCCGCCATCGCTACTACCGCTTTTGAATCATCTACTATTATTACTGTTTTTGCCATTTTTTTCTCCGTTATTTAATCTATTAAAAAAATTCCATCTCATCTTCATCACCGCAGCTAATCTCCTTATCGTTAATTATCCCCTCTATCTGCATACATGAGCTAAAAAAAGAGCTGTCAAGATAGTGTATGTCCTGTGTGTCTTGAAGCTCAAATATGTGCTTGCGCCATGAAACCAAGTCGTGCCCGAGATTTTCCAGCAGCATAGCTATCGTTTTAGCTTTTGTGGCATCTTGTGTAATGATGTCAGCTTTCTCTTTCAAAAAAACTCCAAGTGAAGTGAGCGCATAGCTAAGAGCCGTAAACTCCAAAAGAGAGTTGATGGTTTGTGCATAAACCCACAACACACTCTCTGCAAAGTTTTTTAGGTTTTCATCTGTCGGCTTCTCTTCAAAAAAAGAGAGTTTTTCTCTCCACTCTTCATCAACGCTTGCCAAATCAAGAATCTCATCCATAATGTCTCCGCCGATATCGATGATGTAAGCAGCAGCCGTTGTTTTTGTAGTAAAACTTTGTCTTAGAAGCTCTTTATCTTTCTTTGTTATCGTATGAACGTCTTTGAGATTTTTCTCCTCTGTTTTTTCAGTAAGAGGCAACCTCTCCTGTGTATGTTTTTTATCTTCATAAATGACTTCGGCTGTCTCTATCACATCAGATTCAAGGTACTTTTTTATTTTGGCGCATACTATGTTTTTTTGTACAATAAAATCAGATTGAAAAGCCTCAAGTATATCATTCATCCTCGGTTCTAAGATAAGCTCACTTTTTAGTTTCATGGTTATATATATCTCTTCATAACTCTCTTCAATAATTATGCTTGATTTATGACCCTCTTTTATCTCTTGTCGCATCAGTTTATAAAATAGTTCGACTATCAAATCAAGCCTGTTACAGGCAAAAACATCCTTTTTGGCGCACTGGTCAAATACCCACATCCCAAAATCCATCATCGCCTCTGTGTCCACGATATCAAAAATCGTTCTAAAAGAGCGAATATCAGGGTTAAACGGGTTAAGTGCCTCTTTTTTTGAGAGAGCTTTTACTTTGCCTTTTTTAATCAAAAGAGATGTGCTTATGCTCTCCAGCTTAAATAAAACAAGCTCTCTGTCGATAGGCTTGTGAAGGTATGTATCAACCCCGATGGCGTTCATGTTTTTTTGCATATTTGGGTCAGAAACCGCCGTAACTATTATAATGACCATATTCGGATGAAATGCTTTTATGATTTTTGATGCTTCATAACCATCCATATTTGGCATCATGATATCCATAAGGATGATGTCAGGATGCCACTCTTTTGCCATCTCTACGGCGCCAAACCCATCCTCTGCCTCTTTTATCTCAAAGTTTTTAAGTTTTCTACAGATGGCTTTTAAAACTAGGCGGTTATCTTCTATGTCGTCAACTATAAGAAGCTTGATGGTATTCATTTTCACTCTTTAGATTATAAATTTTTTTATTTTTAGTTCAAAGCAACTGCCGCTCTCTTGAGAAGAAGTTACGCTTACCTTGATGTTCATTATATTCGCATACTCTTTGACTATGCTTAATCCTAAGCCGGTTCCTGCATCAGAACTTCTTGCCTGCTCAAACGGCTCAAAAATAGCCGCTAATTTATCCTGCGGTATTCCTACTCCACTATCTTTGACCTCTATGATATAGTTGTCGTTTCTCTGGCTTAAACGTATAATTATAAATCCCTTTTGTGTAAATTTAAAAGCATTGGAGATGAGGTTGATAATCATCTGGTTTAGTTTAAAGTAGTCGCACTGCACAAAACCACTCTCGCAATCAAGTATGAGTTTGTACATCACCCCTTCTTTGATATTTAAACCAGAACAGCTCTCATAGCTTTCGTTGACAATTTCTACAATATCATGAACACCGATATTAAACTGCTCTTTTGCAGATTTAAATTTTGAGAGGTCTAAGAGCGAATTTATAAGGTTTAAAAGATTGTTGGAGTTTTTGTATGCTCTTTGAAGATAGAGCTGCATAAGTTCTCTGCTCTCTTTATCTTCAAAAATCTCATTATATATCTCAAGTGATTGCTCTGTAAAGTTGATGATGGCATTAAGCGGAGTTCTTAGCTCATGGGATACTTTATCAAAAAATCTACTCTTCTCTTCAAGAGCTTGCAGGGCGCTCTCTTTTGCTTTTACCATCTCCGTAATCTCATTTTGGATAAAAAGATACTCAATCGTAACTCTCTCTTGATTTGTAATAGGTACAATGGTTACATTAAAAAAATGTATGCCACCTTCTTTGTCAATATTTTCAATAATACCTTTATAAATATCTCTATTTTTCATAGTTTGTATAATAGAGTTATAATGGGCGTAAGTTGCATTTGGATTACAAAAAATCTTTATATTTTGGCTTGTAAGCTCTTGTTGTGTATATTTTAGAACCTTGCAAAATGCGTCATTAGCGTATGTAATATTGCCGTTCATATCTATTTTTATCACGAGATTTGAGATGTTTATGGCGTTATTGTATTGATTGAGTAAAAATTCAGTTTCCTCTTTATTTTTAGAAATCGAATTTAAGTTAAACTCTAAAGTATCTTTATACCCCATAATCTGCGTGATATCGGTAAGAATAATAACAAATACGTTCTTTGCAAATTCAAATTGTTTGATTACTATATTAAAATCATAAAGCTTGCCTAAACCTATAATCGCAACTCGGTAGTAATCTTTGTTTGCTTGATTGGTAAACTCAAACCATCTTTTGTTGAGATAACCGTCATAAATATAACCGTACTTGTCTATCTTTTGAAAAATCGTCGAAAGAGTAAATGCAGGCTGAAAAACATCAAGTTGTATCGCTTTGAAAAAATCGATAAATGCCTTGTTTGCATCTATAATCGTATCACCGTCTGTGATTGCAACAAGATTTGAAGTGAGATTAAAAAGAGATTTATAGTACCTAAAATCAGGATGGTTCTCTTTTATGCGTTGCTTGAGAAGTGACTTTTGAGAAGGCAGGATATCAGTCTTGTTTTCTTGCATAATCTAATTTTTTCATATTAAGTTAGCTTATACTACTACAAAAAAATTACCTTTGCAGCACACAAAGAGACAAAACTGTTTAAAAAGCAAAATGAGAGTAACTTTAGGTAACTAAGGCGCTTTTTTTGTTATAATTTTGTCACATATAAAAATCGGGATTTGCTAAATGAAAAAACTTTTTTTACTTCTTTTTACTTCTCTCTCTCTTTTTGGGGCGCAGCCAAAATTTTTGATGCCTGATGAAGCCTTTAAACCATCGGCAAAACTAAACGAAAAGATGCAAGTGGAAGCCACAATCGAACTTGGAAAAGAGATATATCTTTATGATAATGCACTTAAAATAGTCCTTAAAAAAGGTGACGGTCTTGAGATAAAAGAGATTGCAAAGCCAAAAAGCGTGAAGCATTATGACGATATGGTCTATCTTGAATCTCCCACTTTTGTGGTTACGCTTCAAAAACTAAGCGGTGTGAGCGGGGTAAAGAGTGTTGATATAGAACTCTCATATCAAGGGTGTTCGGAGCAGGGGCTTTGTTATGAGCCGGAGACGAGAGTGTATAGCTTTGAGGTTGATAGTGCTAAACTCTTGGGCGTGACAAAAGAGCAAAAAAGTGAAGCAGCGCAAGAGCCTCTCAAAAAGATAGAACCTCAAAAACTCTCAGAGAGTGATTCTATAGCAAAAACGATGCAAGACGGCAACATCGCACTTGTCCTTTTGACATTTTTAGGGTTTGGGCTTCTTTTGGCGCTCACTCCTTGTACTTTTCCGATGATTCCCATTATCTCCGGCATCATAATCTCTCAAGGTGAGGGGCTAAGTACAAAAAAAGCTTTTATGCTCTCTCTTGTTTATGTTCTTGCTATGGCGGTTGCCTATACTATAGCAGGGGTTTTGGCAGGGCTTTTTGGCTCTAACCTTCAAGCCGCTCTTCAAGCGCCGTGGGCGATATACTCCTTTTCTGCTATTTTTGTGGCACTTGCCCTTAGTATGTTTGGATTTTATGAGCTTAAACTTCCCGATTCGTTTGTTGCAAAGATAAGCTCAAACCACGGCAGCAGTCGTGGCGGTTACGTCGGCGTGGCTATCATGGGCTTTTTATCCGCACTTATCGTAGGACCTTGCGTTGCGGCTCCGCTTGCGGGCGCTCTTGTCTATATAGGGCAAACAGGCGATGCGGTTCTCGGCGGTGCGGCACTTTTTGCCATGAGCATAGGGATGGGCTTTCCGCTCATTTTGGTTGGCGTGAGTGCAGGAAAGTTTATGCCTCGCCCCGGAGCATGGATGACAATGGTAAGCGCTATCTTTGGCGTTATGATGCTAGGCGTTGCCGTCTGGATGCTAGAGCGGGTAATGGATGAAGCCGTTATCATGCTTCTTTACTCCATTCTTGGTGTAGGTTTTGCGACCTATTTTGGGGCATTTGACAAGGAAGCACACATCTTTAGAAGAACCGTCTCTATAGTTCTTTTTCTCTATGCAGTCGCTCTTTTTATAGGCGTTATGGCAGGTTCTTACAGCATGACAAAACCGCTTGGATTTTTAAAGTCATCTACTGTTATGAGTGCCGCAACACCGGAGCAAAAAGAGTTGGCATTTACAAAAGTAACCTCCATTGCGGAGCTTGACAAGGTTTTAGAGGCAAACAAAGGTAAAAAAATCCTCTTAGATTTTAGTGCCGAGTGGTGTGCGGTGTGTAAGGAGCTTGACAAAAAAACCTTTTCTGACGCAGCAGTAAAAGCAAAGATGAGCGAGTTTGTACTTGTGAGAGCAGATGTGACGCAAAATAGCCAAGAGCAAAAAGAACTCAGTAAAAAATATGGAGTTTTCGGGCCGCCCGTCATCCTCTTTTTTGATGCAAGTTCAACTGTTTTAGAGTCAAAAACTATCGTCGGTTTTATAGATGCGCAGAAGTTTTTGGAGCATTTAAACAGTATCTAATGTATAATTTCGCAAAAAAAAGAGGAGAAGATGAAATGTTGCAGTTTTTTAGTAGCCGTTACGCCGTTATTGCTTCAAAGCTTACACACTTTTTCTCTTCTAAACCATGCCACTGCAACCTCTTTTTTAAGCGCAAAATCCGTCTTGTTCTTTTGCTGAACCATTTTATCCCTAGATGTCCATACTATACTACATATTTTGCATTTAGACGCACCGGCGTACACCCTCCTCTTTAATATCCTTTTTTTACAAAAATCATCACAAAAAAAATAAAAAAAATGACAAACAAGGATATTTTCATGTCAAAAAATTATATAGTCGGTTTCCCGCGTATCGGGGAGCAAAGAGAATTAAAAAAGGTTTTAGAGGAGTTTTGGGCAAAAAAATGCTCATTTGAAGCAGTTGCACAAACGGCACATGAGTTAAAGGCGAGACATTGGAAGTATCAGCGAGATGCGGGAGCGGATTTTATAAGCTCGAACGATTTTTCACTCTATGACAATATGCTTGATACCTCTGTTATGCTCGGTGCGATTCCAAAAAGATTTCGCCATCTAAAGGATGATGAGCTTTACTTTGCGATGGCAAGAGGCAATAAAGAGTGCGTTGCTATGGAGATGACAAAATGGTTTAACACAAACTATCACTATATAGTTCCTGAACTAAGTCTTGAAGACAGTTACTCACTAAATGCTTCTAAAATCATGGATGAGTACCGTGAGGCAAAAAGCTTAGGTATCAAAACAAAGATAAATATCATCGGTCCTATAACTTATCTGGGGCTTGGCAAAAGAGTCGATAGAGGCGATGTTTATGAGCTTTGGGGCAAAGTAGTTCCTCTCTATGAAGAGCTTTTAAAAACCATAAGCACTCTTGACGATGAGGTGGTCGTGCAGATAGATGAGCCGATTTTTGCAAAAGAGCTTGACATAAAAGTTCTTAGCCTTATAAAACCGACTTTTGACAGGCTTTGCAATGTTTCGCCAAATATAAAAATTGCGGTTGTGACATATTTTGAGCATTCAAACGAAGCTACTAAGATTTTGGTGCATACGCCTATTTGGGCTATCGGACTTGATTTTTTACATGGAGATGAAAATCTAAAATCTCTTGATATCATTGCTTTAAGCGGTAAAAAGCTTATAGCAGGAGTGGTTGAGGGCAGAAATATATGGAGATGCGACATAGAAAAAACACTTGAGCTTTTGGAGAGTATCTCAAATTTTGTAAGTAAAGAGAATATTCTGCTCTCCTCGTCTTGTTCGCTTCTTCACACACCTTTTACTCTAAGGTACGAAGATAAAATGGATAAAGAGATAAAAGAGTGGCTAAGTTTTGCGCTTGAGAAGCTAGATGAGATTTCGCTTATATCTAAAATCTTTTTTGACACACAGAGCAGTTTAAACAACGCTCAAAAAGAGGCTCTCTCAAACAATATAAAAGCAAACCAAAGCAGAAAAAATTCTCCTCTTATCCATGATAAAACCGTTCAAGATAGGGTAAATAAGCATACAAAACTCCAAAGAGAGGGCGATGCAAAAGAGAGGCTAAAACTCCAAAGAGAGATTTTGGGTTACAAAGATTTAGTGACTACGACCATAGGTTCGTTTCCGCAAACTCCAGAGTTACGAAAAGCGAGAAGCGATTTCAAAGCCGCTCTTATCTCGCAAGAGAGTTATGAGGCGGAGATAAAAAAGTATATAGACGAGTGCGTGGCATTTCAAGAGGAGTGCGGTTTGGAGATTTTAGTCCACGGCGAGCCTGAGAGAAATGATATGGTGGAGTATTTCGGCGAACAGCTAAAGGGGTATGGATTTAGCCAAAACGGATGGGTGCAGAGCTATGGAAGCAGATGCGTAAAACCGCCATTTATCTACGGAGACATAAGCAGACCAAAGCCCATGACTATTGAATGGATAACCTATGCGCAAAGCAAAACAAGCCGTATCATAAAAGGGATGTTAACGGGTCCCGTGACCATTCTCAACTGGTCATTTGTCAGAGATGATATGCCAAGAAGCGAAGTTTCAAAACAGATAGCCCTGTCTCTCAGTGATGAGATAAACGACTTGCAAAATGCAGGTATAAAGATTATACAAGTCGATGAAGCGGCGTTTAAAGAGGGGTATCCGATAAGAGGTGAGAAGATAAAAGTGTATGAAGCGTGGGCGACGAGAGACTTCAAAATAGCCGTTAGCAGTGCAAAAAAAGAGACGCAGATACACACCCACATGTGCTATAGCGAGTTTAACGATATCATAGAGACCATAGAAGATATGGATGCGGACGTTATCTCTATAGAGACCGCCAGAAGCGGAAACGAACTGCTGAAAATCTTTAAAAAAGTAGGCTACACAAAAGAAGTAGGACCCGGAGTTTACGATATCCATAGCCCGAGGATTCCAAGTGTTGAAGAGATGGTGGCACAGATAGAGCTTCTGCTTGAGGTGCTTCCAAAAGAGCAATTATGGATAAATCCTGACTGCGGATTAAAGACTAGAAAATGGGAAGAGGTAAAACCTTCGCTTAAAAATATGGTAGAGGCGGTAAAAATAGTAAGAGAAAAACTAAAGAGTTAAAAATACAGCATGCGCTTTTGCATGCTGAAAAATGCTAAAGATTGCTAGAAGCGACGAATGATGACAATCTTTGTATAAACTCATTTGGGTTGGTGTCTGCTATCTCTTGAGCCAGGATTTTATCTGCGCCGTCTCCTAGTATTTGTTTGAAAACTGATTTGATTTCCTCTATATCGCCTCTGTTTTCAAGTCTTCTTCTAAGTCCGATAACATTTAGACCTTTGATGGTTGCTTTGTTACCCTCGACCAGCATAAAAGGAGGAATGTCTGAACCCACTACGGATGCTCCGCCTATCATAACTCCCGTTCCTATTTTGTTGTTTGCTTCAACCGTGCTAAGTCCGCCGATGATAACTCTCTCTTCGCATGTAACATTTTCATGAAGTCTGACGGCATTTGTTATGATGCAAAAATCACCAAGTGTTACGCCGTCAAAAATCTGCACATATCCCATAAGAAAATTGTTTGCACCGATAGTGATTTTTCTGCTTTCATTGGTTGTCTCTTGCGTTCCAATCTGAACAAACTCTCTGATATGGGTTTTTGCTCCGATGTGTATCTCGGATTCCTCTGAGCCAATGACTGCAAAGCTGAAAATTTTTACATCTTCGTCTATTTGAAGTTTGCCTTTGAGGATGATGTTTGACTCCAAAGTGCATCCTGCTTGAAGCACAACATCTTTGCCGATAAAACAAAACGGACCGACGGTAACATCAGGTGCGATGGTTGCACCTGCTTCTATGATGGTGGTTGGATGGATTTTTTGCATTATTGACCTGCGATTTCTAGGGTTACGATACTGTCTTGTATGGATGCCAAAGAGCCTCTTTCTCCGCTCTCTAAGTAACGGACAAAGGCTTCAAGTTCATCATGCAGAGCGTTGCTTCTGCCTACAAAGCAGTTGTTTGTGATGTGTGCGTTTGGGTTGATGTTGACACGTTCTGTAAGTGTTTGGGAGAGTAGGTCGGCTTCAAAAAACTTGATTTTGCTCTCTTTGTCTGTCCTACATGCAACGCTTATGCTTCTTTTGCGGTAAGGAGTAAGCCAGTTTGTTGTGATGTCGCCGATGACATTGCCTTCAAGTTCAAACGCTAAGATGGCATTGTCTTCGTGCGTTTTGTGAATCTTTTGAGATTTGAAAACGGCACTTTTTACTATCTCTTTTTGAGTGATAAAGCGAATCAAATCGCTGTCATGCACGGAGAGGTCGGTGAGTATGCCAACATCTGCGATGCGCTCCGGAAATGAGCCGCTGCGAACGATGGAGATGGAGAGAACTTCATGATTTTTTATCTCATTTATCAATGCTTTTACGACAGGGTTAAAACGCTCTATATGTCCGACACAACTCTTAATGCCGCTTCTCTGAACTGCTTCAAGAATCTCTTCTGCATCCGCAACGCTCGAAGCGGCAGGTTTTTCTATAAAGATATCTACACCATGAGCGGCACATTTAAGAGCGGCTTCTTTGTGCAAAAAAGTAGGTGTAACTATGATAAGGGCATCAGGCTTGGCGGTATCAAGCATGGTGTCTAAATTATAAAAAAACGGCTCTTCAAATTCACCGTTTTTGACAACATCACAAAGTGCTACAATTTGTACTCCGGCTACTTTTTTAAGCGTGTTATAATGGTTTTTCCCCATAACACCAAGACCAAGAATGGCGATTTTTTTCAATGCTTACCCTTTGATGGCGTTAACGATAAAATCTTGTTCTGTTTCACTTAAAAAAGCACTCATCGGCAGAGACATAATCTCTTTTGCAACCATCTCGCTTACAGGAAAGTCGCCTTCTGTATAGCCAAGATGTGCAAAAGCTTCTTGCAGATGCAACGGGAGCGGATAATGAACAGCGGTTGGAACACCTGCGGCAGAGAGTTTTGCTACCATAGTTTCTCTATCTTTTACTCTCACGGAGTACTGCGCATAGACGCTTGTGTTGCCCTCTGCGATTTTTGGCGTGATAACATCCGCATCTTCAAGCAAATCGCTATATCTCGCACCTATCTCCTCTCTTGCAGTTGCCTCTGCTTCAAAATGTTTGAGTTTTACATTTAAAACTGCCGCCTGAATAGCGTCAAGTCGTCCGTTAATACCGATATATTTGTGTTTATAACGCTCATTTTGCCCGTGGTTGAGAAGCATACGCATTTTTGCGGCAAGTGCATCATCACTTGTAAATATTGCCCCGCCGTCTCCGTATGCACCAAGCGGTTTTGACGGGAAGAAGCTTGTGCATGCGATTGTTGAGAGGTTGCATGATTTTTTGCCTCTGTAGGTTGCTCCAAAACTCTGGCATGCGTCTTCAATGACAACGATGCCGTGTTTTTTTGCGATTGCATTGATAGCGTCCATATCTGCACACTGTCCGTAAAGAGAGACTGGAATGATAGCTTTTGTTTTGCTTGTGATGGCATCTTCTATCTTTGTGGGGTCTATGTTGTAGCTCTCTTCGTCTATGTCAACAAAAACGCTCTTTGCCCCTAAAAGTGCGACAACTTCGGCAGTGGCAATAAAAGTAAAAGGAGTAGTGATGACCTCATCGCCCACACCGACATCAAGAGCCATAAGTGCGAGCAAAAGAGCGTCCGTGCCGCTGCTGCATCCGATAGCGTGTTTTGCTCCCGTGTAAGCCCCAAGACCTCTCTCCAGCGAGTTAAGCTTCTCTCCGCCTATGAACTGTGCAGAGGACATAACCTCTAAAACTTCACTGTTTATCTCTTTTTCATACTTTTTGTATTGTGCCTGTAAGTCTATAAAATTAATCTTCATTTCTACCCTCTATAATGTCTGCTACTTTTTTGGAACTGCCGTGTTTAAGATACGCTCTAAGTGCCTTTGAATCCTCTAAAAACTTGCTTCTCTCGTATGTTTCATACGCTTTGACAAGATTTGCGGCATTTACCTCTTCTTGTATAAACTCAGGGTGTAAAACTCTGTTTTTAAACTTCGAAAACATGATATTTGCAAGCCCTATATACTCTAGTTTTATAAGCCTGCTTGCGATGAAATAGTCAAACGGTTTGGCAATATAGGTCAAAACAAAGGGAGTCCCGATGAGTGAAGCCTCCAGTGTTGCCGTGCCGCTGCATATAAATGCAAAATCAGCCTCAAGAAGTGTTTTGTGTGCATCATAAGCTATTTTAAAACCTGCAAGGTTACCATAAACTTCTTTTATCTCTTCTTTAGAGAAGTGTTTTGGGATGATGATAGTTGCATCCACGCCAAGTTTTTCTCGAACCTCTTTAAAGACGCTAAGAAGTTTTTTTATCTCTCCCTTTCTGCTTCCGGGCATAAAAACAACACTTTTTATCTCATCGTTTAAATGCTCTTTAAACTCTGTTATCTGGTCAAGCAGCGGATGTCCCACATACTCTATGGGTGCATTTTTGGAGTAGTAGTCACGCTCAAAAGGCAAGATAGAAGCAAGATGGTCGATAGTTTGCTCTAGTACGGGAATCCGCTTTTGCTTCCATGCCCACGCTTGAGGCAAAATATAATAGATAATCTCTTTTTGCGGATACTTTTTTTTGATTTTTTTGGCAAGAGGGAGATTGAAACCAGACGAGTCTATGAGTAGCACCTTATCGGCATCTCTTGCGAGTTCTACCATCTCATTGCCTAGTTTGATAAAAAAAAGAAGTTTTTTGAGTGCATCGACAAACCCCATGATAGCGAGACTTCTAAGGTCAACAATGCTCTCTCCAAGCTCTCTGTCAAAGATACCGATAAACTCTGTCGTCTCGCTCAACTCTTCTTTAAGAGATTTGAGGTGCACATTTGCCGAGTGTTCCAGTGCGCTTACTAAAATTTTCATGAGCCTCCGTCCCCATATGTTTTATAGCTGTCGTCATAACGGTTTTTACTATCCTCAGGAACAAACTCATTCATGTAAATAGTAAGATTTTCTATATCTTTGTCACTTAAACCGACCGCAAAAGGTATCATCATCTCTTGTTGCTGGTTGTCTGAGAGCTTGGATCGAAAACGCTCAAGTTTGTACTTCATGTAGCCTTTTGCACGGTTGGCAAGATATGGGTAGTTGTGCATTCCCTCTAAGTTTCTACCATGGCATCCAAAACAGCCGTGTTGTCCGTATAGCCGTTTGCCGTCTTCATACTCCGGTGAGGCACAAAACAGAGAGAGCGGCACTAAAACTAAAGATATAAAACGCAACTCTAAGCCTTTGTCTAATATAATTTTGCAATTATACCAAAGAGGCGGTGTTTATGATTATCAAAGGTGCGAGAGTATGCGATGCAAATGGCGAGAGAGAAGTTGATGTCAGGGTGGCAGATGGTGTAGTCGCCGAGATAGGGGCAAATCTTCAAGGAGACGGGTTTATAGATGCAAGAGGTCTCTATCTTCTGCCGCTTTTGGTGGACACAAACATAAGAGTTCAGGATGCAGCGCTCAATGCAAAAAATATAAAAGCTCTCTCAGACGAGGCACTTGAAGCAGGCATAGGGCATATCGTCATAAATCCGGAGTGTTCGCCCGCTCTTGATAATGAGATAGTTTTGGAGTTTGCTCAAAATGGGCTTCATGGCTTAGAGGGTGCAAAAGTGGATTTGATGATTAGTGCCTTAAAAGAGGATGCAACTCTTAGCAATATTGCTATTTTGCTAAAACGAGGGGCAGTCGCTCCATACATGAGTACTATTGCAAAGAATGATTTGGCTATTAAGATTGCGCAGTATTGTCAGATGTATGGCGTAACGCTATTTTGCAAGGCTGAAGACAACTCGCTTATCTCTAGCGGTGTGATGCTGGAGGGCGATGTGAGTTCTCAGCTTGGACTTGCAGGGATTGTGGACTTGAGTGAAGTTTTGCATGTCTCTCGTATGATTGAGATTGCAAGACACTTTAAGATAAAAATCCTCTTCAAATCCATCGCCTCCCCACGCTCCATCTACCTTATAAGCAAAGCAAAACAAGATGGCGTTGCGGTAAGCTGTGAAGTCTCCATCCACCATCTTTTAAACTCCGATGAGGCTTGCAAAAACTTCAATACCACCGCAAAACTCAACCCGCCTTTGGCTTCAAGTTCAGATGTCGTGCTTTTGCAAGAGGCACTTAGAGATGCTCAAATCGACATCCTCACAACGCTCCACCAGCCAAGCTCTCCCGTAAACAAAGAGGTGGCATTTTATGATGCCGCGTATGGGTGTGAGGGGCTGAAAAATGCGATGAGCCTCTACTACACCAAGCTTGTTAAGAGCGGTTTGGTTTCAATGAGCCGTCTTGTAGAGCTATGCGTGCTAAACCCTGCAAAAGCTTTAGGCAAAGAGTGTGGTGTTATAAAAGTCGGTGCAAAAGCACAGATGATGCTGTTTGACCCAAATGCTAAAGTGACGATGGATGAAAAACTCTCTCTGTATAATTCAGAAGAACTTTACGGAGAGATTAAAAAGATTTTTGCCTGAAATATGGTAAAATTCCAAAAAAATTAAGGATTGCCCATGTTACATGAATACCGTGATATCATTACTCATATGAAAGAAAACAGTGCTGCAAATGCTCACTTTTTAAAAATTTTCGATAAGCACAACGAGCTTGACGATCAAATCACAAAAGCTGAGAAAGGTGATGTTATTTTGAGTGACCTAGAACTTGAGACACTCAAAAAAGAGAAGTTGATGTTAAAAGATGAGGCTTATGCTGCTATTTTAAAATACAAAAAAGAGAACAACCTCTAATTACAACAGCGTCATGCCGAACTTGATTCGGCATCTCTTAGCTGTTATTTGACCTTTTTGCATAAAACTCCGCTTTAAATTCGCTGTATCTATCTTCCAAAATCGCCTCTCTGGCTTCTCTCATCAGATTTAAGTAGTAATGAAGATTATGAATTGTTGCAAGTCTGAAAAATGTTATCTCTCTTGCACGAAAGAGGTGGTTGAGGTAGGCTCTGGAGTATCTTTTGCAGGTAAGACAATCGCACTCGCTATCTATTGGCGTGTTATCTTCTTTGTACGCCGCACCCTTTATGTTTAGTCTGCCAAATGATGTAAAAAGCGTCCCGTTTCTGGCGTTTCGTGTCGGCATAACGCAGTCAAACATATCTATGCCCCTCTCAATGTTCTCCACCAAATCTTCAGGAGTTCCCACGCCCATAAGATAGCGCGGTTTATCTTTTGGCATATACTGCACCGTATGTTCGACTGTGTCGTACATATCCTGATTTGCTTCTCCCACGCTTAAACCACCGATGGCAAAACCGTCAAAATCAAGCGCGCAAAGCTCCGTCGCACTCTTCGTACGAAACGCCTTGTCCGTGCCGCCTTGTATGATGGCAAAGATATTTTGCTCCAAGCCAACACTCTCTTTTTGTTTTGCTCTAAAATACTCAATACTCTCTTTTGCCCACGCAGTCGTTCTTTCGATGCTTAGCGCAATGCGCTCCTGAGTTGCGGGAAGTGCTACCAAATCATCTAAAATCATCATAATGTCGCTTCCAAGATTATGCTGAATGTCTATAACTTTTTTTGGCGTAAAGAAGTGTTTGCTTCCGTCTATATGGCTTCTAAACTCTATACCGTTTTGTGAAGCTTTGGAGATGTCGCTAAGGCTAAACGCCTGAAAACCGCCGCTGTCTGTTAAAAAGCTTTTAGGGTAGGTTGTAAATCCGTGAAGTTTGCCCATCTTAGCTACCGTCTCATCCCCGGGGCGTAGATACATGTGGTAGGTGTTTGCCAAAATTATCTCTGCGCCAAGAAGATCTAAGACATCTTCCATATCGAGCGCTTTAACACTTCCTAGTGTTCCAACAGGCATAAAAACCGGAGTTTTGATGATGGAATGAGCTGTTTTTATGGTACACGCACGGGCATTTTTTGAGGTTGCTTCTAAAGTAAATTCCATAGATGTCAGTTCCTAAAGCTTATAATTTTTGACATTATAACAAAAGAAATTAAGTCCATTTAGGGTAAAATCCGCAAAAATTTTTCTAAGGCAAATCCAATGGCAACTATAGGAATGGGTGATATCAAAAAAAATGTTCGTCTTATTATCGGCGAAGTACCGTATAAGGTAGTGGAATTTCAACATGTCAAACCGGGCAAGGGTGCGGCATTTGTTCGTATGAAAGTTAAAAGTTTTTTAAACGGCAAAGTTGTTGAAAAAACGGTTCACGCGGGCGACAAATTTGAAGTACCTGAGATTACTTATAAAACTATGCAGTTTTTGTATGATGACGGCGAGCAGTATCAGTTTATGGATAACGATACTTATGAGCAGCTTGGTCTAAGCTACGAACAGTGTGATGATGCTTCCAAATGGTTCAAAGACGGAATTCAAGTAGATATTATCTTTTATAAAGGAAATGCTATCTCTGTATCGGCTCCTGAGGTTATGGAACTTGTTATCACAGACACTCCTCCAAACTTCAAGGGTGACACTTCAAGCGGCAGCAAAAAGCCTGCGACACTGGAGACGGGTGCGGTTGTACAAGTCCCTTACCATGTTTTAGAGGGCGATACTATCAGAGTAAACACTGTTGAGGGTGAATACTTGGAAAAAGTAAAATAACTACTTTTTGATACGAATTTTCTCGTATCAAACCCCTTTCTTTATCTATTCAAAATTCTTATCTTTTAAGCTCAAAAAAATAATTGGGAGATATAATTATTTCTTTTTTGAAAAAAAGGAAAATAGATGCCTAAAATGCCTAAAAAGTTAAAGAATTTCATCTTTTCTATCAATGTGGCTCTTCTCTCAACTCTCTTTGTTGTGGTTTTTGTCTTTACGGCGTATCTTCATACGTTGTTAGCGCAAGAAAATGCCATAAAGCACGCAAATGTAGTCTCAAATCAAATATTTTCTTCAATGTATCAAGTTATGAAAAAAGGCTGGAACAGGGAAGATTTGAATGATTTTATGCACTCCATAAAAGAGAATTTTAACGATAGCGACTATACGGTAAATATCTATCGCAGTGAAAAAATCAAAGAATTTTTTGGTGAAGTCAATGAGAAGCAAAAAGACGATTTGGCAAACTCTGTTTTAGCAAGCGGAGAGAAGATAACGCTTGCCGAAATGGGCAAACTTAGAAATCTTATGCCGCTAAATGCCAAAAAAGAGTGCCTTGGCTGTCATACAAACGCAAATATAGGCGATACGCTGGGTGTCATAGATGTAGAGCAAAACTTTGTTGAAATCATAAAAGAGACATTTTTGGATTATGTTTACTTTTTCTTAATTATCCTTCCGTTGTTTGCATTTATAGCCTTTATAGCCTCAAGATATACAACTTCAAAAATAACAAATTCACTCAAACTATTTAACAAAAAAGTTCAAAATATCAACTCAATGAGAGATTTTAAAGAGTTTGATCCGATGCAGATTGATCTAAAATTTGATGAAGTAAATGAGATTATTGTACATGTAAATGAGCTTGCACAAAAGTTAAAAATTATTGCTGTAGATAGGGATTTGCTTGAGTTTGAGGTGCAGCTGCTCGATAAGTTTATTATTACATCAGAGGTTGTTCAGGATTGGCGTGATTTTATAAACGAACTTTTGGTGGACATCAACAAAGTAATGCAGACATATACGCTTATGACTATCTTTAGGATTGGCGATGACCAGTTTGAGGTAGATATCTTTTGGTTTGGTGTTCCAAAAGAGGACGTGAAACTTCTTTTTGAGATTTACGTGCGAGAAGCCATCAAAATAAGCAACCATTTTTTGGGATATGCAGACTATTCTATCCGTCACAATATCGCAGATTATAACAATCTCATTACCGTCACAGAGTATAAAAACTTTGCCCACAGAACTAAATCTCTATTTTTGGATAGCCCAAAAATAGGCGGTATCGTCGGGCTTAGTGTTCAGTCGGATATGGCAACCGACCCTATTAAACATATCGTTATAGACAGTATCTTAACCACGATGGCAAACCTTGTAGGCTCCGTAAAAGCCATCAACAAATATACAAATGACTTAGAGTACTATGCGGCACATGACCCGCTCACCGGGCTTTTTAACCAAAGAGTTTTTGTGGACTTTTTGGAGTATGAGATAAAACGCTCAGAACCTCATGGCTATGAGTTTGCGCTTATGGTGATAGACTGTGATAATTTCAAACCTATCAATGACAGATACGGACACGCTTTTGGAGACCTCTTTTTACAAGAGTTTTCAAGAGTATTGTCAGAATCAAAAAGAGGCGAGGATATCCTTTCACGTTATGGCGGCGATGAGTTTACACTTATCTTGCCGGAGTGCGGTCTTGAGGGTGCTATGGCTGTTGCCCATGCTATCGCTAAAGCAGTAGAGGAGTTTAAAATCCTAACAACAGACGGAAACTATGCAGGCGTTACGGTCTCCATAGGAATATCGGTCTATCCGCAGCATGCAACAACACAAAAAGAGCTTTTTGTGATAGCAGACGGCATGATGTATAAGGCGAAAGAGGATGGTAAAAACAGTGTAAGAGTGCCATCCGGCGATGATATCGTGACTATGATAAAAGAGCAAAAAGCCAAATCTGCACTTCTTGTGGATGCAGTTGCAAATAACCGTATCGTTCCATATTTTCAGCCTATCCAAACCGCACTTAGCGGTAAAAACGAGATTCATGAACTTCTTATGCGTATTGAAGTGGATGGCAAAATCGTTCCGGCGTATGAGTTTATCGAAGTTGCAGAGAGCATGAGTATCATTAACCGTATGGATTTAATGGTTATAGAAAATGCGTTTAAAAAGATAAAAGCTGAGAGTTACAACGGGATTTTATTTATAAACCTCTCTCCAAAATCTCTTGTTGTCGGTAACTATGCAGAGTCAATAGCAGAGCTTATCAAACAGTATGAGATATCTAAAGACCACATAGTTTTTGAGATAACAGAGAGAGAAACGGTCAAGAACTTCTCTGTCTTGGAAAAATTTGTTATTAACCTTAAGATAGCCGGATACAAGTTTGCCATAGATGACTTTGGCTCAGGCTTCTCGTCGTTTCACTATATCAAAAAATTCCCGATTGACTATCTGAAAATTGACGGCGAGTTTATCATCAATATCAACAAAGATAAAAAGGACAAAGCTTTTGTACACAGTATCTTAACGCTTGCAAAAGAGCTGAATGTCAAAACGGTTGCAGAGTATGTGGAAGATGAGGAGATAGTTCAAACACTAAGAGAGATGGGTGTGGACTACTTGCAAGGGTTTCACATAGGAAGACCGCAAAACCATTTTACGGTGTCATGACGGCTTAAGTGCCGTCATTTTAAAGACTAAAGCGCATCAGGCTTTGGGGTGGTGTTTGTGCTTGGCGGTAGGATAGGGTAGGTTATGGCAGGTTTTGTGCCTGTTAAACTCTTTAAAAATGTCTCGATAGATGCGGCATCTTTGTCGTTTATGGTTATGCCCAGCTGAACGCTTCCCATCTCTTTGATAGCATCTTGAAGTGACCAGATTTGACCGTTATGGAAGTATGGCGCAGTCTCTTCTATGTTTCTAAGCGTAGGAGCTTTTACCATTCCGTTTGCATCGCCTTTAAAGTCGCCAGTGCTTGCAAATTTGTACTTATTTGCGATTTGGAAAGGCTGCATAGTTCCGCCGATACCGATACCGTCATGACAGGTTGCACACCCTTTGTCTATAAAAGTTTTTAGACCATCTTTTTCGGCTTTAGACAAAGCGGCATCTTTTCCATTCATAAACTCGTCAAATCTTGAAGGAGTTACAAGCGTTCTCTCAAAAACTCCGATTGTCGTAGCGATTTTTTCAAAGTCGATTTTCACATCTCTGCCGTATGCTTTTTTAAACTCTTCAACATAAGCAGGTATAGAAGTTACTCTCTCAACTACCAACTCTTTAGGAGCCGCCATCTCAGGTCCTGCTTGGATAGGTCCTTGAGCCTGATCTTCTAAGTGAGGGCTTCTTCCGTCCCAAAACTGAACAGCATTTAAAACCGAGTTGTAAACGGTAGGAGAGTTCAGGTGATGAGGATTTGCAGTCCACTTATGACCGATAGCCGCACTTACGCCGTCAGCTCCGCCCATGCCTAAGTTGTGACATGTGTTACAGCTGATTAGCGAGCTTTTTGATAGTCTAGGGTCAAAATAGAGCTTTTTACCCAACTCTACTTTTGCTGCTGTCATAGGATTTTTTGGGTCGTCTATGAGTTTGTTTAGCTCTTTTTTATCTTTAGGAATAGGCTTCATACCTGCATTTTTGGCATCTTCTAAAAGTGTCGCACCAAATGCTATAGTTGAGATTGCGCCGATGGCTGCTATGCTTATGAGTTTCATGTTGTACTCTCCTTTTGAATGTTTGGAATGCGAAATTATAGAGTATGTAAGCTTAATCTTAATAATAATTTTTATCCTTTAGTAAAATTTCTTATTAAATTATTAAAATTATCTATAGAAGAGAAAATTTATAAAAACTTATCTTTTTTAATGCTAATATTTCGATTATGAATGATTATATACACAAACTTAAAGAGCATAATTTAAAAGTAACTCCTCAACGTTTAGGCATCCTCTCTATCATACAAAAGAGCGGACATATAAGTATAGAAGAGCTTTATGTCGCCGTGCGCAGGGATTTTAGTACTATATCTTTGGCAACACTTTATAAAAATATAAATTTTATGGTAGAAGTAAATCTGCTAAAAGAGGTAAAAATACCCAACGGTAAATCTAAGTACGAGATAGTAAAAGAGGAGCATTCTCACATGATTTGCAAAAAATGCTCAAAACTTGAGGATTTGGAACTGTCTCTACAGAGTGTTGTGCAAACTGCCTCAAAAAAAAGCGGTTATCTCTTTGACGATAACGCACTTGTCCTATCCGGCATATGCCCACAGTGTCAGTGAACCGTACTCTCAACTCCTGCTAAAGTAATTTTAAATATAATAAATATTTCAAACATAACCAAAGTAGAAACCAAATGAGCGCACAACCATTTACCCACCTGCATCTCCATACCGAATACTCCCTGCTTGACGGTGCAAACAAACTCTCAAATCTTGTAAAACAGGCAAAACAGCTCGGTATGAACTCTATCGCTATGACGGATCACGGCAATATGTTTGGTGCTATCGACTTTTACAAACAGATGAGGGAAGCTGGTATAAAGCCCATTATCGGAATGGAGGGGTACCTTCATAACGGCGAAGCGATTGATGACAAAAGTACAAAACAGCGGTTTCATATCTGCCTTTTTGCCAAAAACCAAAAGGGGTATGAAAACCTTATGTATCTCTCTTCCAAAGCTTTTATTGACGGCTTTTACTACTATCCCCGCATCAACAAAAAAGAGCTTCGTGAGCATAGCGAGGGGCTTGTTTGTACCTCTGCTTGTTTGCAGGGTGAGGTTAGCTGGCACTTAAATACCGCAAATGAGAGAAACAAAAAAAACGGTGCGCTTGGGTATGAGGGTGCAAAAGCCGTTGCATTGGAGTACAAAGAGATTTTCGGAGATGATTTTTATCTTGAAATCATGCGTCACGGCATAGGCGATCAGCTCTTTATAGACGACTGGCTCTTGCGCCTTGCAAAAGAGCTGGACATCAAAGTAGTCGCTACAAACGACACGCATTACACCTTCCATGACGATGCGCAGTACCATGAAGCGTTTATGTGTATCGGGATGAACAAACTTTATGACGACCCAAAACGCATGCGCCACTCCGTACACGAGTTTTACCTAAAAAGCCCCGAGCAGATGGCAAAACTCTTTGCCGATATCCCTGAAGCCATAGCGCATACGCAAGAGATAGTTGAGAAGTGCAACTTAGAGCTTAAACTCGGAGACCCCATCCCTCCAAATTTCAAGTTTACAAGAGAGTATGCCTCGGCGGACGGGCTTACTATAAACAACGCTGATGATGCACTGCTTGATGCAGATGCCACAAAAGAACAAAAAAGAGGATGGAAGAGTGCGGCGGATAAAAACGATGCAGAGTATTTTATCCATCGTTGTCGCTTAGGGCTGCAAAAGCGCCTTGTGCATGTACCACAAGAGCGACACGAAGAGTATAAAGAGCGACTGGAGTTTGAGATGAATGTCATAAACTCCATGAAGTTCCCCGGCTACATGCTTATCGTTTGGGATTTTGTCAAAGTTGCTAAAGAGATGGGCATAGCGGTAGGTCCGGGGCGAGGAAGTGCGGCGGGGAGTTTGGTTGCATATTCGCTTGAGATTACAGATATAGACCCGATGAAGTATGATCTTCTTTTTGAGCGATTTTTAAATCCTGAGCGTGTAAGCATGCCCGATATAGATATGGACTTTATGCAGGCTCGCCGTGGGGAAGTTATAGACTATGTCGTCAAGAAGTACGGGCGAAATCAAGTAGCCCAAATCATCACTTTTGGCTCGCTTCTTGCCAAAGGAGTTATCCGTGATGTTGCCCGTGTTCTTGATATGCCGCTCTCTCAGGCCGACAAAATGGCAAAATTAGTTCCAGATGAGTTGGGTATCACGCTTAACGGCAAGACAAAAAACGGTGAATTTATAGCAGGAGCTTTTCAAAAAGAGCCAAAACTAAAAGAGCTTATAGAGAGTGATGCAAATGCAGCAAGGGTTTGGGAGTTTGCAAAAAGACTTGAGGGGCTTAAACGAAACTCCGGTATCCATGCGGCGGGGGTTGTTATC
The DNA here is from genome assembly GCF_028694605.1 of Sulfurimonas sp. Classification (GTDB taxonomy): domain Bacteria; phylum Campylobacterota; class Campylobacteria; order Campylobacterales; family Sulfurimonadaceae; genus Sulfurimonas. The sequence goes on along the minus strand of NZ_JAQVKP010000005.1, from coordinate 32,297 downwards.
TCAAACGAGGAGCTTTGGAAGAAAACTCCCATCTACAAACCCGCAGGCGAAGATGTCTTTGTAACGCAGTATTCGCTCAACTATCTTGAAGATGTGGATCTTATAAAATTCGACTTTTTGGGGCTTAAAACGCTTGATGTTATCGACAACGCCATCAAGCTTATCAAGGCACGATACGGCAGAGACGTCGTGTGGCATGAGATAGACGAGAACGACCCAAAAGTTTATGACGTTATCCGCAGCGGCGACACGGTGGGGATGTTTCAGATAGAGAGTTCGGGTATGCAAGATTTGAACAAACGTCTAAAACCCGATAGTTTCGAGGACTTGATTGCGGTTTTGGCACTCTACCGTCCGGGACCTATGGAATCGGGAATGCTTGATAGTTTTATCGAGAGAAAGCACGGCAGAGAGAAGATAGAATACACTTTTGATGCCATGGAGCCGATTCTCAAAAACACCTACGGGGTCATCGTATATCAAGAACAGGTTATGCAGATAGTTCAGACCATCGGCGGTTTTTCTCTAGGCTACTCAGACATCATCCGCCGCTCTATGGGTAAGAAAAAAGATATGTCTGTTTATAACGACGAGTTTGCAAGCGGAGCGCAAAAACAGGGGCTTGACTACAAAGAGGCTTCCAAGCTTTTTGACCTTATCGAGAAGTTTGCGGGATACGGTTTTAACAAATCACACTCCGCAGCCTATGCGATGGTTACGTTTCAAACGGCGTGGCTTAAAACCTACTATCCAAACGAGTTTATGGCAGCACTCTTGACGTCCGACAAAGACAACACGGACAAAGTCGTGCGCTACATAGATGAAACCAAAAGAATGGGCATAGAACTCTCTCCGCCTGACATTTGCGATTCACAGCTTGAGTTCTCCGCCATAACAAAAGATGCCAAAGAGGTAGTTCTTTTTGGTTTGGGTGCAATAAAAGGAGTGGGAGAAGCGGCGGTTTACTCCATTTTGGAGACGAGAAAAGAGGGCGGCGATTTTAAATCTGTGGAGGATTTTGTTAACAGAATCGAGCCGTCAAAAGTAAACAAAAGAGTTATCGAGTCCATCATAAAAGCGGGCGGATTTGACAGATACGGCTTTTCAAGAAAGGCACTTTTAGAGCAGATAGAGAAGATCGTTGAAGCTGCAAAAGATGCTTCAAATGCGAAAAAAAATGCGCTTGGAAGTCTTTTTGGAGATGACAGCGAGATAACGAGTGTGGAACTAAAACTTGTAAATTGCGCCGAATACGAGCTTAAAGAGATTTTGGAGTTTGAGAAAGAGACCATAGGTTTTTACATCTCAGGGCATCCGCTTGATGAGTACAGAGAAAAGCTTGATGAGCTGGACTATACACTTTCATCGGAGATAGAGAGCATAAAAGACGGCTCGTACGCCATCTTTATAGGAAAAGTGGAAGAGATAACCAAAAAAACTTCCAAAAAAGGGAGTCAGTTTGGCATAGTAAACCTCATGGACTTTCACGGAAACATAGAAGTAATGCTCTTTTCCGACAAACTAGAAGAACTCACCCAAATGAACCTAGACGAGCCAATCGCCATCAAAGCAAAAATCACTCATACAGATATGTTCACAAGAATGAGCGTGAGCAAGATTATGACGCTAAAAGAGGCAAAAAAAGAGACGCAAAAGACTAAAAAAGAGATTCAAGAGAAGCCACAAGAACCGATAGTTCTTTGTATAAAACTAGACAGCGATATGCGAGTACTAGAAGAGCTATATAAAACTGTGCGACAAAACCCCGGTAACAGAGAACTTAAGCTCACCATCGTTTCAAAACTACAAAATGTCCTTATAGACTCCGCCATCAGGGTAAGCAGCAAACTCCTAGAAGCACTGGACGGGAATGAGTTTGTGGATATATTGGCTTAGGGGTGTAAGATGAGACACAAAATAAAAGCAAAAGCAAAAGCCATAGCGCAAAATCCAAACACTCAAAAGGTGCTTCAGGATATGAAGCCGCAGAAAAATTTTTGGGGCATAAGCGGGGTTGTACTCTTCTTTTTTGTTCCTGAAATCATCGCCTTTTTTTGGGGTGCGGACATCACGGCGTATGCAAAAGGCGAACTTTTAACACCGCATGACTTTTTAGAAACACAGTACTATGAACTTTTGATAATGCTCTTTGAAGAGGGAGTAAGTTACTTCAACCTTGCTATCGGCATTGCGCTTCTTGTTTGGTTGTTTTTTTAGATGAGGGCAAAAGATTTAAAACATATTTTTTATGAGTGGGATGGGGATATTTTGGTTTTAAACATACTTGGAACACCATCAGCCAAGCAAGATGTTATCTTGAAACCAAAAGGCAATCAGCTCAAAGTGAGCGTCAAAGCGCAGCCGCAAAACGGTAAGGCGACGGACTATATGGTGGATTTTTTGGCAAAAGAGTTTGGGGTGAGTGCGTCTGCCATAGAGGTTGTTTACGGAAGAGAGAGCATCCATAAGCAGCTTCGTATAAAAGCACCTAAAAAGCTTCCAAATGGGGTGGAATTTGAGTTAAACAGAGGAGATAAAAAGTGAACAAACAAGATTTTAACGAAGGGCTTTTAGGTTTTTTAGATGCTTCGCCAACACCCTTTCATGCAACCGAGAATATGGTGGGAATGTTCATCAATGCAGGTTTTGTCAGGCTTTATGAGGAGCAGAAATGGGTGTTGGAGCAGGGTAAAAAGTACTTTGTTGTACGCAATAACTCTTCTATCATCGCTTTTACATATCCAAAAGAAAAAAACTATGTGATGGTCGGAGCGCATACCGATTCGCCAAACTTAAAACTAAAGCCAAATCCGGTTATCAAAGAGCATGGCATGGTGAAGTTCGGGGTCGAGACTTACGGCGGACTTTTGCTCAACTCTTGGTTTGATAGAGACCTCTCTTTGGCGGGGCGTGTCTCTTATCTGGATTCAGACAACATCATAAAAGATGCGCTTGTAGATGCCAAAAGAGCTATCGCCATTATTCCATCCTTAGCAATTCATCTTGACAGAAGCGCAAACGAAAACAGAAGTATCAATGCGCAGACCGACATCTGCCCCATCTCAACAACAGATATGGATTTTTCATGGGATACGTTTTTAAGAGAACTTTTAGCTCAAAGCGGCATAGAAGAGGCACAAGAGATTTATGCGCACGAACTCGCATTTTACGACACGCAAAAAGCCTCTTTTGTGGGGCTAAACGAGGAGTTTATCGCAAGTGCAAGGATAGACAACCTGCTTAGCTGCTATGTCGGGATGCTTGCACTTTGTAGTATTGATGAGGCAAAACCCATGCTTTTTGTTGCCAATGACCATGAAGAGATTGGCAGTCAGAGTGCAGTCGGCGCAGAGGGGTCGTTTTTGCATAGCGTGCTAAGAAGAGTTTTTCGTGAGCATGAAGAGTTTGAGCAGATGATTCGTGCCTCTCTTTTTGTAAGTGCGGACAATGCCCACGCCATCCATCCGAATTTCCCTGCAAAACATGATGCCGCCCATGCGCCACGCATCAACGGTGGGACAGTTATAAAAGTAAATGCCAACCAAAGGTACGCCTCAAATGCAAAAACCATTGCACGATTTTGCAATGTCGCCGCTTCTTTGGGTGAGCCGACACAAAACTTTGTGATGCGAAGCGATATGGCATGCGGCTCAACCATCGGTCCCATCACCGCTGCAAAACTTGGCATAGATACACTGGATGTCGGTGTGCCGACATTTGCGATGCACTCTATCAGAGAGCTTTGCGGGAGTGATGACGCACATAGTCTTTACAAGATTTTAGTAGGACTATGTGAACGATGAGCAGCATTTCTGCAGAGGAACTCGCTCTTCTCATCGAGCAGACTTACAAGGTAGAAAAAGAGTTTAGCGAACTAAAAGCTTCTTATACTCATCTGCAAGAGACAGTGGAAGAGGTTGTGGAGTTTTTGCCGAATGCTATCTGGATTTTGGATAAAGGCGGGAATGTCTTTTTGCAAAACTCTCAGGCAAAATCTCTTTATGAACTTTTTGAGTTGCTAGAATCCAAGAAAAATGATTATGAGGTCTCATTTGACTCAAAATCCTACCTTATCAAAAGCTCCTCTTACAAAGATAAAATTATGCTCAGCGCAACAGATATCACAGAGCAAAAAAGAAAAGAAAACTTAGCCACGATGGGACAGATGGCGGCACATCTCTCACATGAGATACGCAACCCAATCGGCTCCATCTCGCTTCTAAGTTCAACACTTAAAAAAAGAGTTCTTCCTGAAAATGTGGCAATTGTAGAGGAGATACAAAAGTCCGTTGCACGCATAGAGCGCATTATCAAAGCTACACTTATGTTTAGTAAAGGTGTGAATGCCAACAAGTCACCGTTTTTGTGGAGTGAGCTTCAAGAAGCACTTACTATGGCGGTTGGGTACTATGGATACACAAAAGATATTACGTTTATTTTCCCCGAACAAAAATTCAGTATGCATGCAGATAAAGACCTCTTAGAGATGCTTTTTTCCAACTTTTTAACCAACGCTATTGATGCTATCGAACTTGATGAGAGTGAAGACGGCGTAGTAGAGATAGTTTATGAAAACAATGCAAAGTTTCATAAATTTACTATCTATGACAGCGGTATCAAAATCGAGAACGAAGAAGAACTTTTTGAGGCATTTAAGAGTACAAAAGTCAAAGGAAACGGACTAGGGCTTGTACTATCCAGACAGATAGCAGAGGCGCATGGCGGAAGTGTAGAACTGCTGGGCGGTGAGAGAAAAGGGTTTGAGATAAAACTTGCTATTTGACAATGATTTTTTTGTAGCAAAAAGATAAAATTACAAAAATAGCAGGAGCAAAAAAATGCAAAAAGAGAAGATAGAACTTCCAAGAGCAACACTTGATTTTTATAAGTATGAGGATGATGGTTTAACCATCTATGAGTATGATGCGACAAAATGTCAGCCGCCTGAGCCTATGGTAAACACGATAGTAGGGCTTTCACTGCTAAAGAGCAAAAACGACAGACTTGTGGGAATCTTTTTTCATGAGCCGTTTCCGCTTTACGACAGAATCCCTTTGACAATCGCACATGAAGCAAAACAGCTGGAAAACGGGGATTTTAGAATCACGTTTAAGCTTGCTGATTAGCTATTTTTCTATTTCATTATCTAATTTTTACTAGAATATCCTTTTTTATTCAACCCGAATAAAATTCGGGTTTAAGGATGTTCATGAAACAACTTCTCTCGGTTTTACACTCTATGAAAAGTACGATTGTTATGTTGCTTATCTTTGCAGCAGCGATTGGTTATGCTACTTTTATAGAGAACGATTATGGAACAATGACCGCAAAAGCAGAGGTTTACAACGCTTTGTGGTTTGAGATACTTATGGCTCTTCTAGGTCTTAATCTTGCATTAAACATTTATAGATTTAAAATGTTTAGCGTAAAAAAAGCCCCTATTTTTATCTTTCATCTCTCTTTCTTAATTATCCTCTTTGGCGCTGCCGTTACAAGATACATCGGATTTGAAGGCTCTATGCATATTCGTGAGGGTGACACGGCAACAACAATGATTAGTATGGAAAACTACTTTAGCGTAAGTGCAAAAGCCGGTGAAGACAGCGTCTCTACTTCAAAACCTGTCTATCTCTCCAAAAAAAGTCAAAATTCTCTTTTTGCATCACTTAATGCAGGCTGTAAAAATGTGGAGGTAAAGCTCTCTCAGTATATCCCTGATGCGATTGAGACGCTTGTAGAGGGGAGTGACGGCGGAGAAGAGATTTTAGAGATGATGGTCGCAAGCAACGATGCGAGCCAGCCTATCAGGCTTAAAAAAGGCGAATTTTACGAAAACAGCGAGTTCGCTTTAGATTTTGGTTCAGGCAAAATGTTTTTAGTGCCGACAATCTCCATCTTTTCCCAAAACGGCGAGCTTTTTATGAAGCACGATATACCGCTGCTCTACCTCAATATGGACACTAAAGAGCAGGGCGAGATAGCTTCAAGCCAAGAGAGCAAACTCCGTACGAGAACACTTTTTGGCACACAAGGGAGCAATTTTGTTGTACGCAGCCACTTCAAACATGCAACGCCAAAAATCATCTCAGATCCAAATGCTTCTCCGATGCGCCCAGGAAATGATGCGTTTGTCTTTAATGTCAAAGTCGCAGATATGACAAAAGAAGTTATGGTGTTTGGACAAGCAGGCAGAATCGCAAAAGAGAGCCACGATATCATCAACGGCGTGGATGTTCATATTTCGTACGGTGCAAAGAGATTGGAGCTTCCTTTTGGAATCAAACTCATCGACTTTCAGCTGGACAGATACCCCGGCTCCATGTCTCCTGCATCGTATGCTAGTGAAGTTGAGCTTGTTGATAACGAAAAAAATATCCGCATGCCTTATAGGATTTATATGAACAACATTTTAGAACATCGTGGCTATAGATTTTTCCAATCATCTTATGACCAAGATGAGATGGGAACTATACTATCAGTCAACAACGACCCAGGAACGCTTCCGTCGTATATAGGCTACTTTCTTTTAGGTTTGGGAATGTTTTGGTCGCTCTTCTCAAGAAGCAACCGTTTTGCGCAGCTCTCTGAGAGAGCAAAAAAAGCAAGTGCGCAGCAGATGGCAACTGCTCTGCTTGGCTTAGGAGTGCTCTTTGGCACTGTGCCGTCTTACGCGCAAGAGCTAAATCCCGCACTTAAAACCATTCTCTCTTTTGACAAAGAGCATGCCGCACAGTTTGGCGAGCTTATCATTCAAGATAGCGGCGGAAGGATGAAACCGCTTGATACCCTCTCAAGAGAGATTGTTGCAAAGATTCATAAAAAAGCATCTGTTGCCATCGGAGAGGAGAAACTCAACAACAATCAAGTTGTGCTTGGGATGATGCTAAAACCTGAGATTTATAGAGATTTGAAAATCATTGCAACCAAAAATGAAGAGGTAAATAAAAGAATCGGTGTACCATCAGATACAAAACATGCCTCTTTTTCGCAGTTTTTTGAAGCTCCGGAGAGGCTTGAAGGGTACAAACTTGCCGAAGCTGTAAATGAGGCTATAAGAAAAGAGCCAAAGCATAGAGACCTTTTTGACAAGGCGGTTTTAGAAGTAGATGAGCGTGTAAACATCTCTTATGCAGTTTACTCCGGTGCGCTTATCAAAATCTGGCCAAAACCAAACGATGTGAACAATAAATGGTTTGAAACAGTAGAAGCGCTTCAGACATTTGAGTCTGAAACTGCTCAGAAGATTCGAAATATAGCATTTGAGTACTTTTCTGCATTGGACGCCGCACTTAAGAGCGGCAACTGGAGTGAAGCAAATAGCGCTGTAGCAAAAATAGCGAGTTATCAGGCATTTTACGGTGCAGCGGTGCTTCCATCGGAAGAGCGTATCCAAGCAGAGATGTTCTATAACCATGCAAATATCTTTGAGAGGCTCTATCCGCTTTATCTTTTAGTAGGTTTTATACTGCTTATAGCAAGTTTTACCAAGATACTTAAGCCGACTCTGAACATCAGCATCCTCTCAAAGCTCTCTTTGGGGATTTTGGCACTCTTCTTCTTGATTCATACTTTTGGACTGGGGCTTAGATGGTACGTTGCAGGGCATGCGCCGTGGTCTGATGGATATGAGTCTATGATTTACATCAGCTGGGCAACCATCTTGGCAGGGATGTTATTCTCAAAACGTTCTTCTATGACGATGGCTTCTACCGCTGTTTTGACAGGACTTATCCTTTTTGTCGCACATTTAAACTGGATGAACCCGCAAGTAACCAACCTTGTACCGGTACTTAACTCCTACTGGCTAAGTATCCACGTTGCCGTCATTACCGCAAGTTACGGCTTTTTGGGGCTTGGTGCGCTTTTGGGATTTGTAACGATTCTTCTGTTTGTCTTTAAAACTAAAAACAATGAAAAACACATCTCTCTCTCCATCAAAGAGCTTAACTCCATCAACGAAATGGGGCTTATGATTGGTCTTGCGTTTTTAACGCTTGGAAACTTTATCGGCGGTGTCTGGGCAAACGAGAGCTGGGGACGCTACTGGGGATGGGATCCAAAAGAGACGTGGGCTTTGGTGACGATTTTGGTTTATGCCGCTGTAGTTCACTTGCGGTTTGTTAAGTCCATTTACAGTGAGTTTAGCTTTAGCGTTATCTCGCTGCTTGCTTATACATCCGTTATCATGACATACTTTGGAGTAAACTACTACTTAGCCGGCATGCACTCCTACGCAAAAGGAGACCCGGTACCGATTCCCGATTTTGTACCTGTAACTTATGCGATACTCTTTGTGGTGATTGCTGTGGCGTTTAGAAATAGAAAGCTGGCGTAAAAGGGAATAGATGGAGTTTCAAGGCTTTAAAGGCGCACTTTCTTTTTTAAAAGAGATTCGCAAAAACAACAACAAAGAGTGGTTTGAGGCGCATAGAGATGAGTACGAAAAAACCATTCTAAACCCATCCAAAGCCTTTGTCGTTGAGATGGGGGAGCATCTTTTGGCGTTGGAGCCGAGTGTTGAAGCGGAGCCAAAAATCAACAAATCTCTCTTTAAGATGTACCGAGATGTCAGACGAATGGGCGAAAACAAAGAGCCGCTAAAGTCCAAAATCGGCGTCATTTTTCCTCAGGGCGGCTGGAGTGGATGCAGACTGCAAAAATCCTCATTTTATATGCACTTTTCTCCGGATGAACTCTTTGTAGCTGTTGGCGTGAGATGGTTTAACAAGCCTATGCTTGATGCTTACCGTGAGTACATTAAAGATGACAAAAGAAGAGCCTCTCTTGACGGCATTTTGGAAAAACTGAACTCTTTGGGTTATAGCACGATGGGCAGGGAGTACAAAAAGTATCCAAAAGGCTTTAGCGCAGATATGCAAAGTGTGGAATTAAGTTTGCATAAGGGTATGGCAACATACAAAGTTTTAGAGCCTGAACTTATAGAAAGTGGCGAAAAACTTATCAATACACTATATAAAATCTATGAAGAGATGTTACCTTTGCAACAGATGATGTATGAAGTGAGCCAAAGAGCAAAAGGAGAAGGAAAATGAAAAAAGAAGCTATTGTTCTGCTTAACATGGGCGGACCAAACAACCTTGAAGAGGTTGAAGTTTTTCTAACCAATATGTTCAATGATAAAAATATCATCACAGTCGGAAGCTCACTGCTTAGAAGTTTTATCGCAAAGATGATTACTTTTACAAGAACGGAAAAATCTCAAGAGATTTATAGGCAAATCGGCGGCAAATCCCCCATTGTAGGGCATACCAAAAATCTTGTTGCAAAGCTTCAAGCAAGGGTTGGAGAAAACATTATTGTAGATTTTGCGATGCGCTACACACCGCCCTTTGCTTCTGAGGTTATAGAGAAGCTTAAAGGGCAAGATATTGAGAAGATTTATCTAATCCCGCTTTATCCCCAGTACTCTACCACCACGACCAAATCCTCTTTGGAAGATTTTGAAGAGCAGTATCACTTAAACGGCGATGATGCCATTTTGGTAGAGATAAAACACTTTTTTGAGAACCAAAACTACAACAAAGCGATTTTGGAGCGTATAAAAGAGAAGGTGAAGCATGAGGAGGCTTCTAGGTTTGACATCATTTTTTCCGCACATGGACTTCCCCTTAAAGTGATAGAAAAAGGAGACCCTTACCAAAGACATATAGAAAAGCATGTCGCTCTTTTGACAAAGATGTTGGAAGATGATGGAATGAAGTTTGCGCATGTGCATCTTGCATATCAGTCCAAAGTAGGACCGATGGAGTGGTTAAAACCATCCTTGGAAGAGAAACTTCAAGAGATGAAAAATAAAAGAGTGGTTATTTTTCCCATAGCCTTTACGATTGATAACTCCGAGACAGACTTTGAGCTTGAGATAGAGTACCGTGAAGCCTCACATGAGTTAGGATTTAAAGAGTACAGAGTTTGCAGATGTCCAAATGACAGTGACTACTTTGTAGAGGCGCTTGTAGAGCTTTATGCAAAGATGAGATAAGATGAAAATCGTTATCTTTGATATGGACGGCACGCTGCTTGACTCCAAAAAAGATATTACGATTTCTATCAACCATGTACGAGAAAAAAACCACAACCTCCCGCCTGTAAGCGAAGAGTATGTTGTTGCAGCCATCAATGCGGAGGTACGCAACCTCTCTAAGCTTTTTTATGAGACAGAAATCTATCTTGAACGTGACAGAGAGCTTTTCGAGAGCCATTATGATGCCCAATGTGTGCAAAATGTCACACTTTACGAGGGGATTGAGGAGGTACTCAAAACGCTTGTCGCAAAAAGTGTGAAAATCTCCGTTGCTACCAACGCACCCACGCAGTTTGCCCTAAGAATGCTTGAACATTTGGGCGTGAAACACCTTTTTGATGTCATCATAGGTGCAGATAGAGTTGCAAACTCAAAGCCTAGTCCGGAGATGCTTCACCACATTCTCAATCACTACCGATACGAGAGTAAAAACCACAAAGCGTGGATGGTCGGGGATAACTCAAAAGATGTTTTAAGCGCACGCTCGGCGGGCATCGAACCCATTTTTGTTACGTGGGGATTTACACCTTCGAGTAACGAAAAAACGGTTGCAAAAAAACCAAAAGAGCTGCTAGACATCGTTTTATAAATTTTTATGATACAATAATTGCACTCCATTTTAAGGATGTAAAGATGTTTGATATTGATTTGCTCATTGCGTTTGCTTTGATGGGTGCGCTTTTTTTAAGACAGATTTCCATTTATAAAGAGCCAAATAAGATAAACTATGCACCTTTGATGATAGGGATAGGCGCTATCAGTGCAACGTTACACTTCATTACTCATCCAGAAGCCACTCAAACTCTTCTTGTTCTCAAAGAGAGTCTTTTCCCCGTTTTGGTCTCTTTGATTCTATTTTTTATTATCAACATCTTACATCAAACCCAGATTTCAGATGACGCAAAGATGGAAAAAGAGTTCACAAAAGCACTTATAGAAGAGCTTCGAGAGCTCAAAGCCTTTAGTGCGGAGCTAGAGAAAAAGATGATTTTGAGCCAACAAGAGGATAGAGAATCACAAGAGCAGCAGCGAGAGAAGTTTCGCCATGATATAAAGAGCCTTGATGCGATTTTGGAAAACCAAAACAGGTTTTTAGAGGAGTTTCAAAAGCTTCAGATATGGCATGAAGATGTCAGCAGATCGTTTGAAAACTTTACCGAGGTACAGCTTCCATCACTTGACAATGTCGTGCATAAACATATAGATATCTTCCGTGTCGCCGAACAAGACCACTTTAACAAGGTAAAAGCAACACTAGAGAGAACACTGCATACAAAAGAGGGTATCGCAAAAGAGATAGGCGAGCTAAAAAACGATATTCAAGAAATCGGCATAATGGCGCAAACTATAGCAAAAACTATCACGAAGCAGACACTTGAACAGCTTGTAGATGTTTTGAGACCTTTTGAAAAAGAGCTATTAGCATTAAAATCACATACGGAGGGTGTCGGTACCTCGCTTTATGAGAGTGAAAACAAGCTTAGTGGCATACGAGAACAGAGCGAGATGATTATGAAGCAGATGCTTTTATCTTCTAAAAAAATGAGTGAGCTTCAAGCACAAAACAGCTCTTTGCACGATGTTTTTGCAATGATGAGAGAACTTGTCAAAGAGGTAGAGTCTATCCGCTTTGATTATATAAAAGCGCAGTCGCAACTAAGCATAATTGTCTCAGAGCTGCAAAATGCACAAGCAGACCAAGTACAGAAAAATAAAGAGCAGATGGATGCATTTTTGGCTACACTCAAGAGCGATATAGATGCATCATTGGAGAAGATGAGCATGCATGGCGGTGAGGCGGACGCTATCTCTTCAAATCTAAAATTTTTATCCAAACAGGCACAACTTAAAAATAGATATACAGAGCTGGAAAGTTAGTTTTAAATGCAGGAAAATGAAAAACAAAAGATACTCAAGCAGGTTATTTTTTTAAATATTTCACTTGTCGTTGCTGAGATAAGTGCCGGTGTTTATAGTGGTTCGATGGCACTTTTGGCGGATGCGCTTCATAACCTCGGCGATGTCTTAGCGCTCGTTATTTCCCTTGTCGCACTCATTTATGGAGCCAAAAAAGCAACAGATTCGATGACGTTTGGGTATATAAAAGCCGAGATGATGGCAGCTTTTTTAAATGCACTCTTTTTGGTTGTGACTATGCTTTTTATCTTGGCAGAATCACTTCATCGTCTCTTTATACCAAATGAGATAAATGCTCCAATCGTTATAGCTGCATCTCTTATAGCACTTTTAGTCAATGCACTCAGCACGTGGCTTTTGAGTCAAAAAAACCTAGAGCATCACCACCACCATGAACATAACGACCATCATCATGAAGATATAAATATAAAATCAGCCTATCTCCATATGTTAGGTGATGCGGCACTCTCACTAAGCGTTGTTGTAGGCGGTGTGGTTATTTACCTCTTTGGTATCGTTGTTATCGACACTCTTTTATCGCTTCTCTTTAGTATCTATATCATCAAAGAGACACTGCCGCTTCTTAGGAAATCATTTTTTTCACTTATGGATGCAAATGAAGATGATATCAAAGAGATAGAACAGCTTATTCTTGTTTCAAACGAAGTCGCCTCTGTTCACGACCTGCATCTTTACCGTCCAAACTCAAGAGAGTGTTACGGATCTGCCCATATAGTGCTGAGAGAAGATTTATGCCTAAGCCAAATCGAGATAATTTTAGAGGACATAAGAGAGAGGCTGCATAAAGCGGGAATTACACATTTCGTCCTTCAGCCTGAGAGCATTAAATACAACCTAAAAACAGGATGCTGTTCTATGCACTAATACCAAAGTACTATTTACTTCAAAAATTGCCTATGTTAGAATTTACGCATAATTAAATTCGGAGGTGTGACATGGCAGCTGGAAAAGTAATAGGACAAATACAAGTATCAGAAGGTAATATCAAGATTGTTGGTGTGGATGGAACTGTTCGTGAACCGGGTTATGAGGGCTATGTTTATGAAAATGAGCAAGTTGTCAGCACCGATGCGAATGCACTCTTTCAGATTAAGTTTTTGGCGCTTCCTGAAGCAGTAGCGTATGACGGCATCTTTAAGATTTTGGCGGATGGCTCTGTCATATATGGCAGAGACGCGATGGAGAGCGTGGCTAGTGATGAGAGCTTGGGTAGTGCTTTAAAAACAGCCTCTAGCGATGCTCAAGACTTAAAGACAGCCTCTGGCGATACTGAGGATTTAGAAACTGCAGCCGGTGAAGAGGGAGCAGAGGGAAGTTCTTCATTTACTGAGACAGATATAGTGGCAAGCTCCAGCGTTCTTGGTTTTTTCAGAGGCACAAACGGTGAGCTTGGTTTTGGCATAACTGATTTTGGAAGCGTGCCAAACTATGATGCAGGGCAGATACCACAGCCTGTTATCACGTCTCCAAATGTTGTTATCTATGATGAGAATGATACCATCCCTGTCATTCAGGTTACGGCAACGGCGGAGGGCAGTGTTACGTACAGTATAGCCGGTTTGGATAGTGAACACTTCAATATTGATGCAAACACCGGTCTAGTTACCTTTAAAGAGTCTCCCGATTTTGAAAATCCAAAAGATGCAGAGAATGATAACGAGTACAACATGTATGTAACGGTAACGGATACATACGGAAACTACACAACACAGTTGCTTTCTGTCTCTGTAAATAATGTTAATGAGCCTGTTACTGCTTATGATGACAACGCACAAACGGATGAAGATAGTGCAATCACTTTCACTGCTGCAGATATTTTAGGCAATGATAAAGATATAGATGAAGGTGATGAGTTAACTATCAGCGGGGTGAGTAACGCAGTAAACGGAACTGTTGTGCTTAATGAAGACGGAACAGTAACGTTTACACCAAATAGTAATTACAATGGTGATGCTGCATCGTTTGAATATACTGTTACAGATGGGGAGTTTAGTGATACTGGTGTGGTAAATATTGATGTAACTCCGGTAAACGACTTGCCTACCGGTACGGATAATACAGTAACAACAGCTGAAGACACGGCACATACATTTACTGCAGGTGAGTTTGGATTTATTGATGCGGCAGATTCGTCTGATACATTGGCGAGTGTAAAAATAACTTCTCTTGAAACAGTTGGAACATTAAAACTTGACGGTGAGGATGTAACACTGAACCAAGTAATTTCAGTAGCGGATATAAATGACGGATTGTTAACATTTACACCGGCAGCAAACCAGAGCGGTACAGGATATGATTCGTTTGAATTTGCAGTTGTTGATAACAACGGCGGTGTAGATGAAACTCCTCAGACAATGACGATTGATGTAACTCCGGTAAACGACTTGCCTACCGGTACGGATAATACAGTAACAACAGCTGAAGACACGGCACATGCATTTACTGCAGGTGAGTTTGGATTTATTGATGCGGCAGATTCGTCTGATACATTGGCGAGTGTAAAAATAACTTCTCTTGAAACAGTTGGAACATTAAAACTTGACGGTGAGGATGTAACACTGAA
>NZ_JAQVKP010000005.1:0-17654 GCF_028694605.1 Sulfurimonas sp. | reverse complement strand
GATTGTTAACATTTACACCGGCAGCAAACCAGAGCGGTACAGGATATGATTCGTTTGAATTTGCAGTTGTTGATAACAACGGCGGTGTAGATGAAACTCCTCAGACAATGACGATTGATGTAACTCCTGCGGCAGATGCGCCACTTGTGACTGTTATACCTGATTTAACACCGGAAATTGTCCAGGATTATCAGAATGAGACTTTTACATCTTATGATCCGGTTATTAATTCTGGTAGAAGTACTGGTGTTTTAGAATTTGATGGCTATGCAAGAAGCGTTTCTATGAGTATCAAAAGTTTTGATGGAAGACCGAATAATGATACAGGGATAGTTGAATTAATAAAAGACGGTGAAGTGATAAAAACTTATTCCTTAAATGATTATTTTACCGGTAATCCAAGTGAATCGGCAGGCAAGATACTCACTTTTTCTTCAGATATTTATTTTAATGAAGTTCGTGTTAGCAATACATCCACGAATGACCAGTTTAAGGTAGAAAATGTTGCGCTTGTTTCACCTTTCTTAGTGACTTATAGTGTAGAAGCAAGTGCAGAACTTACAGATGCCGGTGAGACATTAAGCAATCTTATACTTAAAGTTCCTTCTTCTTTAGGCGGTGTATTGGTAGTAGATGGGTTTGCTCCTAGTGCTGTTTTAAGTGCTGATGGTGCATACAATTATTATTCAGTTTCTCCGGAAAATGGTGGTGTGGAGTTAATATTTGATTTTGCCGATGAGCCTTCAGAAGCGGAACTGGATGTTATAGAGAGTGCAATTGATTCCATTGAAGGCATTGCAACTTCTTGGGAGGCTGGGGATGGTTTTGCACTTGCTGCAACCAGTGGTGATGATGTGATTGTTGGAACTTCAAATGGTGATGAAATTGCTGGAGAGGAGGGCGATGATGTTATTTTCGGTGGAGCAGGAGCAGATATACTCAGTGGTGGAGATGGTAACGATACGTTAGCGGGCGAGGGTGGTAACGATACATTAACTGGTGGAGACGGTAATGACTATATTGATGGCGGAGCGGGGGCAGATGCCTTGTATGGTGGTGCTGGAAATGACACTATTGCCTATGATATCTTAGATACCGAAATAGACGGAGGTTTAGGAATAGATACGCTTATAGTAAGTTCTGGGACCGTTAACCTCTCTAATGTTTCTAACATTGAGGTAATTCAGTTGGGTTCAGGTGCAACAGTAATTGGTAGCGATACCGTTTCTGGAATTGATGCAAATGACGTTATTAACGCAACCGATGATGCTAATACGTTGATTATTCAGTCTGTAGAAGAGGGTACTAATACAATTAATATAAACACTGATTCTCTGCCATTTACCGGAAGTGTAGGCGGCTACGAGATATATACGGACGGATTTGTTATTCTTCAAGTTGAAGATGATATTATAGTAGATTAAAAACTGCTATTTTTGCTTGCAGTCGTTTATGACTGCAAGTTATCTTTCTTTCTTTTCAATCAATCAAAAATATCAGACCGATACCAAAGTACTATTTACTTACAAAATTACCTATGTTAGAATTTACGCACAATTCAAGATGGAGGCGTAACATGGCAGCTGGAAAAGTAATAGGACAAATACAAGTATCAGAGGGTAACATCAAGATTGTTGGTGTTGATGGAGTTGTTCGTGAACCAAAGTATAGTGGGTATGTTTTTGAAAATGAGCAAGTTGTCAGTAGTGACCCGAATGCTCTTTTTCAGATAAAGTTTTTAGCGCTTCCTGAAGCGTCTGCGTATGATGGGATATTTAGAGTTTTGGCAGATGGTTCTGTTGTCTATGGCAGAGATGCGATGGAGAGCGTGGCAAGTGATGAGAGCCTTGTAAATGCCCTTAAAACATCTGCTAGTGATGCTAAGGATTTGAAAACGGCTGTTGGCGATGCTGATGATTTAGAAACCGCAGCCGGTGAAGAGGGTGCGGAGGGAAGCTCTTCGTTTACGGAGACAGAGATAGTTGCAAGCTCTAGCGTGCTTGGATTTAACAGAGGTCCAAATACTCCTCTTGGGTTTGGAGTGGTTGAGTTTAGCAGTGTGCCAAACTATGATGCTTTGCAACAGGCTCTCCCAGAGGATGCCACTCCCCCAAACATCACACCGCCTGTGATTACATCGTCTGATGTTGCATTGTTTAACGAGACAGACACATCTTCAGTTATGCAAGTTACTGCAAGTAGTGATAATGGAGTTAGTTTTAGTATTTCAGGAGGAGATAGTGAAAACTTTACGATTGATCCTCTAAGCGGTATTTTGAAATTTAACGAGGTTCCTGACTATGAAAATCCTCTTGATACCGATAAGGACAATCACTATGAAGTGTATGTAACTGCAACAGATGATGCAGGAAACTACACAACACAACTCTTGACTATCTCCATCAACAACATTACGGGGAATGTGGCTACGGCACCTGCTGAGAGTTTGGTCTTACATACATTTGACAGCCCTCCAGGTAATAACAACGAAGGCTGGATTGGTGAAGGAAATGAGAGTGCCATAGGAACCGGCAATCCCGAAAATCCACCTGAAGAGCTTGGCTGGTTTTATCAAGACAGTGACACAAGATGGCATACTTTTGCGTTAGGTGATAATGCAGAAGAAGATGTAAATATCTCATTTAAGCTTGGAGTCAAAGAGTGGGAGAATGATGATACTTTTGTAGTCAGAGTATATGATAGTGAAAATGAAGTGATTCATACAGAGACATATTCGCCAGACAGCGAGGGTGTTGGGTACTTTAACTATGACTTTGATGTTACCGTACCTGAAGACGGCATTATTAAAGTGGAGTTTCAGTCTGTCAATACAGATAGTCAAGGTCAAGATAGAGAGGCTTGGAGTATTGATGATTTTGGGATAACTGGAGCAGATGGTGAACAGGTTATTACTTTTGATAGCGCAGAGCCTTCAGATGGTGCTATAAATATTGGAGTATTGTTAGAACAAGGTAATGATTTTGAAGGAGATGAGCCGGATTCCGTGGATGAAATCAACTTGGCGGATGGTGATTATACATTGTCAAATATCACACTAGCGGA
This sequence comes from Sulfurimonas sp., assembly GCF_028694605.1. Lineage (GTDB taxonomy): Bacteria > Campylobacterota > Campylobacteria > Campylobacterales > Sulfurimonadaceae > Sulfurimonas. Next base: position 14,591 of record NZ_JAQVKP010000005.1, on the reverse strand, counting down.
TGTGATAGATATAACAGATGGTGATAAAGTGCTGAAAATCACTGGAAATAGTAGTGACGGAGTTAGCGGCTTTGCAGAAAATGGTTGGGTGCTTGACACTTCTCCGGATGTCACGGAAGCGGGGTATAACACATACACAAATATAGATGACTCAAGTGTACAGCTTCTTATTGATGTTGATATACCGATTGAAACAGTCTGATTTTACGATTTAAATTTCAACACAAGTGAAATCCTATCGGTCACGCCCGCCTTTTCAAAGATATGGTGGATGTGACCCTTTACTGTAGATAGCGCAATTTTTTCTCTTTGCGCTATCTCTTTGTTGCTCAATCCCTCAGCAATCATAAGTGCTATATCTTTCTCTTTTTCTGTAAGCAGTGATATGAAATCAGGCTCATTTTTCTTTTTGCTTTGCATAAATTTGCTGATGATAAAATAAGTCAAGTCGGCAAATAGCCAGTTTTTGCCGTTTTCTACCGCATGAAGCATTTGTAGCAGGTTTTCTTTATTGATGTAGGTGTTTTCATACCCTTTTATTCCGCTGCTAAGAAGAGTTGAGGCATGGTAAACCTCAGGTAGAGCGTGAAAAAGTAAAACAACGGCGTGAGGGTACTCTTTGAGCTTTTGTAGCGCATCTTCAATATTTGAGATGCTCATCTCATCAACCATAACGATTGTTTTTTCTTTTTGGCTCCCCAGTTCTTTAAGCAGCGCATCAAAACTCTCAAAGCAAAGCGTCTCATAAGAGTTTTCTAAAGCTCTCTCCCAATGTTTTTGAATGGAAGACATATTTGTAAAGAGTAGAATCTTTTTCATAGTTACCTCTCACTTAATACATTTTCGCGTGCGCGCAGTATTGGTTTTAAGATATAGTCAAGTACCGTCTTTTTCCCTGTAATGATGTCAACGTCAGCCGTCATTCCAACTATGATGTTGAGTTTTCTCTCCTCGTTTCCAAGATAGTTTTTGTCCGTTTTGATGCGTACAAGATAGTAATTTTGCCTGCTTGCTTCATCGTAAATGGTATCTGCGCTTATGTGCGTGAGCGTACCCTCAAGTGAGCCGTAAATGGCAAAATCATAAGCAGAAAATTTTACAATAGCACGTTGTCCAGGAAATAAAAATGCGATGTCGGCAGGTCGAATTTTTGCTTCTATGAGCAGATTGTCCTCAGTTGGGACGATTTCTATGATGTTCATCCCCGGTCTTACAACTCCGCCTACAGTGTTTACCAGCAGCTGTTTGATGGTTCCATCTACGGGAGAGCGCACAAGTGTTCGCTTTACCTTGTCCTCTCTGGCAACATTAGCGCTCTCTATCCTTGCCATTTCAGCTTTAGTTTCATTAAATTTCTCTTTGGCGATGTTGCGAAACTTGAACTGAAGCTCTAAAACGTTGTTTTGCTGTTCATTTATCATAGAGTTGAGACGAGGGATAGAGAGCTTGGTTGCTTTCATCTGCCCCTCAATACTGCTTGCCTCTCTTTGAAGTTTGAGATACTCGACCTCAGAGACTATCCCCTTATCAACCAAAGGTTTGTTAAGCGCCAGCTCCCGTGTGATAAACTCATAACTTTTTGTCAAGTTTGAAAGTTTTGCTTCAGTCTCTTTTAATTCATCTCTTTTTTGTTCTAAGCGGTGCTTATGAATGAGTATGCTGTTATCTAGCTGCTCTTTGTTGCTAAGATAGAGAGACTCTTCATATTTAATGAGTTCAGGAGCATTTTTTCTAATGGCATCACTTGCATTAAAAGGAGTTCCCGTTGATTCTGCCAAAAGTCGGATACTTTTTGCTTGAAGCTCATTGTAGCGGAGTTTGCTCTCCGTAAAACTACTGACAAAACCGGTGTCATCAATCTTGATAAGAATGTCATCCCTTTTTACATTCTCTCCCTCAGCGACAAGAATTTCACTGACAATTCCACCCTCAAGGTTTTGGATAACTTGAACTTGAGAAGAGGGGATAACCTTTCCTTGTCCTCTTGTAAGCGCATCAATCTCAGCATTATATGCCCAGTAAATAAGCCAAATGATAAAAAAAGCACTAATCCAGAGCATCAGTTTTGTAGCCAGTGTATTATGTGTAATCATAGCTGCACTGACAGAGTTCATATACTCCAAATCTTCCTCATTTTTGATACGAAGATTTTTAATATCTTTTTTGTTATAAGAGTACTCTACAAAATTATCTTCAAGACGCATCGGTTACTCTTTTTTTTGGTGTTTGAAGCTGTGTGAGTACTTCATCGTGTGAGCCATCCAATACTACTCTGCCTTTGTCTATCAAGATGAGCCTCTGTGTGAGAGCAAGTAAAATATTTTTATGCGATATCAAAATCATTGTCTTACCCGCCTTGTAATTTCCCAAAGCTCTGATAAAGTTGTTTTCGTGTGTGCTATCCATAGAGTTTGTAGGTTCATCAAGCAAAACGATAGGCGCTTCATGTATAAAAGCACGTGCGATGGAGATAGACTGCTTCTGTCCGCCTGAGAGACCATCCCCTCTCTCGCCGATAGGCATATCATACCCCATCGGATGCGTATCGACAAAGTCATTGATACCGCTGAGCTTAGAAACTTTGATAATCTCTTCATCACTTGCATTTGGGGCACGAAGCACAACATTTTCTTTGAGTGTGCCTTGAAATAAGATAACATCTTGCGGTACGTAAGAGATGTTATGCCTTAAATCGGCAGGGTCAATCTGCTTGATATCGATTCCATCGATTAGGATTGCACCCTCTGTTGGTTCATAGAGACCAAGGATAAGTTTTTCAATCGTTGTTTTTCCAGAGCCGTTAGTTCCTATAATGCCCACGCTCTCTCCGGCATTGATAGTAAAACTTACATCTTCCAATATTTTGTTATCGGTATGTGGATAAGTAAAACTCACATGCCTAAACTCTATTTTTCCTTTAAAAGATGGACGTTGCACAAAATTTCTAGCTTCTTCACGCTCAACTGAGAGTTTCATGATGTCATTGATGGCATCATAAGCAGTTTTTGTCTGCTGAAAGTTGGCAATAAGCGCTGCAACTTGACCAAGAGGTGCCAGCATCCTTGAGCCTAGCATAACAACCGCTATAAGCCCGCCCATCGTTAACTCTCTCTCGCCTATAGCATAAACCCCTCCAACGATAAGTAGTACAGTGTTGATTTGGACGATAAAATTGACAACGGTTGAGATGGAGTTGGATAAAATCTTAGATTTTAACCCTTTTTTTGCCACATCACCGGTTGCTTCTTCCCATTTCCATTGGTACTGCCCGCTGATTCCCAATGCTTTGATAGTTTCAAGAGCAGTCAGTGACTCTATAAGAACGGCATTTTTTCTAGCAGATGCCTCATATGTATTTTGAACGCTTCTTCTCATCGGTTTTTCGACAAAAATACTGTAAAGCATAATAACAAATGCACTGCCGATTGGAATCATAATGAGCCAACCGCCGATAATATATATGATGAACAAAAAGATGACGGTAAATGGAAGATCGATTATGGCAGCGATAGAAGATGCCGTAAAAAAACCTCTTATAGAGTCAAAGTCTTTAAGGTTGCTTGCAAAAGAGCCTACAGAACGTGGTTTTGAGGCTATTTTGAGATTTAGTACATGCTCAAATATGATAGAGGACATGATAACGTCGCTTTTTTTGGCGGCATTTTCAAGAAAGTAGGAACGCAAAAATTTTAAGACGATATCAAAAACATAAATCGCTACGATACCAACCGTAAAAACCCATAGCGTATCGATGGCATTGTTTGGTACAACCCTGTCATAGACATTTAGTGTAAAGATAGGTGTTGCCATAACAAAAAGGTTGATCAAAAAAGAGGCAATGATAACATCAATATAAACACCGGAAAAGTATCTTAGCGTTCCCCAAAACCAGTGATGTTCATCATGCTTTAAGAGACGGTTATGCGCATCTTTGTAGTGGTGTTCATGTCTAAGCAAAAATGCAAAGTTTATATACTCAGTCTCTAAAAATTCACTTTTAACCCAGTTTTCACTCTCTCCAACTTCTGGCAAGATAATCTTTGCATATTTTCTATCTGGGCTTATCTCGGTAAGAATGCACGCTTTTTCATCTCCGTGTTCCCCTTTTAAAATAAGGATAATCGGCAAAAGCAGGGGGGATATATCTTTAAATGAGTAGTTTACTAACTTAGAGTTAAATCCCGCACGCTGTGCCGCACGGTGAAAAGCAGATTTTGAGCCGTCTTCATCAAGTGAAAAAAGTTTAGGAGTAGTTCTGCCGGCAGGAACCGGCAAATCCGCAACAAGTGCATCAGCACTATAGGGACGATTGTACAGCTTGGTAAAAATTACCAAGCACTCTAAGAGAGGATTTTCCATAAAATCACTCAACTGTAATGTTCATCTCTTCTAATATCTTGCCGGTATATGCAAGGATTTGATAGTAAGCGATAAGTCTGTCGTACTCAGCAGTAACCTTGCGGTTTTTTGCACTGTTGTACTCAAGTTCTATATTTAAGAGGTCGATGATGCTTCTTCTTCCGAGTTCATGCTCTTTCTCATAGTCGGCAACAGTTTCGCCGCTTGATTTGATAGTGTTATCAAGATGAACAAGCTGCTGTTTTGTTGACTCTAACGTTTGCCATGCGATTTCAGTGTAGGCTCTTATGTAGCGTCTTGCATCTGCAAGTGTACTGTTTTTGTTGAGCAGTCTGTGACGGCTAGCCTCTTTGGTTGCTTTGTCCGCAAAGCCGTTGAAGATATTGTAACTAAGCACTACAAGTGCGTTATAGCCAGAATCCACTTCATATAAACTAGGTGTCGGTGCATCCGTTGCTATACCGTGAACATTTTTGTTCCAATACGCTTCAGCCTAAATATCTACTTTTGGATAAAAAGGTGCATCAGCGCGTTTCAGCGCCGCCGTTGCAACTTCGATATCCGAATGTGAGACAGTGATTTTTGGATTGTTTTTCATAGCAATCTCTACTAAAGACTCCAAGTCATTTGCAGGGATGCTGCCAACCGCAGGTTTTTCCAAATCTGCCGCACCTAAATTGCCTGGCAAGATACGCTCAAAACTTGAAACAGCATTATCATAATTTTGCGCAGCCAAAAACTCAATACTCAGAGCATTTTCATAACGTGCAAGTGTCTGTTTATAATCAGAACTACGACCAACTCCCGCTTTTACCTTCTCATCTATCTGTGAAAGATATTTCTTGTGTACCGCTACGTTGTCTTTTGCGATTTTAAGCAGCTCATGCGTTCTGAGTACCTCAATATAGTAAGTAGAAGCAGCCAACGCCAACTCATTTGCGCTCTCTTTTACATTATTTCCTGCTGAAGAGATAAGTGCTTTTTGTTGTTCAACCGCATAAGTAGTATCAAGACCGGAGAAAACATTTTGAACTAACACGGCAGAAGCGTCTTGACGAGTTAAACTCTCTCGTTCCCGCTTGTTGTTAATCGTTTTTGTAACTTCAGGACCCACCGAGTAAGATAGGTCAACAGATGGCAAATAACCAGCTTGCGCCTTTGGAAGAAGCCTCTTCTGAGCTTCACGATCCTCTTTTTTCATCTCAATTTGCGGATGCGTCTCAACAGCTTTTTTAACAGCCTCAGTTAAAGACATAGCACTCACCATCATTGGAACCAAAACAACCGAGAGTAATATTGAACGTTTCATGTGACATCCTTTTATGTATATCCGTTAAGTTTACTGCTTGAAATATTAAGATGTACTTAATTGCCTCTATTTTGTGCCTTAGTAAAAATAACAGCAACTATTAGTCACAAACCGACACGAACACTATACAAAAGTGATGTCAACATAAATGGTGGCTCGATTTTTATTTGCCAGATGGAAAAAGGATTAGAAGATTTACTGAGCTATCTTCAAATCAGCAAAATTTGACAATCATAAAACGACAAATCATTCCTGATATTATCATTGGGCTTGGTAAAGAGCCAGTAGAAGAGCTTCAAGAGTCAAAAGAGTGGATACTTGATGAATTTGCAGATGAGTATTTTGAACTTCATAGCACACAAATTAGAGAGCATACAAATGAAAAAAATAAACAGCACTACAAAAATCATGTATCGCCATACTTTGGAAAAAGATTGATTTCGAGTTTGACTCCTATTGAGCTTGAGAAATGGCAAAATAGGTTGCTTTTAAAGTACAGACATTTAACAGTTCAGAGGTATCGTTCAGTTTTATATTCTATACTTCAAAAAGCTTATAACAACGATATTATTGTAAAAAATCCACTTGAAAAAGTAAATGCTCCTAAAATGCAGATGAACAATCAGCAAAAAGAGGTATTGCCTTTTAGCCACAAAGAACTAGCCTTGATACTTGAAAATAGTTCAGGATATATAAAAAACTTTATTAGTTTTATGGCTGCAACAGGAATGCGACCTGGGGAAATTGTCGCTTTAAAATGGAGTGATGTAGATTTTGAAAGAAAAATGATTTCTATTGAGCGAACTAGAGTTCGAAGTAAAAAAGGCGAAAAACCTAAAGATGGACTTACTAAAACAATGTCATCAAATAGAAAAATAGATTTATTGCCAATTGCAGAGCAAGCACTTCTTGAACAAATGAAACTTACAGTTGATGCAACTTATATTTTTTTAAATCAATCAAATGAACCTTTCTATGGTCATGACATCATAGGCAAGAGATTTAGAGAGATTATAAAACAAAGCGGTGTGAAAGAGAGACCATTGTATAATTTAAGACATACTTTTGCTTCACAGATGATAAGCCGAGGGGCAGATATTGTTTGGGTGTCTAATATGCTTGGACATAAAAATGTTTCAATTACCCTCTCAACATACACAAAATTTATCAAAGAAGATGATGAAGTAAGAATAAGAAATATTGAAAAAATGGGCACGATTATGGGCACTTTCTCTGAATGAAAAGCGCTAAAGCCCTAAAATAGGGGTTTGTAAGGTGCAAATACGAGTTTATTACGAATAGGCTACTTATATATTTATTACAGAAAAACCCGATAAATAAAGGCTTTCTACTTTCTATATTTCTTCTCTCATATTTATTTAAGATCTGATTTTGGAGCGAAAAAAGAGCGAATAATTTTGAATATACCTCGTGTAGCTCGTGCATACATTTTAGATTATATTAAGTTTTATTCAAATATACTTCTCGTGTAGCTCGTGCATATGTTTTAGATTATATTAAGGATTAAACTTGAAACAACTCTCTCTTGATATTTTACAGATTTTAGCTTCAAATAGTGATACTTACATATCCCGAAGTATTATTGAAAGCAAGTTAGAAAGAGTTTCCAAAAGAGCTATTTTAAATGAGTTAAAACTTCTCCTTACTCAAAAAAGAGTCCAAATTGCAGGACAAAGTTCACAAACAGCATATAAAATCTCAAATGCTTATTATGAAGAGTTTGATGAGCTTCTTTACATTTATCAAAATCAAATTCTAGTTGGTTATTTGGGATACGATTATCAAACTTACTGTTTTACTTACGATACAAACTATCTAATTAGTGGTAAATATATCGCAAAATTTCAAATGCCATTTAGTTTGGAAACATTCGTTCAAGAATCATGTTTTGTGGATTTTGAAGAGTGTTTGCCAGAAGGGATTGATAGAAAAATATTGATTGATAAGATTGGTAATGCTACAGAGTTTTTTTTACTTGCTCACAATGATTATAGTAAAAATGATTTGATTTTTTCTTCACAATCTTTGGAATTTACATCAGAGTTGAAACCTCAAAATTATCTAGTAAATAAAGAGAAGATTTTAGGTAAAAACAAATTCCCAAATATTTTAACATACACTATAGATGTTGATGATGTCTCACTTTTTCCTACACTGCATATGGATGAAACCGAGGAGTTAAAACATGTGCGAACTATGAGTTTATCTGGTTATCAGCATAAACTTCAAGTGGTGCTTGATGGAGATACTATTAGAACTCCAAAAAATGGTGAGAATGCAAACTTTTTTATAAAGCCGTATGATCCCATAAAAGCCGATGAAAAGAGCGAATACTATTTTCCACATATAGCTATTAATGAACATCTACATATGAGTTTTGCAAAAAATGAACTGGGATTTGATGTTCCTATGAATGGCATTTTCAAAAGAGAAGATGACAGAGAGTACCACTACTTTATAAAGTATTTTGATAGGGTTGGAAGTTATAAATTTCAAAGAAAAGAGTTCTCTACTTTTATGGGATTAAATAGTGATAATAAATATAAAACAAGTTCAGAAAAGCTTTTTGAAATGGCTGCAAAAGTCTTTCCTAGGCAGAGTGACCGTCTAAGAATGCTTGAGTACTACTTCTACTCTTTTGTAATCAGGCATGAAGATATGCACACAAAAAATATATCTGCAATATATGATAATGATAAGATTTTCATAGCACCACTATATGATATTGCAAGTACAGGATTTTATAACGGCATTAGAAATTTTGAGTCACATCTAAGTATCAACGGCAAGCAAACAAATATTAGATACAACGACTTTTTGAAGCTCGTAAGTAAAGCAAAAGTAGATAAAAATGACTTTAAAGAATCAGCTAAAAGGATACTAAGTGTATATGTACAAAAGATGCCAACTTACATCAAAAAAATATTAAAACTTGAAAATATCGAGTTTTTTATAAAAGAAAAACCAAATGCACAAGATAAAAAAGTCAGAATTAAATCTCAATCTACTTTAGATGTTGTAATGATGAAACATTTTGAAAATAGATGCGAAACTCTAAAACAAAATGGCTGGTTTGAAAAACTTGGTATCTGAAAATGTCAGTTTGGCAAGTTTGATAGTTTAGCAAATAGTTTTCTTCAAAAATTATGAATACCTATAAAGATATTTATAAAAGGAAGAAAACAATGAACGATATAAACCCAAGTACAGGCTTACCAATGTCAGGTGGCGGACTAGATGTAAATGGAACACCTTATGGCCATAGCTCAAATAGTTATGATGATGAAACTAGCGAATCAAGCTATGATGGTTTCAATAATATTGCTAACTACTGGAGCTGGAAAATTGATGTTGTAATTATGCTAGTGATTATCGCTGTAAATGTTTATTTTTGGCAATAGATATGTAAAATATCACAATAATATTCGTTTACTCTTTAGTAAGTATTGGATATAATCTACTATTTAGGATATTATATTTTAATCGCAACGGTTAAATATTTTTATGCAAGGTAGTAGAATGTGTCACAGCTAAAAATTTTAATAGAAAAATTATCCAAGTCTTCACCTGAAGCAGTTAACACTTTAAATTTTGATTCATCTTTATTTGAATATTTGCATGTAGTTACAAAAGTTGAAGAAAAATATTTAGAAACACTAGAGTCAAATCTCAATAAAAAATGTATCATTTTTTTAAGTGGTAGCAGTGGTGATGGTAAATCAGCCATTATAAATAAATACATTAGCAAATACAGTCCAAATTACGATTTTCATGTTGATGCCACTCATAGTTTTGCTCCTAAACAAACCTCCATTCAAGCTTTAGATGATAGCTTTGATAAATATAAAAATGATGACAAATCTTTAGTTGTCGGAATAAATATTGGGATAATGATAAACTATTTGTATGATGGAAGTGAGACACATAGTGACATACAAATTTCATAATGTTTGTAATTGTGGGTAATGGGCCTGACATTTCAAAAACTATACTAACAGAGGTATATTTCAAGAAATAGAAAATAAGATTACTCAACTAAGTAACTCGTTATTTATATTCAAGTATAATCTTATATTTTCAAATTTACAAAATAAATTCAAGCTTTATATAAGTTTTAACGGGGTGTCATACGATGGTTCTAGTGTCTATTTTAGGAGATTTTCATTCATCTATACTGCCTATTTTTTATGAATTTAAAGAACAAATTACAAAGCATATTTTGATATATGATGATAGTGAACATGATATTAAACAACTAGCAAAGATTTTGAAAGGTCAAGAATATTTTCTTTCAAATTATGAAACTCAAGATGAAAAAAAACTTGATTTTAAACTAACTCCCATCAAAGTAAAAGAAGATAGTTTTGAAAGTATTCAGCAATGCTACAAAGAAATCATTAAACATTCACAAGATCCAAAAGAGATTTTTTTAAATAGTACAGATGGACTAACTTCAATTACACTAGTTTTAACAAATCAACTTCTTGATTTAGGCTCAAATATAATAGTCTATGATAGATATGCAAACACCTACAATCTACATTCAAAAAACAGTATGACAAAACATAAAGTGGAAAAAATAATAGATATTAAAAATCATCTAAGACTAAAAGGGTATGACTTAGTTGGTTTTACAAACAGATTTACTTTAGAGAGAAGAAAGCCTTACATAAAAGAGATTACTCAAAATCTTCCACAGTTCAAAAATTTTGCAAATACATACAGTAGAACAGATTCATCAAAAGGTTTTTATAAAGGTTTAATCCAACAAATGGGTGAAAACAAAGAACAGTTTGTAAAAGGTGGTATTTTTGAGGAGTACATATATTGGCTTATTAAAGATAATTTTGAAGTAGATGACATTATGACTGGAGTTTCAGTTCAGTTTGACAAAGATGTCAATAATGAAATAGACATCTTAATCATGAAAGATAATCATCTTCATACCATTGAATGTAAATTTACTGATAACTTTAAAACATCTGAGTATCTCTATAAAACAGATTCAATTATAGACTATATAGATGATGATGGGAAAGGAATGATTTTAACTGTAGGAAATAAAAATATAGGTCACCAAGATTTAGCTCGTGCAAAAAATGACAATATAAATTTTTATGCGGTTAAAAAATTTGATGAGCAGCATTTTCTTGATGAATGTAGAAGATGGTTTTCAATAAAGGGTAAATAGTGTTTTTTAAAAGCTTTGTTTCAAAAAATCAAATTAAAAATGGAGATGCAATTTGGATTAGTATGTGCGGAAACGTTTGCATAATCATTGATGCTGTATCAATTTCTAAAAATCCTGAACATACAAAAAAATCCATTGTAGAGTTTTTAAATGAAGAGGAAAATGAATTATTGACTCATTCAAATCAAAAGATAGTTGAAAAGCTAAATGATTACTTAGTAGAAAAAAATGATGATATGATTGCAAGTGTATGTGTTTTAAAAAAGCTAGACAATAAAATCTACTACAGCTCCGTAGGTAATACTCAAATATTAAAAGTAACCGCCACCCAAACAACTCCTCTGATAGCTTTTTCAAATCAACCAGAAAGTGTTTTAGGCATGCTTAATATTGATATCATTTCAGGTAGCTTTCTTATTGATAATGCTGCAACATATATTGCAGCTACTGATGGACTTGATTTTAAAGAATTTAAGCTGAGTGACTTAGATAATCTAAAAAATAACAATGATTGGTACTCTTTTGCAAATAAAATTAAAAAAGAAAATGATTGGTCATTTTGTCTTTTCCCTTTTGAGAAAACTCTTAGTTATGAAAACTATGAATGGCCATATTTCCCTTTCATTGGTCCACAAGAAGAATATGAGCATGAAAAAGATGGTTTGGCAAAAATTGCAAATGCACTTTTTAGCGATCCAGATTTTAATGGCTTTAAAATACTTGGTGGTGCCGAGATAGCGGTAAAAAATAGTTTTAGAAAATTAGATGGGATACTCATTAGTCCATTTGGTGTAGTTTTGTTAGAGTTAAAAGATTGGTATGGTGATATTGAAGTACCTATAGAAGGTAGAGGTCGTCCAATGAGAGCTAATTTTGAGGGAAGTATTCATACTGATACTTCACCGATAGTTAAAATCAATGAAGCTATGGATGACTTTACATCATGGAGTATTTTTAAAGATATAGAACTTCAAGAAAAACGAATTGGTGCAATAATTTTTACACACAACAACTCTAAGATACAATGTATAGATGGAATAGGAAATCCGCTTGATGGTATTTATAAAAGTGGCAATATTCTTATTTCAAATGTGGCAAGTTTTCCTAAAATTTTAAAGCAATATTGGAAAAATGATATTTCTAAAGGGAAAAAATATAGACTCTCGCTTGAGCATATAGAATCAATTTGCGATAGCTATTTATCGAATGAATCAAGCCAAAGTATAGATAAATCCAATATATCCATTAAAAATGGGAAATATTCTTTCAATCCAAACAATAAAGATGAAAGCTTATCTACAGAATATTACTCACTTTATAAAGGAATTGACACTAGAAAAAACAAACCTATTTGGATTAAAGAGTATGAACTAACAACTATTTCAAAAGGTTCTTTAGAAGAGGAAGCGAATCGTATAAAAAGAGAAGCAGATGCTCTGCAAGATTTGAATAAATCACATAATGTACAAGATTTTAAAGATGAAGATCAAATAGGTACAAAACTTTATATAGTTTTAGAATATATTGATGGACTTACACTGCAAGAATTTCTTACTAGTAATAGTGCCACTCACCTTCAAAAACTTCAAATTATCTACAAATTGGCATTAACACTTAAAGAGTTAGAAGATGAATCTGTTATTCATAGAGCCTTGAACCCTAAGAACATCATTATTACATCTGATAATAAACCTATTCTTATAAACTTTGAACTTTGTAAGCTAGATTTTTTACCTACTCTACCTCCAAGGGGACGAAGGTTACTTGATAGTGCATATGAGGCACGAGAGGTTAATGCAAATGCGAGTAGTGATATTTCAATTGCGGCGGATATTTATAGTCTAGGGCAAATTATTTGTGAAATGTTAAGAGGTAATTTGCTTTTTTCAAATCAAAAAGAGAGAATGTTAGTAGCTAAAAAAGATAAAAATTGGCATATCACACTATGTAATGAGTGTAAGCTACCAAATATTGCAGCAAATCATCTAAAAAGTATTCTAAGTAATGATCCATCTTCAAGGCCAACTGTTGATGAGTTAATAGAGTATATAAAATCGTGGATGGGAGAAGAGAATTGATAGTTAAAAATGAAAGATTAAGTATTAACTTACAAATTAACTTTGATATTATAGAGGAACTTTACTACTCAAATATAACAAAAAGAGGTCTTTATAAAATCTATAATCAAGAGATAGGTTCCTATTATGCTTTAAAAGTCTATGATGTAGAAATGAATGACATACAAGATATAGAAAAAGAGATAATTTCTTATAATAAAAATGCTAATAAAATCAATTTTCCAAAAATACATCATAAATTTCAAAAAGATAATTTGGTTTGCGTTGTGATGGACTGGATTGATGGAAAAACCGCTACCAATAGTTTTAAAATTCCACCTAGAGATGGCTTTGAAATCAAACAAAGAATAAATTACTGTATTGAGATTTGCACTATTATGCAAAAAGTTCATCAAAATCGTATTATACATAGAGATTTAAAGCCTGATAATATTCTTATAACTAACCCTAAAGATGCTAGAGGTGGAGTAAGTATTATTGACTTTGGATTATCTGCACTAAAACGAAATCTACAAGGTGAAGGTACTCCTATTTTTCAATCACCTGAACAAGAGTTAGGTATTGGAACTATTGGAATATGGAGTGATATTTATGCATTAGGGCATGTATTTTATTATATCTTACATTCAAGTAATCTATCACTTATACCTAATGATGATTTTAATGGATGGTTTGATTTTCAATTAGATGAACTAAGTTGTCAATGTGATACAACAATTTACCAAAAGATTTTTAAAGGGATGTTGGAGTTTAACAGTAAGAATAGAATAAACAATTTAAGTGCAATTATAAATGATTTAAAAACTCTACAAAGAAGCGTTAGATGAGTATATGGAATAATAAAACAATACCGTTTTGGCAAGAGACATTAGTTTTTGCAAATAGCTTTTCAATTTTAATATCAGAGGGTAAAGACTATAGAGCTGGATGGCCAGAATCATTTCAACCCTCGATGAGTGAAATACTTAATGAACTAACAAAAAGTAGAACATCATATATAAGGCTTGACAATAAAGGTGATAGAGTATTTATTAATATCTTATCAGGGAAAATTATTGTTTCTTGCACACTCAACTTAGAAAAAAACAAAGTTTTTTTAAATGGTAATAATGGTCTTACATTTGCTACAAATATTAAAAAGACTGACTTTATAAAATACGGTATTAGAATTAATCATAGTGGAGTTTTTATACTCTCTGGAAGAGACTATAATCAAAAATATACAGAGAGTGATGATGTAAGACTAGCTAATGATATAAAAAATCTAGCTACTAAAATAGGTACGATTAATACAAAAATTATCAAATCAAATGAACAGCAAGTTGATGATGAAGATGAATTTAGTGAGAGTGAATCATCAAAAATTGAAGAGATTTTAGAAACACTTGAAGCTTATGTAAACAAAGAGTATGAAATTGAAGATGCTAAAGCAAGAGCAGAAAAGCCTTTTGTATATACTGAATTTAAAGCCGAAGATATTGCAAGTACCTATAAATACTATTACAGAGAGCCACTTGCAGATTCCCGCAAACAACCAATAATTTAAGCTAATTTAAATTTTAAAAAGCCTTTTGAAATCATGTAAATGTTATAATTTTTTACCACAAAAATAATACAAAACATCAATCAAATA
>NZ_JAQVKP010000023.1 GCF_028694605.1 Sulfurimonas sp. | reverse complement strand
CAAATCCTTACCAACATAGCCAATATCCATAAAAATCTCAAGACTTCAAAGGAATTACAACATCTTGTCGCTGTTATCGGTGCTTACACCAAAAAAGAGCTGGGTTTTATGTGCGAAAGTTGAGTAAATAGTTAAAATCAATGGTACCCACAGTGTCGTTTGAAAACCATATCTTAAGCGCATAATCTTCTATATAATCAACTTTTATAATATTAATCATTATCAGCCCCTGCGATTTTTTCTAACGGCTCTAAATCTTGAGCAAATTGCCAATTTTTCTCTAGCTCCACCAAATGGTTTCTCACCCACTCCTTTACAAGATTATGAGCTTTTGTGGGAAGAGTACCTTTTAGGGCACCTCTAAAAATTCTAACCACCTTCAGAGGGATTTAAAAAAGATGAGATGATGCAAAATCTTTTTTGAGCCTTAGCCAACGCTAAGGCGATAAAAAGTTTTGCGGCATATCGCTTTTTTAAACCCTCCCATAGGGCGATAGAGCCAAGTCCACACTCTGCGTTGCCTCTTTTTGCCTTAGCCTTAGCTAGGGCTGCAAAGAGCCGCCTTGATTGTGAACTTGGCTTTATCGCTGAAGGTGGTTAGAATTTTTAGAGGTGCCCTTTAGTATGTCACCGTTTTCGATTGAGACTAAAGCAACATAACCTTGATACTCCACATGAATATGTTTTGGCGGATGATTATCATGGTACATCCTGACAATGATACCGAAAAAATAGGAAATTATGGGCATAGAACACTCTCTTTTACACTAATGAATGATCCATCTCAGATGGAATCTCAAGCCCCATAAGCTTCAAAACAGTCGGTGCTATATTGTTAAGAGCGCCGTTTTCAACCTTTGTTACACCTTCGGCTTCGACAAAGCACCAGACTTTACCTACTGTATGGTTTGTCAAAATATGCCCCTCGTCATCTCTCATCTCTTCGCAGTTTCCGTGATCAGAAGTTATAACTACGCCGTAACCCTTCTCTTTTGCCTTTTGTAAAATCTTGCCAAGCTCCGTATCCACCGCATTTACCGCTATTTTTGCCGCTTCAAAATCTCCGGTATGCCCTACCATATCGCCGTTTGCAAAATTTACGACTATAAAATCATACTCATCATCCATAGCCTTTAAAACTACCTCGCCGACTTCAGGCGCGCTCATCTGTGGTTTTTCATCGTAAGTTTTTACATTCGGAGAGGGTATCAAAATCCTTGTCTCGTTCTCGTAAGGCTCATCAATCCCGCCGTTAAAGAAAAAAGTCACATGGGCATACTTTTCGGTTTCAGCCGTATGAAGCTGTCTTAGTTCTGCCTTTGAGATTACCTCAGAGAGAGTATTTTTGGGCGAATCTTTTTTAAAGAGTACGGGATACGCAAAACTCTTGTCATACTCTGTAATCGTGGCGATATGGAGCTTTTTAAATTCTCTTGCAAAGCCGTTAAAATTTATATCTCCAAGAGCAGTGACAAGCTCCCTCATACGGTCACTCCTAAAGTTGACAGTCAAAACCGCATCACCATCTCTCATACCGTCATAAGCGCCAAAAGCGACAGGTTCTATAAACTCGTCCGTCTCATTTTTTGCATAAGATGCGTCAATGTATGCAGTTGGGTTTAGGTCAGTTTTAGGCGCTGCGTCCACCATCGCCCCATACCCTTTTTGCACTCTATCCCAGCGGTTGTCTCTGTCCATGGAGTAAAAACGACCCGAAATAGTAGCTATCTTTATTTTTTCATTTATGTGCATAGCAACTTTTTGAAGATATGTTTTTGCGGAGGTAGGAGAGACATCTCTGCCGTCTGTTATAAGATGCAAAAAAACCTCTCTGCCCTCTTTAGCCGCCAAATCCGCTATCCCCATAAAGTGGTCTATATGAGAGTGAACACCGCCGTCACTCATAAGCCCTATAAGATGAACTCTGTTTGAGTGTGCCAAAAGATTTACAAATTCAGGATTTTCTTTGAAGCTGTTTTCGCTTAGGGCAAGAGAGATTTTTACTAAATCCTGATACAAAACTCTTCCGCTCCCGATGCTCATGTGCCCGACTTCGGAGTTGCCCATCTGTCCCTCAGGCAGACCAACGCTTAGTCCAAATGTATCTATAAGCGAGTGTGGGGTTTTACTAAAAAGTTTGTCATAAGTAGGTTTTTTGGCACTATAAAATGCGTTAAAATCAGTTTTTGCACTATACCCTATACCATCTGTTATGACTAAAATAGCCTTTTTTGCCAATACAAATCCTTTAAAATTGAGTTCATAATTATACTTTTATGCAATTATACTATAATGTCATTTTTATTACATAAGGACTATTTACATTGCTTTATTGGCTTTCAGAAATTCTTCATATCAATCTTCTTGGCTATATTACGGTACGAGCCGGAATCTCATTTTTCCTTGCACTCTTTTTTACGCTTTTTCTTCTTCCTCGTTTTATCAGATGGGCACAGGCAACCTCAAGCGTACAACCCATAAATGAGTGGGCGCCGCAGCGCCATCAAGGCAAGGCAAAAACGCCCACAATGGGCGGGATTGTTTTTATCTTTGCAACTATTTTAGCTTCACTGCTTAGCATCAAATTTTCAAATTTTTATGCACTCGGTGCGGTTGCTACGCTCATTTTGTTTGCATTTATAGGCTTTCAGGATGATATTGCAAAAATCAAAAAAAATGAAAATCTTGCAGGTTTAAAAGCGAGAACAAAACTTTTTCTGCAAACTCTTTTTGCATTTTCGATGTCGCTTTTTTTATACAATCTCGGAGATTTTAACACACAGCTTTATGTTCCATTTTTAAAAAATCCTCTCTTGGATATGGGCTTTTTTGCCGTCATTTTTTGGACTATTGTTATCATCGCAACATCCAATGCAGTAAATTTAACAGACGGACTTGACGGACTTGCGACGGTTCCATCCATCACGGCTCTTGCCTCGCTGAGTATTATTATCTACATCACAGGAAATGCAACTATTAGCTCTTACCTGCTTATGCCAAATATCAACATTGGTGAGGTTGCCATCGTCTCTAGTGCGCTCATCGGTGCATTGACTGGCTTTTTATGGCACAACTGTCATCCCGCAGAAGTTTTTATGGGAGACAGCGGCTCGCTTACCGTCGGAGCATTTTTAGGCTATCTTGCGATTATCTCAAAAAGCGAGATACTGCTTTTGCTGATGGGTTCTATCTTTGTTATAGAGACTCTCTCGGTCATACTTCAAGTAGGAAGCTACAAACTTAGAAAAAAGAGGGTTTTTCTTATGGCGCCTATCCACCACCATTTTGAGATGAAAAACTGGGCAGAAAACAAGATAATCGTACGATTTTGGATTATCGCAACGCTCTCAAATATCATCGCTCTAATTACGCTAAAGATTCGCTAATGCAAAGAGTATCTCTGTTTGGCTATGGCAAGACCACAAAAGCTCTTGCAAAACTCTTTTCAAACCCAACTTTTTACGACGACAAATGCACAAAACCATTTACGGACGAAAATGGCTACAAGGTAAAACCGCCCTTTGATTTTAACCCAAACTATTCGGATTTAGAGATACCGTCCCCCGGGATTCCGCCCTCAAATCCGCTGATACAAAAAGCCAAGAACCTTATAAGCGAATATGACTGCTTTACGCATGCAACGCCTCTTAGTATCTGGATAAGCGGCACAAATGGCAAAACAACAACTACACAGATGATGCAGTATCTTCTCAAAGAAAACGGCTCACTTGAGGGCGGCAACATAGGAACACCGCTTGGAGACCTAGATCAAAACGCCCAAATCTGGATTCTTGAAACAAGCTCTTTTACCATCCACTATACCAAAAAAGCCTCGCCAAATATCTATGTCTTACTTCCCATCACGCCTGACCATCTCAGCTGGCACGGCAGCATGCAGGAGTATATCGACGCAAAACTAAAGCCTCTTTCAAAGATGCGTGAGGGCGAGGTAGCAATCATCCCAGAAGCATACAAAGATGTCAAAACGGAGGCACATCTCATTACCTACAAGGATGAGATGGATTTGGCTTCATCTTTTGACATAGAGATAGACAAAGTCAGCTTCAAAGGCGCATTTTTGATGGACGCACTTTTAGCAATGGCGGTTGATAAAATCCTTTTTGACAGAGTTGATTATGCAAAAATAAACTCGTTTGTCATAGACCCTCACAGACAAGAGGAGCTAAGAGACAGCAAAAACCGCCTCTGGGTCAACGACACAAAAGCAACAAACCTTGATGCAGCCATAGTGGCACTCAAACGCTACAAAGAGCAGTATGTACGGCTTATTTTGGGCGGGGATGACAAAGGGGTCGATTTGAGCGAACTCTTTGCCTATCTGCAAAACTGTAATGTCAAGATTTATACTATCGGTTCAAACAAAGAGAAACTTTGCACACTCGCACAGCAATATGGTGTTGCTTTTGAACTTTGCAAAAATCTCGCCGATGCAGTTGCTCAAATAGACAAAGTTTTGCAAGCAGATGAAGCAGCTCTTCTATCTCCGGCCGCCGCAAGCCTTGATGAGTTCAAATCCTACGCCGACAGAGGCGAGCAGTTCAAAGCCGCTATCAGAGCCTTGTAGTGTTTAGAGTTGCCATCCTTGCATCCTATAACGGAAGCGGTTTTGTCGCACTATATGAAGCGATGCAAAGCGGCAAACTCACCATTGAGATTCCTCTTGTTATCTCCAACAACTCCAGTGCCACGGTTTTAGAAACCGCAACTGCTCATGGCATTAAAAACTTTGTTATCAACACAAAAACAACCCAAAATCCAGATGCAAAAATTGAAGAGCTTTTACATGAATATGGATGTTCCTATGTTTTTCTCTCCGGCTATATGAAAAAAGTCGGTACAAATATCACACAAAATTTCAAAGTCATCAACTCCCATCCAGCACTCCTTCCAAGCTACGGCGGAGCAGGCATGTATGGACGCCTTGTACATGAAGCCGTTGTCAAAAACAGTGAAAAGGCAAGTGGCGTTACCATCCATGAGGTGAACGAAAACTATGATGAGGGCAAAATCATCCTGCAAAAAAGTCTTCTACTGTGCGAGAATGAAACCGTCGATTCCCTAGAGGCAAAAATCAAAGAACTAGAAAAAATCGCAATAGTAGAGGCATTTCAAGCCCTCATAAGCTAACTTTCAGTCCCAAACAGATACAATTGCGCTCTTAAAAGATGGCTAATTAGCTCAGTCGGTAGAGCAGCAGACTGAAAATCTGCGTGTCCTTGGTTCGATTCCGAGATTAGCCACCACTTTCTTTTATAAAACTTCATGGCTAATTAGCTCAGTCGGTAGAGCAGCAGACTGAAAATCTGCGTGTCCTTGGTTCGATTCCGAGATTAGCCACCACCTAGTTTATATTGTGATTAAACTCCGGCACCATCTCTTTAAGTTTTTCTAGTTTCTTTTTTATGCTAACCAACTCAGATATATCATGATTTAGCTTTGTTATATCATACATTGTTTTTCCTGCAACAGTGATAGACTCGTACTCTGTTTTTGCATCGCTATCATCTATAAGAAGTTCTTCATAGAGTTTTTCACCGGGGCGAAGTCCACTAAACTCTATGGATATGTCGTCACGTCCACTAAGTTCAATCATCTTTTTTGCCAAGTCTGCTATTTTGATAGGTTCTCCCATATCAAGGATAAATATCTCCCCGCCTTTGCCGATGGAAGCTGCTTGCAGTACAAGTTCACACGCCTCCGGTATAAGCATAAAGTAGCGTGTAATGTCTGGATGCGTAACAGTAATGGGACCACCCTGCTCTATTTGAGATTTGAATTTTGGAATCACGCTGCCGCTGCTCCCAAGAACATTTCCAAATCGTACTGCAACTATCTCCGTGTTGCTTGAATCTACATTTTGAGCATAAAGCTCGCAAATTCTTTTTGTTGTTCCCATTACATTTGTCGGTCTTACCGCTTTGTCCGTCGAGATAAGCACAAATTTTTTAGCACCATGCTCTATGGCACAATCTACTGTATTTTTAGTTCCTATGACATTATTTATGATAGCTTCTGCGATGTTCTCTTCCACAAGAGGTACATGCTTATAAGCGGCGGCATGGATGACTATCTCTGGTTTATGTATCTCAAAAGTTTTATCTAAAAGTTCTTTATTTACCACTGACTGCATCACAAGAACCGGTTTAAAACTGGAGAGTTCTTCAGCGATAGCATAGAGGTTAAACTCGCTGTGATCAAGCAAAATCAACTCTTTTGCTCCAAACGTGACACACTGTCTGGCTATCTCGCTTCCTATACTTCCGCCCGCACCTGTAATAAGCACTTTTTTTCCATTTATAAAGTTTTTAATAACTGCCGTATCCAAATCTTTCGGGTGTCGTGCGAGAAGATCTTCTACGCTTATATCTTTTAGCTGAGCAGAAAACTCTTTGCTTTTTAGTATTTCATCGAAAGAGGGAAGAACTTTTATGGCTTTGAAGTATGCACTAAGTCTCTCATATATCTCCCTCACTCTCTCTTTGGATGCCGATGGCATTGCGATTACCAGCAAATCCAATTTGCCGTTTTTGGATATGCGTTCTTTTAGTTCTTCCTTTGAGAGGATTCTAATCCCGTCTATTGATCTTTTTTGAAGTATCACGTCATCATCTACGAAGTATTTTACTTTGTACTCACTGTTGGCAAACTCCTCTTCAAGCTTTATGCCTGCTTTTCCCGCACCATATATAACTGCCGATTTTGTTTTTGTTGTTCTGTTTTTGTTGATAAAATAGTAGTAAACATACATCAAAAAGTTGATACTAAAGAGATATGAAAAAAGTTCGCTTGCCAGAAGCGAGAAGCGTACCTTTGCATAAAAGAAAGGAGCATAAACCAAAAATGCAGCTATATATACGACACTTTTTAGCAAAAATGTTCTTTGAGTTGCTTTTGACCAGCTTAAACTATAGTCTTTAAAGATGAGCAAAGAGGCAAAGATTCGCACCGCAATCACCCCTGCGACTACCTGCCACTCTATAGGCTGATGAAATATAAAAAAAGTCCACCAAAAAGTCAAAACACTAAGAAAGATAATTACTAAGAAATTTAAGATTCTCTTATCTATATAAAACATTTTTTAATCCAATTTTGATGTATTTGCATATTTTCTAATATTTTTAGCATTTTACCAATTTTTACCGTCTCTTACTCAAACTTTTTCTTGCTATCTACAAATTTCATAGCGCCGTAAAGCAATAGCAAGCTAAACATAAAACTTACGGCAATATTTGGTCTAAAATATACCAGTAAAAATATCAATATATCTAGCCCCAAAGCATAAAGCGTAACTCCGCTATGGCTCCACCCTGCTTGAGTAAGCCTTTGGTATGCGTGTTTTCTATGAGCTTGAGACAACTTCTCACCATTTAGCCTTCTACGCACTAGCGTCAATGTAGCATCAAACCAAAACACCCCATAAAGCGTAATCCATATCCATAAGTTAGAGGCTTCTATATTTGCATAGTAGAGTGTAATGATAGCTATAGTATATCCAAGAAGCGTACTGCCTACATCTCCCATAAATATCTTTGCTTTTCCAAAGTTCCAATATAAAAACCCAAGCACAGATACACCAAGTATGGCAAAATAAACTCCGCCAAACAGCAACACTCCGGCTACACTTAAAAATACAAACTTTGTCCCCAAGTAACCATTTATGCCATCTATAAAGTTTGTCAGATTTATATACCACAGCACTAAGAGCAAAGCAAAGATATTTACAACAATCTGATTTTCAATGCTAAAAAACCCAAAGTTAATACTACTTAACCCTCCAATGATATAAAGACCGACAACTCCCACTAAACCAAAAACCATCATTCTGTTTTTTGCTCTAAGCTCTACTATATCATCAATTAGACCCACGGCAGATATCACTGCACCAACGATAAGTGCATAAAAAAGTGTCGGTTCTATCTGATCGTTCATATAAAGATATATAAGCCCTATAAACCAAGTAATAGCTACTGCAATCCCTCCACCATGAGGAGTGGGTACACTATGACTACTTCGCTCATTTACTGTAGCTACAAGTGATTTTTTGATAGCATACTCTTTTATAAAGTATGTCAATCCAAAAGATAGTAAAAGTAATATTATATAAATCATCTGTTTTTTCCTTATGTCATAAATGGATTTGTTGGCTTGATATCTATCTCATAGCCAAGCAATGAAAGTATTTGATTGATGGTGACTATACTTATATTTGCTATATACCCATTTTCTAGTTTAGATAGAGTCGCTCTTGAGATACCAGACTGCTCTGCCAATACTTCTTGTGATAATCCCTTTTGTTTTCGTAAATCTTTAATAGTTTTTCCAAGTTCTGATAATATCATCACTAAGCTCCTTCTTCGAGTGAATGTTTCCAGCTATCTAACATCATCTTACCTATCTTAAAATATGGATGTACTTTTAAAAAGCTTTCAAGTTCATCTATAGCCCACTCAAGTGCATCGTAACACTCTTTATAATACTCTTTAGCTTCACTCAAACTCAAAAGACAACTTTTCTGACCAAATTTTATAAGAGTATCTTTTGAGTGCCATATCTTTTTACCATCAAGCATAAGAGCAGGCTTGTCTTTATGAATATATACAACAGTATTTACCACATCATACACAGGAGAGTAAAATATATTTTTAAAATCATCATCATAAAGTAAGCCAAAGTTTTTTAGATGTGCATCACCATTTTTAAGTAGGTAGTTCATCACTACTGTTTTATAAAAAGCTATCATCGACTCTTTTTTGTTGGTAGTGTATGAGTAGATAATCTTGGCTATTTGCTCATAGCTTCCATCGTATTTACTCTCTTTGTTTTTATCCATCAAAGAAATTATCTCTTCAAATCCATAAAAACTACCATCGCTTTTTAGTGTAAACTTCTCTACTATTAAAAACGTGTTGTTAAGTGAGAGTTGTACATTTGCAGTTTTGACTCCTGCTTTTTGTACAGCTTTAAGGCAAAAGTATTCATTGAGTGCTAAGTCTTGATACTCTTCACCCCAAGTTTTGATGATGTACTCTTTGGTGTCTAATTTCTCTTTATCTTTTAAAAGTGCTATTGTTTTTGGCTGCACTCCACTGATGGCATTTTTGTTTAAAAAAGTTTGAAGAAGAGTGTTAAAAGTATCGTTTGTATCGTTTGCCAAAATATCTTCTATATCAAACTGGGGAAATTCAACACTGTCTTGCAGATCACTTTTAAACTCTACTCTTGATTGGATATTTGAACTCAGTAATGAAAATATCAGATAGTCATCCACCTTACCATACTCTTTTGATAAGATATTTTTAAATATCTCATACAAATACCCCTCTGGTAAAAAACTTTCTAAAAAAGGTGGGAATTTATAATCATACAAATATATCTTTTGAGTATTTGGTAGTGAAGGTGATATAGAGTTTTTTATATCAAAATCTTTATAATCTATGATGAAGTTTCTATTATCTTTGATAAATGATGCGACTGATTTTTGATGGTGAAATATCTCTATCATAAATAACCTTGTATAAATTGATTTACAATTATAGTATAAAAGTTATATTTTGTAAAGTAAATTATACATAATTTTTAAACAACATTGCATTGACTATCACTCCAACTTAGAAAAAGAATTTATAAAATGGTGTAACTGTAATATTCTCTTTTGTATCAGATTGGTTATATGTAATGATATGTTTTTCATCCGCCTCAAATGGTAATTTTAAAAGTCCATTAAACTCTCTATCTTGATTTTGTAAAGTTAGCTCATAGCATACTTGTATGGCAATAGTAATACCCTCTTTTTTGGCGATGAAATCACACTCAAAATTGTTATTGTAAAAGTATATTTCATAATTGTTTTTTACCAGTTCTGTATAAACTAAATTTTCAAGTAGTTTTCCTTTGTTACTAGAAAAGCTATAGCTAAGAGAGACAAATCCATTGTCATTACAATAAATCTTTTTCTTTGAATTGTTTTGCTCTTTAAGTGAATAAGAAAACTGTTTTAACTCATCTACCAAATAACTCTCTTCTAGATATGAGATATACTCTTTTATACTCTTATCATGTATTTTAATCGCTTTTGATAGTGATGTGTATGAATACAATGAGCTTATATTTGAAAGTAAAAAATAGCTCAACTCTTTAAAACTTTTTACATCTCTTATAGCATTATTGGCCACACAATCTTTTAGTAAGATAGTATCGTAATAGCTACTTAGGATTTCTCTTCTAAACTCTTCTTTAGTGTCATAAACTTCTACAAATGAGCCAAAGTTAAGCATATTATCAACTATATTCAATACTTTTGGAGTATTTTCTATAAGTTCCATGTATGAGTTGATATTATTTATTTTTAGTAGCTCTTTTAGTGAAAGTGGATAGACTTTTTTGGTGATGTATCTACCTGTAAGTAAAGTAGCCAACTCACCATTTAAAAGTGAAGAGTTTGAACCTGTAATAAAAATCTTTTGAAATTCTTGGCTATCATATACGCTTTTGACATATTTTTCCCAGCCATTTATTGCTTGTATCTCATCTAAAAATATATAGGTAATCTTCTTTTGTGTTAATTTTTTAGCAGTTTGTATTACTTCATAGAGTCTTGTTGGATCGTCGCTATATGGTATAAAAAAAGGATCATCAAGGTTTATATATAAAATTTCCTGAGGGTCTATAGTTTGACTCAAGTGATTTATGAGAAGTTTAAATAGTGTTGATTTACCACTCCTTCTTATGCCTTGAAGTACTTGGATATGTTTTAGTTCTAACTTTTTAACTAAGTCACTCAACTTTCGCACATAGAAAATCCTAAATTTCCTACATTCAAAAGCATAAATAAAGCCCATAAATAGGCACTTTAAAGTATAATTTGTTTACGACAACAGACCAATACAAGGTGCTTTTTTATGA
>NZ_JAQVKP010000004.1 GCF_028694605.1 Sulfurimonas sp. | reverse complement strand
CAGCAGGCGTTACTGCAGTAAATGCAGGAGCAACACTCCCGGCAGTAAGCCTAACTGCAACAGATAGCAGCGGAGCTAGTGCAACAGATAGCGATACGCCGACATACACCCCTCAAAACGATACGCCTACTATAGATGTAACAGCCGCCGGAGCATTTAATGAAAATAGCGCAACTACATCTACTGTGGTTGCAACATTTAGTGCAAGCGATGAAGAGGGAACACCTACGGTTACATTTACTACAGGCACGAACACTGAGGGTTACTATACAATCAGCGGTACAAATGTTCTATTAACTACAGCAGGCGTTACTGCAGTAAATGCAGGAGCAACACTCCCGGCAGTAAGCCTAACTGCAACAGATAGCAGCGGAGCTAGTGCAACAGATAGCGATACGCCGACATACACCCCTCAAAACGATACGCCGACATCCACAAATGATTCAATAACTATTTTAGAAGATATGAACAATACAACAAATGTATATACTTTAGCTTCAAGCGACTTTGGAACATATAGTGATGAGGAAACAACAGCTTTTTCAGAAGTTAAAATAGAAACGCTACCGACAAATGGGGTGTTGTATCTTGATGGAACTGCTATAAGTGCCGGTGTTACAATCTCAAAAGCCGATATAGATGCAGGAAAATTAACATTTAATCCAACAGATAACAGTGATGCGGATAGTAGTTTTGGCTTTAAAGTAAGTGATGGAACAAATTGGAGTGCTAGTAGCTATACAACTGCCATAAATATCACGGCGGTTGCAGATGCTCCAACACTAACTCTTACACACGCTCTTGCTACTGCACAAGAAATCAATATAGGTAATGTCACTAGCACATCAAATGGTTTTACCGTATCAGCATACAGTGTTGACGGTACAGCTTCCACAATTAGCATTAACAACACTCCAAGCGGTTTTGGTGTCACCGGTGCAGCTTCTGGTGATGATAGTGAGTTGGGTATCAATGCTACTGGTTCGGAAAAGATAGTTGTAAGTTTTGATCAAGATATTTCATCTGTTGATGTTTCATTTGCATGGAAAAGTTCATCCGAAGATGCCTCTTATACATTCTATAAAGACGGTGTTGTTGTAGGAACTGGTACAAGCATCGGTGGAAGCGATGGTATTGACCCTGCTGTAACACTTAAGCCTGATAACAACTCACTGTTTGATACCATTATCTTTAGCGCACCTAGCTCTGACGATGATTATTTGATTCACTCGATTGCTTATGAGAAAGTTGATTATGTTACCGGAAGTGTTGAAACAGAAGATAACAGTTCTGTTTCATTACATATCACATCAGCTTTAACAGATAGTTCTGAATCATTAATGGTAGAGATAAAAGACATACCTATAGGTTTTTCGATTACTGACGGCACAAATACATTTACGGCAAATGCTTCTACTTCAAGTATAAATGTAACAACTTGGAATTTAGATAATTTAACTCTATCTATACCAAATATTGCCGCAACAACTACATATACGCTTAATGTTGTTGCTACATCTACTGAGGGTTCAAATGGAGATGCGGCATCCACCACAGTGCCATTTGAGATTAAAGTAAATGACAATCCAAATTATGTATCGCTTAACCCAGACACAGGAGATGTATATGAATCGGCTATGTCAAGCGGAACAAATAGTTCAAGCACGGCTGAGATAGTAACGGGCAATATTTTAGCTAATGATACTTTAGGAGGCAATGTCACTTTAACAAGTGTCAACGGTGTTACTGCTACTTCTGGCATGATAAATATAACAACCGCTGAGGGCAATACGCTTGTTGTAAACGCTGCTACAGGGGATTATACATATACGCTGATAAATGCAATGAATCATGTTCAGTATATTCCAACCGGCAACACAATCACTCTCACAACAACAAGCGGGGAAGTGGCGGATAATACTTTTACAGGAAGCAGTAAAGATGGTTGGACGCAGTCAAGGGTGCTTGATAACAGTAGTGATAGACTGGTAATTGACGGTAATGGAGACACTGCTACAAAAACATTTGACTTTGGAAGCGTGTATGCAAATAAAACCGTTGAAGTATCATTTAGCGCAACGGCAAACAGCAACTGGGGTGACTGGTCAGATACTGGTGATGATTTTATTGTTACTGTAAATGGAACTCAACAGCCTGCTTATGAATTTGACACAAATGAAACACTGAATTATAAGTTCGATATCACGCTTGATACTCAAGGAAAAGCAGTATTTGTACTACAAAACTCTTCAGATAATAATAATGAAGATATTTATATTGACAACTTTAAGATTCAAGGACCAGAATATACGACACAGCCTTTAGATACCGTAGTGGATAATTTCACTTATGTAGTAACCGATGGCAACGGCACTTCCTATAGTTCTAATCTTGCTATTACTATTCATGATGACGCACCGACATCCGCAAATGCGTCACATAACATTTATGTAGGTGTTGATACTATAAGCATCAAAAATCTACAAGCAGGTTGGGTAAACGATACTTATGCGAATGGCACTTCTACTGTTATTAGAACAAATACAGATAGTGACAGCTATAATGATAAAATTGAGTGGGGAACTCCTGCTTCCGGTAGTGGCAAGTCAGGGTATGTGCTAGTGGATAACAGTGCATTTACCGGCAGTAGCGCAACGACAATCCAAGCTGGGCAATCTATAAAAATAGCGGATTTTACACATAATAATTTTCCTATTAATGGCGATTCTTCTACTTTGGATTATGTTGATATGGTAATGTCCGCAGATATCATTATAAACGGTGTTGTAACAACCGTGAATTTCAATGTAAGACTGGATCACACCGAAACGCCAAATAGTAGTGACCCTGTAGCTTCTCGAGATATTATTACTTTACCTGCACAAAATGTAAGTGTACAGATTGGTACACAAAACTACAATATCAGACTTGACGGTTTTAAAGATAGTTCAGGAAATATAGTCAATACAATCTATACAGATGAAAGTGCTGCCAACAGCTTTGAAGTAATGGGCAGTGTAACAACAGCAGAACCGCTTCCTGTAATTTCCGGAACGGTATCTAGCGAAGATGGTGCCGATGGTGCAAATATTGTATGGGGAGATACAGCTTCAAGCTACGGCACATTTGTCGGTAATGCAGACGGTAGTTATAGTTTTACATTAAATGAGGCTACTCAGGGTTCTATGGCTGTTGGAGAGGTTAAAACGGCAACATTTAACTACTCTGTGACAGATGCAGACGGTGATGTATCAAGCTCATCTGTTACTATCAAAATAGGCGGATATAACAATATCGAAGGAAGCTCATCCGCAGAGACTTTAAACGGAACGGCAAATGATGATATGCTTACAGGCTACGGAGGAGCAGATACACTAAACGGTGAAGACGGTAATGATGTTTTAGTGTTTGATAGCACTGATATCTCTGTAAATGGCGGGGTAGGGTATGATACACTGCTTGTTGAAGCATCAATAGACTTCAGTGCTTTGAATACCGATATTCAAAACATCGAAGAGATAAATCTAGGCAACGGCACGCAAAACATCACGCTTACACTTGCTGATGTGATAGCCGTTACAGATACAGACAATGATATTTTTATAACAGGAGATAGTTCAGATAGCGTCTCTCTGCAAACTTCTGATGCTTGGACTAAGTCGGCAACGCAATCACAAGTTGGATTTGATGAATACACATCAACACAAGACGCAACTGTAAAACTTCAAATTCAAGATGACCTTACTGTTTCACACTCATAAAACTTTCACATGTAGAAAATCTCTACATGTGAGGCAAAAAACTACTTCAAAAGAAGAATCAAAGAGACCCTGTCGTTTACATGCAGTTTGCCAAAAATAGAGCTGACATGCGCTTTTACCGTTCGTGTTGTGATGCCAAGTAAAGAGGCTATAGCGTCGTTTGTAAGCCCTTGGAGGATTAGCAAAAGCACTGCTCTTTCTTTTTCTGAAAGTCTCTCTTCTACAAATCTTTGAGACTCTTCACTCAGTTTGCTTTGAGTGTTTTTAAGAGCTATAGAGGCTGTGAGTTCTGGGTAGCTCCATAGATTTCCATCAGCGACACTTTGAAGCATTTGTGCAAAATGAATAGTGTGCATACTTGCATTTCCATAGGCTTTTACTCCGCGAAAGAGAAGCATTTTGCCTGTAACAACCGATGGAGCTTTTTCAAGGACGATGCAGTTTTGCGGCAGAGACGCTGAAGCGATGAGGCTGTTTATCTCGGATGCGACCGTGTCATAGTCAACGATAAGAGCTGTTTGTGTATCTTTGTCAAGCATACTCATAAGCGAAGGCATATCGTGGCAAAAGATGGTTTCTGTGTTTTCTATCTTTTTTTTCCACTCATCAAGAAGCAGTATATCTGTGCCAAAAAGTATGATTTTCATCTATTTCTCCGAAAAAACATACTGTTTAGATTTTAGGATAGGTTTTAGAATGTACTCCATCACTGTTTTCTTACCTGTTACGATATCGACATTAACCGTCATCCCCGGAATGATGTGCAGCGGTTTTTCCGGCGTACCGAGATAGTTTTTCTCGGTAATGACATGAATCACATAAAATGTGTTCTCTTTGTTGTCTGTTATGGTATCCGGAGAGATGTTGATAACCTTGCCGACAAGCCCGCCGTGGATAGCAAAATCATAAGCTGAGACCTTTACTTTTGCTTCTGCGCCCGGATGGATAAATGCGATGTCGCTTGGTTTTATTTTGATTTCAAGATAGAGTTTTTGGCTTGTCGGGACGATTTCTACAAGGTCGGCTCCCGGTTTGACAACTCCGCCAATAGTGTTTATGAAGAGCTTTTGCACGATGCCCTCAACCGGTGATTTGACCATTGTTCTCTCAACCTGATCACTGTAGGCAACCTGTTGTGTTTGAAGTCTGGATATCTCCGCTACGACCTCGTTAAGCTCTTTTTTGGCAGTGTTGATAAAGAGCTGTTTTGACTCTTCTCGCTTGTTTTTTGTCTCTTCTATGGAGGCGCTTAGTCTAGGAAGCGAGAGTTTTGTCGCTTCTATATCGTTTTCAATCGTACTCGCTTCCCGTTGCAGTTTCAAAAAATCAACTCTTGATTTTACCCCCTCTTTGACCATCGGTTCGGTCATTGCCATCTCTTCGGTGACAAACTTTAAAGATTTTTGCAAAGAGAGTACTTTAGCACTTGCCTCTTTATGGGCCTGTCGTTTTTGCTCTATCTGGTTTACAAAAGAGCTGTCTTTTGCGTTGAACTCTGTTTTGTTGGAATTATAGAGATTTTGGGCTAATTTTATGTGTCGCTCAAACTCTTCATCTGTTACATCGGGAGCTTGGAACTCCAGCCCGTTGGCTTGGGCGTAGAGCCTCAATCTTTTTGCTTCAAGCTCATAGTATGTCATCTCGTTTGTACGGGAGGTGGAGACTGACTTTGCGTTGTCTATTTTTAAGATGACCTCTCCCTCTTTAACGATTTGCCCCTCTTCAACCAAGATAGACTCGACAATCCCGCCCTCAAGATTTTGGATAATTTTGTTTTGTCCATAAGGGATAACATCACCGTCTCCGCGTGTTATCTCATCAACTTCTGTAAAAGATGCCCAGATGATAAAAGTAGCGATGGTAAAGAGCCAAATCTTTATAACTCTGCTCATTTTTGAAGGTGTTTGCTCTAAAACAGCCGCACTGAGGCTGTTCATAAAGTTGTAGTCGTTTTTTGTATATTCCAGAGGTCTATTTTTTTTCATTTGAACCCCCTTTTTGGAGTTGCAAAAGCGCTTCTTCTTTTGGGGCATCTATAAAAACTCTTCCCTCGTTCATAACGATAACTCTTGTTACAAGTGTTAAGAGAGTCATTTTTTGTGTTACCAGAAGCGTAGTTTTTTCCCTCAAAGCAAGAGCCATATTTTCAAGAAGTTTTGCCTCTGTCATCTGATCCATGGCGTTGCTTGGTTCATCCATAAGCATGATAGGCGCATCAAGCAAGAATGCCCGTGCGATACCTATGCTTTGTCTCTGCCCTCCGGATAGCCCTTGACCGCGCTCGCCTATGGGCATTTCGTAGCCTTTTGGATGTTTTTTGATAAACTCGGATGTTGTACTAATTTGTGCGGCTTTGAGCATGGCGGCATCACTTGCGTGGGATGCGCGAAAGGTAATATTCTCTTTGACGGTGCCTCTAAATAGCATAATGTCTTGCGATACATAGCCTATGTTTTTTCTCAAATCCGCAGGGTCTATCTGCTTGCTGTCTATCCCATCGATGAGAATTTGACCGCTATCAGGTTCATATAGCCCTAAAATAAGCTTTTGAATCGTACTTTTTCCTGAACCTATGCGCCCTATGATGGCAACATGCTCTTTTGGGTTGATGACAAAAGAGACATTTTTAAGCACTTGGATATCTGTGTTAGGGTATGTGAAAGTAACATTTACAAACTCTATATGACCGCTAAATTCAGGTTTTTCAACAAATTTTTTACCGCTTGGACGCTCGCTTGGTTTAGAAATAATCTCATTAAGCGTTTCATAGGATGTTTTTGTCTCTTCGTAGTTTGTCAAAAGTGCCGCTACTTGACCCATCGGAGCAACTGTTCTGGAGGTTAAGATAACGATGGCGATAAGCCCGCCCATAGAGAGCTCAAAATCTCTGATAAGGTAAACACCAAAAACAACAATCATAATAGTGTTGAGCTGGATAAAAAACTGTGTTATCGTTGGAATAGAAGCAGAGAGAAGACGTGATTTTAGGCTTTTGGCGGCTATCTCGCCCGTGGACTCTTCCCAGTTCCATTGTGTTTGATTTACCGCACCGAGAGTTTTTAGCGTCTCTATGTTGTTTAGTGCTTCTATAAGGATGGCATTTTTTTTCGCACTCGCTTCATGTGTACTCTCTATGCTCTCTTGAAGCGGTTTTTTTATCAAAAACGCATAAGCGATAATGAGCAAAATTGTCAAGATAGGAATAATAACAATAATTCCCCCGATATATCCGATGACAAGAAGAAAAATAATAGTGAAGGGAAGGTCTATAACCGCTGCCATAGTGGCGTTTGTCAAAAAACTTCTGATGGAGTCAAAGTCTTTGATGTTGCTTGCAAAAGAACCTACCGATACCGGATGATGCGCCATTTTAAGATCAAGCACTTTTTCAAAGATGATGGAAGACATGATAACATCGCTCTTTTTGGCGGCAGTTTCAAGCAGATAAGTTCTGCTGAATTTTAAAAAGGTGTCAATAATAAAAACTATACCGACACCTATAGCAAAAACCCAAAGGGTCTCAATCGCATTGTTAGGGATAACTCTGTCATAAACATTCATCGTAAAGAGCGGAGAGGCTAAAACAAAAAGATTGAGAAGCAGTGAAGCGTACAAGACATCTTTATATATAGGCAAAGAGAGTTTGATGGTGTTCCAAAACCAATGTTTTTGGTTGAGATGGAGTGTTCTTGAGTTTTTATCGCTATACTCAAAAGCTTTTTTTATCATAAAACCAAAACCGATATACTCATCTGCCAAAACATCTATCTTCACCCATTGCTCCAACGGCTCCTCTGTGGGAAGAACTATTTTTGCCATGGTTTTGTCTTGGCTGAAGCTGTCTAAAATACATGCGCCTTGATTGCTTGAGAGCAGGATAATCATAGGAAGCTGCAATGGAGATATCTGCTCAAGAGGACGCTTGATAAGTGATGATTTAAGTCCCGCTTTCTCTGCGGCACGAGAAAAAAGAGCTTTGGAGTTGTCTATAGAGAAGAGTTCCGGTGCATCTCTGCCGGGTTCTATAGGCAGCCCGGCAGTTAGAGCTTCTGCCGAGAATGGTTTGTGGTAGAGCTTGGTAAAGAGAACCAGGCAATCAAGCAGAGCATCCATTTTAAAGTTTGGATTTGTTGTTTCAACCATTTAGCGCCTTCTCAAAGTTTTTCTTTTGCCTCTTTGGCTATTTATTGTAAGAAATCGGCAGTTTATCACTGTTTGGCGGCGTTTCTCCTCGCAATCCTACTTTTGAATAAATAGTATCACTCTCTTGAACAATAGTTGTTACAAGAGTTCCCATTGCGTCCAAAACTCTATATTTTGCAAAAAGCAAACTGTATTCAGAGTTGATTATCTGTGTTTTTGCACCCATAAAATCATTTTGAGCAGAGAGAAGGTCTAGGAGTGAGCGTCGTCCCAAATCATACTCTTTTGAGTAGAGCGTTAGCGTTTGAAGTGAGAATTTTTTATGCTCATTGAGATATTTGAGCTGCTGGGCAAGTTTTTCATTTGCAGTCCAAGCGAGGTTTAGTCTCTCGATAACTTCACGCTGCAATCTGTTTCGTATCTCCATCTCCTGATGTATCGTACTTACGCTTTTTTGCATTCCCGCTTTGTCTGCAAAACCGTTAAAGAGATTGTATCTAAGGTATGCCATTGCTCTTAGATTTTCATATCTACCCTCGACACCGCTTAGGTTTTTGTTATAGCTTTGAGAGAGTTCAAGGTCTAAAGAAGGGTAAAGGGGCGATTTTTTCTCTTCGTATGTTGCGTGTGCAAGTTGTATATTGTACTGCGAGACAAGCAACGATGGGTTGTTTTTTGTTGCAATCTCAGTTGCTTCTTCGACCGTCGCAGGAAGCAGCACGTCATTAGCAGGCTTAACCATGCTTTGTGCATCTAGCGTATGCCCCAAGATTTTTTGCATTGTATGCGATACGCCGAGTAGAGTATTTTCTTGAACAACATAGTTTGCATTTGCAAGTGCAAGTGCCGATTCTATTTTGTTGACTTCAGAGAGGGTTGTAAGACCTGCATCATAGAGTTTTTGAACTTTTTTAAATATCTCTGTATGAATCCCGATGTTCTCTTTTTGTAGAGCCAGAAGCTCTTGGTGTTTCATTAAATCTACATATGCATTTAGTGTTTCAAAAGAGAGGTTGTTTACTTTTTCTATGTAGTTGTAAGCTGCTGCGAGCGTTCTGTTTTCGTGTTGCGCAACTCTGCTTTGCGTCTCAAAACCTTTAAATACGTTTTGTGTCAAAGTGAGTGAATTTTGATAGACATTATAATCAAAAGGAATGTTGTTTGGCGCTCTCTCTCCGTCTTCTTTGCCTACACCGACAGAGAGGTCAAGCTTTGGAAGGTATCCTGCTTTTGCCGCTGTGATATCCTCTTTTGTAGCATTGTAGTTTTTAAGCCTCTCTTGCACTATCGGATTGCTTGATAAAACTTCGCTTATGGTTGATTTGACATCCTGAGAGAATAGGGTAGTGGCTAACGAGAGAGCCAGTGCTATTTTTGGATTCATAAGAAACACACCTTAATTGTTAAATTGGGTTATTATAGCAAAATTATTTTAATATAATGGATTATTATCAAAAAGTCGAAGCAACTGGCAATTTGAGCTATAATTGCCAGTTCATAATCATAAAGGTTCAAATGTATGAAATCACACCAAGTGGAACAAAACTCTTTACTCAAAACATATAAGTATATACTTGATTTTTATTTTGGTGATGTCAGTTTTGACACGATTCTTGCGCTAAATCCGGCTAAAAATGAAGATTTTGGCATAGAGACTCTTGTCGGAGTTTCTGAGCAAATCGGTCTTGTTGCGCTGGAAAAAACGATAACAGCGTCTAGTATTGCAAACCATCTGCTTCCTTGTATCATATTTAACAAGAAAAATGAGCCTTTTGTATATCTAAAAAATATTGCCAACAAAAAAATAGAGCTTTATGATGCCTCTGAAGAAAAAAGTTTTCAGATAGAGTATAAAGAGCTGAGCGGTTATAAAAAAGCTCTTTTTATCTTCAGAGAGAAATCCAAAGTCGATTCGCTAGATAAAATAGCTACAAACAGATGGTTTTGGGAGCCTGTGAAGTCATTTTGGAGATCGTACGTAGAGGTTGGTTTTTTAACATTTTTTATAAACCTCTTTGCTCTTTTTGTGCCTTTGTACATCATGATTGTTTATGATAGAGTTGTGCCAAATGAAGCATACGACACTCTTTTTGTACTAAGTTTCGGACTTATAATCGCACTTGTTTTTGAACTTGTGTTTAAGAGCGTGCGAAGCCATATAATCGATAAAACAGGAAAAAAGCTCTCTTTGTATCTTGAAGAAGATTTGATGAAAAGACTTCTTGGCATCCAATCTCAGTATGACATTATGATGACTGGTTCTAAGGTAAATCTTTTTAGAGAGCTTGCAACTGTGAGAGATTTTTTTGCTACAAAATCTGTTATGCAGATAATCGACTTTCCCTTTTTTATCTTTGCGCTTATTGCTATCTATTTTATCTCTCCAGCCGTTGCTTTGGTTCCTTTTACGCTTGCGCTTCTTATTATGCTTATCAATATGGGATTACAGATTCCAATTGGGCATTTGAGCAAAAGACATCTTCAAAACACGCAGTCAAAACACAACTATTTAGTTGAAACCATCCAAGGCACTGATGCGCTAAAACTCTCAAACGCTACGGCATCCAAGCTCTTTAACTGGAGAAACATCATAGCTTTTGGAGAAAATATTCAGGTTAAGATTCAGTCCGTAAATGCATTTGCGCTCAACATTTCACAAACGCTTATTCAGTTGACTACGATTTTGGTCGTCTCAGTGGGAGTTTTTCAGATAGCGGATAAAAGTCTAAGTGTCGGCGGACTTATCGCAGCGACCATTTTGGCAAGCAGGGCTATGGTTCCGGTGATTAGCCTATCGACGATGCTTATAAAGTTTAAAGAGATTAAAGACTCTCTTCATAATCTTAAAGAGTTTTGGAACTTGCCGCAGGAGAATGAAAAAAATATTGAACTTGGAGTCAGGGTTTTGCATGGAGACATTGAATTTAAGGATGTGACATACTATTTTAAAAATTCAAAATATCCTTCTGTAAGCAATCTTAATCTGAAAATAAAAAGTGGTGAAAAAGTAGGTATTATCGGGCAGACCGGAGCAGGAAAATCGACTGTTTTAAAGCTTTTGACAGGGCTTTTGCATCCGACAAACGGGAGTGTTTTTATAGACAATCATGACATCGCTACTATCCACCCCGTAGAAATAAGACAAAACATAGGCGTTATGACGCAAGAACCATATCTTTTCAGCGGCACACTTAAAGAGAATATAGAGCTTTCAAATCCAATCTCCAAAGAGAGGATGATGGAGCTTGTTACATTAAGCGGACTTGAAGAGCTTGTGAAAAAAAGTGCTCAAGGCGATGGTATATCTGTTGGGGAGAGGGGTACGAACTTGAGTGTAGGGCAAAAACATCTTGTAGGTCTTGCAAGAGCAATTGTAAATGATCCATCAATCCTTATCTTGGATGAACCGACAACCGGACTTGATGTGGGTCTGGAGAAAAAGCTTATGAATAACTTGAAAAATATTATTGAAGATAAGACGCTGATTTTGATAACGCATAGATTTGCGGCACTTGAACTTGTTGATCGTGTGATTATTATTAACGACGGCAAGATAGTTGCAGATGGTCCGCGTGATGTAATTATAAATGCGTTAAGAACTCCGGAGGGGGCAAAATGAAACTTCACTATCAAGAAGAGGATTGGAACTATAAGCTCGTTATTTACCCCATGATGACATTTGTGGTTCTGTTTTTTATATGGGCGACTTTTGCTGAGATAGATGAGGTGGTAAAAGGAGAGGGGAGGGTTGTTCCCTCTGGGCAAACAAAAATTTTACAGCACTTTGAGGGCGGTATCATTACCGATATACACATAAGCGAAGGTGTAAGCGTAAAAAAAGGCGATGTTTTATATACCTTGAAAAATGACTATTTTATGGCTGATTTAAAATCTCAAGAGCTTGAAATCATGGCTCTTCAAGCAAGGGCTATGAGGCTTGAAGCTTTGATTGAGGGCAAAAATCTTGTGTTCGCAAAAGAATTTATGCAAGCTATAGGCGGTATCGTTGAGAGCGAGAGACAAACTTTTGAAGAAGAAAATGCAAATCATAAAAGACAGTTAGGCATAGCACAGGACCAATTAAAACAAAAGGCTCTCAGGCTGGATGAGCTAGGCATGAAGCTGCAAAATCTTGAGATAGAGATGCAGCTTGCAAATGAAAATATGCAGATTCAAGACGCTTTGTTGAAAAAAAATGTAGTTTCAAGAAAAAATTATCTTGTTGAGTTGTCAAAGAAACAGACTCTTGTTACCGAAATACAAAATGTAAGAAGTTTAATTCCTATTGTAAATGAAGAGATTAAAGAGGCGGAAAAAAAGGTAAAAAGTGTCAACTCTGAGATGCTTTCAAAAAACCTCAAGCAGCTATCCGAGGTAAAACTTAACATCCGCCAGATTCAGGAGAAGTACAAAGCTAGCCTTGATAGAGAGTTGCGAAAAGAGATAGTAAGCCCGGTAAACGGCGTGGTCAATAAACTTTACTTCAATACGGTGGACGGAATTATAAAACCGGGAGACAACATAGCGGAAATAACGCCGGTAGAAGACAAGCTTGTCATAGAAGCAAAGATAAAAACAAGTGACAGAGCGCAAATCTGGAGTAACCAAAAAGTTTCCATAGAGATAACAGCGTATGATTTTTCAAAATACGGTCTTTTGGAGGGAAGAGTTGTTTCAATATCTCCTGACAGCACAGAAGACAAGCTTGGCAACAGATATTATGTACTGAAGATAAAAGCCGATACTCTTGGATTTGATGAAAACTCTCAAATTCTCCCCGGCATGGTTGCAAAGATAAATATCTTAACTGGCAAAAAGAGTGTTTTAAGGTATTTGATAAAGCCGTTAAAAGATATAGCACAGAACTCTTTGAGAGAGATTTAATGCTAAAGTGCTATTATGCGATAAATTAAAAAACGGGATTTGATACATGACATACATAGAGCTTTTAAAAAGAATAGATGCCTTAGCACCTCTGCCAAAAACTGTTTTGGATATAGAAGAGTTTAAAAAAACAGACAACTATGATACAAACGATTTGGTAAAAATAATTGAACAAGACCCGCTTATGGTATCGACAATTTTAAAAACGGCAAATTCGGCAATGTTTGGTTTTGTAAGCAAAATTGATTCACTAAACAAAGCTGTGGCTCTTTTGGGGATAAATTTTACAATCTCTATTGCTTTGGCAAGCGGCATTAAAAATGCTACAAACAGCCAGTTGGTAGTCTATGGAGGCGATAGTGACATTTTTTTGAGAATTGCCAACATGCAATCCAACTTTGTAAGTTTATGGATGAACCAAGTTGATGCAGAACTCAAAAAAGAGTTGATTTTGCCCTCTTTTTTACAAGAAAGCGGTAAGTTTCTTATCAACAATGCTGTTATGGATGAGGGCAAAAAAGATGATTTTCTCAAACAAATCAATGAAAAATATGATGATATTAGCGCTGTAGAAAAAGAGTTTGTCGGGATGAACAGTGCAGATGTGACCGCTGCGATTTTTAAACACTGGAACATTGCCCAAAGTATTACAAATAGTATCAAGTATAGCGATGATGTCTCAAAAGCACCTCCCCAATATGAAAAACATGCAAAGATTTTAAATATTGTTAAACTTGTTTGTAACATTTTTAAACCTTTAGATGAGAGATGTATCGCACTTGCCAGACAAAGAGTCCAAGAGTTTGGTTTTGATTTGCAACCTTTTGACACAGCTGTTGCAAAAATGAAGTCAAGAGTCTCTGAAGAGTAGGTTAAATTGGCTATATATGCTATAATCGTCAGACATTTTAAAGACAAATGTAAAATAACATTAAAAAACGGTTAAATTAGGGGATTTTAAAATAATGTTTACTTTCATAAAAAGATTACAAGAGCTGTTGGCTCATCTTAAAAAACATAAAGGTCTTTGGTTTACAACCCTGTTTGTTATATCTATTATCGGTATTTTTATCTCTATGTACGTGATTATGACTATGACAGATAGAGTTTCACAAAAAGTTTATCAAAGTATGCTTGATAGCTATGAACTGAAACTAAATACCAAAATAGAAACCAAGCAAGAAGAGTTTAAAAAGATAGCAGCGGTAATTGCGCAAGATGAGTTGCTGCTGAGTGCAATAGAGACAAATAATATTGCAGTTATGGAAAAATTTAAAAAATCTTTAAATGAAGAGTTTATTAAGAGTGGTTTTACGAGTTTGAGCGTGGACTTTGCCAGTGCAGCCAACAAAGACAAACCATTGAGAAATACTATAAACACGATACTGAGCAGCAAAAGAACACTTTTTGGCGCAGAGGTATTGGACAGCGGCGCTTTTTTTGTCTATTTGATTCCTTTACAAAAGAACGAGGTTGTTTATGGTGTTTTAGAGATAAAAGAGTCCGTGAATGCTTTTAAAACTGAGTTAACAAAAGAGGGAAGCCAATACCTCTTTTTGCTAGATAGAAAGATGCTCCCGATTTTATCTCTTGAAGAAAAAGCAGATAAATATAAAGAAATAAATGAAAATTATGCTCTCAAACAAGTTGAGTACAATACAAAATTTGCATCTACAATAAGCGAGGTGGATTTTGAGAAATTGAAGCAGTTAAAATATGCGCTTGATGGTAATTATTTTAGAGTAGTTAAAAAAATTACCGATATAAACGGAGTAGATATAGGCTTGATGGTCTCAGGAGAGAGCATAGAGGCAAGCGGCGGTTTTGTCAACATAGCAGGCGACATGACAAACACGGTTACAACCGTTGCTTTGGGATTAGTCATCTCTATTATTTTATTTCTCTTTTAGGTAGCTTATGAGACGCATTAGAATATTAAAAATTTATTTTGTTTTTTGGCTCTTTATCTTTTTTTTAGTATTTTCAAATCTTAAATCTTTTGTTACTTTTTTTATGGCTACTTTGACTTTTAATATTGCAGTTTTGACTGTTCTTGCCATTGGTATGATTATTGTCTATCATTCTGCATTTAGACTAACGATGCTTGCCGGAACTTTTGGTATCTTGGCATATAAAAAAGGCGAGGAGCTTACCCACTATCTTCATGGCATAGATAGAATTATGCCGGCAAGCATTGCGCACATGTTTTATAAAAGAGCAAAAGGCGGATCTCTCTACTTTACTCAGTCAGAAGCAAGAGATGTTACTACATGGCTTGAAGAAAAATTTGCTTCTCAAAAAATATATATAAACTTCTTCACGGCAACTGCTTTGATGATAGGACTTTTTGGAACTTTTACAGGATTGCTTAAAGCAATTGATAACATGGGAGCCATCGTTTTATCTTTGGGCGGAGATATTAATATTGCAGAGATTATGGCTAGTTTCTCTGGACCGCTTGGCGGTATGGCGATAGGTTTTGGCTCTTCTTTGTTTGGTGTTGCTACTGCCATCATTTTAAGTCTTAAGAGCTATATTCTCAGTAGAAATCAAGAGTCTTTTATAGAAGATATTGAAGATTGGATGAAGGGTCGCATTATTGACACGCAATCTGCGGAGACAATTCAACAGTTTCGAGAGACGGAAGGTTTGGCACATATAGGTGCTGCTCGCCATGTCGGAGTGCAGAGTG
Source organism: Sulfurimonas sp. (assembly GCF_028694605.1). Lineage (GTDB taxonomy): Bacteria > Campylobacterota > Campylobacteria > Campylobacterales > Sulfurimonadaceae > Sulfurimonas. Next base: position 125,876 of record NZ_JAQVKP010000004.1, on the reverse strand, counting down.
CTGCCTCTTCCGACCCAATGGCAACAAGCAAGTTTTTGGATATTTTCGGGGAAGCGATGAGCGGACTTAAAGAGGAGATGAAGCGAAGCTCTGAGAGCAATGAAATCATCTATAAAATGCTATCGGAAAATCTGGAGTTCACTGCTAAAACAACTGCAAACCAAATAGCACTTTTAGAAAGCATAGTAAACTCCATAAAAGAGCTTAATGTTAATCAGTTTTCAAATTCAAGCAGACTTGACGAATCCATACAAGCTCTTGCCAACATAGCAACAAGCCAACATAAAACGATGAAACAGCTGCTTGAGGCTCAAAAACAAAACCAAGAAGCAGTAGAAAATTCGCTTCAAACAAGTGTGAAAAGTTCATAATGGCAAAAAAACATATAGAAGAATTCAACCCGTGGCCCGGTTTTGTTGATATTTTTTCATCGGTTATTTTGGTTATGTTATTGTTTTTGTTGGTTGCTTTCGTAAATATTGTTTATTATTCACAGTACAAATTTAAAGTTGCTTATACAAGTGCAATACTGAATGATAAAGTTATTTCAGCTCCGGAGACAAAAAAAGCCGAAGTTTTGGAAAAAAAAGAGGAAGTCCAAAAAGAAGTTCAAGCCAAAGAGTTTGTCGGTATAGAAGCAGCAGGAAAAGATTTGAGCAGAATTTATGAAGATGCGGTTACAAAGCAAGAAGTGGTTATGGCAGATGAACATCTACTTGTCAATTTTGGAAGCAATGACATAAAGATTGACAATCAAATAATTGTAAAAATCAGAGAATTTATAAACAAAATCAAGCAAAAAAATATAAAGCATACGGTAAAGATAAGTGCAGTCGATCCTACAAACCAGATTAGTGCAACAGTTATGAAACAGATTTCACTTGCCAGAACGCTAAATACCAGAAATCTTATACGACAAATGGGGTATGACATTAAAGATGTTCGTGTTGATTTGCTTCATCCCAACGCTGAAAAGATCGTAAATCAAAATAACAACGGGTACATTATAATCAGGATTGAAAAAAAATAATGATATTTCAGAAAATAGATTTTTTAATTATTATATTTATATTTAGCGTAACTTTTGCAGCTGCAAATACTCTCAATGTCTCTGATGCGGCAGATATAAATAGAAGTGTTGCCATTAAGAAGGATTATAAAAAAAATTTCGGCATAGATGAAGAAGAGAAAAAAATTCAAAATTATACGAAAGTATCTTTGATAGATGTGATTTTAGAGACAGTTTCAAATAACAATAAAATAAAAGCCGCAAGTGAAAAAGTAAGGCGTGCAAAGATAAATTTGGATGATGCATACTCCGGCTACAAGCCAACTCTTGATCTTGAGTATAGCTACGGAAAAAACCAAATAAGCCCCGGTGATGACGGTCCGACTACTGGAACACACAAATATGATGATGAAAATCTTAAGTTCCTCTTGAGGCAAAATATTTACGCCGGCGGAGCGACAGAATATAAGATTAAAGCTCTTGAAAAAAGTCTTCAAGTGGCAAAAAGCCGTTACGAACTTGCGATTGCCCAAGAGATACAAAATGCCATAAAGGCGTATTTCGGCGTTGTTTTTTCTTCTCAGTCTTCGGTCGTTACAAAGAAAAATATGGAAATGTTGCGAAAAATTCTCGAAATTGTAACCGTAAGATATGACCTTGGCGCAGCTTCTATAGGTGATGTCAGTTCCATCAAGGCAAGTGTGGCAAATGCAGAGACAAAACTAAGCCAGACTAATCTAAAACTCATGGAAGCGTTTAGATACTACGAGTATATAGCAGGAGAAGAGTTTAAGCAGACTATGCCTTTTGAGTATGAGTACGATATACAACTAGAGCCTCTTGAAGAGCTGCTCAAAAAAGGCAGTGAACAAAATTTAAACATAGTGAGCTATCTGACGACTGTTCAGTCTGAAAAATATAAGCTAGAAGCCTCAAGGTCTGCATTTAAGCCAAAAGTTGATCTTGAGGTTACACAGATAAGAACTTTTAACAAAGATATTGCACCAGAAGAGTTTTATATACAAGATACTAGCGAAGTTCTTCTAAAGCTAAAGTACAATTTGTATAACGGTGATAAAGATGCAAATGCGGTTGCTGCAAGCTATAGCAATATCCGAGAGTTACAGTACGTTATAGAAGAGGAGAGAAGAAAGGTAAAGTGGATTCTCTCCGACCTTTTTGAATCTATCAACGCACTTCATGGAGAGATAGGAACTATAGAACAAGAGGTTGCATCTTCAGAATCAATGGTTGACTCTTACTGGGAAGCGTATAAAAACGGAGAGCAGGATTTGCAAACTCTTTTGATAGCTCAAAGACAGCTTAATACTGCCCAAGTCTCTTTGATAGAATCTTATGAAAACAGGCTCAACGGCTATTTTAAGCTTCTTTTTGAAACCGGCGAACTTGTCTCGTTTTTTGAGCTAGACCCAACAAAAGAAAATTTTATAGACTTTACAAAAAGCAAATACGATGATAAATATTATAAAAAACCAGAGCAGAAGGCAGATGCTCCGATTGTTCCGGTTATAAAAGTGGCGCCAGATGTCTCTTTTGCGGCAAAGGTAGAAAAAGAGAAGGCGAGTGTAGATACGCTTGAGGAGATTTTGCTTTTTAAAGATAAGTTTTTAGACGCAAATGACACTGACTTTACGCTCTTTATCAGCAGTTTTGACTCCATGTACGATACTTTTGGTTTTATGAAAGAGCAAAACTTGACCAAGCAAACATTTGTAGTAGATATGATTGAGCAAGAGAAGCTTAAAAATGCGATGGCGCATGGAATTTACGGTAGTTTTGAGCTTGCACAGAGTACGTTAGAGGGCATGAAAAAAGTACAAAACAAAAAATATGAAGTGGTGCCTATAGCCAAAATCAAAGAGCTTTATAAAAAGTTTTTAGATAATTTGCAATTACAGCCCAAAGAAGCGATGCAGCCAAGAGAGATAATAAAAACAAAAATAGTAAAGCTTGTTCCTAAACCGCCACAGCCTTATTTTACAAATGAGAGCTTTAAGCAAGAGTTTATAAAGATGAGCAAAGATGCATATACTATAAATCTCGCGACTTTTACCAAGCTTGATGATGCTATAGCGCTTGTAAATAACGAGAAGATAGATACTAAGGCATTTGTTTTTAGATATGGTACAAATGCGGAGTGGATTAAGGTTGTTTATGGAACTTTTGCAACCTATGAAGAGGCTCAAGCAGGGCTTCATAGGTTGTCTGCGGAGCTTAAAGATAAGTACTATCCGATTATAGAAAACATTAAAGACAAACAGGAACTTTATGCAAAGTATGGTCATTTGGAGTTAGGTGTGCCATCTACCTCATTTGGTGAAGTTCAATATAACCAAGTGCCTCAAGATGCTATTGATATAAATGCAACCACAACAAAAGCGAATAAAAATTGAAGTATAAAATAAAATTTACCATCGGTATAAAATTTGCATTGAGTATTTTGCTTTTTTTGCTTGCGGTAACTTTTGTTTTTGCATATAGCTATTTTAGCGCTAAAGAAGCAATTGAAAATGAGTTTAACGAGAGGGTTAAAAAAGATACGGAGATTGTCTTTGAAGAGCTAGAGAAAAATCTGCTAAACTCCAGCTATGAGAGCATCCGCACGATGCTCTTATATACCGTAAAAACAACTGATATAAGTGCTATAAAACTCTCAAACAAAGAATTTTTATTTTCAAAAGAGACGCTTCTTCGCAACTCCAATTATGCACAAAACAGTGAGTGGGAGATAGGTGATGTAGCAACGGATGCCAAAAACGGAACCATTACGCCACTTGAAAACAACATGTACAAACTCTCAAGTGCCAAAAAAATCAATGCACAAGAGCCTGTTGTTTTTAAGTTCTTTTTATATAAAAATGAGATGCTTATAAATGCAGCGGCTAAAATTTATTTTGAGTATGAGTTCTCCAAAGAAAATTTAAATCAGGACTTGCTGCAAAATAGTAAAACGTCAACTGCCTTTTTAAGAGAGAAAAAAAGCATCCTTTTACAAGATAAACCTTTTGCAGAGATTGAGTACATTATAGATCAAAGTGCGTTCAATGAAAAAACGGCGATTTTACAAAAAACATATAAAATATATTATATTTTTACAATATTGTTTTTGGGATTTGTTTTTGGCGCAATCTATCTGATTTTTATCAAAAAAATGCTTTTGGATGCTATAAAATATTTTAAAGAGACTATGGCGGATACGCTTAATAATAATTTTGTTTTTGACGAGAAGAAAAAATCTCTCAATGAAGATATAGATGAAGCTTTTCGCTTGGTTGGCAATATAACAAAAAAATATATCATTGTTCTTAATGAGTTAAATATCAATAAAAATATTTTAGAGAGAAAAGTATTTACGGATGATTTGACAGGACTTCCAAATCAAAAAGTTTTTGAGATTGATTTGAAAAATATGTTTATCGTGGGTTCTGATGGGTTTATCGGAACCATCAAACTTGAATCACTCGGTGAATTTACTAAAAAATTTGGTTCGGCTTTGGCGAATCACTACATAGAAGAGTTTGCAAATATCGTACAAAACAAATTTTATGAACTTGATTTGCAAGAAGCCTCACTTTATAGATTTTTCGGCTCCGAGTTTGCGATAATTTTAAAAAATGAAAAAGAGGAAAAAGTTTTAGAGTTTTGCAGAGTCTTTGAAGAAGAGCTGCAAGAGATGGGGATGCGCTATGAAGTAGAAAATAAATCTGCCTATTTTGGTTTTATTCCTTTTGATAAATATGGAACCGTAGAATCTATTCTTCATTTGCTTAGCGATGTTTACACTATTGCAAGAAACAGTGGAAATTATTATTACATGGTAAGTCCATCGGAAGTTTTAGATAAGTTTAGTGTTATAGAGCAAAATGTAAGGGAAATCATAGAAAACAACTCTTTTGAGATAGAGTATGGTTTTGAGACAACAAGTATCGCAAACAATGAAACTCTTATGCGAGAAGCGATACCTGTACTTTATGATAAAAACAGGGAAAAATTTGCCATAGGCGTATTTATATCTGCGGCGGAAAAAATCAAACTTGCCGTTTCATTTGACAAAAAAGTTATAGAATCCGTTGTAGAGCATATCAAAACGGATGACTTTAAATATGGGATTGTTGTAAATCTCTCATTGCACTCACTCAAAGACAATGAGTTTATAACATGGCTGCACTCCCTGTTTTTGTTTAACAAAAATATCTCCAATAAAATCATCTTTAGTATGACCTCATATAATGCATCTATTGACGTAGAGGCATTCAAAAATTTTGTACATGAGATTCATAGATTTGGGGCAAAGGTTATTTTAAAAAGATTTAGTATAAATGACTTTGCAGTAGAGAAGCTCGGGGAGTTGCATCTGGACTATTTAAGAATAAACAAGGATTATACCAGCGGTATTTTCAACGATAGAGATAAAAAACATTTTTTAAGAACTATCATCAATCTTGGGCAGTCGAATGATATTTTTATCATCGGCGATAGCATAAGAGATGAGAGAGATATCGAGGCATGTGTTAGCATGGGCTTGGATGCCATCAGTAATTATTAGGAGAACGTAAATGAGGGGAAGTCTTTTTGGTGTCGGTTTGGGTACTCTTTTTTTACTTTTTAGCGGCTGTAGTCATAAAGAAGCTCTAACTTCTAGCTACTACCCAAGCTATACAAAAGATGAGATACTGCTTGCGGGCAAATATGCTTTTAAGAGCGGCAAAGAGTATGAATATATTGTGGATTCATACAGAGACAGACTTGAAGTTACAAAAATTGGAGTTGGTTTTTATGTTTTGCATCATAAAGATTATCTGCTAAAAGTAGAAGAGGATGCGTGTGGCACTATGGCTACACTTGAGGCAGAAGGCTCCTTTGGTGTTGAAAAAACAGATAAATATCTTTTTTCGCAGAGCGAGCACCTAGATGTCTGGGAGAAGATAGAGTACTTTTTAGCTGAGAAAAATCGTGAATTTTTTATCAAGCCAACCAAAGATATGAGTACATGTATCATAAAAAGCGAGTTTGAAAACGGGCTTATAAAAAAGAGTGAAAAAAATTGATTATGATGAAAATCACTAGATTATTTTTATTGCACTCACTTTTACTCTCTCTTGCCTTTTGCGGCGATTTTGAAAAGGGAATGGAGTTTTACAAAAGTAAAGAGTTTGCAAAAGCACATACGCTGTTTCTTGCTGCGGCCCAAAAAGAGAACTCCTATGCACAGTACAATCTCGCACTTATGTATGAATATGGTGAGGGAGTTGAGAAAAACTTAAATCAGAGTATTTATTGGTTACAAAAATCTGTATCGCTTGGCAACGCAACTGCCCAAAATAAACTGGGGTATTTTTATGAAAACGGTATCGGTGTTGAAAAAAATACAAAAGAGGCGATAGCGCTTTACGAGCAAGCGGCAATGCAGGGGTTTGTTCCCGCTCAGTTTAACCTTGCAGTACTTTATGAAACGTTTATAACAGATAAGAAGATGCTGACAAAAGCTTTTGAGTGGTATGAAAAAGCAGCACAAGTCGGACTTCTTCCTGCTCAAAATAACTTGGCACATCTGTACTATTTCGGTATAGGTACGCAAAAAGATTTGAAAAAAGCTTTTGAGTGGTATGAGAGAGCCGCAAATCTCGGTGATGACGTGGCGGCATTTAATTTGGCACTGATGTACTATAGCGCTGAGGGTACATCAAAAGAGTATGATAAAACACTTTTTTGGCTTGAGTTTTCTGCAAAAAAAGGAAATAAATTTGCACAAACGCAACTTGGAGATTTTTACAGAAGCGGTGAGCTTGTGGAGCAGAGCTACGAAGAGGCATTTTTTTGGTATTTTGAGGCTGCTGCTGCCGGATATGCAAAGGCAGAGTACTATATAGGGCTTTTTTATTATGAGGGGTACGGAGTTGCAAAAGACAAAGAAAAAGGGCTTTTTTGGATGGAGAAATCCAAGAAGAACGGATACTCTTTTGCAAATACTTTTTTACAAAGAGTGAATAAAAAATAAAGAAGTCTAGTAAGCCGTCTTAAAATATGTGCTAAAATAAGTCTATTTAAACAGAGGCACAAAAACGATACTCAAGGAGTTCACAATGCCAGAACAAAACAAAAATCAAACAACGCAAACAACAGAGTTTACAATAGATGCAAAAGATATCTTGCAGTATCAAAACGATAAGGTTGTTGTTAAAAAAGCACCACTCAAAGGTCAAAACATAGCAGTATATGTTCGTCCCGATGATAATGTTCTTTATGAAATGGCAGGTGTTGATTTGGCTTCTTTGGAGTATCGCCTTGTTGGGGGTGATATCGTTGTGACTATGCCAAACGGAGGAGTTTTGACTTTTGTTTCTATGGCTCTTATGGGCTTCAGTGAAACTCCACCATCTTTTTTTGGAGCGGGCGGTCAAAAATTTACCTTGGCGGATGTTCTTTCGGGCGTAAAAGAGGTCAATGATTTGCCCTTTAATTCCATTGCGGTTGAAGCGGATATACAGTATGAAGACAAAGTAAAAAAGATTATCGAAGAGCTTGAAGATTTAACACGCAAGCTCACCAAAGATGTTTCGCTGCAACAAAGTTTTGGCGACTCATTTGCTGATAAAGAAAATGATGCCAAAAAATTAACATACGAAGATTTTTCTACCGTTAGTACACTTCAAGAGCCTATTCCCGTTATTATAGAAAATCCTTTTACCGATTATTATTCCGACTCTTACAGCCGACACTTTACAAGTTATATCCCAACCGGAGGCACTGTCAATGATGCGGCGAAGCCTGTTTTTTATTTTAAAGCTACGGCACATCAAACAACATACGAAGAGACTGTAAACGATGACGGAGTAATCGAGATTTTAGGCGGCGGCGGAAGCATCAACGGCTATAAGTTTGATTCCATAACCAACCAGTTTGAGGCAGAAACTATAGATATGAGCCAAAGAAGCGAAGATATGATTATCAGAGCAGAGGGTTCAGAGGAACTCACTAGAGTTTTAAGGTTTGAGCCGCAAATGCCGGAGGGGTTCTACGTCGATAGTTTTACGATAAGCGGTCTTCCGGTTGGTGTAACCATCTTAGATAAAGACGGAAATGCTATCGCCGGTTCAACTGTTACCAAAGAACAGATGCTCTTAAAAGATGCGCTTGGAAACATCATCTCCTATGATGATGAAGATTTTCTAACAAAATTTAAGAGTGCAGAGTTTGTTATAGAGTATGACGACACGCTTGCTTCTCCTTTTAACGTCTCTATAACGGCAAACTATAAACTTGATGATGCTTACTTGGAGACAACAGACCTTTTGCCGTCTCAGTCCTATACCAACCAATATACTTTTGCTCTCAAAGATATAACAGCCGCAAGTGATTACACCTACAAGAAAGCTGATTTTGTAAATGGACAAGATGAAGGGTTTATCTTATCTAAAGAGCCAAATGTTAACATCATAAAAGACGGCGACGGAGATAACACTATATACGGCGGTATGGTTCAGGACACTGTATATGACGGGGCAGGAGATGACACGATTTATCTGAGTGCAGGAGACGATACGCTCTATGGCGGCAGCGGTACAAACTACATTTACGGTGATGCCCATAGCGGAGATGTCGGTGCCGTGGAGTATGCCGGAGAAGATACGCTCAGTTATGAGAGCGTCAAAAGTTTTGCTTCAAGCGAGGTAAAACTGCTTAACCAAGTAGGCTTGTTGTCTGCCCAGGAGAGTCAAAAACTAAACGGAACATACGTAGAGCTAGATGGTAGCGGCAATCCAATCGCAAACTCTCTTGATGTCGATATGCTTGCCTACTATAAAGGGGTTTATGTTGATTTGGATGGTCTATATGTGGATGGGCTTAACATCGATGTAAACAGCGATGGGGTTGTGGATACAAATGACAAAATCAACGTCATCTCAAAATTTGCAGACAGAGTAGAAAAATTTACATACGATGCAGACGGCAATGCTATAAGCACAACGCTTACGGATAGCGGCTTAGAAAATCTCCAGCCTGTTGGTTATGACATTATTGAAGATGTAGAAAATGTAAAAGGTAGCAGTTATAATGATACTATTTACGGTAGCGCTCTTAGTGACAATATTTTGTCCGGTCTTGGAGGCAGCGATATCTTAGATGGGCGAGGCGGTAATAACACTCTCTTTGGCGGAGACGGTTATGACACCCTTATTGCGGGCAGCGGAAATGACTATATAGACGGCGGAGCAGATACGGACACGCTAAGTTATGAAAATGCGACTGAGGGTATGATAATCCGCTTGGACAGACCTAACGAAGAGGAATTTGACTATACTCTGAGGAATGATGGCAGCGGTGTTGTCAAAGATACGATTGTTAACGTGGAAGATGTCCGAGCTTCTGCTTACAATGACATCATTTATGGAAACGGTAATACTAACTTCATAGAAGCAGGAGATGGAGATGACCGAATATTCGCGGGTGGCGGTTATGACTTTATAGACGGTGGAGCGGGAAGCGATTGGATAAGTTATAATCCTGCTGATTATCCTAATCGTGTCACTAATCCAAATTTTATGGAAGAGATTCAAGGGATAACCGTTGACCTAAACAGCACTGATTTTGTTATGGTAAAGGAAACCACAACAAACAGACTTCTTGACCTTGTTAAGAGCATTGAACAGGTAGTAGCTACGAACGGCAATGATGTTATCTATGGAAACAACACCAGTGCGGAGACCATTTGGGGACTTGACGGCAATGACAGGCTTGAGAGTAGGGGTGGCAATGACACGCTATATGGTGGAGACGGAGACGACTATATCAGACCGGGTGCAGGACTGGATGTGAGCTACGGCGGTGACGGTATAGACTACTTGGAGCTTTATGATGATGGCTTGGTTGCACTCTCTCGCAATATCAGGCTAACCGAAACAGGAACGATTCAGTACTCAACAGATAGTACAAACGGGGTAGATGGAACTTGGGTTGACGGTTATAACGGCAACGGCGGTATAAATCTTGCATATGAATTTGAAGGTTTTGGCGGTTCAAATTCGGCAGATGCGCTTTATGGCAATAGCCAAAGCAATGTTTTAAACGGGTATGGAGGAGATGACAGCATCTATGGCTTTGATGGAGCAGACACCATTAGAGGCGGAGATGGGAACGATACTATCTATGGCGGCGGCGGCGATGACATCATTTACGGAGAAAGAAACAATGATATCATCGATGCGGGTGATGGAGATGACACTGTTTACGGGTATGGTATGTATAACAGCGGTATCTCAAACAATGATACCATAGACGGCGGTACCGGTGTCAATACGCTTAATTATACGGGGACCAACAACGGTTTCGTTCTTGATATGACGGCAGTTGATGGTAGCGGCTATGCAACGGTGGATATGAGTACGGGTGCTATCTATGATGATAAAGTGAAAAACTTTACAAAAATCATCGGCAGTACTGGAGCTGATACTATTACGGCAAATGGCTCCGGTATGTATCTGGATGGCTGGAGCGGTACGGATGCTCTTTATGGGGGTGCAGGAAACGATACTGTAATTGCCAGAAACACTTCCGGTGAGATTTATGACGGCAACGGAGGGGATGATACGCTTCAGCTAGTTCAAAATGTAAATCTTAGAACTATTACCGTAAGCAACTTTGAAACATTAGACCTTCAATCTTATAGCGGTTATCTTAATCTTTCTCAGTTATCACAGTTTCAAACTATAAAAGGAAGCGGAAATTTTTACCTTTATGGTACGAATAACGCTGAAACATTTGACTTTAGCAATATAGACTTTAGTGAATTTAGCGGTAAAGTCTATATTTATGGCTATAACGGAAATGATATGTTTGATTTTAGCAATGCAACTTTGGGCAACGATGCTACTTTTTACCTTGATGCTGGAGGAAATACAGACACTCTCAAACTCGGAACAAATCAGACTCTCAACATGACTGATAACTACTATAACACTTTCGAGGACTTTGATATAGGTGCTGATTCAACGCTCAATGTAACCGCTCTCAACAATAACGGAAGATCATTTTATGCACATAACAAAAATTTTGACGATGTTAATTATCTTAACGATGCGCAGATAAACTTTATAGGCGGCAGTGGAAATGATATTTTTTATGTTGACTATACGGCTATAAGAGATGGGAAGTTGAGCATAGACGGAGCACTTGGAGCAGATAGGGTTGACATAAGGACTTTTACTCAAAATGTTGACTTTACGGATGCAGGGTATAACGATTTGTTTTCAAATATCGAATCACTGGATATAGACCAAGCAACCGCCTATACTATGGAGTTGAGCGCAGATGTTTTGGCTACTTGGATTGACGGTGCAAATTTGACATTGGATATAGCAAACAATACGCAGGGAACAAAAATTACCATTACAGATATACAAGGCGGTACGGATGTTACAAATTTAACAGTTAACTCCAGCTACAGCGTAACGCCTGCCGATGATCCAAGCCTTAATTTTACTATGGCGGTTGTGTAGGATTTTAGTCATAAATAGCCTCTTTATGCTATAATCCACGCTTTTAAAAAACAATAAAAAAAGAAAACCATGCTCGCATCAGATATAGACGCTCTTTTAAACTCCAAAGACAAGCTCTTAACGCAAATCTATTTTGACCTTCAAAGACATTTTGAGGCAAAGTATGGTGTTGATACGGTTGTTTTTATGGAGATAGGGACTTTCTTTGAAGTTTATGAGATAAATAACGATGAAGAACAAGTCGGCAAAGCAAAAGAGATTGCCGAACTTTTAAATATTCAGCTTACCAAAAAAAATAAAAGCATTTTAGAAAACAGCGATAAAAATCCTCTCTTGGCAGGTGTTCCCGCCGTTTCGTTTGAGAGATACTTAAGCCGTCTTATCGCAGAGCAAAAATACACCGTTATTGTCGTTAAACAGAAGGGCAATCCTCCAAAAATCAGCCGCTACATCTCCCAGATAGTCTCTCCGGGGACGAACTTTGACCATATTATCGATAATGACGATAACTATATCGTTTCGATTTTGGTCGATAAATATCGTGATATTTACTTTGTGGGCTATAGTGCCATCGATGTGACAACAGGCAAAACTTGGCTTTATGAAAGTCATGGGACAAGTGAAGACCCATCGTATGCGCTTGATGAGCTTTTCAATCTTTTAAATGTTTACCGTACATCAGAGGTTGTAGTTACTTTTTTAGAAGGCGTGGACGACCAACGACATGTGATGCACTACCTTGAGATAGCAGAGCATTACCACTACAGCGTTAACAATCAACGTCCTCGCATAGAGTTTCAAAATGAACTCTTTAGTGAGGTTTACCAAATCCGCTCTCTTCTCTCTCCCATAGAGCACTTGGACTTGGAGCGAAGTCCGATGATTACGGAGTCTTTGGCGATTTTGATTCATTTTGTCATAGAGCATGATATACATATCGTCCAAAAGCTTGACTATCCAAAAATCATCGATAACAGACGCTTTATGTATCTTGGCAACAACGCTTTTGAGCAGATGAGTGTTATCTCCAAAGATAGAAACGAACTGACACTGCTGAGGCTTCTTGACAAGAGTGCAACTGCGATAGGACGCAGGCTTTTAAAAGAGAGACTTTTAAACCCCATTATGGAAAAAGAGGAGCTTGAACGCCGATATAACCTTATAGAAAAAGTTGCACCCCATGTACGCTATCTGGATGAGGTTATGCGTGGGATTTATGATGTGGAGAGACTCTCCCGCAGGCTATATCTGGGCAGACTGCACCCATTTGAGATAAACCACATTTACGATTCTATGCTTAGTGTAAAAGAGCTTACAGGATACGCAAAAAAGCACAAAATACAAAAAATCCCTTTTCACGAGAGCGAGGTGGATGAGTTTTTGAGAGATATCTCCAAAAGTATAGATTTGGATATCTCCCGCCGTTTTACTACTGCAACCATTGATGACAACTTCTTGATGGGCGGCGTGGATGAGGCTATCGACACGCTTGTCAAAGAGAACCAAACGATGCTTATAGCCTTTGGCGACATGATGTCAAAGATAGAAGCAATGCTTGAGGCAACGGGTGCAGGTGGTGCAAACTCAACGGTGGCACTTGGTCTTTTGGAAAAAGAGGGGTACTACATCTCTTTAAGCAAAAACAGATTTTCGATGATAGAGAGTGAGTTTGTCAGAAGCGAGGAGTTCAAAAAATGTGTGATAAAAAAGTTTACCAACAGTGTAAAAATCACCTCTGATTTTACAGATGCTCTCTCAGACCGCCTGATGAAAAACCGCCGCAAGATAGTTACCTTGGCAAAAGAGAGATTTGTACAGCTTCAAGGAGTGTTTGAAAAACGTTACGCACTCCTTTTTGACCGTGTTATCGCCTATGTTGCCGATTTGGATGTCGGAGTAAGTTCCTCAAAAGTAGCTCAGATGTACAAGCATACAAGACCGATGATAGTGGATGTAAAAAGAGATGAGAACTTTTTGCAGATGATGCAGTTGCGTCACCCGCTCATAGAGATTCAGGAGCGAGGCGGTCTGTATGTTCCAAACGATATCGTGATGGGCAACCGTGAGTATGTTGATTTGCCGCACCCAAAAACGGTTATGCTTGAACTATCTGTTCATGATGGGCATCAGATAAACGGGGTTTTGCTTTACGGCATCAACTCTAGCGGCAAATCCTCTCTTATGAAAAGTATCGGACTTGCCACGCTTATGGCTCAGGCAGGATTTTTTGTAAGTGCTTCGGCTATGAAATTTTCCATTTTTGATTCGCTATTTACCCGCATTGTCTCAAGGGACAACCTTGCAAAGGGACTCTCAACCTTTGCCGTAGAGATGCTTGAACTCAAAAATATTTTTAACCGTGCTGGTGTACGCTCGCTTATCCTCGGCGATGAGATAAGCCACGGAACAGAGACGCTCTCGGGTGTTGCCATAGTCTCAAGTGCTATCATCAAACTTGCCCGTATGCGCTCGCTCTTTCTTTTTGCGACACATCTGCATCAACTCTCCACGATGCGAGAGATACGTGCACAAAAGAATGTCGTGGATCTGCATCTAAGTGTTGCGTATGACGAGGCGCAGGACAAACTTCTCTTCAACAGGGTGCTTCAAAGCGGGAGCGGAAGCAGTATCTATGGTTTGGAATTTGCAAAGTCTCTCCACATGGACGGTGATTTTTTAGATATGGCAAACAAGATTCGCAAAAGATTGGCAAAAGATTTTGATGAGTTAGAACTGCTTGTCAAGAAAAAAACAAGCAAGTACAACAAAGAGCTTTATGTGACAAAGTGCGTTATTTGCGGTGCTATGGCGGAAGATGTCCATCACATCAACCACCAATCTTTGGCAGACAGCAGCGGTTTTATAGGGCATTTTCACAAAGACGCAAAACACAACCTTGTTCCTCTTTGCAAAGAGCACCACAAAGCCATCCATGACGGAGCTATAAAAATAGATGGTTTTATGATGACAAGCAGCGGTTTGGAGCTAAAGTTTGAAGAACGTTTGAGTAAAAAAGAGGTGCAAAAAGCACAAGAGCCGGAGATAAACGAATCAAATGGATTTGTGCTTGATGACTGGGACTAGACAATAGACTTCTTGCAAAACTAAAAACACATTCACTAAGGCTTCACGGTGGGTACCCCAAATCTAGCTTGCTAGATTTGACCCTTCCGTTGCAGAATCGTTCATTTAGTTTTTAGTTTTGCAAGAAGTCTAATAAACAGGATAAACAATGAAAATAATCGAACTTTTTAAATATATGATAGAGCAAAAGAGCCAAACACCCGACGATGGGGGACTTTTGGATTTTATAGCAGAGTACCTTGGAGGTTTTGAAGCAATCCGTGTGAATGTTGAGGGTGTAAAAAATCTTTTTCTATTTAAAAAATTTGGCGAGGGAGAGCATCTCTGCTTTGCTGGACATGTGGACGTAGTGCCGGCGGGCGATGGGTGGAGTACAGACCCATATAAAGCCGTTGAAAAAGACGGCTATATCTATGGACGAGGCACGCAAGATATGAAAAGCGGCGTTGCGGCGTTTGTTCAAGCACTCAAAGATACAAAAAAATTTAACGGAACGCTCTCTCTTTTGCTTACTTCCGATGAAGAGGGCGAGGGGACGTACGGCACCATAGAGATGCTGAACTATCTCAAAAAACACAACATGCTTCCAGATGCCGCAGTGGTGGCGGAGCCGACATGTGAAGCGGTTTTTGGGGATGCCATCAAGGTTGGACGACGCGGATCTATTAATGGCTACCTTACGTTAAAGGGTAAACAGGGGCATGCGGCATACCCAGAAAAAGGGGTCAATCCCATAAATCTTATCGCTCCAAGGCTCTCAAATATGGCAGGAGTAGATTTGGATGGCGGCGATGAGTTTTTCTCTCCAAGCAAGTTTGTCATCACAGACATAAGAGCGGGAATGCAGGTGACAAATGTCACGCCAAATGAACTAAAGATGATGTTTAATATCAGAAATACAACGCTCACAACTCAAGAGGATGTGCATACGTTTGTGGCAAAAAACCTTGAGGGCTTGGAGTATGAACTTGCTCTCACGCAAGGCTCTTACCCTTTTATAACCGACACGAGTTCAAAAGTGGTTAAAAATATTGATGCGGCGATAGAGGGAGTAACCCACATAAAACCAAAACACTCAACAGCAGGCGGAACTTCCGATGCCAGACACATGGCTCCGCTTGGTATAGACGTTGTCGAATTTGGCGTAATAAATGATACAATTCATGCCGTAAATGAGAGAACTTCGAGCCAAGAGGTAGAAAAACTCTATGAAGTTTTCAAAAATCTTATAGAAAATTGGGAGTAGAAAAATGAGATTTATAGTTCTTATGATGGCACTCTTTGCGATGCTTATGGGTGTGGAGCTGAAATGGGGAAGCGACTATGAAGCGGCGCTTGCAGCGGCAAAAAAAGAGAAAAAAGATGTCTATCTCTTTTTAGGTTCTGAGTATTGCAAATATTGTGAAAAATTTAAAGAGGAGGTTTTGGTACGCAAGGATGTGGAGGCAAAACTCAAAAAAAAGTATGTTTTGCTCTATCTCTCCAGAGATATCGATGACATCCCCGCACATCTTGAAACCAAACCCGTACCAAGACACTACTTTTTAAAGAGTGACGGCAAAATCATCTACACTACCATCGGCGGCAGAAGCCTTGAGGGATTTGATGAGATGTTGGCTGATGTCGATGAGATGAGAAAAAATTAAAAACTCTTAACATCTGCCTATTTATGAGGCAAGCTTTAGTGACCATAGCGGTCTTAGCGTAGGTAGCGGAATTACTTCCGATACCGTTATAAATAAAATGAGGATAAAAAAAATGAAATTCGTACAAACAAACAAAGCGCCATCGGCAATAGGTCCATACTCACAAGCAGTAGTGGCGAACGGAATGGTTTTTACATCGGGGCAAATAGCACTTACACCTGAGGGTGTTATGCTTGAGGATGATGTCGTCGTGCAGGCAAAACAGGTTCTTAAAAACCTTCAAGCGGTTTTAGAGGAGGCAGGAAGCTCTATGGGCAGTGTTGTCAAAACAACCATCTTTTTAGCATCCATGGATGACTTTGCAACCGTCAATGAGATTTACGCTGAGGCTTTTGGTTCTCATAAACCTGCACGCTCTACCGTGGCGGTTAAAACACTTCCTAAAAATGCTTTAGTAGAAATCGACGCCGTTGCTCTTGTCGGATGAAAAAAGCACTTTTGCTTCTTCTTCCCGCACTTATGTTTGGGGAGAGTCTCAAATACATCTTAGAGTATGCAAGCCAAAATAACAATCTCTTAGAGGCGAAAAAACTGACAAAAAGTGCAAAAGAGCATGAGGTTGCATCCAAAAAAAGTGATTATTTTCCAAAGATAGATATCGGAGCTTCTTACCAAAACAGTACCGATACCACCCTTTTTCAGATACAAGATATCTATACGTTCTATGGCAAAGTCGGAGTGGATATTTACGACGGCGGCGCAAAATCTGCACTTTTAAAGAGAGCAAAAGATGAGCTTGGAGCAGCCTCTTATGATGTGCAAGAGACCAAAGAAGCTCTTTTGCTTAATGTCGTCAAAGATTTTTATACCCTCAAAACACTTCAAGCACGCCTTAGCGCACTTGAAGATGCAAAAAGGTCTCTTTGGGAACAAAAAGAGAGGGTAAGATCGTTTTACGATGCAAAAATGGCAACACAGGATGATGTTGCAAGACTTCAGGCTTCGTATGACCAAAAGAGTTATGAGATAGAGTCGCTTCATTTTGAGATATTGCGCGTAAAAAAATCTCTAACGCTTCAAGTAGGCAGGGAGATAGAGGATTTTGAGCCCTCTGTATTTAACGAAAGCATATCGTATGAACCAAAGAGTTCTCTAAAATCGCTAGAGCATAAAGAGAGTGCGCTAAAAAGCGGTGCAGAAGCGCTAGAGAGTGTCTATGCTCCAAATATAAAGCTAGAAGAGAGATACACGCTGTATGAGTATGGCGATATCGCTTCAAACCATCCGGCGAAGATAGATAAACAAAATGTTCTTATGCTAAATCTAAATATGAGAATCTTTGACAACGCAACTGCAAAAGAGGCAAAAGAGGCACTTCTTTTGGATGCAAAAGCTCTAAATGAGGAGATAAAGTACCACGCAAAAGAGCAGAAGATGCTTTATGAGCTTTCCATCGCAAGAACAGCATCGCTCAAATCCAAGATAAAAAGTGCAAAAAGTGCTTTGGTTGCCGCAACAAGCGCATTTACAACCATAAACGAGAAGTACAGCGCAGGAATCGTTGATTATGTGGTTTATCTCGATGCGCTGAGTGCTAAAACGGACGCACTCTCTCTTTATGAGAGTTCGCTTTGCGATTTGCAGATAGCTTATGCAACAAGCTGCTTTTACGGCGGTAAAAAACTTCAGGAGTGTGTAGAGTGAAAAAACTGTTTTTTGGATTATTGCTTTTTTTTGCGCAACTTCATGCCGAGGAAGTTTATGCAAACTTTTTCGTCAGAGCGCATCAAGATGCGACACTTGCCTTTCATGCAGGCGGGATTATCAAAACACTTCACGCAGATATTGCGCAGGGTGTAAAAAAAGGGAGCTTGGTAGCAGAACTTGCCAACGAGGAGCAAAAAGCTCTTTTAAATGTTGCAAAAGCGGATGTCGAAAATGCAAAAGTTGCACTCAAATATGCCCAAAGAGATTATGAGAGAGGACAAAAAGTGAAACATCTGCTTGATGAGGCACGCTTTGATGTTTACGAACTTTCCTATGAAAAGGCGAAGACAGCACTCTCTCTTGCGCTTGCAAACCTCTCCTATAAAGAAGCACTTTATAACAAAACGCTTCTTCAAGCTCCGTTTGACGGAACTATCTATGAAAAAAACGCAGAAGTCGGGGATGTGGTCACGGAGATGTCGCCAAAGAGCGTTTTTAAGATTTTAAGCAAAAAGAGAAAACTTGTTTTGGAGTTTGACCAGAAGTATTGGAAGAGCGTAAAAGCGGGGCAGGTTTTCAAGTATAAAGTAGATGGCGATACAAAAGAGTATCAAGGTGTGATAACAAAAGTCTATCCGCATGCAGATGCAAAGAGCCGAAAAATCAGTGCCGAGGTTGAAGCAGGAGATTTTGCGATTGGGCTTTTTGGCGAGGGCACTATAGTTACAGAGACGACAAAGTAGATGTTTAAGAGAGCTATAACACGACCCATAGCGACATTGATGTATGTCATCACGCTTGTTATCTTTGGATACATGAGCTACAAAGCGATGCCCTCTGCACTTTTCCCAAATGTTGACTTTCCCATAGTTACCATCCAGACAAATTACCCAGGCGCAGAGGCCAGCACGATAGAGTCGCAAATCACAGATGAGATAGAAGAGGCGATTTCAAGAATCGGCGGGGTTGACAGCATCACTTCAAACAGCAGTGACGGCGTGAGCATCGTTACGGTAAAATTCTTTTTAGAGCGTGATATTGATGAAGCGACTAACGATGTCAGAGACAAAGTTTCAGCCATTAAACTTCCAAAAGATGCCCAGACGCCGCTTGTAAGCAAACTGGACATCGGCGGCGCGCCAATTATCAATATTTTTTTAACCGCCAAAAAAGAGAGCCTTCAAAACCTTATGCTTTTTGCAGATGAAAAAGTAAAACCGGCACTTCAGAAGGTAAACGATGTCGGTGCTATCAACATTGTGGGCTACAAAGATAGAGAGATAAAGATATTTCCCCATGCAGAAGCCCTGAACAAGTACGCCATAACTATTGCGGAACTAAATGATGCAGTTGCAAAGGAGAACCTCAAGCTCGGCGGTGGCAAGCTTATCACAAAGAGCCAAGAGTTTGTACTTGAGACAAAAGCAGACGCACTCAGCATTGAAGCGTTAAAAAATATCAAGATAAAAGAAAATATACGGCTAAAAGATATAGCAAGTGTTGAAGACTCTCTAAGTGATGCCAAAAGCTATGCTTCTTACAACGGTGTAGAGGGCGTAATGCTTGAGGTTCAAAAAATATCGGGAACAAACACCGTAGATATCATCAAGCGTGTCAAAGAGGCGGTGCCAAAACTTCAGTTGATGGCAGGAGAGAGATTTGGCGTGGAGGTTCTAAACGACACCTCTACGTTTATCTTGCACTCTTTGAGCGATGTTGTGTTTGACCTTGTTTATGGTTCGATTTTGGCGGCAATCATAGTTTTTGTCTTTTTGCGAAATTTCACCATCACTTTTGTCTCCGCACTCTCCATTCCGTCCTCTATTTTCGGCACATTTGCGCTTATGGACTATATGGGTTTTGAACTCAACAAGATGACGCTCATAGGACTTACTCTTGCGATTGGGATTATTATTGACGATGCTATCGTTGTTATCGAAAACATCTATAAAAAGATGGAGGAGGGTTTAGGCAAATACGAAGCGGCATACGAGGGGACAAAAGAGATGGCTTTTACCATCATGGCTATCTCCGCTATGCTTCTTGCTGTTTTTATCCCCGTCTCTTTTATGAGCGGAATCGTCGGGAAATTTTTTGAGAGTTTTGCCATGACGGTTGGTTTTGCCATCATCATATCTTACACTATAGCCCTTAGTTTTATACCGAGTTTAAGCGCACGGGTTTTACGCAAGGATGAGAGCAGATTTTATAGCCTTACCGAGCCTTTTTTTAAAGCTCTTGAACGCATTTATGAAGCACTTCTGCTTCAAATCTTGCGCCGAAGATACACAACGCTTATAGTTGTTTTTGCCCTCTTTTTTGTCTCTCTTAGTCTTTTTCCAAAAATCGGTATGGACTTTATCCCAAAAGAGGATAAGGCGGAGTTTGAGATAAAAATCAAAGCAGATGCAGGCATCTCTCTTGAAGAGATGATTCGCAAATCAAAAAGTGTAGAAGATGTCGTAAGAAAAGAGCGTGATGTTGCATATACAACTCTGAGTATCGGCTACAATGCAATGCAGGAGAAACACAAAGCACTCATCTATGTCAAACTTGTTGAAAAAAAACAAAGAGAGCATGACCAAGAGGAGGTTATACAAGATTTTAGACAAAAACTCGAACCCTTTAAAAAAGAGATGTTTATAACAGCTTCTGCCATTCCAAATATCAAAGGTGCGGGTGTTTCAGTGCCGTATCAGATAGTTTTAAAAAGCGATTCGTTTGAAGCACTTGAAGAGGCGAAGAAAAATCTAGTCGCACATCTGGCAAAAAAAGAGGGTTTTGTAGATATCGACACCGATTTGGATGAGCAAAAACCCAAAATCGACATCAACATCATAAGAGAAAATGCCTCACTTTTGGGCGTGTCCGCTTCACAGATTGCAGAGGCTGTTGCTATCGCATTTTCAAGCGATTTGGAGATTTCCTACTTTGAAGAAAACGGCAAGCAGTACGATATTACGCTGAGACTTAGTGACGCAAACAGAGTAAGCCCAGAAGATATCAAAAAGCTTCAAGTACGTGCAAAAGACGGCTCTTTGGTCTATCTTGACGGTTTGGTTTCGTTTGAGAGCTCACAGACGCTTGGAGCTATCAACCACTTTGACAGACAAAGGGAAGTAACCATCTTTGCCGACTTTTTCGGGCTTGACTTGGGCGGAGCGGTAAACTACACCAAAGAGAGTCTTGAGGAACTTTTGCCTCAAGGCGTGGAGTACCGTTTTACCGGATTTGCGGAGGAGATGGTAAAAACTGCACAAGCATTTGGCGTGGCTATCGGACTGAGCGTTATTTTGATGTTTATTATTCTGGCGATACTCTATGAATCGCTTATTCAGCCACTTATCATCATGGTAGCGCTTCCGCTAAGTATTATCGGTGTGATGCTCTCGCTCTATCTCTCAGGACTTCAATTTAGCCTTTTTGTTATGATTGGCTTTATGCTGCTTATGGGGATGGTGGGCAAAAACGCAGTTTTACTTGTTGATTTTGCAAACCATGCAGTACGTAACGGAAAAAGTGCCGATGATGCACTTATAGAAGCAGGAGAAAAGAGGTTGCGCCCCATCCTTATGACTACTATCGCTATGGTCTTTGCCATGCTCCCGCTTGCGCTGAGCACAGGACTTGGCAGTGAAACAAAAGCGCCGATGGCGCTCTCCATCATAGGAGGACTTCTAAGTTCCATGATTCTCACTCTTCTGGTTGTCCCAGCCATCTATAAAATCATAAATCCATTAGATATATGGCTAAAAAGGTTCTATCAAAATGAAAAGATAGAAATATAATGATATGATTAAACAAAACTTAAAGCTTGTGAGAGTATAATTCCGAACTTTTTGTAGAAACGAAACCGATAAAAGCATTGACAGTATGCTTTTAGAGGCTATAAGTATTTAAAGATTTAAGGAATTGTATATGTACGCAATTATCAAAAACGGTGGAAAGCAGTATAAAGTTCAAGAGGGCGATATCTTATTGCTAGATAACATGTCTCTTGAGCCAAAAGCTTCAATCGAAATTAAAGAAGTTCTAGCTGTGAATGCAGGTGAGCTTAAAGTGGGAACGCCTTTTGTAGATGGTGCTGTTGTAACTGCTGAAGTTATCAATGAGGGTCGTGATAGAAAAGTTATGACATTCAAAAAACGTCGTCGTAAAGACTCTAAAGTTAAAAGAGGCTTTAGAAGAGATTTTACTCGCGTACGTATCATAAAAATCGCAGCGTAACTAGCGCCGCAAATTAACGAAGGAGATTCAAGATGGCACACAAAAAAGGTCAAGGTAGTACACAGAATAATCGTGACTCGGCTGGTAGAAGACTTGGTGTAAAAAAATACGGCGGAGAGGCTGTAGTGGCCGGCAACATTATCATTCGCCAAAGAGGAACTAAAGTTCACCCGGGTAAAAATGTCGGTATGGGAAAAGACCATACGATTTATGCTCTTGTTGATGGTGTTGTAACTTTTCACAGAAAAGATAAAAAACGCCAACAAGTTTCAATCGTTCCTGCTGCGTAATTTCTAATATTTGGGTTTTTCCCAAATATTTCTCTTCAACATATTAGGTTTTGCACCTAAATAATTTAAATATTTAACAATTTACTTTTTAGTATAGTCTGTTTTTAAGTATTAATATTCAAGGATTTTCATGTTTACAGATAGCGTAGAACTTACAGTTTCTTCAGGAAAAGGCGGTCAAGGATGCGTCTCTTTTCGTCGTGAAAAATTCGTAATCAACGGCGGGCCGGACGGTGGAGACGGCGGCAAAGGCGGAGACATCTGGTTTAAGTGTGACAACAACACGCATACTCTCTCCCACTTCCAAAAAAAGATGCACATAAAAGCAGAAAACGGCGTTCAGGGCGGAAGCTCCAACATGGCAGGAAAAGCCGGTACTAAAAAAGTTATTATCGTTCCTCCGGGTACACAGATAATTGACGTAGAGAGCGGCGAAGTTTTGTTTGATATGCTTCAAGATGGGCAAGAGGTGCTTTTTATCACGGGCGGAAGAGGCGGACTTGGCAATACTCACTTCAAATCTTCTACAAAACAGCGTCCGACCTATGCGCAACCGGGAGAAAAAGGAGAAACAAAAACGATTAAGTTGGAGATGAAACTTATCGCAGATGTCGGTTTGGTCGGTTTTCCAAATGTTGGAAAATCTACACTTATCTCTACTGTTTCAAATGCACGTCCGGAGATTGCAAACTATGAGTTTACAACCCTCACACCAAAGCTCGGGCAGGTAAATATAGGTGATTTTGAGTCTTTTATCATGGCGGATATTCCGGGTATTATCGGCGGAGCACATGAAGGAAAGGGTCTTGGTATCCAGTTTTTAAGACATATCGAGAGAACAAAAATTCTTCTTTTTATGGTTGATTTGGCATCATATAGAGATCTCAAAGAGCAGATAGAAACACTAAAAGCAGAAGTTGCGGCATTTTCTGATACTTTGGCAGGCAGCAGTTATGCCATAGCTCTTACACGTGCAGATGTCGTTTCACAAGATGAATTAAATGATTTGGTTAACGGCTTTTTAGAGACCATCGGCGTGAGTGCTTCCCATGAGAGAGAGAGCGGTTTTGATACGTCACTTCCATACTTTATCCAAAAAAGCGCAGATGTGACACTTGGGTATGACAAATCCATTCCATATTTTGTCGCACCTATCTCATCGGCGACAAACAAAAATATAGAGCCGCTCAAGCATGCACTCTTTAACCTTGTTCAAGTAAACAGATACAGCAGATAGAGAAGAGTAGATGAGAAGAGTAGTTGTAAAAGTCGGAAGTGCAGTGCTTACGCAAAACGATACGATAGCACTGCAAAGAATGAAAAACTTAGTCGATTTTTTAGCAGAGCTAAGAAAAGAGCATGAGGTTGTCTTGGTTTCATCAGGTGCGGTAGCGGCTGGATATACGGCACTTAGGCTAGACAGAGGCATCCTTCAAAACAAACAAGCCCTTGCTTCCATCGGACAGCCTATTTTGATGAACAAGTACGCAAAAAAATTTGCCGAACACAACATTCTAACAGCACAAGTTTTGGTTACTGCTGCAAATTTTAACGATGATGACGAGTGCAGAAGAGTCAAAGATACTATCGATACGCTTCTCTCAAACGGTGTTATTCCCATTATAAACGAAAATGATGCAACAACAACAAAAGAGCTTGTAGTCGGCGACAACGACCAACTCTCCGCCTATGTTGCAAAACATACGGCTTCTTCGCTTCTTATTATCCTCTCTGACATAGATGCTTACTATGACAAAGACCCAAGAAAATTTGAAGATGCAAAAATTTTAAAAATTGTAAACAGTATTGATGCAGATGAGCTTGAAAAAGAGGCGAACCCAAACAGCGCTTTTGCAACTGGCGGTATAATTACAAAACTCAAAGCTGCAAATTATCTCTTAGCACACAAGATTGATATGGTACTTACAAGCGGTTATGACTTGAGCAGCATTAAAAGTTTGATGCTTGAGGGCAAACATCTAGGCGGAACTCTCTTTACAAGAGGTGCTTAATGAAGATTATCTTTATGGGAACGCCTGAATATGCAGGACGAATTTTAGAAAAAATTATCACGACAACAGGCATAGAAGTAGTTGCGGTCTATACGCAGCCTGACAAGCCGGTCGGACGTAAAAAAATTCTCACTCCCCCAATTGTAAAAACAATCGCACTTGAAAACGGTATTCAAGTTTATCAGCCTCAGAGACTTAGAGAAGAAGATGTAGTTAATGAGCTGGAAAAAATAGAGTGTGACTATATCGTAGTTGCCGCTTATGGACAGATATTGCCAAAAGAGATTTTAAACCACGCTCCGTGTATTAACCTTCATGCCTCTATTTTGCCTCAATACAGAGGCGCAAGCCCGATTCAGCAAACGCTTTTAAACGGGGACACCACAACAGGGGTAACTGCCATGTTGATGGATGAGGGTCTTGATACAGGCGATATTATTAAAATAGCCACAGTTGATGTAGGCGCAGATGAGATGGCGGAGTCCCTTTTTGAAAGACTTACGGATGTTGCATCCGATTTAACCATTGATGTGCTTCAAAACTTCACAGCCTTTGCACCGCAAAAACAAAATGAGACTCTTGCGTCACACTGTAAAAAAATTACAAAACAAGACGGTGAGGTAGCCTTTGAGAATGCAGAGGTGATTTTTAACAAGTACCGTGCATTTTCACCGTGGCCGGGGGTCTATCTTGCTTCAGGATTAAAACTCAAAAAGATAGAACTTATTGAAAATAAGAGCCAAAATGAGAGCGGTAAAATCCTTCAAATTAACAAAGATGCTATTGTAGTAGGGTGTAAAAATGGAACCGTTAAGATTTCACGTGTGCAACCGGAATCAAAAAATGAGATGGATATACTCTCTTACATCAACGGAAAAAGATTAAACGTTGCAGATACTCTTTCTTGAAAGTATAGACTCAACGCAAAAATGTCTCAAAGAGCTGATTGTGCAGGGAAAAGTTACTCCGCCATGCGCTGTAGTTGCCTCTATTCAGACCAACGGAGTTGGAAGCAGAGATAATGTTTGGCAGGGAGAAGAAAATAATCTTTTTTTATCTTTTGCTATACCTCTTTGCGATTTGCCTCAGAATCTCAAACTAGAATCCGCCTCTATCTATTTTTCCTGCATTATGAAAGAGACCCTTGAGGAGTTTGGTTCAAAAGTTTGGTTGAAATGGCCTAACGACTTTTATATAAATGACAAAAAAATAGGCGGTATGATTACAAATCTTGTAGGTGAATGCATAATTTGCGGAGTTGGACTCAATCTCAAAAATGCACCGGAGGGTTTTGAAAAACTAGATGTTTATGTTGAAAGAGAAAAGCTTCTTGAGAGCTATTTTTTTAATGTAGAGAAAAAGAGATTATGGAAGCAAGTTTTTAGTAAATATAAGTTAGAATTTTACAAGAATCAAAACTTTTATACACATGAAAAAAATTTAATAATTTCTTTAGGAGAGGCAGCACTTCAGGGTGATGGCTCAATCGTAATCAACGGCGAGAGGATATATAGCAGACGATGAGTGAAGTGATTGTAATAGCAAATCAGAAAGGCGGTGTTGGCAAAACAACTACAGCCGTGAACTTAGCCGCATCCCTTGCTGTTGCAGAAAAAAGAGTGCTTCTTATAGACTCAGACCCTCAGGCAAATGCAACAACTTCTTTAGGATTTCACAGAAACGATTATGAGTTTAACATCTATCATGTACTCATCGGTACTAAAAAGCTTAAAGATATTATTTTAAAGTCAGAATTGCCGACTCTTCATTTGGCACCGTCAAATATCGGCTTGGTAGGGATAGAAAAAGAGTATTATGATGCTCAAAATTCCAAGGGGCGCGAGCTGCTTCTAAAAAAAGCACTTTTGACTGTTATGAAGGATTATGACTACATTATTATTGATTCTCCGCCGGCACTGGGTCCCATGACGATTAACGCACTCTCTGCATCAAATTCAGTTATCATTCCTATACAGTGTGAGTTTTTTGCGCTAGAGGGGCTTACTCAGCTTTTAAATACGGTAAAGCTTGTAAGAAAATCTATCAACCAAAAACTGATTATCAGAGGGTTTTTGCCAACGATGTTTAGTGCACAAAACAACCTCTCCAAGCAGGTTTTTGCAGATTTAAAGCAGCACTTTAGCAGTAAACTTTTTAAAGACGCAAGCGGCGAAGTTATAGTAGTCCCAAGAAATGTAAAGCTGGCAGAGTCCCCATCGTTTGGAAAACCGGCAATTCTATATGATGTAAAATCAATGGGTTCAGTCTCTTATCAAAATTTAGCACAGGCAATTATAGAAGCATGAAGTCACAAAAACTAGGAAGAGGATTAGGTGAGCTTTTAGGAGAGATAGGAGAAGCCTATGAAAATGAAGTTTCTCAAAAAGATTCCATTGTAGAGATTTCTGTTAAAGACATACGACCAAATCCATTTCAACCAAGAAAACATTTTGAAGAGAGTTCTCTTTATGAACTTGGTGAATCAATAAAAAATGACGGACTGATTCAGCCAATTATTGTAACTGAAGATTTTGACGGCTATGTTCTTATCGCAGGAGAGAGAAGGCTTCGTGCGTCAAAACTGGCGAAACTAAAAACTATTCGTGCTATTGTTTTAAATAGCGATGAACAAAAAATGCGACAATTCGCTCTGATAGAAAACATTCAAAGAGATGAGTTAAACTCTATAGAATTGGCACACGCTTATGGTGAACTTATTAAGCTTCACAACATCACTCAGGATGAACTTTCAAATAAGATTCATAAGAGCAGAACACACATAACAAATACATTGAGACTTTTACAACTTTCTCAAAAAACACAAAGAGCGCTTATCGAGAAAAAAATAACAGCTGGGCATGCAAAAGTTTTAGTAGGACTTGATGAGAAGCAACAACAACTTATGGTGGATTCTATTGTAGGGCAGAAACTTAGCGTAAGAGAAGTTGAGGCAACAATAAAAAGCGTAAAAAATCCAAAAGCCGAGTCAAATATAAAAAGAGAAGAGCTGGCTTATGATTTTCAAGTTTTAAAAGAGAGACTTTCAGGACTTGGGTATGTGACAAAAAGCTCAACCAAAAGCATAACAATAGAATTTGGTAATGAAATGCAAATTGAACAATTTCTTCAACTCATAAACGCTTAAGATGCCATTCTAATTGTAAATATTATTTATGAATAATATAAAAAAAATTTAAAAATTTTATCAGTTTAACAATTCTTTTAATTTTAACATAGTATAATCACGCAACTTTTAGGAGGTGCTATGTTAGATATAAACCCGATACTACTTGTTGCTACATTAATCGTGTTTCTTACTCTTATTGCCGTTCTAAACAGTTGGCTTTACAATCCGTTGTTTGCTTACATGAGCAAAAGAGATGAAGACATCAAAAGAGACTTGGAAAAAGTAGGTTCTAATGATGACGAAATCAATGAGCTTGAGTCAAAAGCGCAAACAATAATTACAAATGCCAAATTGGAAGCTGCGGCCCTGAGAGAGAAAGTTATTACGGATGCTAGAGAGTTAGCAGAGAGTAAATTAGAAGCAAAACGTGCTGAATTAGCTAGTCAGTATTTAGGGTTTGAGCAATCACTTGCTCAAGCTCGCGAGCAGTTGAGTAGTGATTTAAAATCACAAATTCCACTGTTTAGAGAAGCTGTAAAAGCTAAATTTAGTCAAATATAAGGATGTGATGTGAGTAGAGTTTTAGTATTTATGCTAATGATATCGACATATGCATTGGCATCTAGTGGAAGTGCAGAGCATGCAGGTACCGACATTGTACAAAGAACAGTCAACTTTTTGCTGTTTGCTGGACTTATTTGGTATCTTGTTGCTGAGCCGGCAAAAAATTATTTTGCATCCAGAAGCAATGCTATTGCTGATGAGATGAAAAAAGTTCAAGATAAGTTAAAAGAGTCTGTCTCTCTTAAAAAAGAGGTTGTTGCAAAGGTGAGTGCGGCTGAAAAGTTTGCAGAAGAGCTGGCAATTAGTTCAAAAAAAGAGAACAAGATTTTACACGAGGCGATTATAGCTCAATGTGATGCCGATATGGAAGTAATGGCAAAACAACAAGTTGCGCTTATGGAATTTGAACAAAGAAAAATGGTTAGGGACGTTGTTGAAAATATATTAAGCGATGTTCTAAGTCAAAGCGATGATTCTTTCGATAAAGAAGCTATGGCAAATGTTATCTTAAAGAAGGTGGCGTAGATGGAAGAGTTGATTGCAAAAAGATATCTTAAAGCCATAAAACAGCGTTCTAATGCGCAAGCAATGGAAGATATGGCTTTAATATTTTCTGTTTTAGCTAAAGCATTTGATAATGAGAAATTTAATCAAATTATCAATAATCCGGATGTAAGCAAAGACCAAAAATCAGAGATTTTATTAGCAGCAGTTAAATCAGCTGGTTATAAAGATGTTGAAAACTTGATTAAATTACTTGCTGAAAACAATCGAATCTCTATTATTCCTGCTATCGCAGAAGTAATGAGAAAAGATATTGCCCAAACGAAGAAAATTTATAACGGTATCGTGTATAGTGATAGCGCTATAGATTCAAAAGTTATAGAAGATTTGGGCAATGGGCTAGGCGGTAGATTTGATTCTAAAATATCATTAGAGTTTGTAAAAGATGACTTTAGCGGTATAAAAGTAGATGTTGAAGACCTTGGTGTAGAGATTGGTTTCTCAAAAGCAAGAGTTAACAGTCAGATGATAGAACATATTATAAAAGCAATTTAACTTCATGAGAGGAGATGTGTAGTGGTAGCAAAAATTCAAGCTGATGAAATCAGCTCAATAATTAAAGAGCGTATTGATAACTTTGAACTAAGTGTTGATATTAATGAGACAGGTAAAATCGTTTCGTATGCTGATGGAGTTGCACAAGTTTACGGACTAAGCAATGTTATGGCAGGCGAGATGGTAGAGTTTGAAGAGGGTACAAAAGGTCTTGTTATGAACCTTGAAGAAAGCACGGTAGGTGTTGTTGTTCTTGGGGCTGGATCTATGTTAAAAGAGGGGCTTTCTGTAAAGAGATTAGGTCGTCTTCTTCGTGTGCCTGTAGGTGATGCGCTTCTTGGTCGTGTTGTAAACGCACTTGGTGAGCCAATCGACGGAAAAGGTCCGATTGAGACAACTGAAACTCGTTTCGTTGAAGAAAAAGCACCTGGTATTATGGCACGTAAATCAGTTCACGAGCCAATGGCAACCGGTATCAAAGCGATTGATGCTCTTGTTCCAATCGGTAGAGGTCAAAGAGAACTTATTATTGGTGACAGACAGACCGGTAAAACAACAGTTGCACTTGATGCTATTATCAACCAAAAAGGTAATGGTGTTGTTTGTATTTATGTTGCAGTTGGACAAAAAGAGTCAACAGTTGCACAGATTATCCGCCGTTTAGAAGATCATGGCGCAATGGAATACACAATAGTTGTATCTGCAACAGGTTCTGAAGCTGCTGCTCTTCAATTCTTGGCTCCATATACGGGTGTTACTATGGGTGAATATTTCCGTGATAGCGCAAGACACGGTCTTATTGTTTATGATGATTTGTCAAAACACGCTGTTGCATACCGTGAGATGTCTCTTATTCTTCGCCGTCCTCCGGGTCGTGAAGCTTATCCGGGAGATGTTTTCTATATTCATTCTCGTTTACTTGAGAGAGCTGCGAAGGTATCCGATGAGAGAGGTGCCGGTTCTTTAACTGCCCTTCCGATTATTGAAACACAAGCAGGTGACGTGTCGGCGTATATTCCTACTAACGTTATCTCTATTACAGATGGTCAGATTTTCCTAGAAACTGAACTCTTTAACTCAGGTGTTCGTCCGGCGATTAACGTTGGTCTTTCTGTTTCTCGTGTCGGTGGTGCTGCTCAAATCAAAGCTACAAAGCAAGTTGCAGGAACATTAAGACTTGACCTTGCTCAGTATCGTGAACTTCAAGCGTTTGCTCAGTTTGCATCCGATTTGGATGAGACATCTCGTAAGCAGCTTGAGCGTGGTCAAAGAATGGTTGAAGTTCTTAAGCAGCCTCCGTTCTCACCGCTTTCTGTTGAAAAACAAGTTCTTATTATTTTCGCAGGAAATGAAGGTTTCTTTGATGATATGAGTCCATCAAATGTTGTTCGTTTTGAAGCTGAGCTATATCCATTTATTGAGGCTTCATATCCTCAAATTTTTGAAAGCATCAGAAGCACTTCAAAAGTAGATGATAGTACAAATGCATTAATGAAAAAAGCACTTGAAGAGTTCAAAGCTAGCTTTATAGTAGCATAAGGATAGGTTTATGGCAAGCTTGAAAGATATTCAAAGACAGATTAAAAGTGTTTCTAACACTCAAAAGACGACTCGTGCGATGAAGCTTGTGTCAACTGCAAAGCTTCGCCGAGCAGAAGAGCTTGCAAAGCGCTCTCGTCTTTACGCTGCAAAGATGAATCAGGTTATTGCCGAAATTGCTGGACGTATTAAATGTAACAAAGTTGGTGGTATTGATAATCGCTGTTTTGCAGAGATTGAAGATCAAAAAACTGTTGACATTGTTTTTGTAACGGCTGATAAGGGTTTATGCGGCGGTTTTAATATTCAAACTATTAAGGCTGTTAAAAAACTTTTGGCAGAGTATAAAACAAAAAACATCAAAGTACGTTTACGTGGAATCGGTAAAAAAGGGATAGAGTTTTTTAAATATAATGAAATTGAGCTTTTTGATGCAGTTGCAAATCTTAGTTCAAAGCCAGACAAAGAGAGATCTGATAACTTTATTTTATCTTCGATTGAAGATTTTAAAGGTGGTAAGATAGATGGTCTCTATCTTGTTTACAATGGTTATAAAAACATGATTACTCAAGAGTTGCATGTCAATAAAATTCTTCCTGTTGATGCTTCACAGTTTGAGTGTTCAGAAGCTGAGAAGTCACTTCTTGAAGTAGAGGCTGAAGATGAAGAGAAGATGCTTGATGCATTGGTAGATAGATATGTTCAGTATGCAATGTACTATTCGTTGATTGATTCTGTTGCAGCTGAGCATAGCGCGAGAATGCAAGCGATGGATACAGCAACAAACAATGCAAAAGAGATGGTAAAATCGCTCAATGTTCAATACAACAAGGCGAGACAAGCAGCTATTACCACAGAGCTTATAGAGATTATAAGCGGTGTTGAGTCTATGAAATAATGGAGAGAAATATGATTGGAAAAATAAGCCAGGTTATGGGTCCGGTTGTAGATGTTGATTTTGAGGGTTACCTTCCGATAATCAATGAAGCAATCGAAGTTAATTTAAATGTAGAGGGTTCACAAACTCGCTTGGTGCTTGAAGTTGCAGCACATCTAGGTGACGGTCGTGTAAGAACGATTGCTATGGATATGAGTGAAGGTCTTGTGCGTGGTATGGATGCAGTGGCTACAGGTGCTCCTATTAAAGTTCCTGTCGGCGAGAAAGTACTTGGTCGTATCTTTAACGTTATCGGTGAGACTATTGATGATGGTGACCAAGTAGCAGATGCTCCAATGTGGTCAATCCACCGCCAACCTCCAAAGCTTGTTGATCAATCAACAAGAACAGAGATGTTTGAGACCGGTATCAAAGTTGTTGACTTACTAGCTCCTTATGCTAAAGGTGGAAAAGTAGGACTTTTTGGTGGTGCTGGTGTTGGTAAAACAGTTATTATTATGGAACTTATCCACAACGTTGCAATGGGTCATGACGGTCTTTCAGTTTTTGCAGGTGTTGGTGAGAGAACTCGTGAAGGAAATGACCTTTACCATGAGATGAAAGAGTCAAACGTACTTGACAAAGTTGCGCTATGCTACGGTCAGATGAGTGAGCCGCCGGGTGCACGTAACCGTATTGCTCTTACAGGTCTTACAATGGCTGAGTACTTCAGAGATGAAAAAGGTCTGGATGTATTGATGTTTATCGATAATATCTTCCGTTTTGCTCAGTCTGGTTCAGAGATGTCGGCACTTCTTGGTCGTATCCCTTCAGCTGTTGGTTACCAACCGACACTTGCTCGTGAGATGGGTGCATTACAAGATCGTATTACATCTACTAAAAATGGTTCTATTACATCTGTTCAGGCAGTTTATGTTCCTGCGGATGACTTAACTGACCCTGCTCCGGCTTCTGTTTTTGCTCACTTGGATGCGACAACGGTTCTTAACCGTAAGATTGCTGAAAAAGGTATTTACCCTGCGGTTGATCCATTGGATTCATCTTCAAGATTGCTTGATCCGCAAATTTTGGGTGAAGAACACTACAGTGTTGCTCGTGGTGTACAGCAAACTCTTCAAAAATATAAAGATTTGCAAGATATTATCGCAATTCTTGGTATGGATGAACTTAGTGAAGATGATAAAAACATCGTTGAACGTGCTCGTAAAATTGAGAAGTTCTTATCACAACCGTTTTTCGTTGCCGAAGTATTTACAGGTTCTCCTGGTAAGTATGTTTCATTAGCAGATACAATTAAAGGATTTAAGATGATCCTTAGTGGTGAATGTGACCATATGCCAGAAGGTTCTTTCTATATGGTTGGTGGTATAGATGAGGCGATTGAAAAAGCTCAAAAAATGAAGTAATTCATAAAGGACTGACATGGATAAGTTAAAACTTGAAATCCTAACTCCTAACGGCGTCATCTATAATGGTGAGGCTATTAGCGTAACTCTTCCAGGCGAAGAGGGAGAGTTTGGGGTTCTTGCGGAGCACTCTTCTTTGACTACACTGCTAGAAGCCGGTGTAATTGATATAGAGAAAGAGGATAAATCAGTCGAATCAGTTCTTATCAACTGGGGAGTAGTCCAAGTTGATGAGAAAAAAGTTATTGTATTGGTTGAGGGTGCCGTGGCAATTCGCGGTGATAGTGAGAGTGCGGTTGCAAAAGCACTTAGTGATGCAAAAGAACTCATTGAGTCTATCAAAGACAACAACCCTGCAATTGCTACTGTTAGTGCAAGATTAGAGTCAGCAGCTCAAAATTTACTTTAAACGCTACTGATGTTTAACGATATAATTGATTTTTATATTAAGAGCCACCCAGTTACTCTGGGTGTTTTAGCTCTTTTGGCAATTTATTTTATAGTATTAAATTGGGTATTCTTCTACAGATATTTTTCTCTTAATAATTGGCTTGAAATTGAAGGTAAATCACTGGAAAGTTTGTTGATGGGTGCTTCAAGCGTCAGCCACCAATCTTTTTTAAATAATTTTCTAAAATCAACTTCTGGGGTCAGTAAAGAGATACTTTCACTTGGATTGTTGGCAGCAACAAAAGAGTCAACAAAAGGACTCTCAATACTTTCTGTTTTTGCATCTACTACTCCTTTTATCGGTCTTTTTGGGACAGTTGTATCAATTTTAGATACTTTTACTCATATTGGTCAGACAAGTGGCGGAATGTCACTGATTGCAGGCGGTGTTTCAGATGCGCTTGTAGCTACGGCAGCAGGTATATTTGTTGCAATTTTTGCATATACATATCATCAAATTCTTAAGAGAAAATCGTATGAGCTAATCAGTTTTCTTGAGATGCAAAGTGATGCTATCCAAGCAAGAAAAGCATAGTTCATGGCTTACAATTGGGATGATAAACCTGAACTAAACATTACTCCATTAGTGGATGTAATGCTTGTTTTATTGGCAATTATGATGGTTATTGCGCCTAGTATGATTTATGAAGAGAAAATAAATCTTCCACAGAGTTCAAAGACAAAATCTTTGACTAAAATACCCCCTGTTCATATAACAATAGATAAAAATAAGAATCTGAAAGTAAATAAAGACAATTTTGAATTGAATGCATTTTTAGACAATTTTTTTCTCTACTCTAAGCAGCTAGATTTGAAAGCAACAGTTTTAATTAGCGCAGATAAAAGTTTGGATTATGGTGTTGTAATGTCTGTTCTTGGTGCAGTTAAACAGGCAGGTTTTGTAGAGGTCTCATTAGCAACGAATGGGTAACAAGGACTCCTATTTTTATCTAAGTGGATTGATATCAATTTCACTTTTTCTTTTCTTTATGGCGCTTTTTTTTGTTGGTATCATTATGTCCAGTGATATAAAAAGTTATGCTTTGCAAAAAGATGATCAAATCTCTATTTCTGTCAATATGGCTAATATTCAAGTGAACAATGTAAAAAAAAGTGTTGAAAAGCCTGTAGAGAAAGAGGTTGAAAAACCTGTTGTCAAAGAGGTGCCAAAAGAAGAAGCGATAGTAAAAACGCAAAAAAAAGAGATAAATATTGACAATCTTTTTAGTAAAGTAACAACAAAAGATATAAAAAAAGATGATAATGTAACAAAAAAAGAGTTAGATAAGCGAGTAGCTCAGGAACTTTCAAAAAAAAGCACAAAAGCCGAGGAGAATCAAGTTGAATCTCTTGCCAGCAAAATGGAGAAGATTAACTCGCAGGTTAAGTCGGATAAAGCATCTAAGGCTTCCACCGGTAGCGATGTAAATGAATATCGTGCTACAATTCAGGCGCTTGTTTATGAGAACTTCTTTCCGCCGGAGAACTCTCAAGGAAAAGTAGCTTTAGCTGTAATAGAGCTTGATGCATTTGGAAAAATGATTGATTTTAGGATTTTGAACTATGCAGGCGATAGTTTGTTTGATAGCGAATGTGAAAAAATCAAAAACAGAT
The DNA here is from genome assembly GCF_028694605.1 of Sulfurimonas sp. Classification (GTDB taxonomy): domain Bacteria; phylum Campylobacterota; class Campylobacteria; order Campylobacterales; family Sulfurimonadaceae; genus Sulfurimonas. The sequence continues at coordinate 90,727 of NZ_JAQVKP010000004.1, read as the reverse complement.
TAAAAACTGTTTTATTTCCAAAAAATCCTGACAATAAGTCGGGTATATATAAAATTCAATTGATATCAGAGTAAGGAGTACATTGTGAAAATTATTATTTCAGTTTTGTTAGTCATAGTTTCATTGTTTGCGAGTGATGCTACTATTGATGTTGTAAAAAAGGCGGATTCACTGCCAAGTATTGCTATCGAAGATGCTTCTGTTAGTTATGATGCAACTTTTAAAAGTAAATTTTTTAAAACTATTGCCGCAGATTTAAATGTTTTAACAATTTTTAATGTTGATAAATCATACCGAAACGTAAATTTTGATGCGTCTGAAGTTCTATATGAAAACAAAGATATGAATTATGTTTTACGATATAAGTTAGTGCAAGATGATGCCCGTGCTTTTAATGTTGAGATGAAACTTATGCGTAAAAATGACGTGGTTCTCACTAAAAACTATAAAGTAAATAATCCTGATATTTATATGTTTGTAGCGCATACTATGGCTTATGATATCAATGAGTTTATGGGTGAAAATCCCGTAGAGTGGATGAAGAGAAAAGTTATTTTTTCAAGAATGATTTCTCCGCAGGTTAGTGAATTGGTAGTGGCAGATTATACATTAACATATCAGCATGTTGTTGTAAAAGGCGGTTTTAACATTTTCCCAAAATGGGCAAACAAAGAGCAAAGTGCATTTTACTACACTTCGCTAGCTGAAAAGATACCAACACTAAAATATATAGACTTAAAAACAGGAAAAAGTAGAATCATTAAATCATCAGACGGAATGATGATATGTTCCGATGTTAGTGAAGATGGTTTGAAGTTACTGCTGACTATGGCTCCAACTGGGCAACCTGATGTTTTTTTGTATGATGTAAAAACACAAGCAACGAAAAAACTTACCAATTTTGCCGGCATAGATGTTGGCGGACAATTCTTAGGTAATGACAAGGTCGTTTTTGTCTCTGACAGATTGGGCTACCCAAATATATTTTCTCTTAGTATAAGTTCAGGAGCTGTTGAACAGATAGTTTATTATGGAAAGAGCAACTCAGCTTGCAGCGTGCATGGTAAATATATAGTTTATAAGGCAAGAGAGAGTTCTGAATCATTTTCAAACAATACATTCAACCTTCATCTAGCATCAACTGAGACAGATTTTGTAAGAAGACTTACAGCTGTGGGTGTAAATGAATTTCCTAAGTTTTCGGCAGATGGCGATGCAATTATCTTTGTGAAAAATTATCAATCTCAAAGCTCGGTAGGCATTATTAGGCTGAACCACAATAAAAACTTTCTTTTTCCGTTACAAGTAGGAAAAATTCAGTCGATAGATTGGTAGAATTTTATATTTTAAATAAATTTTAATTCTTTTTCGATATAATTGCGCAAACTAAACACAAGGTAGTAAAAATGAAAAGTATAGTTCTCGCAAGTGCTGTAACAGCACTTTTGGTTTTAAGTGGTTGTGGTGATAAAGAGCCGCAAGTTGAGGCTACTGATGCTGCTGTTGCAACTCAGGCTGCTCCTGTACAAGCTGCTCCATCTGTAAAAGCACCTGTATCTTCTGTAGTAGCAGAAACAGAAGCTGAGTATATGGCTAGAATTGAAAAAGAGATGAAATCAATCTATTTTGATTTTGACAAGTTTAATATCAGAGCAGACATGACATCAAATGTTTCTGCTGACGCTTCTGTTGCAAACACTAAAGCAAGCAAATTCCTTGTAAAATTAGAAGGAAACTGTGATGAGTGGGGTAGTGATGAGTATAACTTCGCGCTAGGTCTTAAAAGAGCAGAGGCTGTTAAAAAAGCACTAGTAGCTGAAGGTGTAAATGCTAGCCGTGTTTCTATGGTAAGTTTTGGTGAGAGTAGCCCTGTGTGTACAGACAAAACAAAAGAGTGCTGGGCACAAAATCGTAGAGTTGATTTCAAACTTCTACCATAATTAGCCATTAGATGAACTTAAAAGTAGTTGCTTTATTAGCAATCGTTCTGCCTTCGTATTTACTCAGTGCCGAGCCATCAGCGTTCGGTGCTGGTGATTTAAACAATCCTAATCCTTATGGTCTTTCTTCAACAGAAGCGACACTCCTTGAGACTAAAAAAAATCTTCAAAAAGTTGTTGTAAAAAGCAATAATCAAGCAAATGAAGTTGATTCACTCAGAGAAAGAATCGATGGGCTACAGACCATTATAGAATCAATAAGTTCTACCAGTCGTGAAAACAAGCTTAAGTTAAAGTCATTAGAGGATGAACAAAAATCCAAGAGCGGTGCAAACAGTGAATATAATCAGCGTATTTCCGACTCTATCCAAATTAATAGCAAAGAACTAGAGAAGATAAATCTTCAGATAGTAGAGATCTCTAAGCTTATTGATGAAATTAATAAATCTTATGTACGCAAAGATGAGTTTAATGCATTGGTAAATGATGTAAATAAGTTTAAAGATCTTTTATCAAAAGAGCTAAAGACAGCTCCCAAATCAAAACAAACTGATACTAAAGAAACAAAAGAGCTTTCTAGTGCTGATTTAGAAAAAAAAGCCAAGCAGCTATATGATAAAAAAAACTATAAAGAGTCTATAGCAATCTACAAAGAACTGATTGATAAAAACTATAAGCCTGCAAATGCTTACTATATGGCAGGGGAGATAGAATACTATAGCAACCACCATGAGGAGGCAATAGCATATTTTAAAAAGAGTGCAACGCTTCATGATAAAGCCGGCTATATGCCAACTCTTCTGCTTCATACTGCCATTTCAATGGAAAAAAGCGGTGATAAAAAAAATGCTCAAATGTTTTACGGTGCTGTGGTTTCTCAATATCCACAAAGTTCGCAAGCCGATATAGCAAAAAAAAAGTTAAGCTCAATCAAATAATAGTTTGATAAAATCCGTAAATTAAATTAAAAGGTACTTTGCAATGGCAATAGAAAAAAATCAAATCGTTTCAATCGAGTATGAAGTAAGTGATGGTGAACAAGTTGTAGATAGCAACATCGGCGGAATGCCGCTTGTATTTATGTTTGGCAGAGGTCAAATTATTCCCGGGCTTGAAAATGCAATTGCAAACATGGCAATCGGTGAAAAAGCAGAGGTTCTCGTAAAGGCGGAAGACGCATATGGGGCGTATGAGCCGGAGGCAAAACAAGAAGTTCCAAGAGATCAGTTTGCAGGAATAGAATTAGAAGTCGGAATGACTTTATATGGACAAGGCGAAGATGGCGGCACTGTTCAAGTTGTTGTTCAAGATATTGGTGATGAGAGTGTAATTATAGATTTTAATCATCCGTTGGCAGGAAAGGACTTGGTGTTTTTAGTAGGAATTAATAACATAAGAGAAGCGTCTGCCGAGGAGATGATGAGTGGAGTCCCTGTAGAAAATCAACAAGAGAGTTGTTGTGGTACTAGTGGTGGCTCAGGTTGTGGATGCTAATTATATAACGGCTTCTGCATCTTCTTCGCAAGCATTTAAAACAGCTACACTACTAAAAACACTTAGTGTTAATGCTATTATAAGGGGAGAGAGCGGAGTGGGTAAAAGCTCACTTGCACGCTTTATACTTCCTGACGCACCTATCTTAGATGCATCTCATTATGATGAGCTTTTGCTTGCCCTTGAAAGTACAAGCCAAGTTATTATTGTTAATTTGGAAAACTCGCCAAATATTAAGAGAATTCTGGAATTTGTTGTCGCACACAATATTAGAATTGTTGCAACAGCCGCTCATCTTTATAATCATGAGATGGTAGATAAGGTTTTCAGTATTAAATTGGATATTCCATCGCTCAAAGAGAGACCTGAAGATGTAGCTCTTTTGATGCAAAAATTTATTAAAGAGGCTTCTTCCCTTTTCGGTCCGATTGAAACGCTAAAGATGAATGAGATTAAACCGGACTTGAGTAAAAACTCTCACTCTTTGAGAAAGCAGATAATGATACACTATCTGCTTCAAAATATCAATGAGCGAGAGTTGATGGAAATTGTCGAAAACTATCTGTTTGATAAGCTTGGTTCAAATAGTGATTATAAAAACTTTTTACATCTCTATGAGGTACCGCTTATCAATTCAGGGCTTCGAAAATTCAAATCACAATTGCAACTCTCTGACAAACTTGGTTTAAACAGAAACACGTTAAGAAAAAAAATAGCGGATAATGAAAAATATTTTAAAGGATGAAGATGAAAAAAATAGCGATGATTTTTGCAGGGCAAGGTTCTCAGGCAACCGGTATGGGGAAGGACTTTTACGAAAACTCTGAAATTGCAAAAGAGATGTTTGAAGAGGCGGGAAAGAGAGCAGGGTTGCACTTTGACGAGCTGATTTTCGGCGAACATGATTTGTTGGGTCAGACTGCTTATACTCAACCGTCTATTCTTTTGATTCAAATGATTGCATACCGTCTTTTTAAAGAGAAGTGCCCCGAAGTAAAAGCTGAGTTTTTTTTAGGACACTCGCTCGGTGAGTTTTCTGCGCTTTGTGCAAGTGGTGCGATTAGCTATGTAGATGCAGTTGAACTTGTTCATAGACGCGGTCAATTAATGCAGGATGCTTGTGCAGATATTGAAGCCGGAATGATGGTTGTTATGGGGCTTGATGATGAAGCGGTTGAAAAGATTTGCTCCGATGCACAAAGTGATGGAAAAAAAGTTTGGCCGGCAAACTACAATCAAGACGGACAGTTGGTTGTTGCAGGTATGAAATCGGATCTTGCTTCGTTAGAGCAGACATTTAAAGATGCGGGTGCAAAGCGTGCACTTCTTCTCAATATGTCAGTTGCAAGTCATTGTGAACTACTCTCTCCCGCTCAAGTTCCTTTAAAAAGCTTGATGGAGAGTATGATTAACGATAGTTTTGAAGCTCCTGTAGTCTCAAATGTAACAACAACTCCTTATGCAACAAAAAAAGAGGCGGTAGAGCTTCTAACAGAACAGTTGATTAAGCCTGTGAAGTATAAACAGTCTATTGAAGCAATTGCTAAGGATATAGATGTAGCTATAGAGTTTGGAAACGGAGCTACTCTTAAGGGATTAAACAAGAGAATTGCACCTGAGCTTGAGACTTATACAATCTCAGATATGAAATCCTTAGAAGAAGTAGCTGCACTTCTTTGTAAATAAGATGAGAGTAACAGTTGCTCAAATAGCGCCAAGGCTCAATCGCTCAAATCTTGCAGATGCAATTTCGATAGTTTTGGCACATAAAGAAAAAAGTGACTTGATAATTTTTCCTGAACTCTCACTCAGTGGTTATATGCTTCAAGATAAACTATTTGAGGATGCATGGTGTATTGATGAGCTTGATGATTTAAGAGATCTGAGCCTCTATATAGATATTGTAGTGGGCGTTGCTTTGCGTGATGGAAATGATTTTAAAAATTCGGCACTCTATTTTTCCGGAGGACGGCTTTTGTCAAAACATGATAAAGTACATTTGCCTAATTATGGCATGTTTGAAGAGGCGAGATATTTTTGTGCAGGCAAAATTTTTGAGAGTTTTTTAACGCGATTTGGCAGAGTCTCTATGGTTGTTTGTGAGGATTTATGGCATAAAAGCGTTCATAAAGATTTGATGGAACAAAATCCTGATTACGTTATCGCTCTTGTTGCTTCTCCTGCACGCGGTTTTAGCGATAACGGACTTGAGATTGAAGATAAGTGGTATGAGATTATAAAAACAGTTGCTCAAGAGTGCATGGCAAAACTTATATTTGTCAATAGGGTCGGTTTTGAAGACGGTCTTGGCTTTTGGGGCGGAAGCTGTATTGTTGATACAAAAGCAAATATAATTCATAAACTGCCACGTTATAAAAAAATAGTAGAGACATTTGAAATAGAAGGAAATGTATGAAAATAGCCATTATGGGAGCGATGCCCGAAGAGATTGCACCGATACTAGAGAAGTTGGGTTCTTATAAAACTATAGAATACGCCGGAAATAGATACTATGAAGCAGCATATAGAGGCGTTGATTTAGTTATCGCTTACAGTAAAATCGGAAAAGTGTTTTCTGCACTTACTGCAACTACGATGATTGAACATTTTGGAGCGGATAGATTGCTTTTTTCAGGTGTTGCGGGAGCGATATCTTCTACTCTTAAGGTCGGAGATTTGATAGTGGCTACAAAACTATCACAACATGATTTGGATATTACGGCTTTTGGTCATCCGTATGGTTATGTTCCCGAGGGAGCGGTTTTTGTTGCAGCAGATAAGCAGATGATAGAGCTTAGTAAAAAAGTGGCATCAGAAATGGGCAAGTGTGTTCAAGAGGGCATTATCGCCACCGGTGATCAGTTTGTAGCAAATGAGGAACGAAAAAACTGGATAGGTGCAACATTCGGTGCTGATGCTCTTGAGATGGAGGGCGGAAGCGTTGCGGTAGTTTGTGATGCGTTAGGTGTTCCTTTTTTTATTCTTCGCGCTATAAGCGATGCAGCAGATATGGATGCAAGCTTTAGTTTTGATGAATTTTTACAGACAAGTGCTCAAGAGAGTGCAGAGTTTGTTATGAAAATGGTAGATCAGCTTGTCTCTTAAACCATCAAAAAAAATTATGAGCAAGCTTGGTAAGACAAATGCTGAATTTGAACTTATAGAAGAGGGTGACAAGATTTTAGTAGGCCTTAGCGGGGGTAAAGATTCACTCACGCTTGTTCATGCACTAAAAGAGCAGCAACGCCGTGCTCCGTTTCGATTTGATTTTATTGCTGTAACTGTGTCGTACGGAATGGGTGAAAACTATGATAAACTTAAAGCTCACTGCCAAGAACATGGCATAGAGTATGAGGTGTATGATACAAATATATATGATATTGCAGAGGATAAAATCAGAAAAAACTCCTCTTTTTGTAGCTTTTTCTCCAGAATGAGAAGAGGGTCTTTGTATAGTGCCGCTGAAAAGTTTGGATGCAATAAGGTGGCACTCGGACATCATATGGATGATGCTGCGGAGAGTTTTTTTATGAATTTTATCTATAACGGGCAGCTTAGAAGCCTTGCTCCAAAGTATAAGGCAGACAGGGGTGTTACTGTTATTCGTCCGCTAATTCAGATGAGAGAGCGTCAACTTTTAGCCTTTGTACAAGAGAATCATATAGAGACCATCGGCGATGAGGCGTGTCCTTCTATGCGCTTTGATATAAAAATGCCGCATGCAAGGGCGCATACAAAAGAGATGCTTTCTAAAATGGAAAAAGAGTTTCCATCACTTTTTACTAGCTTGAGCGCAGCTTTTCAAAATATATCAAAAGATAGTTTTTTTCAAAAAGAGTTTTTTAATATTTAGACTCTATATTTGCTTCATCTTTTTCAATTTGTGATTTTTTCTCATGAAGGGTCTCTTCTTTAAGTGTTTCCAAAAACTCTAAAATATTTTCTTGGTAAGAGATGCAGTCCCTATCGTGTGTGTATGCTACTAATTCTTTAAGAGAGTCTATATCTATTTTTTTAGCATATCTTGGAACCTGTCTGAGTTCTCTTTGGATGTTTGATATAAGTGTATCAATGCTTAGTTCATTGCTCTCTTTGATTTTTGTAACAAGTTCTTTTGTTGAAAGTATGAGAAGATTTGCTCTCTCTTCATCGTTTTTGTAAATCTCCATACCAATTTTTTTTACTGTTATATAATTTTCTACTTTTGCATCTTTATTTGCGGCAATTAGCAGGGCAAAAAGTTTGGCACGAAACTCAAGTGAACCATGATGATGTACAAACAATTCGCGAAATGCACTAAAAAAATGGTGTTTGATAAGAAAAATTAGTCGCATTAAATCCCCCGTACGGTCTAATATGCTATTATACATTTTTGATTTTTAAAGTGAGTGTAAATTAGGAGTACGCATGGGAAGAGCTTTTGAGTATAGAAAGGCATCAAAACTAAAGAGATGGGGGGCGATGTCAAAGTTGTTCCCAAAACTTGGAAAACTGATAACGGTTGCAGCAAAAGAGGGTGGAGGTGATCCGGATAGCAACTCAAAACTTCGTACGGCGATACTTAATGCTAAAGCCGAAAATATGCCAAAAGAGAATATTGAAGCAGCAATCAAGAGAGCAACATCAAAAGATATGACAAATATGCAAGAGGTTAATTTTGAAGGGAAGCTTCCTCATGGCGTACAGGTTTTCATAGAGTGTATGACTGATAATAACACAAGAACTGTTGCAAATGTTAAGAGTATCCTTTCTAAGAACGGCGGAGAGATGCTTACAAAAGGTTCGCTTGATTTTATGTTTGAGAGAAAAGCGATTTTTGAGTTTGACCTAAAAGATGGTATGGATATTGAAGAGCTTGAACTTGAGCTTATAGATGCCGGACTTGAAGAGATTGAGGCAGAAGAAGGTGTGGTTATCGTAACCGCGGATTATACAAGTTTTGGAGCAATCAGCAGTGCGCTTGAAGGGATGGGGGTAGAGATAAAAAAAGCCAACCTAGAGAGAATGGCGACAAGTCCACTCTCGCTTACTCCAGAACAACAACAAGACATCGACAAAGTATTAGAGAGACTCGAAGACGATGACGATGTTCAAAAAGTTTTTACAAATATTGCATAAAAAATAGGATAAATTCCTATTTTTTACCCATAACCGCATTACCCATATCCCACATCGGCAAGAAGATACCAAGAGCAAGAAGAAGAACCATGCTGGCAAGCACAAAGAGCATTATCGGCTCAATTGCCTCGGATAGACCATCGATAATAGCATCAAAGCGCATTTTGTAATACTCTGCTACTTTTCCAACCATCGTATCGAGAGTACCGCTCTCTTCACCTGCGCTTATCATCTGAATAATCATATTTTCAAAAAGCTTTGTATCTTCTAGACCCTCATGAAGTGAAGAGCCTTTTTCCACCGCTATTCTGACGGAAGAGAGTTTGTTTTTCAGTGGAAGGTTGTCAATCATAGAAATTGCTGTATCAAGAGCTTCTGCAATAGGAATACCGGCACGGATAAGCTCCGAAAATACAAGTGTAAATCGGCTAAGGGTCGCAAACATTATGATGTTTTTTATGAGATATGTTCTTAAAAGAACTTTATGCCACCCATACCGTATCTCTTTGTTATTGTTCACCAAATACCTAAAAATAATGAAGGAGAAGAAGAGCACGGCAACGACATAAAGCCCATAATTGTTAAAAAGATACTCTAATTTTAGTAGTATGAGTGTCGGTAAAGGAAGCTCAGCATGAAGCTTTTCAAACATAGTCTTAAAGTTTGGGACAACATACGAAATTAAAACTGTAAATGCAACAGCCATTGCAATCATAACGTTTCTTGGGTATGCCATCGCTTTTTTAAACTTGATAACGTTAGAACGAATCTCTTCAAGCATGTTAGCAAGAGAGTATAAAGCGTCGTCTAAATTACCTGTTTTTTCACCAAGCTGTACCATCGCTATGGCTAGGTTTCCTAGCTCAAAACGAAAATTGTTCATTGATTTGGAGAGTGAATGTCCGGAGTTGATATCTTCTGCAAGTTTGCTAAACACAAGCTTAAGTGCTTCGTCTGTTGTTGATTTTGCTATTTCACTGAGTGAATCATAGATAGAAATACCTGCATTTGTCATAACAGCCAACTGTCTAATAGAAGCGATTAGAGCATCAGGTTTTATTTTTCTTTTTTTGACGTTGCTTAAGAGATCGTTTTTTAGTCTTTTTAGCTGTGCATCAAGAGGCTCTTGCTCTTCTGAAACTTTTAAAATTATGCCTGAATACTTTAGCTTCGTAAGATCATGAGCTTGTTTTCTATCTTCGGCATACATCGCAATTTGCTCTTTTTTACCTCTGGTAAGTATAGTCGCTATAAAGTACTTCATTATTTTGCCACCCTTAAAATTTCTTCTAAACTTGTTACACCGGCAAGAGCTTTGCTGATACCGTTTTCTAATAATCCTACAAATCCATCTTTCAGAGCTTGTGCATGAATCGCTTCTACTGATGCATTTTTTGCAATAAGAGATGAAATTTTCTCATTGACAACTAAAACTTCGCAGATCATTTCCCTGCCCATATACCCTGTTTCCTTGCACTCTCTGCACCCTTTTCCGATATAAAATTTGCTATCGGGAGGGATGATGTCTTTAAACTCCTCCAATGCAGATGTGGAAACCCTCTCCTCTGTTTTACAATTAAGACATATTTTTCTTACAAGCCTTTGCGCCTGTATGGCAACCAAAGAACCACTGATAAGATAAGGGGCAATTCCCATATCCACCATACGAGTTACTGCACTGATGGAATCATTTGTGTGCAGAGTAGATATAACCAAGTGACCGGTTAAAGCGGCTTTTACGGCAATCTCAAGTGTTTCTGAATCACGAATCTCACCAATCATAATCTTGTCAGGGTCTTGTCTAAGGATAGATCTGAGTGCTGCTGCAAATGTAAGTCCTACTTTTGGATTTACCTGCACCTGCTGAATTAGATTCATTCTATACTCAACCGGGTCTTCAACTGTTATGACTTTGTCTTCAACATTCCTAAGTTCATTAAGAGCTCCGTAGAGCGTTGTTGTTTTACCGCTTCCTGTTGGACCCGTAACAAGTATGATACCATAAGGAGTTTTTAAAGCTTTTAAAAACTTTTGATAACTTACTGCGTCCATTCCGGCATCTTCAAGTCTAACAAGTGCTTTTTGTTTGTCAAGCACCCTCATAACAATAGATTCGCCATAGAGAATAGGAAGTGTAGAGATACGATAGTCATACTCCCTGCCGGAGACCATGGTTGAAAAACGCCCATCCTGAGGTTTTCTTTTTTCTGCAATATCAAGGTTTGCAAGGAGCTTAAGCCTAGATGCAAGAGGTGGGTAGATGTCTTTTTCAAAGATAAAAATCTCTACCAATTTTCCATCAATACGGGTTCTGACAACACAGTTTTTTTCTGTAGGCTCGATATGCACATCACTCGCCCTGTCTTTTATACAAGCGCTTAAAATAACATCAATAAGAAGAAGAATGGAAGAGGCTTCTTGTTGTTCCTCAATGGAGTTTATGGAGTTAAGCTCATCTCTTATTTTTTTTACAAGACCTTTAATGCTGTCTTTTAATTCTACTTTGAAAAGATAAGAATCAATTTGTCTTCTGGTTGCTACTGCAATTTTTACAGGTTTTTTTGGAAAAAGTCTCTGTAGAGCCTCGTGTGCTTCAATATCCAAAGGATCGCAAAATGCAACCGTAATGCTTAACTCATCTTCTGTAATCGGAAATGCGTTGTATTTTTTTAGTTGTGTAAGTGAAACTTTTTCAGTAAGTCTGTAATCCATATCAATAGAGTCCAAATCAAGAAACGGAACATTCTGTTTTTGGGCTAGTTTGGTAAGGACATCTTTTTCTTGAATATAATCATAATTGTCAATAATTGATAAATGGTACTCACCGGCTTGGATTTTGTCAACAATGAATCTAATTAACCTGTCCATTGTCATAAAGCCGGAAATAGTAATATCTCTCAAGATAAGATTGCTATCCAGACCTTTTGCAATTAATCTATCAACTTGACTCTTCATAATAGAGCCGTTAGCCAATAAATCCGACGTTATCCTGTCCAACATACGTATTTCCTACCAGTAGATATGTTTTTTTATGCTAACTGAATTGTAAAACTCTTCAATAACTACTTTGTCTATTTTACCATCTTTTAAAATATAAAGCTTATATTTTAACGCACTGTCATTTTCATCTTCAAATATATAATACTCTTGTTTTTGGGCATTTGTCTTTTTTGTATAAAAATCGAAAACTTTTGATAAAACATAATCTGTCTTTGGCAAATTTAGCGATGAGATATCATAATCATCCAGCATTGCATGATAAAGAAGTTTTTTTTGCAGCAATATCGTTGAGAAATAAGAGGCATTTGCACGGGCTTCTTTGGAGTATTTCAACGTTGTGATGGCAACTGAGAGGCGATCAATATAATCTATGTTTAAGCATGCAAATGAGTACAAAGATACATACTCTTCATCTTTTGAGTTATCGCTAAAATTTTTAAAACCAAGATTGCATGCCTCTTCGTACTGTTTGTTTTGAAAAAGATGAAGAAGGTCTCTTTTTGTGTCTGCATATAAACTAAGCGTTAACAATATAAATACTATAGCAACTTTCATTGGAATTTCCCTACCTTGATTTCCTCTAAAAGCTGTTTTGCTTGTGGAGAGTTTGAATGAGAGATATACTTTTTAAGTGTTTCTACCGCCATCTCTTTTTTATTTAATTTTACAAGTGACTTGGCAAAGAGAATCCAGCTCTCCTCAATGTTCTTATTAATGTCATTGGTTGCCAATGCATAGTTGTAAGCTTGCTCATAATCACCAAGCTGATAATATTTTTTTGCAACAAAGAGACTAAGTGCAGGATTGTGATTGACATTGAATCTTTTAATAACATCTGCTATATCTTTTTGCTCATCCCTTCTTGATATACTTATAGAACCTTTTTTTTCCTCTTTGGCTATCGGAATTTCCGGTTCTTCCATCTTTATCGGCTCAATTTTTTCTACTTTTATCTCTTGTATGACCGGTTTTATCTCTTCGGCTACAACAACTTCTTTCTTTTTATTTGAGATGACTTCCAAAGAGTGGTTTTTTGGAGCAGTTGTGTCAATTTTGGAGATAAACTCCAATGATGGAGTAAGAACAACTCTTTTAATCTCCTCTTGAATTTCCGGTTCTTTTTTGATTTCTTGAATGCTTTGTGTATTCTCTTTTGCTTCCACAGAATTCTGAGCAATAGCAGTCTCGTTTATCTCTTGGGCTTTCTCTTGCGGTTTCTTGTCTTCAACCAGAAGCGCTTCGGAGTTGTTTTTGTCCAGAGGGGTGGCGCGCAGAGAAGCAACCTGCACATCTGCTTGTTGTATGTTTGCTACTAATTCTTCTTTTTGATATGTCAAAACAAAAAAAGCAGCCCCAATCAATGTGGCTCCCACAACGGTAGATAAAACAATAAAAGGAAGCATGGAATTTATTTTATATTTCTTATGTCTTTTTTCTAAATCATGAATATTAAGCATCTATAAGTCCTGTATGAATAGCTGCCATTTCAATGTATTTGGTAGAAATTTCATTTTGGTTTATTTTAGACGGGTTGTTGTTGGCATAATAGAGATAGATATCAAAGAGGGTATAGACTATTTTGTTGACATCTCGATAGTTCCCATCTGTTAATTTGTGGATTAAATCTATAGATTTTTGTGTAAACATACTTGCCGTGTCTATACAGTTAACTTTCATAAGTTTTTTTTGAATATAAATTTTAAGTTCTGCAGCGGAAGCATTTTCTAGCTTAATGCTCTCCCAGATTCTGGTTTGAAAATGCTCTTTTGCTATAATATCCTCTTTTTCAGTCTTATGAAGAGCAATAACAAATTTTACTTTGCGTGTATCTGACAGAAGCCTGATTTTTTCCATCATTGGAGTTGTATATAGCTGTGCCTCATCTAAAAGGATAAGCGGAATTGCAGTCTCTCCAAGCTCTCTGTTTTCAACAACCTTGATAAATTGTGTAAAGTTTAGCTCCCCTTCATAACGCATATCGTAAAGATCTTGAGCGAGTGTTTTAAAAAACTCACTCTCATCCAAAATGGGTGTTTTGTAGAGGCAAACTTTCTGAGAAGACTCAAGACTTTCATGAAGTTTTGAGAGAAACATACTTTTGCCCGTTCCCGGCTTTCCGTAAAGAAGAACCATTTTGAGAGGTTTTTCAATAGAATTTCTTAGAGAGTCATATATAGCCGATAACTTCTCAAAATGGATGTAATCTTTAGCATCGACAGTATCTAAAAAAACATCCCTTGAGTTTTCATAGATACTCTGTTTCAATCATTCTCTTTTATACTGTCTTTTGTAGCATTGATACCATCTTTGGTGTTCAGTAAAACTTTGTCAGGAAGTCCCTTGTAGCCTAGTTCTGAAAGTGAAACCTCTTTTTTGCCTTTTGTAATGATGCGTGGCTCAATTACAATAACAAGCTCTTGTGTTGTTTTTGATTTGTTCTCATACTTGAAAAGATAGTTAAGTATAGGAATGTCACCGAGAATCGGTACTTTATTTACATCAACGAAGTCATGCGTATTGATAAGACCGCCTAAAATAATGCGGTTTCCATCCTTTACAGTCACAACCGAGGAGAGTTGACGGCGGCGAAGATCCGGCGGCATAGTCCTGTCTGCTCCCGCAATTGCTGCTATATCGCTTGTAGTTTCTGAGAGAGAAGGGTTAATCTTAAGTGTAATCATATTGTCATCTGAAATTTCAGGGGTGATGTCTAAAAGTACACCCGCAAACACTGATTGTAAATCCTCGCTTGTGCTTTGCGTACCGCTAGTTGTTCCTGAGAGTGTCTCTGTGCTGATAATTTTGTAAAAATACTCTGTACCTGCAGTTATAAGTGCCGGTTGGTTGTTAAGTGTTAGGACTTTTGGGTTAGAGATAGAGCTAACATCTCCCTGAGTTTTAAGGAATTTGATAACTTCATCCAAGCTGCCTTTTGCTGAGAGCTGAAATGCATGCGCATTGTTTACGGCTTGTTTGCCCATTGTGTCAAATGATGTAACTCCCAAGACACCGCCTTCGTTTGTAAATTCTATAAGATTGTTTTTGCTGACATAGTCAAACCCTAAATCAATATTTTGAAGCTTATAAAGTTGAGACCAGTCAACACCGGTTGTCTTTCCTTCACTCAGTGTAACAGAGAGAAGTTGCACATCAATAAGAACTTGGAGTTGCACTTTATCTTGTAGTTTTTTGAGGTACGACTCAAATCTTTCCATCTGCTTGACGGTCGCAGTTACAGTAATGATTCCGGCATTTTTGTTTATTACAGGTGGCTTTGCTTCATATAAATCTTCAGGCCTATTAAGCACTTTTTGAAGCTCTAAGTCAAGTTCGTGCCAAAATGCAACTTCATCTGAACTGTCAACCTTCATTCCTGACTTACCGGCACTTCCGCCGCCTTTTTCATTGCCTGTGGTAGCAGTAGTCGTTGTTCCCGTAGTTGAGGCTGTACCTGCTCCTTCTGAGGATAGTGTAATGTTGGTCTTTGATTCACTTTTTCTCTGAGAAAGAATATAGTCAATGTTAAACATCTTTGTCTCAAGATAAGCAATCTTTAAAAGATTGTTTTCAAGAGTGTATGTAAGGTTGTTTTCTTTGAGTACAATTTTAAATACTTCATCAATCGTTAAATTATTCAGATTTGTTTTATTTAACGTCGTATCTAAGAACTTTTGCGCATTTGGATCGGTAACAATGATACTAAAGCCACACTCATCACTAAGCTGTTCTATAAAATCAATTATCTTAGTCTCTTTTGTAGAACTAATGCTAAAGAGTTCATAAGTACAATCACCTGCATAAACACCGCTTGAAAGAAGAAAGGTTAAAAGTGTTGAAGACACTGCTGTTTTGATAAGTTTCATGAATCTGCCCTACTTATTTTTGAATTTTAGAGTTGGTTTTTTAGTTGCCGTTGATAAGAAAATCGTCTTATCGCCTTTTTTGTTTTTGAGGATAACAAACTGTCTGTCTATCTCTGAGATGGTGTACTCGCTCACTATATCGTTTTGTTTGTACCAATTCCCATTAATCATTGCTGACGCATTGATGATGGTATTTAGGCTGAAATCGGCACTTGTGAGTTCTTTTTTCTCTTTTTTAGCATCTGTGGCTGCTTTTTGTACCGTAGGAGCACCACTGGCAACAGAAGCAGCACCGTCTTTTTTGGCATCTTTTGGCTTGTTTTTATTGAGAAAAACAAACGGGTTATCAACCCCTGAGACCACAACGCCTTTTCTTGGCGGTTTAATCGCTGCAATCTGCTCATCCACCCAATCTAATTCAGTAGCTAAAAGAGCATGAGACAAAAACAGCGTGAGTAATAATATGAATACAGTTTTCATTAGTATGTAATCCCCCAAACCGAAATGACAATTTTTGAATTAAGTCTCTCTTGAGCCTTAATATCTAAATCGTGAACATCTACTACCAAGTTACTTTGCTCTAAAGAGTTAATAAACTTCACAGTATCTACATAATTCCCGGTGACATCAAGAGAGATGTCCAATACATGCCCAAATGATGCAGCATTATTAAGAGAGTAGGTGTTGACAAAGTTAAGTATCTTGATATTATGATTCTTTGCATGAACGGAGACCGAGTTGAGATACTCACCCCATGCCTTTTCGTTGTAAATAAGAGATGAAATCTCTTCTATCCTCTCTTTTATATACTTATTTTGATCTTTTTGGACAACCAGTTCATTTTCCAAACCTTTAATATCTTGTTCAAGTTTGGCAACAACAGCCTCAGTATTGACTTTAAGATAAATTTTGTCCGCATCAATCTTTGCCGCAACATCGGCAACTTTTTGTTTTACTGCCTTAAATTCATTTTCCGAACTCTCATAAAAAGGGTACGCAACAGCAGAAAAAATCGCTAAAATCATGATATAAACCATGTATTTATCTTTTTGCGACTTTTCTTTAAAGAAAGTATCTATTTTTTGCAAAAACTCTTCAATCATCAATTTGAAATTCATAGCAGACTCACTTTCAACTCACCAAAGTATAGTTTTTCTTCACTGTTGAATGATATCTCATTGATAGAGAAGTGAAACTTTCCTCCGTATGTTTTGGTTAGATATTTAATCAAATCAGTCATCTTCTTGTCGCTGGAAGAAACCAGACCAAATTTGAAATCTTTAGAAGCTTCACTCTTCTCGCTTTTCTCAACTTCTGAGTAAAAAACAGTTTCCAAATTAACATCGTAAGCGTTAAAATCTTTTGTGAGTATTTGTAATAAATCAGCTTTCATCGGATAGTTGACTTTTACGTCATGAATTTTGATGAGTGTATTTTTTTTATCAATATACTCTTGTTTTTCATTGTCAACTAATTGGGCAATCCTCTTCTTTTCAGCCTCTTTGTTGTTTATGGTCGCTTCTCTGGTCAGTTTCATAATATGAACATTTTTGTACTCTTCTTCAAGCAGTTTGTACTGTAGAGATTGTGCATACGTGAGAGTCCAAAAGGAAGCAGGATATAAAAAGGCAAGTAGGAGCGCAGCAACAGAAAAGAGTATCGCTTGTCCACTATCCCTTTGTGTGAACTTTGGAGGGCGATGATAAATAGTAAAATCACATGCATATCTCTCTTTTTCCGACAGAGACGCATATAGATGCATAAGTGCATGAAAATGGTCTATATGAGTTGTTTCACTGCTTAGATATCCATAATTGAAGTTAAAGCCGCTGCTTCTAATGCCAAGTTCAACTTCTGCCATCTCATCTATCTTAGTCAATGACGGAAGCTGTGTGTCAATATAAATAGAATCGATTTTCTCTATATCCAAGGCTCTTTTTACGTAAGTCAAGACATCGTTTATGTTTGCAAATATCTCTTTGTAGAGTTTAATAACAAATGTTTTATAGGGGCTGTCAGTTGTTTTTAAATCTTCATAAGAGAGAAAGCGGATGAAATCCTCATACTCAACCATCTCACCATATAGCTCACAAAATCTCTCGTGCATCTGAGCAAATGAGTAATTGATAGATTTTGTGTAAACAAACCCTTTATCATTATATATGGTAATAAAGGTATCGTTTTCTTGAAAATAGATAAAACAGTGAACACCGCTATCTTCAATAATGTTTTTTGCATAAAGAGATTTTAGAAGTAGAGGTGAGGGAATAATATAGTCAATGTATTTGACTTTATCCACACTATTTTTAAAAACGTCATCTATAACAATAGGATCTATTATAAATACATGAAAGTTTCTATTGTCTTCATCAAGTCTATTGAAAGTTTCTATGTACTCAATTCTGTACATCACAGCCTGATCAAGACCTAACTCATCATACGCTTTATTATATATGGCATCATATAAATCATCTTCCGGGATGTTTTTGCTTACCGCTATGTTGCTATTAATAAAACTCTTTGTATTGAGATAAGATATGACATACTGTTCTTTGTCATACGTTGCAGAAGTTATCGTGTTTAAAGCACCGGAAACCCCAACAACATAATCACCTTTGTATGGATTGATAGAAAGTACACTGGAGAAAGAGTGTTGTTCTTTTTTACTCATTTTTCATTATCCTGTCTAAAATGAACTTTGGACATAGAGCAAAATTCATCATTTTTATAAAACTCAATTCTGTAAACAAAACCGTTTACATCTATAGAGAATCTCCTATCAAAATCTTGGAGTTTGATATCTATACCACTCTCTTCAACTTGACCTGCTGCCTTATAACCAATGATATTGACGCGATAACCATCTTTTTTGATGATTTTAAAATCGTCACTTACAAAAAAATCTGAAGTATGATTGAGAGAGGTTCTTTCTCCGTCAACAATAACTTCAAACTCTTTCTCTTTTTCACAAGGCTCCAACATCTCAAAGTATTGAGGGCTTAGAGTCGTTACCTTTTTGTTGCCTATGTAAACAACAAAATTCTGCCCCTCTCTAACAACGCTCCCGAGCGGGTTAGAGAACTTAAACGCGTTACTTTCTGATTTTATCGGAATAAAGCTTAAAAATTTTTTTATATTTGACAAATCAATAAAAATGTTGTTGTTTATGCTTAAATCACCATAGGTGTCAAGTATCGCAATAAGATTTTGCTCATTTAGTTCAAACGTTCTCTCAAAAGAGATATTCATAATCTTCATAAACTCCTCTATTGCCAAGAGATGGTAAAAAACTTTTTGAGAGAGTGATGGGAGATTTTTGCTGCTCTCTATAGCAAAGGCAGGTTTGTTGTTTGTTACTGCAAAATAGGTTAATGAGAGTTGCATGGCTTCATCGTCAAATTTTGTATTTGTGTTTTTTACATCAAAGGTGTGATGTTCTTCTATGAGTTTTTGGTTGATTCTATCTTTTATATCAGCGGCAATTTTGTTTAAGTCTCCAAAAGGCTGGTCTCTAAGATCACACTGGTCTATAACACATGTCTGTCCCCAAGCATTTGGGTTGAAAATATTTCCTTTGTTTGTTTTTCTGTAAAATCCATTCCCATCGTGTAGGTTTAAGACCAACGAGATATTTTGCTGCGTGATGATTTTTTTGATTTCTTCAACAGTCTTTCTATCTTTGTCACCATTTTCAATAATGGCAAATTTTCTATTCATATCTCCATGAATGCCTCTGTTGTTTTTTATGATGCTATCTTGATTGAGATTTGGAACTATCCAGAGATTTTTTGAATTTATTTTATAGTGTGTTGCCAAAATAGATGCGGCAAAATAACCTCCCGGTTCATCACCGTGTATGCCGCCTATGACAAGGAGTGTCGTGTTTGAATCATTATTCTCTTTTTTTATCAGTTTAACATCTCCGTGCAGAAGCGTTAAAAAGAGGAAAAAAGATAAAAAAAATAGTTTCATTGCCTATTTTTCAGTAATTATTTTGATTTTTTTATTTTCGTCAAGCATCACAATGAGTACTTTTTCACCATCAAATTCAAATGTATCAGATTTGTAATGTTCTTGAAAAGAGATTTCAAATATATTTTTGCTGTTAGGGTAGGGTATAACATTGATATTGTTGAATACAATCTTTTTTTTCTCTCTTTTTTGAAAAATCCTTGTTTTGTAGGTTGCAAAATTTTCTCTATTCATTCCGTCAAATCGAACAAATTCAGGAGCATAGAAATTAAGGTAGCCTTTTATATCATCATATATCCATGTATAGCGCCATGCATAAAGTTGAGCTAGAACAGAAGCAAGGGTCTCTTTTTCTATATCCATTTTTACAGAAGCTTCATCAATAATAAGAAGAGTTTTTGTTATGTCAATATTGTTGCTTAAACACTCTATGCTTGAGTTGTTGATTGCGATACATCCTCTGGTAAACTCATCTCTGTCTTGTTCTGGCAAACCGTGTATCCATATGCCAGAGCCATTTTTGCCTTTATATGTATCATAAATATTAGGGTATGATGTTACAAAAGCAAACGGTCCGTAAAATGGATCAAGTTTTGTCTCTTTGGAGAGTTTTTTAACAATTTGATAGATGCCGGTTGGAGTTCTTAAATCTCCCTCTTTGACCTTGTCACCTTTGAGTTTTCCCGTAAAAGCGCTATATTTTTTTTTAGACTGGAAATTTTTATTTTCATCGAGGGAGTATAAATGAAGGGTTGATTGTGATTTATCGCATGCAAGTATATTTTTATATGACTCTATGTATCCAAAAGCAGTGTCTCTATGTTCTACTTGGGTTTTCCAGTACTCCTCTTTGGATAGCTCTGAATCAAGTTGTTTTTCAATATCTATAGTGCCGTGCATCCTATAATTTGTAAGTATCTCATTTGCCCATAATATATGTAGGCTTAGTAAAAAAAAGAGTGCTACTTTCATGAGTTGTAACCAATCTCCTGTAGATATGATTTGTCTTTTGTCCACCCTTTTTTAACAACCACTTGTAAGTCAAGATATGCTTTTTTGCCGCTTAGACGTTCAATCTTTTCTCTTGCGTATTTTCCGATTCTCTTTATACCCTCTCCGCCACGACCGATGATGATGCCTTTTTGAGACTCTTTTTCTACAATGACGGTAGCTATGATTCTGTCTATATTTTTCTCTTCATAAATCTTCTCGATAAGTACATCGGACTCATAAGGAATTTCATCGCTTACGTTTTGAAAAACGCCCTCTCTGATAAAGCCTGCATAGATGTCTCGTACAAGTTCGCTTGTGAGATCTTCGGGATCAAAAAGATATGGAGATTCAGGTAAAAGTTTTGAGATGGTGTCTAGCAAATCTTTGTGCCCGACTTTTTTAGGTACGGCTACCGGGATGAGTGCTTCAAAATGGTCTGAAAGAGCATTGTACTGCGCTATCTTTTTAAATAGTTTTTCTTGAGATACTTGGTCTATCTTGCTTAATACTATTATATGTTTTACTTTGGAGTTGTTGAGTTTTAAAAATTTTTCATAGTTTTCAATGCTGTCTGTGATGGGAGCAAGATAGACTATCAAATCACAATCGCCCATCGCTTTTAGTGCTTCATCAAGCATAAACTGATTGAGGACTTTTTCTCTCTCATGCAGACCCGGGGTATCGACAAAAATGATCTGCGCCTCGCCATGCATGACAATCGCATTGGATCTTTTTCTTGTGGCATTGGCTTTTTGGCTTACCATTGCGATGTTTTCGCCCAAAAGGGAGTTCATAAGGGTGCTTTTTCCTGCATTTGGACGACCGATAAGTGAGACGAAGCCTGCTTTAGTCATATTTTTTCCTATAAGATATATCTTGATAAATCATGGTTTTCAACAACGATATCAAGCTTTTGATGTACCAATTCTGCTGTGACGATAAACTCTTTGTCTTTGTACTCTTCAGCATGAAAACTTACATCTTCCAAAACTTTTTCTAAAACAGTGTGAAGTCTTCTTGCACCGATATCTTCGGTTACTTCATTTGCTCTATGTGTCAGTTTTGCAATTGCACGAATCGCCTCATCTTCAAATATAAGCTTCATGCCCTCTGTGCTAAGGAGTGCTTCGTACTGGTTAAGAAGTGAATTTTTTGTTTGAGTGAGTATTTTGTAAAGTGTCTCTTCCGTTAAAGATTCAAGCTCTACTCTTAACGGAAATCTGCCTTGAAGTTCAGGAATCAAATCGCTTGGTTTGCATAGATGAAATGCGCCTGCTGCGATAAAGAGAATATGGTCTGTGTTTATAACGCCGTATTTTGTGCTAACGCTGCTGCCTTCAACTATGGGAAGCAAATCTCTTTGAACTCCCTCTTTGCTTGGGTCGTTTCTGCCTTGTGACTTTTCACTTATAGCGATTTTGTCAATCTCATCTAAAAAGATTATACCGCCATTTTCCGCACGTCTGAGAGCTTCTGCGTGGATGGAGGTTGTGTCGAGAAGTTTTGAACTTGCTTCTGCTCTTAAAATCGACTTTGCATCTCGTACGGTGACATCTTTTTTATTGTCCTCTTTGCTCATTTGGGCAAAAACTTTTGAGAAAGACTCTTGAACTTTTGCCATCTCCGGCGGGAGGTTGGTGTCATTAAACTCTACGTGGATTTTTTGTACTTCAAGCTGTATGATTTTATCGTCCATTTCTCCATTTAGAACTCTCTCTTCCATTGACGCCAAAAGTCTTTGGTAATCATCTTTTTTACTCTCACTCGCACCCACGGGAAGAGGGGGAAGAAGTTTTTCTACTATCTTGTTTAAAACATAGTTTTCAATTTTCTCTTTTTGTTCTTCCTCTTTTTCTGCTTTTACGATACCAATAGAGGCAACGACCAAATCTCTAATCATAGATTCGACATCACGACCGACAAAACCGACCTCTGTATATTTGCTTGCTTCGACTTTGATAAAAGGAACTTTCATCATCTTTGCAAGTCTTCTTGAAATCTCTGTTTTGCCGACACCCGTTGAGCCTATCATGAGGATATTTTTTGGCGTTATGTCGTTTTGAAGTTCAGGACTTAGCTGCATTCTTCGATACCTTGTTCTAAGGGCAAGAGCAATGGTTTTTTTGGCATTGTGCTGTGAAATAACGTATTTGTCTAGGTACTCGACTATCTCTTTTGGGGTTAATTGCAACTCTCTTCTCCATCTAGTGTAAGAATTTTAATGTTGTGATTTGTGTAGATACATAAGTCTGCTGCGATACTCAAGCTCTCTTTGACAAGTTCTACTTCATCTAGCGAGGCATGTTTTTTTAGCGCACGTGCGGCAGAGATAGCGAAGTTGCTGCCGCTTCCTATAGATGCAATTTGTCCGTCTTCAGGTTCTACAACATCGCCGTTTCCTGTGAGGATAAAAATATGTTCGTTGTTTAAAACAATCATCATGGCTTCAAGGCGGCGAAGTACTTTGTCTTTGCGCCATGCTTTGGAAAATTCAACGACTGACTTTAAAATATCGCCTTTTTTTGCCTCTAAAAAATCTTCAAACATATCAAAAAGGTTAAAAGCATCCGCCGTACTTCCTGCAAAACCCGCTAAAATTTTGCCGTTGTGGAGTGTACGGATTTTTGTGGCATTGCCTTTTAGGACACTATTTCCAAAAGTGACTTGCCCGTCACCTCCAATTACAGCCTTGTTTTTGCCTTTGTATGCGAGTATGGTAGTTGCATCAAACATTATTCGCCTACAACATCCACATGTAAAACGGCATGAATTGCATGACCTAGTTTAAGGTCAAGAGTATGCTCTCCAAGACTTTTGATAGAGAGTTTGTCTGTGATGTGTTTTTTGTCAATCTCAATAGAATGTTGTTCTAAGAGGGCATGTGCAACTTCATCTTTAGTGATAGAGCCAAAAAGATGTCCGTTTTGCCCCACTTTTTTTCTGATTATGATTTTAGCTTTATCAAGTTTTGCAGCCAACTCTTTGAGCGATGCTATCTCTTTTGCTAAGTTTTCAGCCGCAAGTCGCTCTTCTTCTTTGTGTTGTGCCAAAATCTCGGTTGTTGCGTGCTTTGCAAAACCTTTTGCTATAAGGAAATTTTGACCGTAACCATCTTTAACCTCTTTGACTTCTCCAGCTTTACCGAGTGTTTTTACATCTTTTATCAATAATACTTTCATTTTATCTCTCTATTTCGCCACCGTATGAGACGATGCCGTAAGTTAAATTGCCCATTTTTGTATATCCCATATCCCGCAAAATTCTTGCACAGTGCGCACTTCTGCTTCCGACATGGCAGTAAACTATAATATTTTCATTTTTGCTAAGTTTTGCATTTTCAAGTGCTGCGAAGAAACTGCTTGTCGGAACAAGTTTGTCGGCTCCTTTGATATGCCCCATCTGCCACTCCATGTGCTCACGGACATCAACAAGTTTAAAATCAACCATGCCAAGCGTTCTTGCTTCAAGTAAAGATGTTAACTCATCGCTATCAAGTTCTCTCTCGTTTACAAGTGTTTGTGCCTCTTCTTTTGTAAGCCCTCTTGAGTGCGTATGAACTGCCTCTTCCATTCCCATTTCAGCTGCTTTTTTTGCCGCATACTCAGGTGTGCAGTAGATACCGCAGTGACAAACTCCATCTTCGGGAATCTCTCTCTCAATAGCAGGTTTACATGGGCAGATACGATCCTCTACACTTTTTGGTTTGCCATCAACTGTTTCAACCATGAAACATGGACAAAATCTCTTGCCGTACATCATCTTGTTTCTGGCAAGACCCATCTGTACGCCTTCGTTAACTTCTGCTTGAGGATTGTAAACCCAGCCAAATTGCTTGTTTACTTTGTCGGTAAACTCTATTGTTTTTTGCATCTCCGCCTGAAATTCAGGGGAGTTCATATCTATCTTGATAATGCTCATCTCTCTCTCCTTGTGGGGGATTTTTATTTTCTAGCTTTTCCGGCAATGATAAATCTAAGTGCATTTAGCTTGATAAAGCCTTGAGCATCTTTTTGGTTGTAAACCTCATCTTTTTCAAATGTACAGTATTCAGGGTTAAATAGTGATTTTTTAGACTCTCTTCCCACAACGCTCACGTTTCCTTTGTAGAGTTTAAGTCTGACCGTTCCCTCTACATGCTCTTGAGTTTTGTCGATTGCCGCTTGAAGCATCTCTCTCTCAGGGCTGAACCAGTATCCTTGATAGATGAGTTTTGCATATTTTGGCATAATCTCATCTTTTGCGTGTGCTGCTTCACGGTCTAATGTGATAGACTCAATCGCACGGTGTGCTTTGAGCATAATCGTTCCGCCCGGTGTTTCATAGCATCCGCGGCTTTTCATACCTACATATCTGTTTTCCACTATGTCTGCTCTGCCGATACCGTGTTTGTTACCGTAATCATTTAGAGTTTTAAGTATAGTCGCAGGGCTCATAGCTTCGCCGTTTATAGCGATAGGGTCGCCGTTTTTGTACTCGATAGTGATATATTCTGGAGTATCTGGAGCGTTTTCAGGCGAAGTTGTCCAAAGCCACATAGACTCTTCAGGCTCTGCGTTTGGATTTTCTAAATGTAATCCCTCATAAGAGATATGAAGAAGGTTTGCATCCATTGAGTATGGAGAGATTTTAGGATTTCCGTTTTCATCCATATGTTTTTGGGAGATTTCTATGCCATGCTCTTTTGCGTACGCTAAAAGCGATTCTCTTGAGTTTAAATCCCACTCTCTCCAAGGAGCGATAACGGTAATGTCAGGGTTGAGTGCAAGATAGCCAAGTTCAAAACGAACTTGATCGTTCCCTTTGCCTGTTGCTCCGTGGCTTACAGCATCCGCTCCTACTTTTTTAGCTATTTCTATCTGTTTTTTTGCGATTAACGGTCTTGCTATAGAAGTTCCAAGCAGGTATTCGCCCTCATAGATAGCGTTTGCTCTAAACATAGGAAATACATAGTCTCTTACAAACTCTTCTTTAATATCTAATATAAAGATATTTTCAGGTTTGATTCCCATCGCCAAAGCTTTTACACGCGCCGGTTCTACCTCTTCGCCTTGCCCAAGATCTGCGGTAAAAGTTACAACTTCGGCATTATAAACATCTTGTAGCCATTTAAGAATGATACTTGTGTCAAGCCCGCCGGAGTATGCAAGAACTACTTTTTTAACTTCTCTTTTCATGATAAAACCTTTGTAAGCAAAATAATTTGCGCGATTTTACTATAAAAAGTATTAAATGACGGTTAGCAGGCAGGTTTGTTATAAAAAGCCAAACGTTTGAAAAGCGGGAATCTCAAAAGGGGTTTACTCACCCTTTTGAGTCAAATAGTATGCCTGTTACTTCACGCATTTTTGGGAGAAAATCTGCTGCTTGTTCTGCCGGAAATCTGCGTATCATTTTGTTTGTTTCAGATTCAATGACCGATACAAAAAAGATATCCTGCTGATCTACACCAAACTTTATGTTCGTACTCATCGGTGCGAGTGCTTTGTTGAGTTGCTCTACCAAGTCCTGTACTTGATCTTTTGAGTTAATTTTTTCAGAAGTGCTTGAAGTCTCTTTTTGCATCTCCTTGACTAAATCAACCTGTTTTGGTTGCTGCACTTTCGCCTGCTCCGCCGCAGCTTGCTCTGCTTGTGCTGATTTCATCTGAGATTGCTGTTGTCTTGCAACGTTTGCTATGCCATCCATGACCTGCTCCTTACTCTTTTAAGAATTATGCTTAAAGCCCAAATCGGCAGAAAAAAAAAAGAGTTTAATTTTTTTGTAACTTTTTTTACTTTTGTTTATGCTACCCTTGCACTTATGAATAGCTATATAGAACTTCTCAAATCAGAACCAATCCTAAGGCGCTTGTCGCTTGTACAGCTTATCTCCTATTTTGGGGCATGGTTTAGCAATGTTGCTATCTATACGCTTCTTTTGCAGATGAAAGTTTCTGCTGAGGTTGTGGCATTTACGGCTATGTTACATTTTCTCTCAGGAATTATTCAAGCTCCTTTTTCAGGCTCTGTTATAGATAGTATGAAACCAAAAAAACTTCTGCTGATTTTAATCGCATGTGAGATATTTGCAACGCTTTTTCTTGTTTTTGTGGATGATGTGTCTGACCTTTGGCTTTTATATATGCTTATATTTTTAAAAATGGCGGCGGCTAGTTTTTACTTTACTACCGAAATGTCGCTTTTGCCCAAAATCCTTGGGGGAGAGAGGCTGCAAAAAGCAAATGAGCTTCACTCTATCATCTGGTCATTCTCTTACACTTTAGGGATGGCACTGAGCGGATTTGTCGTTTTTTGGCTTGGGATAAAAATAGCTTTTGTGCTGGACGCGCTAATGTTTGTAGTCGGTTTTTGGCTTCTTTATACGCTAAGGCTTGAGACGGATTTTATAAAAAGCAAGGAGAGTTTGTTGCGGATGATGGGCGATACATTTAGGTATCTCAAAAAAAATCCGCATGCGCTTCATCTGATGGCACTTCATGCATTTGTAGGTTTGACTGCATTTGATGCGCTGGTGGCTTTGATGGTGGAGAAATACTACGCTTCCATTATCGCAACATCGCTTGCGCTTGGGCTTTTGCATGCTTTTAGAGCTTTGGGGCTTGTGGTCGGACCTATCATCATGGGCAGATTTGTCAACGACAAGAGGCTGGTTTATGTTTTTGTCGCACAAGGCTTTGCGATTTGGCTCTGGGCGTATATGATGGAGCATTTTTACCTCTCGCTCTTTGCAAGTGTGATAGTGGGCTTTTTTACAACAACGCTCTGGTCGCACACTTACACGCTTTTGCAAAAAAATATAGATAAAAAATACTACGGACGCATAGTGGCATACAATGACATGCTCTTTTTGTCTATGGCGACATTTACATCTTTTATGATAGGATTTTTGGCAACGGACGGTTACTCGCTGGAGTTCATAACATGGCTCATGGGAGCAGGGTTTTTAGTGGGTGCGTTTTATGTGCGTTGGATTTTGAAAACGCAGAATTTAAAATAAGGGGAGATAAATGGCATCAGGAATTTTTTTACTTTTAGATGATATTGCAATGCTTGCTGATGATGTGGCGGTGGCTAGCAAGATGGCTACTAAAAAGACGGCGGCGATACTTGGGGATGATTTGGCGGTAAATGCACAAAAGGCGACTGGGTTTGAGCAGTCTAGGGAGTTGGCGGTTATCTGGGCTATTACTAAGGGGTCGCTTAAAAATAAGGTGATTATCTTGCCTGTGGCTTTTGTCTTAAGTGCGGTTGCTCCTGCTCTTATCACGGTTATCCTTGTTTTTGGTGCGCTTTTTTTGCTTTATGAGGGGGTGGAGAAGATAGAGGAGTGGCTTTTACACAAAGAACATCATGAAGATAAAGAGGAGCTGCTGAACTCCACGCCTGAGACTATTTTGGAGATTGAAAAAGAAAAAATCAAGTCGGCGGTTTTGACTGACTTTATCCTCTCTGTGGAGATAGTCGTTATCGCTCTTGCTGCTGTGGCGGAGAAATCTTTTGGGGTACAGGCTGTCTCTACGGTTATAGTGGCTTTGGTGGCTACTTTTGGGGTTTACGGGTTTGTTGCAATGATAGTGCGGATGGATAATGTCGGTTTTTGGCTTATCGGTAAAGGGTATGAGAGAAGCGGTGCTTTACTTATAAATGCTATGCCAAAAGTGATAAAAACGCTTGCGTTTGTGGGAACTTTTGCCATGATTTTGGTTGGTGGCGGCATCATTGCGCACAAGGTGGAGTTTTTGCACCACTACTTTTTAGAGGGTGTTCCTGCCATAGTCAATGAAATGCTGCTTGGATTGGTTATCGGTGCGGTTGTTTTGGCGGTTGTAAAGGTTTTTTATATGGTGAGAGGGAAGTAAGTCTAATAAATCCTCTCTTTGATGTTAAACATTTTGTAGTAGATATCTATCATCTCTCTTAGCGTTGCATCGTCGAGAGTTGTTTTTTCTTTGACGCCAAATCTGTTGATGTACTCGTACGGGAGAACGGATTTGTCGGCACTCGGGTTTTTGAGGTAGTCAAAGATTGCCTCTTTGATTTTTCGTTCGCTGCTATGATTTTGGGTGTATTTTTTCATCATCATTGCAAATTTGAAGTCTTTGCTGTGGCATTTTAGGCAGTTCTCTTCAAAGCTTGAGGCACTCATAAAAGTTGCAAGTGTAAGGATAAGAAGCGTTATTTTTACCATGTGAGTGTTACCTTTGTTCCTTTTTTTTGCTCCGAATCTATAACAATACGTATGCCGTACTCATCAACGATAGACTTGATAATGCTGTAACCGATGCCAAAACCGCCCTGTGTTTTGTCAAATCTGCTGTATCGCTCAAAAATCCTGTTTATCTCTTCTTGGCTCATGCCATTCCCCTCGTCTTGTATCACAAAAGAAGATGGCAATAACGTAATGGTGATGGTGGTGGCTTTGTTGGTGTACTTTATGGCGTTTGAGAGAATGTTGTCGATGAGACGCTCCATCTTTTGTCTGTCGGCAAAAAAGAGAACATTATCTTGGAGTGTTACATCAAGCGTGAGTTTTTTTGCATTTGCCGTGTCCAAGAAGTAATGTACTCTTTGGCGCACAATTTCTGAGAGGTTAAGCGTTTGGTTTTGTGATGCGACTTGATGGTTTAGAAGCAGATAGACCAAATCCTGATAAAGATTGGAGATAGTCATGGACGCTGTTTTGATGCGTTGGAGCTTTTTCATAGACTTTTCGTCACACTCTTCACTGCCAAGTGTTTCAATGTTGGTAAGAATAGTCGTGATGGGTGTGTTAAGCTCGTGCGTGGTCTCTTTGATAAAGTTGTCAAGCAGATGCAGCGTGCTGCGCAGAGGTCGCAAGACAAGTTTTACAAGAAAAAAAGAAGTTACAAGAGCGATTAGAACAACAAGAAGAGCGGCTATAACAATATCGCCTATGATGTGAAGCGGCTCTTGTTTTTTCTCTATCACGGCATACGCACCGCCGAGATAGTATGGTTTTAGCGGAGCGATGTAATAAACATTGTCTCCTTGAAAAAAAAACTCCTGTTCCAGATTTTTAGGCATTTTTTGGAGTGTTGAGAAGATGAGGTTTTTATCTATGTCGTAAATAGCGCTTTGAAATTCTCTAAATCGTGGGTATTCGTACCTTGTGTCGCTGTTTTTATGAACCCCAAGAAGCTTCTCCTCAAGCACTAAAGCATAATCTTTTAAAACTCTCTTCTCTTGATGTTCACGCTCATCAAGTTTGTAGAGATAGTAGCTGCTAAAAAGTGTAAAAATAAGCAGGAGCGTGGAGCTGAGGTAGAGACCAAGCACATAAAAAATAGTCTGTTTTTCACTCTTGTACAAATTTGTACCCCACTTTTTTAATACTTAAAATCCTCTCTTTTCCGAGATGTTTGCGCAGGTTTTTTATGTAGGTTCTAAGACTCATATCGCTGTGTGGAGATTCAAAAGACCAGACATTTTGGTAAATTTCTTCAAAAGAGACGCATTCGTTTTTATGTTTGAGGAGCAGTTTTAAAAGCAAAACCTCTTTTGGGTGAAGCAGCACTTTTTGGTCATGCAAAATCAGTTCATGAGTAAGTGTGTTGAAGTTGATACCTTGCGTGATTTGCGTCACTTCGTTTTGAATCTTAAACTCCCGCTTTAAAAGTGCTTTGATACGAAAAAGCAGCTCTTTTAAAACAAAAGGTTTTTTGATGTAGTCATCCGCACCGACGTCATATCCTTTTGAGAGGTCGTCTATACTGTTGAGTGAAGTGGTAAAGATAGCAGGCGTTGTTATGTTTGCACCACGCAACTCTTGAAGAAGCTTAAATCCATTGATGTGAGGGACATTGACATCTAGCAAAAGCATGTCGAAATTGTCTCTGTAAATCGCTTCCAAAGCCTCTTCGCCGTCATAAACACTTACCACTTCAAATCCCTCATCGCACAAAAACTCCGTAATCGTCTCTGAGAGGGCAATATCATCTTCTAGGTATAAAATTTTCATAAAAGATTATACCTAAAATCTTTTTTATGCATAAACGCTTTTCATCTGCATCTGCTGCATTATACCGTTTGAGTGAATTTCCACCCTATCTTCTCCCGCCGCCGCTGCCGTTTGCACCTTTGTACTGGTTGCCGGTACCGTCTTTTGGACCTGAACCTGACTGCTCTGATTTTCCTGAGCGATTTTGGTTTTTGTTTCTTTTTTGCTCTCCTGTACCGTCTTGCTTTTGAGTACGCTCCTGCATCTGTTGCATTTTTGCTTCATGTGCAGCAAAACTCTCCTCTGCCATACTAAAAGTACCAAGTAGCACTAACGCGAGTAAAATTTTCTTCATTTTGTATCCTTAGTTTTGATTTGACACATTATGATACAAAGTAGTGAAATAATTGTGGATTAGATAATCCTCTCAGCATCTAGCGTATGAAAAATAATCCCTCTGTTTTCTATCTTCATGATTTTGTCAAAATATGGAAGGATGCGGTCGTCGTGGGTTACGGTAATAATGGCGACATTTTGTTCCTCGGCTATTTTTTTGAGCATCTTGATAACACTTATGGAACGCTGGGCATCAAGGGCGGCGGTTGGTTCGTCGGCTAGGATGATTTGGGGGTTGTTGGCTAATGCTCTGGCGATGGCTACTCTTTGGTTTTGTCCGCCTGAGAGCTGTGATGGCATGGCGTGGGCTTTATCGGCGATGTCGAGGTACTCCAAGAGTTCCATCGCTTTTTGTTTTGCTGCTTTTTCGCTTACTTTGTTGGTTTGCGGCAGAAGCGTGATGTTTTCTATAATGTTTAAAAATGGTATGAGATAGTGGGCTTGGAAGATAAAGCCTATCTTTTCTCGGCGGATTTTACGTGTATCTTTAGCCGTCCATCTGTTGTCGTAAACTTTATCTTCTCCCAACCAAATCTCTCCGCTTGTAGGCTCTTGCACGCATCCTATCATCATAAGAAGCGTGGTTTTTCCTGCACCGCTTGGAGCTATGAGGGCTACTAGTTCCCCTTTTTTTATCTCAAACGAGGCATTTTCTATGACTTTGACAAGGTTGTCGCCTTTACCGAAGTTTTTGACCAAGTTTTCTACTTTTATGGCTGTTTCTTTTTGCATTTCACCCTCCTATCGCCGCTGAGGGGTCGGCGCTGATAACTTTTTTGACACCTACAAAAGAGGCGAGTATGGAAGCGATGATAACGACACCAAAAAGCGCCCACGCATCCGGTATCTCAAGCACGATGCGTTTTGGAAACTTGTCATAAGTGAGATGAGAGAAGATGTTTCCAAAGATAAAAGCAAAAACGCCAAGAAGCAGCGTCTCTTTGACAATCATGGAGATGATAAGCAAGTTTGGAAGCCCCATTAGCTTCATAATAGAAATCTCCTTCATCTTCTCCAGTGTCATGGTGTAGATGATAAGTGCGATGATGATGGTAGAAACTACAATCAAAATAGCGGTAAAAAGTCCTATCTGTTTTGCTGATTTTTCTATAAGATTTTTTGTCAAAATCATCTTTTGCTGTGCGGCGGTATAGACGCTTTTGTGCTGCCATTTGCGTATCTCTTTTGCGACATCGTTCACATCATAACCTGTTTTTACACGAGCCACGATAACGTTGACTACGAATGTTTC
Organism: Sulfurimonas sp.; assembly: GCF_028694605.1. Classification (GTDB taxonomy): domain Bacteria; phylum Campylobacterota; class Campylobacteria; order Campylobacterales; family Sulfurimonadaceae; genus Sulfurimonas. Next base: position 58,742 of record NZ_JAQVKP010000004.1, on the reverse strand, counting down.
AGAGTTTTTTACCCCTCTGGCTTCATTGTTTTGAATCTCTTTGTTTGAGTAGGAAAACTGCAAATCCTGAGCATCTTTGAGGCTGATATAAACAAGCGGGTCGCCGCCGTTGGAGACGGTGCTGTGGGTGATGCCTACAACGGTGTAGAAGTTGCGTCCAAGCTTGATTTTGTCATCTAGCTTAAAGCCTGTTTTGTCTGTAACGACGATTTCGTAATGGTCGTTTTTAATGTCTCTGCCCTCAATCAGCCTCTTTGGATTGACAGGGTTGATGAGACCTCTTATATCATACCCCACCGCCACGACACGCACCGGTTTTTCTGGGCGCGGAAGCTGGATGTTTTGAAAGGTCATCGCCTCGCTTGTCTCTATGCCCTCCATCACATAGATGATATCTTTTAGGTCTTCATAAACTCTGGATGATTCGGCAAAAGGTCCAAGCGTGTCTTCCTGTACTATCCATAAATCCGCACTGATATCATCAAGCAAAATCTCTGCATCCACCATCATCCCACGGTAAACGCCAATCATGATAAGGACTATCCCAAGCAGCATCCCAACACCCATAGCGGTGACTAAAAACTTGCCAAGTGTGTGCTCTATGTCTCTTTTAGCTAAATCAATCATCGAAAAATCTTCATTCCATCACTAAGCGGTTTGTTGTTTATCTTTGGCACTAAAAGCTCCGCACCAATCTCTATGCCGGAGCCAATCGCCGCCTCTTCATCATTTTGCGCCAAAACAGATACCTCTTTGAAGTAGGCTCTATCACTCTCTGCCACCCAGAGACCTTTTTTACCGCTGTATTTGCTTAAAAGTTTCAGCGGTACTTTTAGAACATCTTTATGTGTCGCTATGTGAATGTTCACCTCTGCTTGTTCGTTGATATAAAAAGTCTCCGGTGTAGCGTCAAAACCGATGTTTACCTCACGCTCCAAAGTCACGGCGTTGCTCATGGCAACTACACGCTGAAGTGTTCCTTTTAGCTTTTCGTTTGGTTTTGAGCGGAGTTTGATGGATGCGTCTTGTCCCACTTTTACATTTTGTGCAACTCTCTCATCTATGTTCGCCCTCACCCATAGCGTGGCAGGGTCAACTATCTTGAAGATAACGGTTGAGGGCAGAACATAAGAGGCTTTTTCCGCCTCTTTTGAGATAACATAACCATCGATGGGAGCGTAAACTTTAAGCCGCTCAAGCTTTGTCTGGAGTGCTTCTATGTTTTTTTGCATACGCTGCTCTTCTGAAGCGGCGGAGGCGATTTTTGCCTTTTGTGCGTTTACCTGCGCTTTGATGTTGTCTATGTCGCTTTTTGCTTTGTCATACTCTGCCTGAGAGACAAATTTTTGCTCCAAAAGCTTTTTGTATCGCTCGTGTGTAGCTTCAAGAAGCACCTTTTGCGCCTCCAAACTCACTATATTCTCTTTGGCTGAAGCGGCTTCATGAGAAGATTTTTGAAGTGTCGCTTTTGCCTCGCCTATGAGTGATGGAAGCTCAACCGCATCAATGCTAAGAAGTAAATCCCCTTTTTTGACCCACATTCCCTCATCAAAATGTATCTCCTCTATGCGTCCTCCGCTCTGTGCAGTGATGGCATAGATGTTTTTTGCGTCAACATTTCCGATACCTCGGATGGAGACTTTGAGGTCGCCTTTTGTGGGTTGTGCTATCTCAAAAGTTGATTTGACAATATACACTTTTTTGTAAAATAGCGTGCCTCCTGCGATGATAACGGCGGCGATAAGCATGTACTTCATCCAACTTTTCATTTTTTCTCTCCTTGTAAATACTCTAAATTATTTTGAATGTTTTGGAGCGCAAATCTCGCCTCAAGAAGTCCAAGCTGTGCTTGAAGGTGAGTAGTTGCCGCATCCAAAACCTCTATGTAGGTTGAAAGCCCCTCTTTGTAGCGTGCTTCGACTATCTCCTTGGTTGCAAGGGATGAGTTGATGAGTGCTTCTTTTGCCTCAATGGTTGCCTTGTAACGCTTTAAATCGGCTATAAGTGTGAGTGTCTGCTCCTCAAGTTGGAGTTTTTTTGCTTTGTAGGACTCTTTTGTCTTCTCTTTTTCTATGCGTGTGTACTCATTTTGCGCACTTAGCCTGCCGCCGCTGTAGAGCGGGATGTTTATGCCTATGCCGAGCATGGAAGTGTCATACTTGCTAAGTGAATCTTGATAAGTGTAAGAAGCCACCGCATCGACAGAGCCATAGTTTGCGGCTTTTGAAGCGTTGTAGAGAAGCGTGTCTCTTGTGATTTGTTCGCTTAAACCCAAAAGTGAGGGATTTTTTGCAAAAATGGTATCGAGTGCGTTTGCGCTTTGAAGCGTTGTGGGTGCGTTCTCCTCTAGTGTCACGCTCAAATCCGCCTCTTCTCCCATATACAAAAAGAGCGTTGCAACCGCCTTGTCAAGTTCGGCTTTTGTGGTAGCGTAAGCATCTTTTGCGTTGTAGAGCGCACTTAGCATGCTTGAAGCATCCGCCTTTGTTTTTAGTCCCTCACGCACAAGAGCTTCTGCTTGTTTGTAAAGTTCCTCTTTTGTTTCTATGTCTTTTTGTCTTGTCTTGAGTGCTTTTGTCTGGAAAAGCGCTTTGTTGTAGAGATTTTTTACGCTAAAGGCAAGAAGCGATTTTGCCTCTTCAAGCGAGAGCGCAGTGACGTTTTTGTTTTTTTCGTACGCTTCTATGGTTGAGGCGGTTTTTGAAAAGTCATATATCTTTTGCGTCACTTTTGCCTCTGCTATAAAGTTGTCATCCTCTATGGTGTTAAATGTACCGTTTTGCTGTAGCGTAAATGTGTTGTGCGGGTTGTACTGGGCATTTAGGTTGAGCTGAGGCAGATAGTCGGCTTTGGCGATATCGACCAAAGAGCCGCTTTGCAAGCTGCTTAGAGAGAGCCTTTTGATATCCGGATGATTTTGCAGTGCCGCTTCAATACACGAATCGACTGTGAGCGTTTTTGCGTAAAGTGTAAAACAAGAGAGAAAAAGAAGAAGAGTTTTTTTCATAAAGCGTCCACGAAATTAGGGTTTTAAAAAACTTATTATTCCCTATTTTTGTGAAATTTTTGTGGAAATACCAAAACCTAGACCCTGAATCAAGTTCAGGGTGACGGCTAGTTCTTCATTGGTAAACCAAAGACCACGAATGACCAAAGGAAATACCCTTGCGGTACAAGTTTAGGGTGAGTGAAGCAAATAAAACGGTTTGTTTAAAGCTTAAAAAACTTTAAGATAAAGAGGGATACAATTTCATTAACAAAAAAAAATCTATCACAAAAGAGCGTAATGAATCTTCCAAGTAAAATCAAACGCAATACTCTTATTTTGACGCTATCTCTCTTTTTGCTCTCGCTTGTGGGTATCTACATACTCTTGGAGCGTCAGCTTGAAAAATCGGTTGAACAGGAGTTTCAAAGAATAGCTTGGGGTACAAAGAATCTATTTTTAGAAAATATCCAAAAAAGTGAAGCCGATTTGAGTTTTAAACTCTCAAATATCGTTGCGGCGGAGGGGTTGGCAGAGGCGATGGCTCGCAGGGATTATGAGGCACTGAAGCGAATCGTTGAGCCTTACTATAAAAAGCTTAGAGATGTGCAAAAAGATGCAGATATTCTTACTTTTCGTTCCACAGAAAACATCACTCTTTTGCGTGCGCATCAGCCGGACTATTTTGGGGATGAACTAAACAAAAAGCGTACTTTAATAGTTGACACAAATATGTTAAGACGTCCATTTAGCGGCTTTGAAGTGGGCAACCTTGATATAACCTACCGTCTTACAAAACCCATCTTTTACAAAGATGTTTATGTTGGCAATGTAGAGCTTGGTATCAATCCGAGGGCTTTTTTGGAGGAGCTTGGTGCGGTTTTCAAAATTGATGTAGGTGTTGCGCTTGAGAGAGCGCAGCTTGAGATTTTGCTTGACCAAAAAGCAGTAGTGAAAATAGACGATAAGCTTCAACTTGTTCGTGGCAACACAAGTCTAAAAAACTACTTTTTGCAAAAACAGACAGACAAAAAGATGAGTTATAAGGTTGATATGTCCATAGCTTTGCAAAATCATCTTTTACAGACGATGGGTTACCTTGTTGTCGGATTTGATATAAGCGATATCCTTAAAAAAGATACTGAATTTTTACAGCGTTTCTTTTTTCTTATTGCCTCTGCTATGCTTATTTTGGTTATTTTAATGCATCAGAGTTTTACAAAAATCTTAAATTATTACTCAAAACAGATTTATATAGACCATCTGACAGGACTGTTTAACAGATACGCACTAAATGACGCACTTTTTACCCAACACGGCAAAGTGCTTATAGTTAGCAATATCAAAGAGTTTAGCCTTATCAACGAACTTTACAGTGTGGATGTCGGCAATGAAGTTCTTATCCGAGTTGCGGCACTTTTTAGTGATTTTGCAAAAGAGAAGGGCTTTAGTGCTTATAGAATCTCATCGGATGAGTTTGTGCTTTTAAAAGAGGAGGATTTTTTTGATGAGGAGACCTGCTATAAAACTCTCAAAGAGCTGCATCAAAGGGTAAATGCACTTAAAATCGCACTCAAAGAGGCTGAAGAGATTATTAGTGTAGAGATGTACTCAGGAGTGGCATTTGACAATGAACATTCGCTTGAGTATGCGCAAATGGCACTTAAAAAGGCAAGAAAAGAGTCCCTTTCTTTTATGATTTACTCGCAAAAAGTAGATACAAAAGAGCATTCTCAAACTGTTGTCAAAGTAAAAAGAAGCATTAAACATGCCCTTGAACACAAAAACGTAATCCCGTTTTTTCAACCCATCACAGATCATAACGGAAAAGCGGTTAAGTATGAAGCATTGATGCGTATCGTTGCGTATGACGGCGGTAAAAAGAGGATTATGTATCCAAACGAATTTTTGAGTATCGCCATGAACAGCGAGCTTTATATCAAGATGACAAAAGAGATTTTGCGTCTCTCTTTGAAGTTTTTTCAAAACAGAGAGGAACGTATCTCTTTAAATTTTCTGCCAAATGATTTTTTCAACCCATCTGTTATAAAAACATTGATGGATGGGATAGAAAAGCTTGATTCGCCATCAAGAGTAGTTGTGGAGATAACAGAACAAGAGGGTGTCGAAAACTTTGAGAGGCTGCTTCAAGTAGTGAAAAAACTAAGAGCGATGGGTGTTTTGATTGCCATAGATGATTTTGGAAGCGGCTATGCAAACTATGCGCATATCTTGGAGATAAAACCTGACTATCTTAAGATTGACGGCTCTCTTATTTGCAATATCTTAAGTGATGAAGATTCGAAAATTTTGGTTAAGAGTATCATCAGTTTTGCCCGTGAGCTGCACATCACTACTGTTGCGGAGTATGTAGAAAATGAAGAGATTTTTGAACTCCTTAAAGAGTATGGCGTAGATGAGTTTCAAGGGTACTATTTTGGGAAGCCGACCGACCTCATAGGTGAACAAGAGCAAGCATGAAAGAGATGTTTTATCACTCAAAAATCGGCGTGCTTGACTTATCAAAAGTGACACGTCTCTACCCCGCGGCTGTTGTGGACGCACATGGAGAAGTTGCCGAGATGAGCCTTGAATGGGCAGATATGAACACCGACAAAGTCAAGATAGTTTCCTACGTTTTGGTTTTTGACTTTACCCCATCAGGTGAGAAGGTGCGAGAAAAAAAAGAGCTTCTTTTTGAGACAAAAGAGGCGCTTTTTGAAGCTATGCAAGAGGTGGCGCAATTTTTTTAGTCTCTCAAGATACCCGTAAAGTATTTTCCATCGCCATTCCTGCCGCACTCAAACATCTAGTCGATATCTTGCAAATCCTCATTGATATGCTTATGGTAGGGATGGTAAGCGTCTCGGCTCTTGCGGCAGTTGGGATGAGCATGCAGTTTATGATGATTGTCAATGTGCTTATGACGCTCTATGTTGTGGGCGGCAATGCACTTATCTCTCGTTTTATCGGGCAGAGGAGAAAAAGGAGAGCCTCCGCACTTCTCTACGCTCTTGCCATTGTTGCAGCGGTTTTTTCTCTCTTTGTAAGTTTTGGCGGTTACTTTGGAAGTGAGTATATTTACGCCATGATGGGAGCAGAAGCAGAAGTGGTGGAGCAGGGTGCGCTCTACTTTAAGATTATCTCTCTTGGGATGGTTTTTATGTTTATCGATGCGCTTTTTTATAACGCCCTCTCAGCGGCTGGCGATACAAAAAACTCGCTCTATATCAAACTTCTCTCCTCCGCACTCAACGCTTTTTTGAACTATGTTTTTATCTTTGGGCATTTTGGTTTTGAGGCGATGGGGGTAGAGGGGGCGGCGTATGCGACTGTTTTTGCTTATGGTTTCAATGTCGCTGCTTACTTTTTGCTACTAAAAAAACCACACGCACATCTTGGCATACTTCCACTTTTTCGCATCAAAGATATTATCAGGGTGTGGCATGTGGGATGGAGTGCGGCGCTGGAGCGGGGTATATCGAGTATCTCGTTTTTGTTTTTTGTAGCCATTATCGCCGCTTACGGAACGGCGGAGTTGGCGGGCTATCAGGTAGGGCTTCGCATAGAGGGAATCGCTTTTATGCCGGGGTTTGGTTTTGCTATCGCCGCAACTGCGCTTGTGGGGCAGAGTTTGGGTGCGAGAGAGAAAGAGAGAGCCTATGCCATGGGCATTATCAGCGGACGCATAGCGTACATGTTTATGGGAAGTGTTGGGGTGGTGCTCATCCTTTTTCCGGAGTTTTTGGTAGGCTTTTTCACGCAAGACACTCAGACCATAGCCGTGGCATCATACTATCTTATCTTTGTAGGTTTGGCGCAAATACCTCTTGCTATCATGTTTGTTTACTCAGGTGCTCTAAGAGGTGCGGGAGCAACCAAAACAACACTTAAAATCAGCGTTTTTTCGCTCTGGATTTTTCGCGTCATACCCTCTTTTATCGCCTACAAACTAGGCTATCCTATCGAGGCGATTTTTATTATTATGAATGTTGAGACGCTTATCAAGGGAGTCGTCTATATGGCTATCTATAAAAAGAGAGTTTGGCTGGATACTAAAATATAATATTAGCTAAGCAAACTCTTAGCACATTCGTTGATTCTTTTGCCGTCTGCTTTGCCTGATAGCTCTTTGCTTGCAGTTCCCATAACTCTTCCGATATCTTTTATAGTTGTTGCTCCGACTTTTGCTATTATCTCTTTGAGTGCCGAAGTCAGTTCATCGTCACTTAGTTGCGCAGGTAGATACTCTTTGTAGTATGCAATCTCATCAAGTTCATTTTGCATCAACTCTTCTCTGTTTGCATTTTTGTACTGCTGCGCCGAATCGTCTCTTCTTTTGATTTGCTGTTGTATGATTTTGATGACATCATCGTCATTCAACTCTTTGCGTTCATCAACTTCTATCTGTTTAAAAGCACTCATAAGCAGCCTTAGCGCATCTCTTTTTTTTGCGTCTTTAGCTTTCATAGCCTCTTTTACATCTTCATTAATTTTGTTTCTTAAACTCATATTTTGCCTTTTTGTTTGGAACTATTATTGCTATGATTATAGCAGAATAAGAAAGAGAGATGCGATGAGAGAGAAGTTTTTGCCGTTTTTGCTGCCTATTTATGTTATAATGTTTTTTTCTGGTTGTACTGCAAATTTGACAGAGCCTAAGATAGATTTTGAACCGCCTGCGTACGTGGAACAGATGCCCTCGCGTGAGGATAGGAAAGATTTTACATCGACGGGCAGTATCTTTGGGCAGGGGGAAAATCCCCTCTTTTCCGACCATAAAGCGATGCATGTAAATGATATTGTGACGGTGGTTATCTCTGAGACGGCAAAGAGTTCAAACAGCGGTTCAAAGCAGTTGAGTGAGAGTGATTCGCTTGGTCTTGGCGGCGGTGCTTTTACTTCAACGGGTTCAAATTCGGCAGTTAACTCTGCGGTAAACAAACTCAACGGTATAGCAAATCTTGGATTTAACGCCGGTTCTGAGAGTGCATATAAGGGGCAGGGAAGTGCAACCAAGGATGCCTCTTTTACAACGACCGTTTCGGCGAGGATTGTTAAAGTTTTGGAAAATGGGAACTACTTTATCTCCGGCAGCAGAGAGATTCTTATAGACAACCAAAAACAGATTATTCAGATAGGCGGAGTTATACGTCCGTATGACATTGACCAGAGTAACACCATCAACTCTTCACAAATGAGTGATGCAAAGATTCTTTATAAAACACAAGGGGATGTGGAGCGTGCGACAGAGCAGGGGTGGGGATCAAAAATTGTTCAATCTGTGTGGCCGTTTTAGTCTCTGGCTGCTGTTGGCGTTTACACCGCTTTATGCGCAGCAGAGTTTTAAGGATTTTAAAAAAGCTCAAGCCGAATCTTTTAAAAGCTACAAAGATGAAAGGGATAATGCCTTTGAAAAATATCTTAAACAAGAATGGAAGGCGTTTAACGAGCAAAAGCCAACTCCTCTTTATGAAGAGCCAAAACCTTTAAACATTACTCCTATAGCGCCGCAAGTCCAAAATCCAGTCGGTCCAAAAATATATCTTCAAGTTAAAGAGGATGCAAATGAGTCTGTAATCGTTGAGATAAAACCTCAGATTATCAAGCAAAAAGCACTCTCTTTTGATTTTTTTGGAACAAAGATGTCGTTTGAACTCTCTGAAAGCCTTAAAAAAAGCAACTTTTATCCCCAAAATCAGAGTGGGATAACCAACTTTTTTTCAGCTGCGGCTTCCAGTGATTATGAGACGTTGGTAGCGGACATACAAGCAGCGGCTAAGGAGATGGGGCTTAATGACTGGGGGGTTTATCTTTTAGTTACAAAAATCTCGCAAACGGCAGCATCAAATTCAGATAATACAAACCTTTTAAGCTGGTTTTTGCTCAACAAGCTCGGATATGCAGTAAAAATCGGTTTAGCAAACGGACATACGGTTTTGATGCACTATGCACAAAAGAGTATCTATGCTACGCCAAGATACAGCTTTGGCAATAAAAACTATTACGTTGTCGCTAACTATGCAAAAGGTGGGGTAGGAAGAATTTTTTCCTATGATCAGGAGTACCCAAATGCAACAAAAGAGCTTGACCTCTCTTTAGAAATGCTTCCAAGATTTGCACAAAATATTCAGAAAAAATCGCTTAAATTCTCTTTACAAGGAGAGAATTATAATGTTTTATTTAGTTATAATAAAAATCTTATAGATTTTATGGCAACATACCCACAGGCAGATTATGAGACTTTTTTTAATGCACCGCTTGAAAGAGCTACTTTGAGTGATTTAAGTATCGCTTTTAAAGAGTATATCAGCGGAAAAAAAGCGAGTAACGCTATCAATTTTGTACTTCACTTTGTGCAGAGTGCTTTTGTCTATCAGCAAGACAATGAGCAGTTTTCACGAGAAAAAGTGATGTTTGCGCAAGAGACGCTTTACTATGACAAATCGGATTGCGAAGATAGGGCGATTCTCTTTTCTTCTCTTGTTAAAGAGTTTTTTGGCATCAATGTTGTAGGAGTGAAATATAAAGACCACATGGCAACAGCGCTTTATATACCTCTTGAGGGAGATAGCGTGAGTATAAAATCCAAAAGGTTTGTTGTCGCTGATCCAACTTATGTGAATGCAACTCTGGGGATGAGTATGCCAAAATATAAAGACAAAAAACCGGTAGAATATATTATTGTAAAATAGGACTAAAAGATGCAAAATCTACAGTGTGACTCTTTGACCAATGTTTCAAACAGATTTGCTTTGATTGATTATTTGCGACATGTTAAACATGCAAATCTCTTTTTGGTGGATATTGATAATTTTAATAATATCAACAATAGATACGGATTTGAGATAGGAGATAAGGCACTTGTGCGTATAGCAGAGCTTCTTTCTCTGGCAAAACCATACACTTCTATGCTTTTTCGCATCAATTCGGATGAGTTTGCCATTGTTTGCTTAGAGATGATGAGCCTGCAAAGACTTAGTGATGCGGCAAGCTCTATGATCTCTTTTTTTGACCAGAGTGAGATAGAAGTAGCTGAAGATATTAGCGTAAAAGTCTCTATAAGCGTGGGTATAGCAATAGGCGGCGGAAGTGAGATACTCAACCAAGCAAGAACGGCAATCGAAGAGCTTAGGGAGCATAAGCGGGCATCATTTAAGATTTATGATGCAAGCTCTGCTTTTATCAAAAAACAGCAGGAAAATGTCTATTGGGTAAACAAGATAAAAGAGGCATTTGAAGGTGAGCATCTTCTTACCTACTATCAGCCAATCATCAACAATGCGACGGGCAAAGTAGAGAAGTATGAGTGTCTTGTCAGGATTTGTGATAATGGAATTCTTACTCCGCCTATACGATTTATGGAGGCTTCAAAGCTTACAGGAACACTTTCTCTTGTAACAAAGACGGTGATTACGCAGAGTTTTAAGATGTTTAGTGCTAATGAATTTGAGTTTTCTATTAATATCACGAACACGGATTTATATCTTAACTTTTTGGAAGAGTTTCTACTTAAAAATGCAAAAAAATATGGTATCACGCCATCAAGAGTAGTGCTTGAGATATTGGAAGATATAGATACGCTTGATACTCCTGAGATACTGGATCAACTCAATTCGCTAAGACGCCACGGGTTTAAAATAGCTATCGATGATTTTGGAAGTCAGAGTTCAAACTTTTCCAGACTTTTGGAGTTTTCGCCCGATTATGTAAAGATTGACGGCTCTTTTATAAAAAATATTTTAAATGATAAAAACAGTGAGATAATAGTAGAAGCGATAGTTTTGCTCTGTAAAAAAAGCAGTATAAAAATTATTGCGGAGTTTGTTCACAGTGCAGAAGTGCAAGCTAAAGTCAAAGAGCTTGATATCGACTACTCGCAAGGATATTACCTTGGAGAACCTTCTGAAGAACTTGCTAAAACCCCTTTGGCATAGTCCAGAGCTTTTGTAAAAGAGCTGAGAATATTTGCTTCCCCCACCAACGAGACAACCCCGCTTTTGTTAAGGTCTCTAAAAACACTCTCCTGAACGCCTGAGAGGACTATCTTTACTCCTGCATGTTGCAAGATTTTTATCATCTCTGCAAAGTTATGAAGAGCCGTGGCATCGACAAAAGGGACATGGCGCATGCGGATGATGAGGATTTGGCTCTGAAAGCCTATATTTTTAATAATCTCGGAGTACTGTTTTGCAGAGGCAAAAAAGAGCGGACCGCTTATCTCGTAGATGCTGATGCCATCCGGAACATTTGAGTAATCCTCTAAAACATCGCTATCCACCCGCGCTGATGGAGCTGCACCCAAATCTGCCATTCGTTTCATAAAAAGAAGCGAGGAGAGTACAACACCGATTTGGATAGCTACCGTCAAATCGACAAACACGGTCAGTAAAAAGGTACTAAGCAGAACTATGATGTCAAAGGGAGAGGCCCTAAGTATAGAGACAAAAGAACGCCATTCGCTCATATTGTAGGAGACGACGATAAGTATGCCCGCAAGAGCAGCCATCGGGATAAGTTTTGCGTAGCTTGCGAACAAAAGCATAATCAAAAGAAGCGTAAGTGCATGAACTATTCCTGCTATGGGTGTTCGTGCACCGTTTTTGACATTGGTCGCAGTTCTGGCGATTGCTCCTGTTGCGGTGATGCCTCCAAAAAACGGAGTAACGACATTTGCGATGCCTTGTGCTATAAGCTCTGTGTTGGAACGGTGTTTTGCGCTTATCATACCATCTGCTACAACTGCCGAGAGCAGAGACTCAACGCCACCAAGAAGAGCGATGGTTAGAGCAGGGGCGATGTATATATGGAGTGTGCTAAGCTCTACAGATGGCATGGCAAAACTAAAATTGCTAGGGATTTCTCCAAAAAAGGATTCGATTGTTGTCACGGGAATAGCAAATATTTGAACGATAAGTGTTATAAAAATAATAGCTACAAAAGAACCCGGTACTTTTGTTGTGATATGTTTGGAATAGAGTGTTATAAGAATAGTTGCAACGGTGATAGCTATAGCATAGAGGTTTGCCTCTCCAAGATGTGAGAAATAGACTACCCATTTTTCATAAAATTCAGATGGCAGTTTGTCGATGGGAAGACCAAGTGCATCTTTTACCTGTGTAGAGAAGATAACCACCGCAATACCGCTTGTAAAGCCAACTATAAGCGGATGCGGAAAGTATTTGAGAAGATTGCCAAGGCGCAGAAGCCCAAAGGCAATCAAAATAACTCCTGCCATAATGGTAGAAATCATCAGTCCGTCCACACCATACTGTTCAACTATGGCATATAGGATAACGATAAACGCTCCTGTCGGTCCGCCGATTTGGACTCTGCTGCCGCCCAAAAACGAGATAAGAAAGCCTGCAACGATAGCCGTAATTAGTCCTTTTTCAGGCGATACCCCAGAAGCCACCGCAAAAGCGATAGATAGCGGAAGAGCAACGATACCAACCACGATACCTGCAAAGATATCAGTCGTTATCTGCTCCTTGCTTATACCTGATTTGAGCAGAGTAAAAAGTTTAGGTTCAAAAAGTTTGCTCATTTTAGTTTTGCAGTGAGTGTAACTGCTCCCTTACTTTTGTCTGCTTATCCTGCGCATCCGCCAATAGCTCACGGTTTTTTGCCAAGACATCCTCTGGCGCATTTGCAACAAAGCGTTCGTTGTTTAGCATGCCGCCGATTTTGTCTATCTCTTTTTGGAGTTTTTCATCCTGTTTTGTAAGACGACTGATGATAGGCGTGAGGTCGATGCTTTGTGTCGGGATAAAAGTTTCGCACTTTTGGGAGATGTCGCTTATGGCATTTTCTATTTTTACATCTGTGAACTCTACAACTTCTACCTTTGCCAGTCTTGAGATAAACGGTATCATCGACTCTTGCTCTTTGCTTGAGATGCCCTCCATCTTGACATAAGCTTTTTCTATCTTTTGGTTTGCCAAATCGACTAAAACTTTTGCACGGCGGATAGAGACGATAGCGTCCATGATAAGCTCAAATTTTGCCTCATCTTTTTCTCGCTTTTTTGTTTTAAATGGATACTTCATAAGCATGATTGATTCGCCGTCTTCCAAGCTCGTGCCTGAGAGTTCATGGTAGAGATACTCGGTGATGAAAGGCATAAACGGATGAAGAAGCTTCATAGCCTCTTTAAAAATTGCTCCAAGCTCTACAATCGCGCCTTTGTCCGCTTTGCTAAGCTCGATTCCCCAGTCACAGAACTCGTTCCATAAAAAGCGATAAAGCACGGTTGCCGCATCGTTAAATCTGTACTCATCCATACATGAACGAACTTCAAGTGTAGCCATGTTGAGGCGAGAGAGCATATAGCGCCCAAGGTCGCTCTCAACACAAAAACCTCTCAAATCAGGAAATGTTGCAACATTCATCTGCAAAAATTTTGCCGCATTGTAGAGCTTGTTTGTAAAGTTGCGGTTTTGCTCCAATTTGTCCGTACTCATACGGATGTCACGCCCCTGTGCCGCGGAGATGGCAAGAGTGAAGCGGAGTATGTCGGCACTGTATTTCTCAACCATATCAAGAGGGTCGATAACATTGCCTCTTGATTTGGACATCTTTTGCCCATGCTCATCACGAACGAGTGCGTGAAGGTAGATGTGGTTAAACGGCAACTCACCTATAAAACTCTCTCCCATCATCATCATTCTGGCAACCCAGAAAAAGAGGATGTCAAAGCCTGTGATAAGAAGCGAATTTGGATAAAAATCTTTCATATCCTGCGAGGTGAAGAGTTTGTCCATGTCAACATCGCCATTTCCCCACCCAAGCGTAGAAAAAGGCCAGAGGGCGGAGCTAAACCAAGTGTCAAGAACATCAGGGTCTTGCGCTATGTTTTTTGAAGCACACTTTGGACACTCATGCTCACTATCTTTTAGACTTGCCCACTCATGGTCACAATCGCCGCAGTAAAATACAGGTATCTGATGTCCCCACCAAAGTTGGCGAGAGATACACCAGTCACGCAAATCGCCCATCCAAGAGTTGTATGAGTTTATCCAGTGAGGAGGGAAAAATTTTGCTTCGCCGTTGTTTGTTTTTTCTATCGATTTTTTAGCCACTTCGCTTCTTACAAACCACTGCTTTGAGATGTAAGGTTCGACTACATTTTTACATCTGTAGCAGTGTCCGACTTGATGTTTATGGTCTTCTACCTTTACGATAAAGCCTTCATCAGATAATTTTTTTACGATTATCTCTCTTGCTTCAAGTCTCTCCAGTCCTTTAAATTCGCCTGCATAGTCGTTTAAAATACCTTTTTCGTCAAATACCGTGATGAACTCCAAATCATGTCTTTTGCCCACTTCGTAGTCGTTTTGGTCGTGTGCGGGAGTGACTTTTACCACACCCGTTCCAAAGGTCATATCAACATGTTCATCGGCGATGATGGCGACTTCTCTGTCTGTTAGCGGAAGTCTTACTTTTTTACCCAAGAGGTGCTTGTAGCGTGCATCTTCTGGATGAACCATAACGGCAGTATCGCCAAAGTATGTCTCAGGTCTTGTCGTTGCAACTTCTACAAAGCCGCTTCCATCTGCAAACGGGTAGCGGATGTGATAAAACTTGCCGTCGTGGTCTTCATGCTCAACTTCTATGTCGCTAAGCGCACCGTCATGCGTACACCAGTTTACCATGTAGTTTCCACGAACGATTAGCCCTTGGTTGTAGAGATGCACAAATGCCTCTTTAACTGACTTTTGAAGTCCGTCGTCCATCGTAAAACGCTCACGCTTCCAAGCAGGACTTACTCCCATTTTGCGAAGCTGTGAAGTCATGATTCCTGCCGACTCCTCTTTCCACGCCCACGCTCTCTTTAAAAACGCCTCTCTGCCGATTGCCTCTTTGGTCGTTCCCTCTGCAAGAAGCTGTTTTTCAACGACATTTTGTGTCGCAATCCCTGCATGGTCAGTCCCGGGCTGCCATAGAGTTTTGTAACCGTCCATTCTTTTGTAGCGGGTAATGATATCTTGAAGCGTAAATGTGAGTGCGTGACCTATGTGAAGACGTCCCGTAACGTTTGGCGGAGGCATCATGATGGAGAAGTTTTTTCCCTCTTCTTGAATAGAACTGTTTGCGTCCACTTCAAAGTAGCCTCGCTCTTCCCAAATTTTATAAAATTTATCTTCCGTAAGTTGCGGTTCGTAGCTGTTTGACATATTTAAGTTACCTTAATTTTCTGGTTTAAAAGTTCGCGATTATAGCGTAAATGTTGTGAGGATGTACTTATACTGCACGCTTGATTTTTTGTCGATTTTTAAAGAATATTTTTATAATTTCTTGATAGAATGAAGTTGTTATATTTCTTAATGGCACCTCTAAAAATTCTAACCACCTTCAGAGGGATTTAAAAAAGATGAGATGATGCAAAATCTTTTTTGAGCCTTAGCCAACGCTAAGGCGATAAAAAGTTTTGCGGCATATCGCTTTTTTAAACCCTCCCGCAGGGCGATAGAGCCAAGCCCACACTCTGCGTTGCCTCTTTTTGCCTTAGCCTTAGCTAGGGCTGCAAAGAGCCGCCTTGATTGTGAACTTGGCTTTATCGCTGAAGGTGGTTAGAATTTTTAGAGGTGCCCTTAAATTCAATGAATAGATTGGAGTTCTCATGTTAAAAAAGCTTATTGTAATTGCTGATTTGCAGCATTTTAAATTGTTTGAAGTAAAAAAAGATTCGCTCGGCAGAGAGTCGTTGGAGCTTCTTGAGGATATAGACAGCCTTGAGACGCATAAAAGATTAAGCGAGAAGGTCTCTGATCAGCAGGGTCACTTTATGAGTGCCGGCGGCAGCGGTGCGGGTGAGGATCATAACCTTGTCCTTGAATGGGAACGCAGAAGAATCAAAGAGATAGGAGAGCAACTTGCCGAGGCTCTGCAAAAAAATAGTTATGACGTATGGTACTTTGCCGCACCAAAGGCTATTAACAATCAAATCGTAGAGTTAATTGCTGAGAATATTAAGAAAGATATGAAGATAAATCTTCATGCCGATTTGACAAAAATTCCAACCAACAAGCTCTTAGAGCATTTTGAAAAATAGTAGGAGTAAGCATGCCAAATACAAAAGAGAACTTAGAGGTAGCATTTAGCGGAGAGAGCGGAGCGTACCAAAAGTATAGTGCGTTTGCAAAGCAGGCGGAAAAAGACGGGTTTGCAAACATCGCAAAGCTTTTCCGCACAACGGCAGAAGCTGAGAAGATTCACGCTGAGGGACATTTAAAAGCAATGGATAAGATAGGCTCAACGCTAGAAAACCTTGAAGCGGCGATTGGCGGAGAGACTTACGAGTATGAAGATATGTACCCGCCGATGTATGAACAAGCTGTTGCCGAGGGACATAAAGCAAAGAAGATGTTTGGATGGGCGATGGAAGCTGAAAAGGTTCACGCCGAGCTTTATAAAAAAGCGCTTGAAGCCGTAAGAGAAGGAAAAGATATAGATGAAGTAGGTATCTATCTCTGTCCTCTGTGCGGTTACATAGAGATAGGAGAACCGACACAAAACTGCCCCGTGTGTGGTGTAAAACCGTCTGGATTTGTTCAAATCTAAAGTTTTAAAGCGGTATAATTGCCCTCTTTTTTTAGAGGAGTTTTTTTGCCGCTTTCCCGCTTAAATCAGGAGCAGTATCTTGCTGCTACATCCAAATCCGCTCAAAATCTCATCATTGCTTCGGCAGGAACAGGCAAAACTTCGACTATTGTAGGGCGCATAGCCTACCTGCTTGGCAGCGGTGTCAAACCTAGTGAGATTTTGCTTCTTACCTTTACCAACAAAGCCGCAGCTGAGATGGTGCAGAGGGTAGCGGAGTACTTTGGAAAAGAGATAGCTTCAAAAATAGATGCGGGAACCTTTCATGCGGTGAGCTACAGATGGCTTAAAAAAGATGATAAAAAAGTTGTCTTAAAGCAGCAAAGAGAGTTGAAAACCCTTTTTAGAAGTGTCTATGAAAAGCGTTCTTTTGGGCATTTGGGAGCGGAGATTTCTCCTTATGGCGGAAACTATCTTTACGATATGTACTCTTTATATCAAAATACGGAGTTAAATGCCTATTTTGAAGAGTGGGTCAAGTCAAAGTTTCCCGAACATGAGCTTTTTGCCATGATTTACGCCGATATCGTAGATGAGTTTGAGGAGCTTAAAAAAGAGTACGGTTTTGTCAATTTCAACGATTTGCTGCTCAACTTTCGCAGACTATGCGCCACAAAAGAGCTTGGATACAAAGAGGTGCTTGTGGATGAGTATCAAGACACCAATGCGCTTCAAGGCACGCTCATAGATGCTATGAACCCTCCATCGCTCTTTTGTGTTGGGGATTATGACCAGAGTATTTACGCATTTAACGGCGCTGATATCTCTATCATCGGCTCCTTTTCAAAAAAATATCCAAATGCCACTGTTCACACCTTGACAAAAAACTACCGCTCCACTGTTCCCATACTCTCACTTGCTTCTAAAGTCATAGAGTACAATGAGAGGATTTACCCTAAAAAACTTGAAGTTACACGAGTGCAGCACGCAGAGCCTCCAAAACTTCTGGCGTATGATGAACTTTTTGACCAGTACCACGACATCGCCCACAAGATAAGTAAAACACTCACCGTGCGTGATGAGATAGCCGTTATCTTTCGTAACAACTCCTCTGCCGATGGTATAGAAGTAGCATTGCGTGAACTTGGCATCAACTGTCGAAGAAAGGGCGGAACAAGTTTTTTTGATGCGCGTGAAGTAAAAGCAGTGCTTGATTTTTACACGCTGCTTGTTAACGAATCGGACATGATGGCGTTTATCCATCTCTTTGAGTTTGCAAAAGGGGTAGGTAGTGCAATGGCAAAAGAGATTTATATCGCACTTAAACGCCTTGGGCATGGAAGTATCTTTTATGGGCTTTACGCTCCGGATGTCTCCATAACCAATCCTTTTGAGAAGAGAAAACTAAACCATCAGCTAGGGCTTTTTGATGATTTTTTGGAGCTTGGAAGTGTGGCAAAGTTTGCAAAATGCAACTTTGAAGAGAAGTTTATGAAAAATCCGATTTTAAAACACCCAAAACTTACCAAAGAGAGTGCGACATTTTTGCACGATTTTTATCTTCTCTTTCGTGACTTAAAAGGCGTAAAACAGCCTCGTACCATCGTCAAAAAAATCGCAGATTCCGCCATCTACACATACATAGCAGAACAGCTCTCAAGCAAAAGAGCGTTGCTTAAAGACGGAACGGTTGACGAGAGGCAAAAAGCCGAGTCGCTGGTGCGGATAAAGCGAAAGATGATTTTGCTCGAAGAACTCTCCGTGCCTTACAATGAGCATGAACGCTTTTTAAACGCTATGATTTTAGGCTCATCAGACTTGACGCAAGGCGAGGGAGTAAACCTGCTAAGTGTCCACGCTTCAAAAGGTTTGGAGTACAAAGAGGTTTACATCGTTGATTTGATGGACGGACGCTTTCCAAACCGAAAACTGATGCAGCGCGGCGGCTCACTGGATGAGGAGAGAAGACTTTTTTATGTAGCCGTTACCCGTGCCAAAGATATACTCTATCTAAGCTATGCCAAATTTGACAAAATCAAAAAGATGAACTTTTTGCCCTCACAGTTTCTCTATGAGGCAGGGCTTGTCCCAAAAGATGAGAGCTACAGAGCGATGGTTTTGAAAGATGGAGCGGATGAGGATGAGTGAGATTTTTATATGAAAAAAGGTTTTTTGCTCGCTTTTGTGCTTTTTTTTATCGGGTGTGATGGTAAAATCTACACAAACATCCATAACAAAAACAAAATCGGCGCAAACTTCTCTTCCATAGAGATTGTTGCCAATGATACATTTTCAAAAGAGAGTGTGCAAACTATCATGCAAAAAATGGGTTTTTTGGTTGCAAAATCTCCTTATCGCCTAAGAGCCGAACACAGAAACTACAAAAAAGCCTGTACAAATCCACTCTCAAAAACATCGTCGGACTACAGTTTTGACGGGCTTGTCTCAATCGAACTTTTTTATGAACAAGAAAAAATCTATACCGCTTACATGGACTACAAAGGAGAGCAAAAAGAGGCACTTTTCGCAAAACTTATCAATGTAATGATGGATGATTTGGAGATATCAAAGCCCTAAAATTCTTATGCCCTTATTTTTTTTACCTCTGAAAAATAGGTATGCCCCAAGTAAATCACAAAAAAGATAGCTGTAAAGAAGATAACAAAAGGAACAAGCGAGAGCAGGTAAAGCGCTGCTGTTTTTACCATTATTTTGTTGCCGCTAAAGTAGCCGATTTGTCTGCTCTCCTCTTTGGTGCAGATGTTTGAGGCGATATCAAAAGTGAGCATTTTATGAAAAAAATAGTAGAGCGGTATGTTGATGGCTACGATGTTAAGAAGCGGGATGAAGTAGAGGGGGATAAAGAGCAAAAAGAGCAAAAGCATCACCGCTATCCATTTAAGTGCTAAAAAAAGAGCCATTATAGGGTTGGAATGTCCTGTCATTGTGACATCTTTATAGTGTCTTGCCTGCAACTCTTTCAAGACAAAAGGGGTTAAAAATCCGATTACGATAACTGCGATAAAAACAGAGAGGTAGATGGTCAAAAACCCACCCACGGTGTAGATAAGAAAGGTTGCCAACCATGAGGTGAGGGTGTAGCTCATAAGAAACTTGATGATGGAAGAATCCTCAAGCTGCGCACTCAGGCTCTCGGTGTGCGGTACACCATTTTGGATGGTTGTCTGCGAACTCTCTATTTGCATAGTTCCCAGCTGCTCCACGCCCATCCCCGCTAAAGTAAAAAATAGTACATACATCACCACAAGCGTGATGAGAAATGGCATGACAGAGAACCTAAGCATTTTGGGAGTGAGAAAATCTTTGATGCTCTGTAAAAACATCTCTTTTTCGTTCATCTTTTGCTCCAAAGTTTTTGGTTTAGTTTGAGTTCTTCAACGACACCTATGGCTAAATGAAGTGTTTTTACATACTCCATCGCCACTTTATACTCTAAGAGTGAGCGAAAAACAGACGGTTCAAAGAGGTCTTTGTCATAGCTAATCGCCATATAGATATGCGTTCCTATAAAAGAGATATATACTGGATGAGCCGATTTGTGCTTAAAATCGAGCAGTTTTTTCATTAGTGCGTGCGAGAGGATGTATCTGGCTTCTATCTGGTTGTCGGAGTAAACGACAAACTCCTTCTCAAACGACGGGTCATCCATCTTGACAAGCTCATCCCTTGCGGCATTGTTTGACTGAAGCCATTGCCCTATAAGCTCTCCAAAAGTGCTTTGTGCGGTGTCGGGCAGAACGATTGTCTCTCCGTTAAAGTGTTTGTTAAAATCCGCAACGATAAAAAGCCCTTGAAAGATGGTAGTCCAGGTATCTTTGCCTTTAGAGTTTTGATGCTTCTTTTGGGCATGAAGGTCTGAAAACTGGATGTTGATACCGTCAATTTGACCTTTGACATAGTCATTTCCGCTTAGTTTGTCCGGTGAGGAAAATAGGTGAGAGTATTCAAAAAGATACTCTGAGACATGCGTTGTGGAAGAGTAGAGCAAACTTGAATCTATAGAGTGAATAAGCGGTTTGATAACGCTCATCTTAAACTCATGAGTATAATCATGCACTAAAAATTTATAAGCTATACCACCCAGCGCAATATAAGCAAAAAGAACAAATTCATAAAAACCTTTGAGTGAGTATGCTGCAACGCCCGCAATAAGCGTGAGAAAAATCCCAACCATAACGATGCGATGGCTGAGGTTTTTTCTGTCTTTTTCCAGTTTTTCAAGTGTGGGATAGAGGTTTTTGTAGTAAAAGTCTGTCAGTTCGCTTACACTTTTCATCGCTATGCCTAGCTAAAAAGCTCTTTTACGTTAACATTTTGTCTCTCGCTCACATCAATTTCAAACACCTGCTTTCTTCCATAGCGCATAAGTGACGCCATAAAACTTGTCGGTATCATCTCAATAGCGTTGTTGTAGTCTGTAACCGATTGGTTGTAAGCACGTCGAGCCGCCGATATCTGCTCTTCTACCTCATGCAGCGTGTGTTGCAGGTGCATCACATTTTCATTTGCTTTAAGTTCAGGGTAGGCTTCAACCGCCACCATGATGGAGCCAAGGGCAGAACTGATTTTTGCATCGAGAGCTATTTTCTCTCCATCGCTGATATTTGGCTTTGTAGCTTCAGAGCGAAGTTTTGTAACCTCTTGCAAAAGCGACTTCTCATGCTCCATATATTTGCTTACACTCGCAACAAGATTTGGGATGAGGTCGTAGCGTTTTTTAAGAACCGTATCAACACTTGCAAAGATATTTTCAACCTGATTTTTCTTTGAAACAAGCGAGTTGTACATCAAGACGAGTATAAGAGCCAAAACGACTAAGATAATGAGCGAAGTTGACATAAAAATCTCCTTTTTGCGGGTCAATGTAGTAGTTTATCCAAAAAGTGTTGAGATTTTTATTTTTGAAGTTTTGTTTCTGTATGATAACAGCATGGAATCCCTATAAATGGAGATAAAATGTGGCAAATGTTACTTTCAAAAAAAAGATACTACTCCGATAATGAGATAAAAGAGGATGAGAATCAACAATATTACAGAAGCAGTTTTCATAAAGATTATGACAGGATAATTTTCTCCAACTCATTTAGAAGGCTCTCAAAAAAGACACAGGTACATCCGCTCTCAAAAAACGACCATGTTCACAACAGACTCACGCATAGCCTTGAAGTTGCGAGTGTGGGCAGAAGTCTGGGGCTTAGAGTCGGGGAGTTTTTGAGTAAAAAATACCCGTATTTAGAGATAAATCCTTACGATGTCGCATACATCATCCAGACCGCTTGTTTGGCACATGATATCGGAAATCCGCCTTTTGGACATGCAGGAGAAGAGGTTATAAAAGAGTGGTTTGAGACAAATAGAAATGAAGATTTTTTAAAAGAGTTGTCGCAAGACGAGATAGAGGATTTTATCCATCTTGACGGAAATGCACAAAGTTTTAGAGTCGTCACTCAAATAGAAAACAACCTCTTTGGCGGCGGAATGAATCTTACTTTTGCAACACTTGGTGCTTTGGTAAAGTATCCGCACTCATCAAGCAACTGCAAAAATATCGGCAAATCAAAATTTAACTATTTTCAGAGTGAGGCGGATTTTTTTAAACTTTTGTTTGATGAGCTTGGGTTGTTAAAAACGGATGGTACTTTTAAAAGACATCCTCTCTCATACCTTATGGAAGCCTCAGACGACATCTGCTACGGACTGTTGGATTTGCAAGATGCACTAGAGCTAAAAATCATAACTTTAGAGGATGTAAAAAATATCTTTACCCTTATCTGCGGCAAAGAGGAAGTTGCAAAAATATACGATAACGAGTGCATCGAGGATACGAAAAAAGTCTCAAAACTAGTCGCCATCTCTATACATCTCTTAGCCGTTCATACGATGGAAGTTTTTGAAGAAAATTTTGATGCCGTAGTAAGCGATGAACAGCCAAAAGATTTGATTGAACTTTTTACAAAAAGGGAGTTTCAAACCGCCATCAAAGAAGCAAAAAAGCTTGGAAGCGCAAAAATATTTAACGAAAAAAGAAAGATAGAGCTAGAACTCGGTGCTTACAACATCATAGAAACTCTGCTAGAAAACCTAATGCACGCCACCTACGAGCTATATAAAAAAGGCGATGAGACAAAACTCTCTTTTAGAAACAAAAGAGCACTAGAGCTGATGGGCGAGAACAGACCTCAAAAAACGCAAAGCTTATACAATATGTACCAAAGAGTGGTTGACTACATAGTCGGCATGACGGACAATCATGCGAAGTATGTTGCCAATCAGCTAAACGGGATGGGGATTTGAGGGTTTGGTGTTTTTGTAAAAGTGTTTTTAGCTAGTTAAAATTTGGTTTGAAAGGAAAAAGAGATGAACTTTAAAGAATTAGACGCTTATCTGCTCTCAAAAAAAGGTGCGACTTTTGATTATCCGTTTGATAAAACTGTGCGGGTTTATCGCATAGCTGAGAAAATGTTTGCCCTTACGGCAGACGAAAAACCGCTATCCATCAACCTAAAATGTGACCCCGTTTACGCCATAGAACTTCGCTCTTTGTATGAGTCGGTAAAAGGTGGATACCACATGAACAAGAAACACTGGAACACCGTAACACTCGGCGGCGATGCGGATGATGCACTTTTAAAAGAACTTATAGACCACTCTTATGAGCTCATTTACAATAAACTTACCAAAAAACAAAAAGAGTTGCTCAGATAATGAAAGGATTTTCTATGGATAAAATCAAAAAATCAATAAAAGGAGTAAACTAAACCCTAGTTGCTTAAGGCTACTTTTCGTAATTGTTTACGAAAAAACTCCCTATTTTAACTCCGTTGTTGACAACTCTTTAGTCTCCATCTAAAAAGTGTCATATGTTTCTGAGTTTATGAAGATTTTGCTATATCCCTAGCCGCCAAATATCCGCTTGCCCAAGCAAAAGCAAAGTTGTAGCCGCCGCGGCGACCTACGACATCTAAAACTTCACCGCAAAAATAGAGGTTTTTTTGCTTTAAAGATTCCATTGTTTTTGGGTTTATCTCAGTTGTATCTACTCCGCCGCCTGCAACTTCTGCGTGACGAAAACCGTGCGTGTCGTTTACTTCAAAACGCCAGTTTAAAAGAGTATTTGCTATATTTTTGGCTATTTTTACGGTTATCTCGTCTGATGTTATGCTTAATGGTATTTTTAATTCATCCAAAAGAGTCTGTGCTACTTTTGAGGGTACAATGGAGTTTAAAATATCAAGAATTGTAAAATTTTTTATGTTTGAAGCTATCTTTTGTATATGTGATGAGAGCTTTTGCATATCAAAACCGCTAAGTAAATTTAGGGATATTTCCACTTTTCTTTTCTCTAAAAGAGCCAAACTTGCACTTTGAGAAATATCCAGTACTGCAAAGCCCGATACTCCATAGTCGCTAAACAAAACATCTCCGCTTATGCTTTGCTCTTTTTTGCCGTCTATGTAGAGTGTTACTACGGCATCTACTCTTACACCGCTCATTTTCTTTGGTGCTAGAGAAGCGAGATGAAGTTGTACTAACGATGGGTATATAGGTATGATGTTATGCCCAAACTCTTTTGCAAATCTAAGCCCATCATCACTGCCGCCTAAATGAGAAGCGGCACAAGAACCTGTTGCTACGACTACACTGTCATATTTTTTAAAAAGAGCTTTTATATCTGTTATTTTTGTATCCGTGTAAAAATTTACCCCAAGGCTCTTTGCATAATTTATAAGAGTAGATGCAACACTTTTTGCCTCATTGCTAAGCGGATATACTCGTCCATCCTCTTTTTCATCAAGCAAAAGCCCTATACTTTGAGAAAACTTTTTAAACTCTTCATACCCAAACTCTCTGAGTGCAAACTCCACAAAAGAGGGATTTTGCGAGAAGTAGTCGCTTGAAGATACATTTTTGTTTGTGATGTTGCAACGCCCGTTTCCTGATGCTAGTATCTTTTTTGCGCATTTTGAGTTTTGCTCAAAAACATCTACCTCTACACCGCCTTTAGCGCAAAAGATAGCACATAAAAGCCCTGACGCACCACCGCCGATAATTGCTACTGTTTTTGTTTTATTCATCAAGGGATTTTAACATAATGAAGTAGTTATTTTGTATGAATCTCTTTAAAAAACTCAACTATTTCAACATCCAGTACACAAGCGATTTTATAAAGATGTTCGATATTGAAGTGTTTTTTGTTGTGGTAAATTTCTGCTACAGATATAAGTCCGACCGATTTTAAACCTATAGAAAGCGCAAGTTCAAGCTGTGTGATGCCTTTTTCTTTTCTGATACGCATAACATTTGCACCGATTTTACGATGTAGTGTGTCAATATCACTTTCTGTTATGTCTTGCAAAAAAACTACCTATAGTTAATATTGATGTAAGTTTATTAATAATAAAATTTCTTATCAACTAACCATAGTTAGTTTGAAAATTAAAAAAAGAGGTTAAAATGAAAAAAATTGCTTTAGCTGCATTGTTGGCTAGCGGATTGATGGCGGCGGATAGCGGTATTTATGTTGGAGTAGATGTCGGAAATACGAAATTCGATATGAAAGCTTCAGCTAGCGGTGTTAGCGCAGAAGAGAGTGATGATGGCGGTTCTCAAACTTTGAAAGTCGGATATTATTTTGATAAAAACAACCGTGCGTCAATATGCTATCAAAATGTAAATGTTGATGGAGGAGATTCTTACCATATTGGAATCGGGTATGATTATCTAATCGGAAATGATGATTTTAAGCCATTTGTCGGCGCTTTTGTCGGATACGGCTCAGCAGATGATGATGAGTTGCCGGAATTAGATATCTCAGGAGCTGTTTTTGGTGTGCAGCGCAATCAATGACAATTTTTCAGTTGAAGCAGGATATCGCTATATGAAGTCAAACATGCAAGATACGATAACAGTGAGCGGTGTTGATGTGAAGCTGGAAATTGACCCGATTTCTAACTGGTTTGTCGGCGTAAACTACAAATTTTAATTTCTCTTTCTCTCCTGTAACTCCCCATTGCGGGAGTTTTTACAATGACACTATTTTTGCGCCAAATCCGCCCATATTTATAGGTGCATCGCTAAAGCTTTTTACTTTTGGATGAGCTTTTAGAAACTCTTTAACGGCGTAAGAGAGTTTTCCTGTTCCTATGCCGTGATAGACTATGACTTCATCCCAGCCGTTGATGAGTGCGTCTGAGATAAATTTATCCAAAACCTCTGTTGCCTCTTCGGCTCTCATGCCGTGTAGGTCGCATTTGAGTCCCGCTCTTTTTTGGACATTGAGATTTACATCGGTTTTTGGTTTTTGATGTGGTATGTGTGTGTGTTTGAGTTGTGAAGTTTTTACTCTAACGCGCATACCGTCAACTTCGACAATTGCCTCTTTTTTATCTTTCATGGCGACAATTACGCCTTTTTTGCTGTGGTACTTCACGCTATCGCCTACGTTAAACTCGGTGATTTGTGCGATTTGCGGTTCTTTTTTGGCTTGCGGTAGTTTTTTGTTTGCTTCATTCATTGCTCTATGGATAGCTTGCATATCGCCTGCACGAGCGGCCTGTTTTGCCTCGTTGATGGCGCTTTCATAGCTCTGCTTAAGAGCTTTCTTCTCACGCTCCAGCTCTTCGTAAACCATCTGTTTTTGCTCTTTTAACTCTAACTCTTTGGCTTTTATGCTCTCAAGTTTTTCATCGACAAGTTTGTGTTTTTGCTTCAACTCTCTCTCTAGCTGTGAGCCTCTCTCAATGAGAATATTTAACTTTTCGCTGTTATCACCGTAAAGTTTTTTTGCTTCATTTACGATGTTGTTTGCGATGCCGTACCTGCTTGCAGTCTCAAAAGCATAGCTTTTCCCGATGATGCCGTGCATAAATTCATAAGTCGGAACTCTGTTTTGCTCGTCGTAAATCGCCGCCATAAGTTCGACATCATCACGGTCTGCCATAAGTGCGGCAAGTCGTTTGTGGTGCGTTGTGACGACTATCTTTTGTCCACGCACGATAAGCGCATCAAGCATCACTTTAAAAAGTGCGGCAGCTTCGTCGCTGTCTGTTCCAAGCTCTATCTCATCAACTCCGACAAGCGCATCTCTATACTCAAAAATCCTTGAAAACTCTTGCATACGCCCTGCAAAAGTAGAGATATCATTTTTAACATTTTGGGGGTCGTCGATGATGGCTAGTATGTTTTTAAAACTCCCTATATGAGATTTGTGTTCGTTTAGCTTCATGGGGATGATGTATTTTGCCATAAAAGCCGCACTTAAAATCGACTTTAAAAGCATAGTTTTTCCGCCGGCATTTACACCTGTTATCATCAAAATATTTTTGGAAAAATCGACATTGATAGGCTTTGCGTGATGAAGAGCAGGGTGGATAAAGCCCTCTAGAATGATTTTTGAGTCTTTTTTTGATTTGATGAGTTGCAGATTTTTACTTTTAGCAAACAGAACTCTTGCTTGATAGTTGTCAAATTTAGTAAACTCTTTGTCTATAAAGTTAAGAAATGGCAAAAGGGCAGCAAGCTTGGAGGAAAACTCTTTTGCATAAGTATAAAAAATCGCTTCACGTTCTTGAGTTATGTAGCGAATCTGCTCTTTTGTTTTGAGGATAACATCCGGTGAGACATAAAATCCGCCGCTGCTGCTTCTGCCCACAATAGCACCTTTTAGGACATGGTTAAACCCGCCACGCACCAAAAGAGACTCTTCATCGTTTATGAGATGGACTTGCGTGTCGATGAGATATGGTGAGATTTTTGGACTTGAAGTAAGTCTTTTGAGCGAACTGCTGATGTTAGCTTTATGCTCTTTTATCCTCTCGCCCAAACCAAACAGCATCTCATCAAGATTCTCTTCAAATTTGCCGTCATGTGTAAAATACTTCTCAACTTCAAAAAACTTTGGTTCAATGATGAACTTTTCCATCCACTCGCCGATAATGCCGCTAAGGTTTTTGTTCTTAAAATAACGAAAATAGCGCACAACTTTGATAAACTCAAAAATCTGCTCAAACTGTAGTACGCCTTGTTTTTGGAGATGAAGCTTTGCGTTTGTAAAGTCTGCTACTTTTGGAGGAGCGTTAAACTCTATGGCATCAAGTGCTTGAATGTAGCGAAAATGAAGCTCTTGGTCACCCTCAATGTAAAGGGAGTGTTCACGGGAGAAAAATTGCTTAAATGCGTTTATATGCTCGTTTAAATCGAGTTGATTGATAAGCGTATCAATCTTGGAAGTTGCCTCTACTCGCATTTGGAGACACTAATCATTTGACCGTAAAACGGTGTTTTTTCTTTACCTATAAAGGTATATGTACCGATACTAAGTGTGAAATTTGTGTTGTTTACATCAAGTGCACCACATTTTACCGTGCTGTTTTGGTTAAATCTTGCAACAACCTCTAGCATCTTGTCTCTTTGTGTATCAGCATAGGTGTTAAACGCTAAAGCAAAAAGCACAAAAAAGAGTGCTACGCCGGTCACAACGGCTTTTTGTTTGCGAGTAAGTTCCGTAAAGTAGTGCAAAACTAGGAAAAAAAGTCCGACGATAACAATTCCGGCGAGGTATGCCACTACGCTATCCCTCTGATTTGGTAAGTTAAATCCCCCGCACCAAAACCGATGATAAGCCCTTTATCAAGCGTTTTTAGCTCCTCTTTGTCTTTTATGACGCTAATGGTGTTGTCTGCTCTTTTGATGTTGTCTGCCATAGTGAGGTTATAGCGTTTAAATTTTTGGGCAAAGTCAATTTCTCTCTTTGCTTCACCTGCCGACCAAACAGGAAGGATAATAAGCTCCTGCGCACCCTCAAAGCAGTTGATAAACTCCTCAAGATTGTCTATGGTGCGAGAGTATTTGTGTGGTTGCCAGATAGCTGTAATTTTGTCAAAACCTTTAAGCTGTGCATACTCTTTGACTGATTCAAAGGTTGCTTTTATTTCTGTTGGATGATGACCGTAATCATCAATGATAACGCTGTCATCTTCAACTCCGACGATATCAAATCGTTTTTTGATACCTTTAAATGTAAGTATCTTTTCTCTGATAGTCTCTATATCCATAGACTCTCTTGCCGCTAAAATAGCAAGTGAAGCATCAAGTGCGATATGCTTGCCAAAGCCCCAAACATCAAAACTCCCAAAATCTTTGAGCGTAAAACGTGTATGCGGCTCATCGTTGATAAGAATATACTCTATATTTGCAATGTCACGGCTTGGGTAGAGCCAATGGGCTTCTATCTCGTTTACAAGTTTGCTCAAAAATGGGTCTTCGGCATTTAAGACACGGCATGGAGCAGATTTTATAAAAGTTTTGTAAGATTCGTAAAAGAGTTCAAAGTTGTAATCATAGTACTCCATATGCTCCGGCTCTGCATTGACCACGATAGCGCAGTGCGGGTTGGAGTTGAGAAAACTTCCGTCACTCTCATCTGCTTCAAATATCATCACATCGTTTGTATCGTCATAGCGTACATTGGAACCAAACGCTTTTGATTCTGCACCGATGATGGCAGAGCCATCCATTATGGCTGTAAGTATCGCAGTTGTCGTGCTTTTTCCATGCGCTCCGGCAACGGCGTAAACTTTCAAATCGCCGAGTATTTGAGGCAGTGCTTCACGGCGTGCAAGAACTTCAATGCCCTTTGCTTTTGCTGCCATAACTTCGGGATTGTCAGGACGGATGATGGCGGAGTGTACTACCAAATCTTGCTCGTTTATGGCGGAAGCATCATGAGGGATGGTAATGGAGATGCCAAGCTTACGTAATTTTTGCGTGATAAGTGTATCGGCGATATCTGAACCGCTGATTTCATGTCCTTTGTAACGCATGTACTGTGCCAAACCTGAAATGCCGATGCCGCCAATCCCGATAAAATGAATTTTCATACGCTTACTCTCCACTGCTTTGGGCATTTTCAAGCAATTTTCGTGCCTCTTTTTCATTAAAAGAACTTATATAAAAAGTTCCTGCTTCTTGTGTTGCCTCAACATCGGCGATGTTGTCTAAAAAGTCATCAAGTGAAATCTTTTTTGCAGCGGCAAGCCAGTGAATTTTAAGTGCTTTTGAGAATTCTTTGTCGTTGCTAAGACCGCCAAGAACCTCAAAAAGTGCGCTGGCATCCTCTACTTTTGCGGCGCTGTAGTTTTCCATGGCATACTCATACAAGGCTCTTAGTGTTGCAAAATCCTGTACCTCGTTTATGTCCATAACTCTATGTGCCTCAAGCGTATCGGTAAGTCTCTCCAGTGCCATGTCGAGTATATTTGCGTAAAAATCTTGAAGCATATCTTCTTCAAATGTGCTGTATGCCCGCTCCTCAAGCATATAAAGCGATGCCAAATCGCCCTCTTGCACAGCCTTAAAAACATCCTCTTTAAGTTTTTCTACATTAGACATATAAACACTCCTTGATTCTTTTCAATGCACTCTCTACTTTTTGCGTATCTTCTACAAGGGCGATACGAACGTACTCTTCTCCCGGATTGGTGCCATTTGCATCCTCTCTTGCCAAAAACTCGCCCGGTAAAACTTTGACATTGTACTCACGGTAGAGTTTCTTTGTAAACTCCAGAGCCGATGGGACTTTTAGCCAGATGTAAAATGTGGCTTCAGGGATTTCTATACCTAAAATCTCACGTGCTATCTCAAAGTTTTTCACATAAATCTCACGTGCCGTTTCTACATGCTCTTCATCACGCCAAGCCACAGCCGCCGCACTTTGCAGAGGTAGCGGAGAAGCACATCCGACATAAGTTCTGTAGTTCATGTACCCTTCTAAAATCTCCGCATCTCCTGCGATAAAGCCGGAACGAAGCCCCGGAGCCGATGAACGTTTTGAGATGGAGTTGATAACAAGTACATTTTTAAATGAAGCGTTGCCGACATGTACCGAGGCTTCAAGAAGTGAGGGGATAGGTTTGTCGGTATAAATTTCGCTGTAGCACTCGTCATTTAAGAGAAGAAAGTCATGTTTGAGAGCTAGTTTTACCCACTCTCCAAGCTCCTCAAGTGTTAGCGTTGATGCAGTAGGATTGTTTGGAAAGTTTAAAATTACAAGATGGCATTTTGATAGCATGGCTTCATCTATCTCTGGTTTAAAACCGTTTTGCGGCGTAAGGTTGAGATAGTGAGTTTTTGCTCTTGAGGCGATGGCTGCACCTTCATAAATCTGGTAAAAAGGATTTGTAAAAGCTATGGTCGGCTCTTTTTTGTTAAAAAGAAAATATTGCGGAAAGTTAAAAAGAACCTCTCTTGTTCCAAAAGTAGGAATGATTTGGTTTTCATGCAGCGATACGCCAAATCTTTTTGCGACAAACTCTCTTTGTGCAGTTCTTAGCTCATCTTCACCAACTGTTTTAGGGTAGCGTCTGAGTTGCGAAGCGCTGTTGCAAAGAGCTTTTTGTATAAAGTGAGGTGTCTCAAACTGCGGCTCGCCGATAGTCAAAGCAGACGGCTCATACGCGCTATTTGGAGTAATATCTTGAAGTAAAGCAGTAAGTTTTTCAAATGGATATGGTTCAAAATTCATAGTGTTCGTGCCTTTTAAAATAGGCGAAATTATATCTAAAATCTAATTTATTTCCCGCAAAACAGCAATAGACTTCTTTGCAAAACTAGACCCTGAATCAAGTTCAGGGTGACGAAAACTCACAATTCTCGTCATTCAAACTTGATTTGGAATCTAATTTTTAGGTTATGAAGTCTAATTAGTAAACAAATCCAAAAAGCCAGAGTGGTATTTTGTTTCCAAATCCTATCTCAATATCATCTGCAACGACAAAAGAGTCCGATACATCTTTGATTTGTTTAAAATCTTTATTTTTTCCGCCTACTTCAAAAATATATCTGTTATCTACCTTGAAATCTCCAAGATGAGCACATTTGACACTGTACTTTTGTTTAAGTTGAGATACAAAAAAACTCTCTCTTAGGCTTCCTGAATTTTGGTTATCGCATAAAATATTGTAAAGATTAATGTTTTCAAGATAGATTTTATCCGGTTTGTTGAGTAGCTTTTTGTTTTTAAAATCTCCACCGATAATCTCTATGAGATTCGCTTTTTGAAGGTAGTAGAGATATGAATAGAGTGTGTTTCTGCTGATACCGCTCTCTTTTGCAAGATTTTGTATGTTTAATTCCATTGGGACGCAAGCACAAAGCAGATGTAGAAGTTTTCGTATGGTATTTATTTTGTCGCTATCGACATTGTAAATAGTTGCAACCTCGCTATCTAGGATGATATTTATAATCTCATTGAGTCTGAGGTTGTAACTCTTTTCTCCCTCTGTAAAAAAAGGATACGCCCCAAAGAGTTTATAGTTGTTAAAATATTCGAGTGGTTTGAACTCTTTTTTTATCATTTGAGCTATCTCTTGATGATTGTTCAAGATGTTTTCTAAAGAGATGGCTTCTAATTCCAGCTCATATTTTATGGCTATAAACTCGCGAAAAGATAGACTTCCAAGCTCATAAAAAAGTGCTCTTCTGCTTAAATCAACTTTGGAATTTTCTATCTCAAGAGCCGAAGAGCCTGAAAAAATCACTTTGATATTTACAAAATCATAGATAGTTTTAAGTTCAAGTGCAAAATTTTCTGCCTTGTGGATTTCATCTATGATAAGCAACTCGCCGCCAAAAGAGCTAAATTTGATGGCTATCTCACTTAGAGTATTTACGATGTTATCGGCGCTGATATAGAGCATTTTTGAGATAGGTAAATCATAACTATCGGCTAGTTGTTTGATAAGCGTAGTTTTACCGACACCCCTCTGACCGAGAATGCCAATGAGTTTTGATTGAAAATCAATCTCCTTAAATAAATATCTTTTAAACTTAGGAGTCGGCAGAGAGAAGTAGAGATTTGATAATTCAAGAAGTTTTTGCATGATTACTCTTTTCAATTAATTGAAAAAAGTATAGCATAATTTTTATAATTGTTTGAAAAGATAAAAGTTGTGTTTGACATCTTTATGACCTAGTACTTCTCTCTTCTTGTAACATTTTGTTAAGGGTATCTACTACTTTGTGGCTGGCATTTTGTGCATTGATAAAATAGTTTATAATATCTTGGGCATTAGCTACACAAGTTTGGTTCGTAACACACTCTACGGCTTTTTTGATATTATCATGCACTTCTTTATGAGGAGACTCTAAGCGGGAGTAGCTTTGCGTTTTACTAAATTTCTCCTTGCCGATGCCGCTTTCATACCATTTTCCTAAACGACATTCAGAATGAGAAGCAAAGCTTCCTGAAACTTCTTGCATTATAACGCTTTTATAGCCGTTTGATTTAAATAGCAGATGATCTAATTTTACGAGAATCATAAAGATGGCATTTGTTACATTTTGGTTCTCAAATGCAATGATATTTGTAGAATTGAGCAAGTTGTTCATTTTGTTTTGTAATTCGTCAATCTGTTCATTTGAGTTTGAGGATAAATCTTCCATAGATCTTGAATGTTCATGTATCTCTTGTGTATTTTGCTTGAGGCTCTGAACGGTAATTTCTACTTCGCTTGTAGCTCTTTGGGTTCTTTCTGCAAGTTTTCTGACTTCATCCGCAACAACTGCAAATCCTCTTCCATGTTCGCCTGCACGGGCAGCTTCTATGGCAGCATTTAGAGCTAAAAGATTTGTTTGATCCGAAATATCTTTTATAAGATTTATAACCTGTGAAATATTTTCGACATTGGTGTTTAGCGTACTTACCTGTTCGTAAGTATTGTTGATATGTTCTAAAAGCGAACCCATCGTCCCCATAAGATACTGCATGCCGCCAAGAGCCTTATGTACATCGGAACTGTTTACTTCGCTCTTTTGGCTTACATCGTCAAGTGATGATAAATTGGCATTTAGTTCATTTTGCAAATTTACTAAATCTACATAACAAGTATCTGTTAGGTGTGAGGCAAGGTTGACAATAAGTTCATTTAGCTTTTTCTCTTTTTTTAAGCTTGATAATTCGCTCTCAAGTGAAGTAATTCTTTTTTTTGCCTCATCCAAATAACAGTTTACCTCCCTAATCTCGCTCTCTTTTTTTTCTATAATCTCTAACGATTTATTATCTTTACCAAAGAACATTGCTTCCCCTTATTGTTTTTTTGTGATAACATTATCACAAAAATAATTAATTATATATTAATATATTTCATATAATACAAAAAAATACTTATAGTAATATAAATATATTTATTTTTGTATCCTTTGTATTTTTTATTTTTATAACATCTGTAAAAAAGCAGGATTTTTATAAAATGGAAGTTTATGAAAAAATAAATTTTTTCTTAAAAGATAAAAAAATATCAAAAAAAGAGTTTGCGCAAAGATTGATAGCATTAGAACCAAAATTGAAAAATACAAATGAAATACCGTCTCGAAATAGCATATATGCCTATCTGAATGGCAGAATAGGGATGAAAATAGAACTTATTCCATATGTGGCAGAGGTGTTAGATATACCTGAACAATTGCTTTTTGATGACACTCAAAGAGCTAGAAAAAAATTCTTGAAATATATTTTAGAAACTTTATCAAGCGAAGAAAAAGATATATTAAAAACAAAAATATGCAATGAAAAATCCAATAAACAGATACCTATAGATAGATTCTATAAAATTCAAGATCTTTTGATTTATGCTCCTGAAATATTTTTAGATAAACTTGAAACATTACTAAAAGAGTATAAAGAGTTGTCATATAAATTTGGTTAAAAAGATAGTTTATTGCACTCTTTAGTGCATTTTAACTATTTGGAACCCAAGTTAAAAAATAGGTAACATAGCTAGTCTTTTTGCGCTGAGGTTAATGACTACTCAAACTCTTCAAGACAAGATGCCGACCCTTCCGATACTCTGCAATATTTTGATTCTTTATCAAAGGAAATCATGTATGGGCGTTGTGTCATGTCAAGCGTTGCACCGACTTTGGCTATCTCTTTGAGTGCTTTGAGTGTACTTGGTTTTGCTTTGACGCTATCTGTGTCTATTATCTCTTCATCAATCATTACTTCTATAAGCGCTTCTTTTGGGTTTGATGACTCTAAAATATAGTGCATTGTCTTTTCGGATTCAATGCGGGGCAGTCTATATAAAAAGATATAGTAAGTGTTTGAAAGTTGAAGCATCTTATTTTCATAAATTTTTTTCATAAGAGCACGGGAGTATCTGCACAGCGGATCTACAAAAACATAAACTTTTGTCGCATCTCCGGTACCAAATACAATTGCATGACGCTCAATCGCTTCAAGTTCGGCTTTTGTCTTTAATTTCGTATCTACAATTTCTGCACCCAAAAGATTAAAAACAATTAAATAAAGAAGTAGTAAAAATTTCATATTCTAGCTCCTTAGGTTTTTGGGAGTCCGAATTTTTGCATAATCAGTTCACCCTCTTCATTGAAAAAAAGATAGTAAAGCCGGTCTTTTTTTACACTCAGACCTGCCAAGTATCTAAGTGCCAAATTTGCCTGTAGCGAGGCGATATGCATAACGATTGGTGCTGCGATTCCTGCTGGTGTTTGCAATGAAATTTTAAAGGCATCCCTAAAAGAGGACTCCTCAAAAAAACAGACCTGTCCGTGAAATGCTTCGACACTTCCGTAAATCCAAGGCAGATTTTTGCTTTTGCAGTAGTCGTCTATTTGACCTCGTGTTGGGAGATTGTCTGTTGCGTCGATAATCAAATCAACGGTTATGTTTTTTTGAGAGAATGTTTCAAAATCGCACTGATGGGAGATAGCATTTACAAATGGGCATCTCTGCTCTATAAGTTCTGCATTTAACGCGGCTTTGCTTTTGCCCTCATCGCCGATTTTAAAAGCGATTTGGCGGTGGATGTTGTGGATGGAGACCGTATCAAAATCGACTAGATGTATCTCACCGATACCGCTAGAACCGAGCGCAAAAGCAAGGGAGCTTCCAAGCCCTCCTGCTCCGATGACGGCTATCTTTTTGTTTTGCAGCGCATCTTGTCTCTCTTTGCCCCAAAGCTGTATCTGCCTGTGAAAATACTCTATCATAGGGAGCTTCTTTTGTGCAGTGCATCTCTAAAACCCCACGCTTTTCTTGCACGCACTACCTCTGTATGGCTCATATCGACAATCATAAGCTCCTCTTTATTGCCAAGATGCTCCAAAAGTTCACCGTTTGGAGAAGCAAGAAGTGAATCGCCGTAAAAATTCCAAACATGCTCTTTGTCGGCATATTCACCGATTCTGTTTGCTCTTAAAATGTAGCAGTTATGGGTAAATGCACGTGAGAGTATAAGCGTTTTCCATCTCTCATAAGAGTCAAACGTGGAGACACTCGGAAGCAAGATACAATCCACCCCTTTTGCTGCAATCTCGCTAAACATCGTATCAAAGTGGAGTTCAAATCCGCTCAATAGCGCAAACTTGAAGCCATCTACTTTAAATATCATAGGAGAATAGAGCGGTTTTGGCGTGTTGGCAAAAAACTTCTCCTCGCTCCAATGCGGGTAGTTGATAAGAATTTGCTGCTCATAGTAAGAGGTGGAAGAGGGGGAAAACTTTGCTATGGTTTTGTAAACTTTACCTTTTTTGACAACTGCCAAAGGCGCTACTATGGTTATGTCATAGGTATGTGCCATCTCTTTTAAAACTTTTGCCTGATGCTTCGCCTGCTCATCAATCATGCTGGAGGAGAGTTCTTGAAGTTCTTTGAAAAAAGGGTTTAGGATATATTCGCCCAAAAGCAGCAGTTTGATATTTTGTTTTGAGGCGATGCGGATATAGTTATATAGTTTTGTCGAACTCATCCCTTGCGCACTGAGTTGAAGTACGGCGGCTCTCATTGTTTGCTCTTTATCTCGTTGATTTTTATCTCTGCTTCTTCAAGCATCTTTTGGGCAGTGGCTAGTTCACTCATCCCTTGCTCATACGCTTTGAGGCTCTCTTGAAGTGTAATCTCGGGATTCATAAGAGTTTCTAAAACTTTCTTCGCACTCTCCAGTTTTGATTCAAAGCCTTCTGTTTCTTTAGCCATTTAAAATATCCTTTACATACTCTTCAAATTTCTCGACTTCTACCAAAAATGCGTCATGCCCGTAGTCGCTCTCTATATCGACATAG
The DNA here is from genome assembly GCF_028694605.1 of Sulfurimonas sp. Classification (GTDB taxonomy): domain Bacteria; phylum Campylobacterota; class Campylobacteria; order Campylobacterales; family Sulfurimonadaceae; genus Sulfurimonas. The sequence goes on along the minus strand of NZ_JAQVKP010000004.1, from coordinate 22,114 downwards.
GTGTAGTTAGTGTTGCCGATTTTTGCAAGTGCATCGCCAATCTCTTTCATCTCAAAGTTTTTAAAAAGCTGGTCGTTGCTAAAACTCATAAGATGGAGTTCGCATGTTATCTTTTTAAGCGCCTCTCCAAGCGAATCAAATCCACGTGAGATGTCGTAGATATTGATAGCTTTTGTGATGTAGAGATACGAGAGCGGGTCAAACCATTTAGTAAAGTTGTAACCGTTATACTCCAAAAAAAGCTCCACTTGAAACTTGCCAAAAAGCTCGTAAAGTCCATCTGTGTTTTTGTACTCTCTGCCAAACTTGCTCTGCATCGACTCATACGATAAAAAGCTGATAAATCCTGCCATTCTGCCCACTGCCATACCTGAGAGACCGTTTTCTTTTATGGTTTGACTGTCATAATAGCCGCCTTTAAAATCAGGGTCTTTAAGGATAGCTTCTTGCGCTACTTTGTTAAATGCTATTGCCCAAGGCTGGGTTGCGTGTGTCGTTGCCATAGAGATGATTTTGGATGCAAAGTTTGGATAGTGAATCGCAAAAAGAAGTGCCTGCATGCCGCCCATCGAACCGCCGATTATAGCATGAACATTGTGTATGCCGAGTTTGTCAAAAAGGATTCTTTGAGCTTTTACCATATCTTTGATGGTAATAACCGGAAATTTGTAGCGGTATGGGTTGTGGTGCGGATGTTGCGGGCTCATAGGACCGGTGGAACCAAAACAGCTTCCTATAACGTTTGTGCAGATAACAAAGTATTTGTCGGTATCGACTGCTTTGCCTGAACCGATGAGATTATCCCACCATCCCGCTTTTTTATCGCCCTCATAAGTCCCCGCACAGTGGTGTGAACCTGTGAGTGCGTGGCAGATAACTATAACATTGCTCTTGTCATCATTTAGCTCTCCATAAGTCTCATACGCTATGTCATAAGGCTCTAAAATACGCCCGCTCTCAAGGTAGAGCGGGTTTGTAAAGTGTTCGGTATATGTTTTGAGGTTGAGTGACAACGCTACGCCTCTAAAGCTTGTTTCATGTCTGCTATAAGATCACTTGCACTCTCTAGTCCGCATGAGATGCGGATAAGTCCGGCAGGAACGCCGCATGCCGCCAACTCTTCGTCACTTAACTGCTGATGCGTTGTTGAAGCAGGATGAGTGATAATGGATTTAGAATCGCCGATGTTGACCACTAAAGAGTAGAGTTTTGTTGCATTTACTATTTTTGTTGCTTCCTCAAGAGATGCTACTTCAAAACTGAGCAGCCCGCTGCATAAACCGCCTTCAAAATATTTTTGTGTATTTTTGTAGTTTGCATTGCTCTTTAGCCCCGGATAGTTTACTTTTTTTACTTTTGGATGTGACTCTAAAAACTCTGCAAGTGCGAGGGCATTTTTAGAGTGCTCTTGCATGCGCAGAAAGAGTGTTTCCATCCCTTGAATAAAGAGCCATGAGTTAAAAGGAGACAAAACAGCCCCCAAATCACGTGCAAGTGAAAGTCTTGCTCTAAGCGTATATGGCGGAAGATTTGTATCTACATACACAAGTCCGTGGTATGATGCGTCCGGTTTGTTGAAATGCTCATAGCGAGGGTTTGTGCGAAGTTTTGAAACCAAATCTTCTCTTTCTACTAAAATCCCTCCGATAGCAAGACCCTGTCCTGTTGTGTATTTGCTTGCACTATGAACCGTGATATCGGCTCCATGCTTAAACGGACGGCATAAAATCGGCGTTGCAACCGTGTTGTCAACTACCGTGAGGATACCGTGTCTGTTTGCAATAGCAGTAATGGCTTCAATGTCTGCTACGTCTATACTCGGATTTGTCAGTGACTCAAAAAATATAACTTTTGTTTTTTCATCTATGAGAGCTTCAAGAGATGCCATGTCGTGTACATCAAAGTATCTTGCCTCAATGCCAAAACGTTTTAGTGTGTGCGTGTTTAGCGTCAAACTTCCGCCATAAAGCTGTTTTGCACAAACGATATTGTCTCCGGACTCGGCAGCATTTGCGATAGCAAAAAAGATAGCACTCATGCCGCTTGAGGTGGCAAGTGCAGCCGCACCGCCCTCTAAGGCTGCAAATCTTTTTTCAAAAACATCTGTAGTCGGATTGTTTAGGCGTGTGTAGATGTTGCCTAACTCTTTGAGTGAAAAGAGATTTGCAGCGTGCTGTACGTCACGAAACTCATACGCTGTTGTCTGGTAGATGGGAACAACCATCGTTCCTTGTGAATCTTTTGTGTAACCCTCGTGCAGTGCTATCGTTTGCAAATCCATATTGCTCACCCTTGACTTAAATATTATCTGATGTTACGCGCTAAAACGAACAAGTCCGTTTTAGCGGGAGGGACTAAAGTCCCTTCCAACCCCCTAAAGCTACGAAAAACATAGTTTTTCGAGAATCATATGGTGTCTTACGCCCCTTTTCATAAAAGTGCGTAACATCAAATACTAAAAGGTATTTTAGCGAAAATGGTTTAATCTTCGTTTTAATGATATATTTTTAGTGTTTTAAACCTTTTGCCCACTCTTCCATTACCTTGTTTAACTCTTCTCTTGGTGGCTCCATAAAGTCTATAACGATTTTATCTTCAAACTCACAAACACCGATGCTTCTAGGACGTGCCGCTAAAATTTTTGTATTAGGGATGGTTTGTCCAAAACAGAAGATGATATTTTGCGCATCCTCTAAGCCATCCATCATCGAACCGCCGAGATTTTTTGTATGTGTGTAATGGTCAAAAACAGCGATAAACTGCGCAATCGGGTGATTTTGAATCTTCTCTTTAAAATACTCAACAACATCTTTTGCAGTTGCAACTCTCATTTCGCTCTTCGCAAACTCAATACTGTAAACCGGGTACTTATCCATAAATATACTTTTTTTCACTCTGCTTCCTTTGAAATTTTATTGGTAAACGTAACTACTCTTGAATACAAATTTCGCCCTTTCTTATATGCAAAATCGTCTGATAAGCAACAATAATAACTATAACCGTTGCTGCACCAAGCATCACATAAGAGAGGAGTTGTAAAAACAGTGAACCTCTCTCATGAAATATCAACATGGAGCTTATCGCCATGGCAGCGATTGGGAAGACAAACGCCCACCATGAGATAAAAAACTTGATACGAATAAAATTTTTGTACATAAATAGAACCAAAAGTGTAAAAAATAGTGCCAGATTAAAGAGAAAAAGCGCAAAAGTATCGATGACGCCAAACATTTTAAAGTAAGCGATAAAGCCTACGGCAGGGGGCGCAATAAGGATAAAGAGTGTCGGCATAAATTTGACGGCGAGTTGGTGGTGAAAGATGATGCGATTGAGAAGTACGGCAAAAAGTATAATCCAAAAGAACATACCAACGCTAAAAAAGTAGAGCAATAAGCCAATATCAACAAAGCCGACACCTGCTACAGGAATCAAAACATTACCGACTATAGGGATAAACCAAGCAGGATTGGAGTGGTCAAGCTGTTGATTTTTGTTTATCCAAAAGGCTATAGTGTGCATAGTGAGATAGAAGTGTAAAAGTGTCCCCGGATACCAAAAAATGGCACTTATGGTAGGAAAACTTTCTTTGTAAATAATGGATAACATAAGCATAGAGATGGAGACGGCAGCAAAAAAATTAACACGCACAGGATGAGAAAATTCATTGGCAACTGCCATCTTGTATTTGAAGAATTTTTTGAGATATACAAGTGAAACAACTGCAAAAACAGCAGTTGTCAAAACCATGAAAACCTCACCAAAAAGAGCAGAGAAATCAAGCCAAAGAGCTGCTTTTTGGTAAGTTATGGTTAACCCGCTCAAACCCATAACAATAGCATACATCATGATAGGAAAAAATTTCAACCTATTTTTTTCTTGACTATTTTCCATCATACAACCTTTTATTATCTAAAATTATAATATTAATAAATTTTACTATCTTTTCTTAAGAAAGTCAATAAAACATGGGTAATGTTGTGTATTTTTGGTTTTAAAAAAAAGAAATAGGAGAGTTTTTGGGCATAAAAAATTTTATGCCCGTAATGAAAGGTTATATGTGGTAGTTTGGAGCTTCTTGCGTGATGATAACATCGTGAACATGGCTCTCTTTGAGACCTGCACTTGTTATTTCTACAAACTCTGCTTTTTCCCAAAAAGTCTGGATATCTTTGCTTCCGCAGTAACCCATAGAAGAGCGAAGCCCACCCATCATCTGATGTACTATACCGGCGATGCTTCCACGAAACGGTACACGCCCCTCGATGCCTTCAGGTACAAGTTTGTCCGCTGCCGTTCCCTCTTGGAAATATCTGTCGTTTGACCCTTTTTGCATAGCCCCGATGCTTCCCATGCCACGGTAAGATTTGTACTGGCGACCTTGAAACATGATAGTCTCACCAGGAGACTCTTCCGTTCCTGCTAAAAGTGAACCTGCCATGATGCAGCTTGCTCCAACTGCAAGAGCTTTTGCGATGTCGCCTGAGTATTTTATACCGCCGTCTGCAATGACGGGAACGCCATGTTTGCGTGCTGCCTCTGCACACTCTGCAATAGCCGAGATTTGCGGTACGCCCACACCTGCAACGATGCGGGTTGTGCAGATAGACCCTGGTCCGATACCGACTTTTACGCCATCGGCTCCGGCTTGAATAAGAGCTTCAACAGCTTCCGCAGTAGCGATATTTCCGGCAATAACATCCACTTCCATTGTCTCTTTTATCTTTTTGACAGTATCTAAGATACCTTTTGAGTGTCCATGTGCAGAGTCAAGAACCAAAACATCCACTCCTGCATCTACAAGTGCCTTTGCGCGGTCAAGTTGTCCAACGCCGATGGCTGCACCAACCACAAGTCTGCCAAAAGCATCTTTGTTTGAGTGCGGATACTCAATGCGTTTTTTGATATCTTTGATAGTTACAAGTCCTTTTAAAAACCCGTCATCATCAATAATCGGGAGTTTTTCAATCTTGTTTTGGTGCATGATGTCTGCAGCTTCATCAAGTGAAATCCCTTTTTTTGCAGTGATAAGAGGCATTTTAGTCATCACTTCATCCGCACGTTTGCTCATGTCTTTTTGAAAGCGCATATCACGGTTTGTAAGGATACCAAGAAGTTTGTTGTGTGCGTCTATAACGGGAACTCCGGAGATTTTGAACTCTTCCATAAGCGCATTTGCCTCTGCAAGCGTAGCATCAGGATGTACATAGATAGGATCAATGATGACACCGCTTTCAGATTTTTTCACTTTTTTGACTTGTTTACACTGTGTCTCAATGTCCATATTTTTATGGATGATACCTATGCCGCCAAGTCTTGCCATAGCAATCGCCGCACGGTATTCGGTAACGGTATCCATAGCAGCGGAGACCATAGGGATTTTAAGAGAGATATTGCGGGAGAGTTTTGTCTCTAAAGAGACCTCTTTTGGTAAAACTTCGGAATATTTTGGTACAAGGAGTACATCTTCAAATGTGAGGGCGCGTTTGCGAATTTTCATGGTTATCCTTTTAGAGTTTAAAAGTTTTTATGTTGCTATAAAAATTCTGTGGATTATACTTTTTTTGTGGTTAAAAAGAGGTAAAGCCGTGGTAATAAAATGGAGATAGAAAGTTGGTATAATGGGAAAAAATAAAATGAGAGCCGTGCAATGGAGTCAAGAATATTATTTGTATCTGTAGAGATACCAAAAATCATCACAAAAAATGACCTTGAAAAAGAGTTTCCGGGCTTAATCCTTACAACCATAGAGAAATCGCTTGTCGGTGAAACAACAAACGGTAAATTTATTTTTGCTTCCTCTTTTGGTGTAATTACATTTTGCAACTTTAACCATGAAGAGATAAAGTCGTTTCTACATAGGCTTAAAATCAAAGAAGCGCCTCACTACCAAACGGCACTTATAAATCAAGACTACCCTATGGTTGTAGATACTCTTTGCGACAAACCGCTTATCGATACACACACCATCAAATACAACAAATTTAACAAATCGGTTGCTTCCATCATATCGCTTGCGCTCTCTCAAAGCGTGGGTTTGGAGATAAGAGAAAAGTCGCTTGAAGCCAAGATGCTTGAGAGTAAAAAACTTTACGATAAGATAGAAAATATAAAAGCAAAAGATAGAAAAAACCTTATGGGTTTTGCGGGTGCAATAGCAAAAGAGAGGTTTGAAATACTGAGTCAGCTCTATCTTTTGGACAAACCCGATATTATCTGGGATGATTTGGAGCTTGAATCACTTTACAATCAGCTTGCCATGCAGTTGGAGTTAAAACCAAGATTTGATGTTATCGAGTACAAAATCTCGTTTTTGAAAGATTCGGTTGAGTTTATAACAGACAGAGTCAACCAAAAATCGAGCGAATTTTTAGAGTGGATTATCATCTGGCTTATCGGAGTGGAGATACTTTTTTCAACTTATGAGTATATAATCAAACCTAATTTTTAAAAGTCAGTTTTCGTTTATCTTTCCGATAGCGCATGAGATGAAACTTTTGGCTTTAAGTCCGCCTTTTGTAAATGCTCCCAACTCTTCATCTTCCATAGGATAGCCAAGAGATTTCATTTTTTTGCGAAAACTCTTTTCTGGCTCCTCATCTTTTATTTCAAGCGTAACAACTCTAGGTTCTTGCATCAAGTCAACATCAACAGCTCCAAATTCCTCTTTTAATGCCTCTTTTATAGTGTTGGCACATCCGACACATTTGATATTTTGAACTCTGAAGCTCTTTTGCATGACTAAGCCTTTTTTATAGAATTTGTCTATTTTTGGTAGTTTATAGCTTTCTCCAAACTAAGTGCCCCATCAAATAGCGTCTGCTCTTCATAAGCGTTTGCGATTAGCTGAAGTCCTATCGGCATCCCCTCAGAGCTTTTTGAAACAGGCACAGAGATAGCAGGAAGTCCTGCTAGATTTACACTTATGGTGTACAAGTCGCTTAGGTACATCTCCATCGGAGTTGACAGCTCACCAAACTTGTTTGCAGTTGTCGGTGCGACCGGTGAGAGAATAAGATCTACATTTTCAAAGATTTTTGAGTATTGGTCTTTGATGAGGTGTCTTGTTTTTTGTGCTTTTACATAGTAGGCTTCATAGTATCCGCTTGAGAGTACAAAGTTTCCAAGCAAAATACGGCGTTTTACTTCGTCACCAAAACCTTGACTTCTTGTTTGAACAAATGTGTCGTTTAGGTCTTTTCCGCTAACTCTGCTTCCATAGCGGATACCGTCATATCTGGCTAGGTTTGTAGTAGCTTCCGCAGTTGCAGTTATGTAGTAGGCAGAAATATCATATTTTGCGTCCATAAGTTCTCGTTCAACTATCTCATGTCCTGCTTTTTTTAGAGCTTCTATCGCCAAAGTGTAGGCTTGTTTCACATCCCCGCTTGCATTTTCTATATGTTTTGGTAAAACGGCTATTTTTAGTTTGCGATTAGGGTTTAGGTTGTCACATACTTTGTCATTTTTGTTTGCACTCGTAGAGTCTTTCTCGTCATGTCCGCTGATGATGTCGTATAAAATCGCTGCATCTTCTACGGTTTGTGTCATCGGTCCTATCTGGTCAAGTGACGAAGCATAAGCTCCCAAACCATAACGGCTCACTCTGCCGTAAGTCGGTTTCATACCAACTATACCGCAAAAAGAGGCAGGTTGACGGATGCTCCCGCCAGTATCGCTCCCAAGAGCCGCAATAGCAAGACCCGCCGCAACCGCAGCCGCACTTCCGCCTGAGCTTCCACCAGGAACGCAATCTCTGTTGTGAGGATTTAGGGTTTTGCCATAAAAGCTAGACTCCGTTGTACTTCCCATAGCAAATTCGTCCATATTTGTTCTGCCAAAAGGGCTTAGTCCGCTAGCGAGCATCTTCTTGATTACAGTAGCGTTATACGGAGCTACATATCCTTGAAGTATGTTTGAGCCAGAGGTAACAGACCAATCTTTTACTTGAATATTGTCTTTTATAGCGATAGGAACTCCGCTACCTACATTGTTTACATCTATATAAGCGTTTAAATCACTATTTACCTTAATTTTTGCTTTTAACTCATCTTTTAATTTTGCTAACTCATCTTTGTTTAGTTTTAATGCTTCTTTTAACGTAATCACTACTCTTCCTATCTTTAGAGGTGTTTTTTATAAATTATTTTGTGCATTATAGCAAAATGTGTCTGTTTTTTCTTTTCTGGCTCCCAAGTTCCACTTTGGAATGTGTATGTGAACAGAAAATAATCAACCAAGATATAGACTCCAAGGCGCAGTATGGGAGAGGAATTATATTTTTTGTTACTGATGGTTAATGATGATTTAATTTAAAACAAGTTGGCATTTTGGATATTTAGATGGAGCGATGTTATGAAGTTACTAAAAATAGTTGCATTAAGCGGGTTGTTGTGTTTACAATCAAATGGTGAAAGTATGAAAGAGGCAAGATTGATTTATGATGGTTATAGTGCGCAAGAGATTGCCAAGGCTACATCTGAAGAACTGGCAAAAACAGCGCCAATGCGAGTAGATGTGGCCTCTTATATTATCTCTTCAACGCATATCGATTCAACTGTAGTTGTAAACACTATAATTGAGGAAAAGGCTTTAATTGACATAACTCGCATAGATATTCAAAAAATGACGAAAAAAGAGAAGGGTAAATTTGCCAACGAGTTGATAGAAAGTATGAAGAAATTACAGCTAAATTCTATCTGTACCACTCCTATGACAAGAGTCGCTCTGGAAAAAGGGGTAAATTATAAATATTTGTATAGATGGGATAATTTTACCTATCTCGGTGAGATTGATATAGATAACAAAGATTGTGTAAATAGCAAATTATAGATGTAAAACAAATCAATATAGAAATGTTTTGTTATATATTTGTTTAGCTTCTGTCTTTCCAGTAGTTTGGTTTTCTATGAAGTTGCATAACAGCTAAAATAATAATTTCATTATCTCTTTGAAAATAGATTATTCAAATGGAAACCTGTTTGTTAAACATCTTCTTATGTCTCCATCTAGTTTTTGCCAGGCAGTTGGATATTCTAAAATTCTTTGGATTGTTTTTTGAACTTCATATGCAAATTCTGCACCAAGTCCATCTTGACACTCTTGATAATAATCAACTGAAGTATTAATTCAAGTTCAGCGTCTGGGTGGAAAGAGTAGGTCATTTATGAGCGGAGTCTTTGAGATATTTTTTTAAAAACTTCATTTCCATCAACTAGTGTAACGGAATTTGATTCAATCTCTTGTTTTCTTTTGTTGGCTTCTTTTATCCATAGCCTATCTATTTGACTGTTTAAAGGAGTAATACTAGCTAATATTTTATCAACCATCTTAGCTTTCAAATCTATTGGTAAAATATCTATCTCATAAAAAAGTTGTTCTTGCTTTAAGGCTAACATATCAAACTTCGATTTTAAATATATACAATTATATCAAAATCAAATGACTTTTATGGAATTTTCTCGTTTAAAAAGTTCCACCTAGGAATGCATATATCTAAAACAAATCAATAAACAACATTTGGTAAAGTATGTTTTCCATTCCATTTTCCCTTTGTCCACTCAATTTTTTGAGCTTTTCCTGTGAGTGAATCTATACTTTTTAAAGTAGTCAGCCCTATTGATTTCTCGACTTTTTCCCTAGCTTGACAAATGCTACGCCGATACCTACTATGGCAAATATGACAGCTATGGTAGATGCTATAAATGTAAAAGATACGGGCTGGGTAAAATCAGCCATTTAGTACCTTTGAACATCTTTCGCATGTGTGCTCTTCGTCTATTGATTGGTACTTCCAGCATCTAGGGCATTTTGAAGCGGATGCTTTTTGTATAACAAAGATATCTCCATCAACATCAAATTTTCCAAGTTCTTCTACTATTTCTGTGTGAGATATACCTGAAACTACAAACCAATCCTCTGCTGCGGTTTTGTCCATTGCGGCAATTTTTGCGGATTCTGTTACTAAAATAAGCTCTAAAGTATTTTTGATAACCTTCTCTTTTTTAAGCCCATCAACTATCTCATAAAACTTCTCTCTTGCACCATTCATATATGCAGCGTCAAAAGTAAAATCAACGCTCTTAATGCTCTCGTGAGCAAAGTCGAAAATATCCTCTTTGCCTCCTTTTAAAAACGCAGGAAGATGCTCTGTTATCTCATCTGCCGTGTATGTCAAAATCGGAGCGATGAGTGTGAGAAGAGAGCGAACAATAAGAGCCATGGCGCTTTGGCTTGAGGTTCTTCTTGGGTCATTTTTAGCATCACAGTATAGAGAGTCTTTTGTTATGTCGATGTAGATACCGCTTAACTCGTTTACTATAAAGTTATTGAGCATGCTCATACCGTGAACAAAGTTGTAGCCGTTAAAAGATTTATAAACAGCGTCAAGCACAGTTTTTGCTTCGCCGAGTATCCATTTGTCAAGCTCACCCATCTCATTGTATGGGGTGAGGCTCTCTAGGTCGCTGATATTTGCAAGCATAATTCTAAAAGTATTTCTAAGTTTGCGGTAGTTCTCAGCACTCTGTTTTAGGATGTTTTGAGAGATTTTAAGATCCCCTTGATAATCGCTTGACGCAACCCAAAGACGAAGGATCTCACTGCCGTACTCTTTTAAAACTGCATCCGGTGCGACAACATTGCCCTTTGACTTGGACATTTTCTCACCTTTCTCATCAACGGTGAAACCATGAGTTAAAACCATCTTATATGGAGCTTTATGTTCAACTGCCGTACTTAAAAACATAGATGACTGGAACCATCCTCTATGCTGGTCGCTTCCCTCTAAGTAAAGGTCTGCTTGATACTCTCCTGCATCATAATTGCGGGATTTTAAAACACTATACCATGTAGAGCCGCTGTCAAACCATACGTCAAGTATATCTGTTACTTTTTCAAGCTCATCTGCCTTAAAGCCTGCACCCGGATAGAGTAGCTCTTCTATGGACATTGAGTACCATGCATCACTTCCATGCATATCAAAAATCATAGCAACAAAATTTAAGACTTTTTCATCAAGCAGGACTTCACCGGTAGCCTTTACTCTAAAAAATGCTATCGGTACTCCCCAGTCTCTCTGACGGGAGATACACCAGTCAGGGCGGTTTTCAACCATGCTTCTTAGTCTATTTTTACCGCTCTCAGGGAAAAATAGAGTTTTTTCAACCTCATTAAGGGCTATCTCTCTTAGTGTTTTATCTTCACCCTTTGGAGTTCCGTCAACTGAGATAAACCACTGCTTTGTCGCTCTAAATATAAGAGGTGTGTGGCTTCTCCAGCAGTGTGGGTAAGAGTGGGTAAATTTGCTTACTTTTAGTACGCTCTCACCCATCATCTCGATTAGTTCATCGTTTGATTTGAAGATGTGGCGACCGACAAAGTTTTCTCCATTTGGAATAAGCCCTAAACCTACCACACTCTCGTCAAAACATCCTGTTTCATCTACGGGCATGATAACTTCCAAGTCATAAGCAAGTCCGATACGGTAGTCATCCTCCCCATGACCCGGAGCCGTATGTACACATCCAGTTCCGCTGTCCATAAGAACATGCTCACCCAGAACAATGCGGGAAGTTCTGCCATTTAGAGGGTTTAGGGCTAAAAGATTTTCAAACTCTTTGGCTTTAAAGGTTTTTGCTATATCCCCACTTAAGATATCTTGCTCCCTTAAAGACCCCAAAAGCTCTTTTGCAACGATATAGCCTGTTGTTGTAAGCACATACTCTTCGTTTGGATTTATAGATATTCCCGTATTTGCAGGAATTGTCCAAGGCGTTGTCGTCCAAATAACAAGTGCAGCCTTAGTATTTATGCCAAGTTTGCTTTTCGCATCATTATTTAGTTCAAAAGCCACAAAAATAGAGTGCGACTCTTTGTTTTCATACTCTACTTCTGCTTCGGCAAGTGCGGTTCTCTCAGCCCATGACCAAAATACGGGTTTGCTTCTCTCTATAAGAAGCCCCTTTTTAGCGACATTGCAAAGTGTACGGTAGATATTTGCCTCAAACTTAAAATCCATGGTAACATAGGGATTTTCCCAGTCTGCTATGACACCGAGTTTTTTAAACTCTTCTCTCTGGATGTTTATAAACTCCGATGCATGAGCACGGCAAAGCTCTCTGATTTTGGCAGTCTCAAGCAGCTCTTTTTTCTGTTTTCCGCCGAGTTTTTTCTCAACCTGCTGCTCAATCGGCAGACCGTGACAATCCCAACCCGGAGTAAAACGTACAGACTTACCGCTAAAATAGTTATGTTTTATGATGATATCTTTTAAGATTTTATTGAGAGCATGTCCGATGTGCGTGTGACCGTTTGCGTATGGAGGACCGTCATGAAGAGTGAAACTTTGCGCATCTTTGCGGTTTTTCTTCATTTTTTCATAGACTTTTTTCTCATCCCATGAAGCATATCTTTTTGGTTCGTTGTTTATGAGATTGCCTCGCATCTCAAATTTTGTAGTAGGTAAAAGGAGTGTATCTTTGTAATCCATATCTGTTCCAAATCATAGAAAATTTCTGGATTATATCTCTTAAGCGTTTAAAAGCCACTTTAATGTAATATAATTGCCAAAATCAACTTTTCAAAGGCACTCTCATCATGAAACTTCATCTTGTTTTCATCGGCAATAAGTTTGTACATAATGCACCGCTTCGGGAGTATGTCATGAGAAAAATAGAGCAAAAAACAGACTTTATCCACTCCATCACTTTTTTTAAGGAGAGCGATAATTCACTCTTTTTATATCTTGACAAAGAGTTAAATAGTCATAAAAGACAGATTATAGTAACAACAAAACAGCACTTCTCAACCATCGGCAAGCTTCTTTGTACGGTCACCGGAGACAATCAAATCTTAAAAGAGGATATGCTGATTCCCTCAAACTCCTCTGTTTTTGAGGATGGAAGCTATCTTTTGGAGTATAAGGATTCTATAACAAATGTAGTTCACATGGATGAGATGCAGAAATTTCCGGAAATTTTGCTTGATATTGAGGACTCTAAAGCAACAATGCATCTTTTTGAAGAAGACAAAGAGAGTGCCATGGCAATGCTCCTGCCCATAGCACAGATGTATGATCTCAAGATTGATATTGTAAGTTTGATTGATGAGTGGCTACAGGTTAATGTAAGGAGTAAAAAGTATGGAAATATATCTAAGTTTATTGCCTCTGCAAAACAGCTTCTTCCAAATAAACTTATAGCGGCGTCAAATATGCCAAGCTATATCATAGAAAAAATATCATCTTGCGGTAAAAAAATTGCTTTTGCGGAGAGTTGTACAGGTGGATTGCTAACCTGCTATTTTACAAAACATAACGGAGTGTCAAAGATTTTTGAAGGTGCTCTTATAACATATTCAAACAACATGAAAGAGAATTGGCTTGGGGTGAATGGCAAAACACTTGAAGAGTATGGTGCGGTTAGCAATGAAGTTGTTGCTGAGATGAGCGAGGGTGCCATGAATGTGAGCAATGCTGATTATACTATCTCAATAAGCGGCATTGCAGGTGAAGGAGGCGGGACTCTCTATAAGCCGGTAGGTACGGTTTTTATAAGCGTAAGAAGTAAAGGGCTGCATAAAGAGAGCCGCCTTCATCTAAAAGGAGATAGAAACTATATACAGCAGCAAAGTGTGCTTTTTGCTGTAAAAATGCTGCTTTTGCTTGATAAAGAGACTTTTTTTTAAAATTTGTTCCTTTTTTTCTTGACAATTAAAACCTATTTGCCTATAATTTCGTCCTCTAAACAAATAGAGGGTATGTCTTGTTAGCTCAGCCGGTAGAGCATCTCACTTTTAATGAGGTGGCCGATGGTTCGAATCCATCACAGGACACCATTTTTTAAATGCGCAGCGGTAGTTCAGTTGGTTAGAATACCTGCCTGTCACGCAGGGGGTCGCGGGTTCGAGCCCCGTCCGCTGCGCCATTTAGTCTAATTTTAAAATGGGCGTTTAGCTCAGTTGGTAGAGCGCTACCCTTACAAGGTAGATGTCACAAGTTCGAGTCTTGTAATGCCCACCATTTTAAACCTTTTGTTGAATGAAAGTGACCCTTTCGTCTAGTGGCCAAGGACACTATCACTTCATGGTAGGGACAGAGGTTCAAATCCTTTAGGGGTCGCCATCTTAGTTGGTGTTTACAGTTATAAAAATGGGCGTTTAGCTCAGTTGGTAGAGCGCTACCCTTACAAGGTAGATGTCACAAGTTCGAGTCTTGTAATGCCCACCATTTTTTGATTGTAGTGTGTTAAATTTCAGATTTATTAAAATTTATCTTACTAGTACAAAAAATCCTTTTTAAATGCGCAGCGGTAGTTCAGTTGGTTAGAATACCTGCCTGTCACGCAGGGGGTCGCGGGTTCGAGCCCCGTCCGCTGCGCCATTTTATCCCACGCCCATTGACAAATCAGAATTTTTAGAGAAAACTCTTTGTTCCACGCCCGTCATACATGTCTTTATATCTAAACGTAATGAGATTTTGCATAATCGCAAATAGAATCATAAAGTTGATAAAGCTGCTTCCCCCATAACTAAACATAGGCAAAGGAACTCCAACAACAGGGGCAAATCCTATGGTCATAGAGATATTTACCCCCATATAGATAAAAATCATAAATGCAATGGCTATGGTTACAACTTTTATAAAATAATCACTATTGAAGATGCTTAGGCTCATGAGATGCAGGATAAGCAAAGCATATAGCAAGATAACACCCATTGCGCCTAAAAATCCGGTTCTCTCAACCAAAAAAGCAAAGATAAAATCGCTTGTTGCAATAGGTAAAAAACGCATCTGTGTCTGTGTCGCATCTTCTTTGGATTTACCGTTCCATCCGCCTGAACCAATGGCGATAATAGACTGCTGCACATGGTAGGACGGTTTTTCGCTTACAAAATCATGGATTCTTGTCCTTTGGTAGTCGTGAAGTAAAAATTGGTAGGCAATCGGCGAAAAAAGCAGAATCCCACCAACTAAAAATGCCCATATTTTCCAGTAAACACCGATATAAAATAGCACCCCAAAACCTATAAGAAGAAGCACAAGGGCAGTGCCTAAATCAGGCTCTTTTGCTATAAGAATAAAAGGCAGCAAAATATAGAAACTGATTTTTAGAAATTCTTTGAGTTTGTATCCGTTCATTGGCGGAGGCGATTTGTTGATGAGATAGGCAAGCATTAAAATTAAGGCGGGTTTTACAAATTCTGATGGCTGAATAGTGGCGTTAATAAAAGGTATATCTATCCATCTTTGTGCGCCCAGCCTTGCATGCCCAAAAAACTCAACCATAAAAAGAAGAAAGATGCTAATCCAGTAGATAAAAGGAATAAGCCAGTTCATTCTACGAATGGGAAGTAAAAAAACGGCTAGAAATGTTAATGCCGCAACCCCTATATAAGCCAGCTGTTTTTGCGCAAGTGCCGGAACGGCTTCTCCTATAAGCCAGTTGGATGTAAGCACAAGAGGAATAATTAAGATAATGGAAAATATATCAAATTGTGCTAAAATGCGGTTATCAATTCTCCACAAATTTTAAACTCCATAAAAATTTAGAAATTGTATCATAAAGGTTTATAATGAATGGAACACAAACTTATATTTGCGATAATGTAGAGCGTCTTGATACGTTTCTTGCATCGCAGATAGGTCAAAGTCGTTCACAGATTGCACAGCTTATTTTAAAAGAGTCTGTTCTTGTGGACGGCAAGATTGTTTCACGTGCAGGGGTTAAACTTAAAGAGAATCAAATTGTTACGGTAAATTTGCCTGATGCCAAAATGCAACCTGCACTAGAGATAGATTTTAGCGTTGAGGTTCTTTATGAAGATGATGATGTGTTGGTTATTAATAAGCCAAGCGGATTGACCGTGCATCCTGCTCCAAGCGTTAAAGAAGCGACACTGGTTGACTGGCTTAAGCATAAAGGGATTCGCCTCTCAACGCTCAGCGGAGATGAGAGACACGGAATCGTGCATAGGCTTGACAAAGGTACCAGCGGTGCAATGGTTATAGCTAAAAATAATGCGTCACATGAGTTTTTATCCAACCAACTTCAAGATAAAAGCATGGGAAGGTATTACTTAGCCGTTGTTAATCCACCGCTTAAAGAAGATATGGTTGCAGTGGAATGCCCTATCGCCAGAAGTCCGCACAATAGACTTAAGATGGCATGTTTGGAGCATGGAAAATATGCAAAAACTCTTTTTAAAGCATTGGCGTTATCAAAAGATGAAAAAAATCAGCTTATTGCATGTAAGCTTTTTACGGGAAGAACACATCAAATCCGTGTTCATTTAGAGAAGATAAATCGCCATATCGTGGGAGATCATATTTATGCTCAAAGCCCAAAACTAGAGAAATCGGAACGTATTTTGCTTCATGCGTACAGCATATACTTTATACACCCGACGACAAAAAAACAGGTATCTTTTGTAGCGCCTTTGGATAAGGAGACAAAAGAGTACGTTAGCAAAAAATTTAATACGGAGCAGATAGATGAAGTTACAGACATTAGCAACATTGTACGCGGTTTCGCTACTTATTTTTAGTGGATGCAGTGGTACGGTTCCTGTACCTAAAAAAGAGACGATTATTGATACTACTTTACCGATGGTAGAGCTTACGCCAAATGGTACAATAATAGATACAAATTCGATAGCTCTTGAGTGGAAAGCGATTGATGACCAAAGAGTAGAGGGTGTTTATATCTATAGAACCATAGTCGGTCAAGACGATAGCAAGAAGGACGCATACTACGATACTGTTGCCAGCCGTTTTTCAACACACTATCTTGATACAAATATAGAGCCAAATAAACGCTATAGCTACTATTTTAAAACATATAGTACAAAAGCGGAATCACAAAAAAGTGCGGCAACGGTTATTGCTTCTCTTCCTGAGTTGGAATCTGTTATTTGGATTCACAGCAGACAGGGAATGCCAAGAAGCGCCAAAGTTATATGGCGTCCGCATGCAAATGAGAAAGTTAAATCCTATATTGTTCAAAGACGAACTCTTGAAAGCAGTAAGTGGACTGATATAGCAACGGTGGACGGACGTTTGAATGCAGAATATATCGATACCGAGTTAAAAGATAATTTTACCTATATATATCGTATTCGGGTAAAAACATTTGATGGAATTATTTCCAAGCCAAGTCAGGAAGTTACCGTTTTAACAAAAGAGCTTCCTGCCCAAATTATGCAGGTAGTAGCTTCTACTGATATACCGAAGAAGATAGAAGTTAACTGGAAAAAAAGTGAAACAGTTGACTTTTTGATGTACAGAGTT
This sequence comes from Sulfurimonas sp., assembly GCF_028694605.1. Lineage (GTDB taxonomy): Bacteria > Campylobacterota > Campylobacteria > Campylobacterales > Sulfurimonadaceae > Sulfurimonas. The sequence continues at coordinate 4,830 of NZ_JAQVKP010000004.1, read as the reverse complement.
TACAGATCTGGAAGCATTAATGGAAGTTATGAACTGCTTGCTGAAACAAAGTCAAACTCTTATGTTGATATGGTAAAAGAGGATGGTCAAGAGTATTTTTATAGAGTGAGTGTTGTAGATAGAGATAAACTGGAGAGCATTAACTCAAATTACAGTGCACTTGGAAGAACATTGGTAAAGCCTGCTGCTCCTTCACTTGCAGAAGCGAAATATGTAAACGGACAGGTAAAACTCTCTTGGATTAGTACTGATTCTAGGGCAAAAAGCTACATAGTGCAGAAGAAATCAAGTAAAAGTTTTTTTGAGAGCTCAATTGAAGATTTTCAAAATATAAAAGGAAATCAATTTATAGACTCCAATGTGCAGAATGAGAAAACTTACTATTATAAGATATTTGCCGTAGATGCAAATGGGATTAAATCAGAGCCTAGTATAGAGATTAAGATGATAATCGAAGACAAAAATATGGTTCCAAAAAAGAGAGAACCTGCTGTCATTGAGAGAGAAGTTGAGCAAAAAAGCACTGTTAAGCAGCCGCCAGTAGCCGCACCTGTTGAAGAGGTGATTATCCCTATGAAAGATTTTAACTAAACGAGAATTAATGCCGCATTTACATATAAAAGAGTTTAAAGAGATAGAGTTTCCATCTTCTGCAGATGGAGTCTCTTTCTATTTTATGGCAAAAAACACATCATACCAGGAGGAAAAGCTCATCTCTGTCAAAGTAGATGAAGATGATTTTTTTTTGTTGGTAATTGATGAAGAGGGTAAGAAACTTCTAAAAAGCGATAAGCTTACAAGACCGACTTCTGTCTATAATGTACATAAAGCACTTCTATCTTACGCACATCTCTCCGGAATGGACGTTGTCGCATCCAATGTACCTCATCACCAAAAAAATATCCATCTTAGAGAAGTAACAGCTCTTAAAGATATAACTTATTTTGCAGAAAATTTTCCGGAAAATAAAAAAATCCGTATAGAGGTTGGTTTTGGTTCGGGTCGTCACTTGCTTCATCAAGCCTCTAAAAATCCAGATGTTTTATTTATTGGGATAGAGATTCACACCCCCTCTATTGAACAGGTTTTAAAGCAAATCACAATCCAAAATCTTAATAATATTTTGGTGCTCAACTATGATGCAAGACTTTTTATGGAGCTTGTTCCATCCAATATTGTAGAGAAAATTTATGTTCATTTTCCTGTTCCATGGGATAAGAAACCACACAGAAGAGTTATCTCAAGCGCATTTGTTGAAGAAGCAAGGCGTATTTTAAATGTAGGTGGAACGCTAGAGCTTAGAACGGACAGTGAAAACTACTATTCATACTCTTATGAGACATTTATAGCCCTAAACAGAACCACACTTCATATCAATAAAAACAAAGATATTGCAGTTACGAGCAAGTATGAAGATAGGTGGAAAAAGATGGAAAAAAACATCTATGACCTAACTATGATAAACGATGAGGAGTCTTTGGAGCTTTTGCTTGAGGGAGATTTTGATTTTTCTACAGTGCGACTAAAACCGCAAGAGATACTGGACTTTTACAAAACTGTCAAAAAATTTGATGGAGGTTTTCTTAATTTTGAGAGAAGCTACACCCTTGAAGATGGGGTTATGCTGCGTCTTTCTATGGGAAGTTTTGATAAGCCCGAACATGTATATGTAATCATCAGAGGCGAAAGCGCACATTACTATCCAAAAAAACCGCTCAAATCAAGAAGCAATCTTTTGGCACATAAATTTTTAAGCGAGGCGCTTCATGGATAAAGTTATTATCGCTCAAGACCTCTCTTTGGCATATTCTAACAATGAAACCATTATCAATAAAGCAAGTTTCTCCATAAACTCCGGCGATTTTGTCTTTATTACAGGAGCAAGCGGAAGCGGGAAGTCAACGCTTCTCAAGTCTCTTTATGGAGCGCTCAAGCCTAAGCAAGGTTCTCTTGTAGTCGGCGGTGTTGAGCTTAAAGCCATTTCACGTTCAAAACTTAATTTTTTAAGAAGGCATATGGGAATTGTTTTTCAAGATTATAAACTTGTCAAAGAGTGGACAATAGAAAAAAATATTATGCTTCCTCTGTTGATAAACGGCTATCTTAAAAATGTTGCTCAAGATCAGGTTGAGAAACTTTTAAAACATGTTCGCCTTAATCATCAAATAGGAAAGTATCCGCTAGAACTAAGCGGCGGAGAGCAGCAAAGAGTTGCCATGGCAAGAGCGCTTGCGCACAATCCTATTTTGATTATGGCGGATGAGCCTACAGGAAACCTTGATGAGTACTCTTCACAACTTATTTGGAATCTTTTAGAAGGTGCAAATAATCAACTCAAAACAACAGTTATTGTCGTTACGCATAATATTCCAAAAAATCTGAACGTTGATTATAAACATTTTCACATAGAATATGGAAACATACATGAAATCAGTTAGAAATCACCTCTCGCTTGTTGTTGCACTTTTAAGCATACTTTTTTCAATGCAGCTTTTTTTTATTGTTGAGCGTTCTATTGATGCCTATAAGGTGAAGCTTTCACAAAATTACTCTGTAATTGCAGTAAGCAAGGAGGAGTTAAGCAGTGATGCATTTTCCAAAATCAATAAAATTATATCTCAAGCCCAAGAGATTGCTCCTGATTCTGTTATAAAGAAATTGAGCAGTGATATGAAGAGTACAAATATAGAGCTTTTAAAATTGACATTGCCAAAATTTTATAAACTATCATTAAAGCACTATCCTTCGCCGGATGAGATAAAAAAGCTAAAAAGTGACTTGCTTGCTCACAATGCAATAACAAAGGTAGAGGATTTTGCTCATACCCACGATACCATTTATAAGCTTTTGCTTCTTTTTAAAAATGTAGTGACGCTTTTTTCGAGCGTTGTGCTTGTCGTAACACTTCTGCTTATCTTTAAAGAGTTGAGAATATGGCAGTATAAGCATAATGAACGCATGAGTATTATGGGGCTTTTTGGTGCTGCTCTTTGGCTGCGCTCTGCTGTGCTTTTTAGACTTGCAATTGTTGATGCGCTTATAGCAAGCTTTGTTTCATTTGGTGTTTTTGCTTATCTCTCTTCCTATCCTTGGGTACTTGAGCAATTTAGAAATATTGGCATTGAAGTTGTTGTGTTTAATCCTGTTGATGATTCTTTGATGATTTTGGGTGTTTCAGTAATGATTTCGATTATTTTGGCATCTTTGATTGTTTTAGGGCATAAAGAAGAGGCATGATTCGTTTACTTCCTTTTTTCCTGCTTATTCCATTTTCTTTAATGGCAAAGACAAGTGTAGATACAAAAATAGAAAAAACAAGCTCAGAGATAGGCGTTTACGCAAAGACACAAGAGCTTATCAGTCAAAAAATGGATGAGACCGCACAAGCAATTATCTCTCATGAAAAAGAGATTGCCCATCAGCAGCAAATTCTTAAAAAACTTCAGGATGAACTTGTAGAAAAAGAGGGAAGTTATGATACAAATGTTGAAGAGATTAAATCTCTAAAAGGTGTTCAAGAGAGCTTAAGAAAAAACAGCAATGAGCTAGAGGAGGAGTTGGTTTTTACTATCGCACAAAGCGTCTCTTTATCTGTTATTTTAGAAGAGGAGTATAGTGCAAGTGAAGAATCGCTTATTGAGTATGAAGTTTTGCAAAGTATGCTAAAGAGTGCAAAAGTAAAAATCAAAGAGCTTAATAAAGAGTTTCATGAAAATTCTAAAAACATAGATGTTTTAAATCAGCATGTTAGCGTAATAGAGAGTGCCATAGCCTCTATTGATGCAAAAAGAAAAGAGATTAAAAAGACACAAGAGGCAAATATTGAGTCGCTCAAAAATTTAAAAATTGCAAGAGAGTCTTATAAAAAAGAGTTAAAAGAGATTTTAAATAAGCAGGATTCTCTAAAAAAAACATTGGCAAATCTTAATATTATAAAGATAGATGAACTCTCAAAAGCTCAGGAAGAGGCTCAAAGAGCAGAAGCGTTTGATTCAAAGGAGAGTATCTCAAATGACAATTTGCCAAAAGTAAAAACACATGGAAGCAGTTACCAAGCCGTAAAAACAAAACTCTATGTCGGAGAAAAAACTATACCGCCTTTTGAACCATATAAAATCACAAAGCAGTATGGAAACTATACGGACCCTATCTATGGTATCAAAGTTTTCAATGAATCTATCTCTTTAAAGCCAAATCAGCCAAACGAGAAAGTTAAAACAGTGTTTAACGGTAAAGTTATCTATGCAGATAAAACACCTGTTTTAAATAATATTGTCATTGTTGAGCATGATAATGGACTTCATACTATCTATGCAAATCTCTCTCAGATAGCACCGGATATAGAAAAAGGAAAAAAAGTAAGAAAGGGTTCTGTGATAGGAAGGATAGGCGATGAGCTCATTTTTGAAGTAACGCAAAAATCATTTCATATAAATCCGGTTGCTCTGTTTCAGTAATATTTTTGATATATTCCATATAATTTTATTTAATTTTTTTTGTTTATTTTTTGATAAGCTATGATAAAATAGTGAAAAATATGGATAAGACGAGGATATAACGATGGATATGGAAAGAGATTTGGATAATCACAGAAATAATGTTATGTACTATAATCAGCTTTTGCGTGACAATAAGGCAAAAAGCAAGCTGAAGAGTGATTCTTATGGGGCAACATCCTTTTCCCAAAAAAAAGTGGATATTAGCGAGCCACTTGCAGATTCCCGCAAACAACCAATAATTTAAGCTAATTTAAATTTTAAAAAGCCTTTTGAAATCATGTAAATGTTATAATTTTTTACCACAAAAATAATACAAAACATCAATCAAATA
>NZ_JAQVKP010000022.1 GCF_028694605.1 Sulfurimonas sp. | reverse complement strand
AAAGTGGGATAAGCTGTTTTTAACTTAAATTTTTGCTTTTGATTTTATACTTTGAAAGTTCGATGTTTGGGGAATTTGTAAGTGGTGGGTTCTAAGTGACTTGAACACTTGACCGCCCCGTTATGAGCGGGGAGCTCTAACCAACTGAGCTAAGAACCCACTTGTTACACAAAGAAAATATTGCTTTGTAGGGCGGAATTATATTTTAAATCACCTTAGATTTTTCTGATTTGTCGGCATCCTTAATTTTAAAAACTACCGCATATAGGAGCGGAACATAAATGAGATTGAGAAATGTTGCCCATGCTATACCAAAACCTAGAGAAATTGCCATGGGTTGAAGTATCATAGCCTGCCCTGATGCAAAAAATATAAGCGTAGATAACCCCAAAACGGTAGTTAGCGACGTCAATAGAATCGGGCGCAATCTTGTTTGTGCCATCTGCATCAACTCCTCTGTGTTTTTTGCATTTCTTATGAAACTAACAACTATAAGACCATCATTGACAACAACCCCTGCAAGTCCTACAACACCTATCATCCCCGGCATAGTTAAGTTGATACCCATTACCATGTGACCAAACAAAACGCCAAGTAAAACAAGCGGGATAGTACTGATGACTATGAGCGATTTTTTAATCGAGTCAAAGAGCCAAACAAGCGTTATAAAGATAAGAAAAATAGCGATAAGCGCAGATTGGAGCATCTCTCTTTTGTTTTTTGCATTCTCTTTTTCTTCCCCTTTTATGTCTATAACAAAGCCATCATTTTTAAGTTTTGCAAACGTTGGCTGGAGTTTTTGCATCGCCTCTGCAGATGTTATCTTTTTTTTATCAAGAGAAGCCATTACTGTTCTTATTCTCACGCCATTCTCTTTTTGCAGTGCGACAAATCCTTGCGTCATTACAAAATCACACACCTCACGCAACAGTACAAATCTATCCGAAGATGGAATTTGTACCTCAACTCTGTTGATGGAGTCTATCTGCTCGTTGATGCTGCTTTCTATCTTGATACGCACAAGTCCGCTCTCGTTGAACATCTTGCCATATTCGCCCTTGAGATAGTAGGAGCGCAACTCTCTGGAGATAAGCTCTTCATTGAACCCAAGCTGCTGTCCATACTCATTGACACGCAGCTTCAGCTCTTTTTCACCAAGAGTAGCATCATTGGATATATTACTCACGCCATCCATCGCCTTTAAAGCGTTTTGAAGCTCCTCTACCCCTTGAAGTATCTTTTGTTCCTCTTTTGCACTTAAGCTAATTTCAACATCTGAAGCGATAACCCCTGCCCCCGGAACCTTGACAACAAGCTCTTCAAAGAGTAAATTTCCCCCTTTTTTAAGTTCATGAAATGGTGCTACAACCTTTTCGACATCTTTTGCTATCACTATTGCGTCTCGTTGCCTCTTGAGCAACTCCTCATCATACTCTATGGAAAGATATGGACTTACATATACATCAAATACGTTTTCCGGTGCACGCTCGCTTAGGTCAATAAATATATGAAAAAGATGCTCACCTGTTTCTACTATATTTTTTGCATCAAGCTTAAAGCCGATAACAGATGTAATAGAAGAGATATCATCACCTTTTATATGCTTTAAAAGCTCATTCTCTAGCTCGGTGACAATATTTTCAGTATCCTCAAGCTCATTGTTTACATTAACCTTTCCGTAAACATGAACCTGTGTAGTATCAAAATCCGGAAAAAGTTGAAACTTTGAGTTTTTTAGCATCACAGCAGTTAGAGAGAGAATTGCTACAACCATCACGATAAGAGAAAGCCACTTTCTTTTGAAGAAGATGTGTAAGACAACGTTATGCCAAGAAGAGATTTTTGTCCAAAGTTTTTTTGTAAAACTCTGGCTGTGCGATACCTTTAAAAAGTCATGTGCATGAAGAGGCAAAAAGTAAAATGCTTCAAAAAGAGATGATAGCAAAAGCACTGCTATCATAATAGGAATGATTTTTATAAACATCCCCATTTCGCCACTAAGCAGCAACATCGGCAAAAATGCAAAAACAGTAGTAAGCGTTGCGGTAAGAACCGCAGGAAACATCTCCAAAGCCCCTACAATAGCTGCTTCCCGCCGCTCCATCCCCTCTTCTAGGTGTCTATAGATATTTTCAGCAACAACGATGGCTTCATCCACAAGCATCCCAAGAGCTATAAGTGCGCCAAGCAAAGAGAGCATGTTAAGACTGTCATCCATAAGTTCTGTTACTATGAGCCCTGTCATCAAACTCACAGGGATACCCACGGCAACAACGATAGCAATTCCGGAGTTGATAAAAAGCAGCATTGCTAAAAAGACAAGAGCAAGTCCAAAAGCTATATTTGCAAAAACAGTGTTCAAGCGGTTTTTTATCCAAACCGAGGTGTCTGCATAAATCTCATATTTAAGCTCCGGATGGAGTTTTTCCTGCTCTTTCAAAAGCGTGCGTATCTCTTTCACCAACGCAATCGCATTGCCGTCTTGTGACTTTGCTACATTGATAGAAATATTTCTTACGCCGTTATAATGTGATAGTTCAGACTCATCACTCAGTTCAAAAGAGACATCTGCTATATCGCCTATGCGAACCTTTGCACCGCCAACATTTACAAGAGTACTCTCAATAGCTTCTTTGTTTTTTTCTCCGTTGTATGTGGAGATGTAGAGGTGTGAACCCCGCTCTTTTATCGTTCCTACCGGAAAAACAGAGCTGATGTTCTTGATAGCTTCTATAGCTAAGGCAGGTTGAAGTCCATAGGCTAAGATTTTTTGCTCGTTTATGCGAATAACAAGCTCTTCATCCGCATCCCCTCTGATTGTTATCTCGCTGAGCTCTTTAAATTTGCCAAGCTCACTTTTAAGCTCTTCTGCTCGTGCTAAGAGTTCATCTTTTGGTCTATCTCCCGCTAATGCTACCAGTGCTAGCGGAAAGGTATGAAGCTTTATCTGAGCGATAGGTTCAGCCATATCAGCAGGCAAATCTTTTTTAACGCTTCCGACTATATCTTTGACATCGTTTAATACGTTTATGTTGTCAGAACCTCTTTTTATATCTGCTATAATCGAAAAAGAGCCGTTTTTGATGGTTGTTTTTATGGTCTCTATCTCTGCAATATTTTGCAAATCATCCTCTATTGTCTTAACCACCATTTTGTCTAAAACGTCTGCGGAAGTACCCACATATCCACCGGAGATGGTTACTTTGTCCATATTCATAGGCGGAAAAATCTCTTTTGGGATGTTTATATAAGAAAAAACAGAAAGCACAAAGATAAAAGTTAAAAAGATATGATTAAGAAGCGGTTTGTCTATGGCAAACTCTAAAAAACGGCGTAACATCAAAACCCTTTAAAAAAGTGTATCGAGAATCTGATTTTTAAAGCGTATCGACTCTACAGAGCTTTGAATGAGCCTGTTTTCCTCTTTAAGCGTATCATACTCGCCTTTTAGTTTTGCTATGTCTCTGCTTGTAAAATAAATCTGCTGCTGTATATATATCTTTGGAAAAAGCAGAGCAATTACAAAAAAAACACTAAGCACTACATAAAAAAAGTAGTTTAAATCCAACTCTTTTTTTGGATTTATAACATCATCGACTTCATTTAAAAGTTCTGTTTTATGGCTCATCTACACATCCATCTCAAATATACGCATCTTGGCACTTCTGCTTCTTGGATTTGCTTTGAGTTCATCATCTTGAGCAATAAGCGGTTTTTTTGTTACGATTTTCCCATAGGAATGGTTGTTTCCACATGTACAACGCATCGCCTCTAGCGGACAGATGCAGCTCTTGCTCCACTGGCTAAATCTATTTTTGACAATTCTATCTTCCAAAGAGTGAAAGGAGATAATAGCTACTCTCGTATTTGGAAATTTTGCCTCTTCTATGGTGTCCAGCAGCGATTCTAACTCGCCCAACTCATTGTTAACCTCAATGCGGATGGCTTGGAGAAGGAGCGTGGCAGGATGAATCTTTTTTGAGCTTGGCAAGAGAGGTTTGAGTGCATCAGAGAGCTCCTTAGCTGTAAAAAATGGGCGATTTTGTACGATAAAAGAGGCTATTTTTTTAAAATTTGTTAACTCCCCATATTCTAAAAAAATTTTCTCAAGTTCTCGCTGTGAGTAGTTATTGACCACATCGTATGCACTAAGAGGCGCATCTTTATCCATACGCATATCTAGTGTTTCACTGGAAAAAGAGAATCCCCTCTCTTTTTGATCAAGCTGAAGTGATGAAACTCCGATGTCTGCCAAAATTCCTCTGATTTGGCTAGGCTTATACTCCTGCAAAATCTCTTTAAGAAGTGATGCGAAACGCCCTTTTTTTATAACAACTCTCTCTTTGTAAGGCTCAAGTCTTGCGGTTGAAAAGTCGATAGCACTCTGATCTTGGTCGATTGCGATAAGCTTTATGCGAGGGTTTGCCTCAAGAAGCAGCGAGGAGTGTCCGCCGTACCCCATCGTACAGTCGATAACTATTCCCTCTTCTATCTCACCAAAAGCTTCTACTACCTCTCTATAAAGAACTGGAACATGAGGAACTGCTTGCATACCCTACCTACGGACTATTTTTATTACTATTATACATTACTTTTGTAAAGTTTAATTTTTCTTAGTGTATTATAAAGAAAAAAAAGTGGGCAAAATGCAAAGTTTTATCAACACATACTATATAGAAATTATCGGTGCAATTGCAGCGTTAAGCCTTTTAGCTATCTATTTCGTCCTTAAAACATCACAAAAAAAAGAGAACAATCAGTATATTTATGAAGACAAGCCCAAAACTACTCCATTGGAGGTTCCAATTGCGCGAAAAGAATCAAAAATTGATATCAAACCCGTTGAAGCTGCTGCGACACAACTCATCAAAAGAACAAAACGAGAACTTCTTTTGCATGGAAAAATAACCAAAGAGGATTTTGAGATTTTTAGAGGTACAAAAATTCTCATCGCAGAGGATAATGTTATCAATCAAAAAGTTATTGTTGGGCTTTTGTCAGCATCAGGCATTAGTATAACCATAGCAAACAATGGGCAAGAGGCGCTTAACATCCTTGAAAAAAACAAAAATTTCTCAATGATTTTTATGGATGCGCACATGCCCGTTTTGGACGGCTTTCAAGCAACAAGGGAAATCCGAAAAAATCCAAACTTCGAACATATTCCTGTGATTGCGCTAAGCGGTGATACTGCGGTGGATGACATCAAAAATATGCTGAGTGTCGGCATGGAAGCACATCTTGAAAAACCTCTCAAAATGGATGCACTCTACGATATCTTATATGCTTATACTACAGGTGATGAAGCCAAAAACAGTCTATCTAATGAACATGAAGATGAAGATTTAAAAGAGTTTGACACACATATGGGGCTTGAGATTTGTGGCGGTGACAAAAAGTTTTATCTGGAAATCTTACACGATTTTATCTCAAAATATTCAGATTCTGCAAAAATTATCCAAGAATATATAAGCGCTTCTGATAGTGCAAATGCAAGTAAAATGCTTCTTGATATCTCTGGCGTAGCGGCAAATATCGGTGCAGATGGACTCCATCAACTTGCGATTGACCTTAAAAGCAGCCTCTCAAACCCAACAGATATGGAGTATATAAACAATCTTAGAAAGTACAAAAGATCGCTTCAGCAAGCATGCGAAGCGATTAATGAATACACAAACCGCGCTTAACCTCTGTTAAGCGCTTGCTTGACATGCTCATCTGCCATAGAGATGTTCCATGCCGGTTCCCAGACTAAGTCAATTTCCACGCTTTTAATACCCGCCATTTTTTGCACAGCCTCTCTTACCCACTGCATGATAAGCTGGTGCAAAGGACACGCTTTTGTGGAGAGCGTCATCTTAACATAGGCGTTTCCGTCTGCATCACATGAAGCATCATAGATAAGCCCCATCTCTACAAGATTAAACCCTACTTCAGGGTCAAGAACAGTTGAAATCGCTAAAAATAATTCCTCTTTTGAATACATAACCTAATCCTTTATTTATAATTTATCATATAAAAAACACTTTTAACAAACGCAAATACACCAAAAAGTAAAAATGATGCACCTGCTTTTATAAGTATCTCATTTTGCAGCAAAAGTGCTACAGCTACTACCACAACACCTGTGGCGCTAAAGAGAAGTTGTGCAGAAGAACTCTTTTGTGGAAGCATATCTGCAAGCATAGGGACTTTTTGCTTTCCCACAAGCGGAGAAAATCGCTCAAACCAGACTAAAAAAGGGATGATTTTATAGATATGCCCTGTAATAATAAATCCAAAAAATCCAAAAAACATGAGCCACCCGGCACTCAATATAAAAGGTTCACCCGCTCCTAAAAAGTAGAGAACTCCCAACACCAACGAAACCATAAAAGAGACATAAGAGAAAAGAAGCGACTTTGCATAGATATCTATCTCTTTTCTGGCTCTTGTTTTATAAATCACCCTTACGAAGAAGAAGTAAACAACCATCGCCGCCACTGAGAGTGCATATCCAAAATATGCCAACGCTCCTATGCCGCCAAGCGAAGAAGCCACGACAAAAAGAGCCGCAATACCTATCATAGTCATGGCGATTTTTAGCGGTCTCATGGAAAAGCCGTGTGAAAGTCCAAACATAGGTATCAAAACTGCCGACAATCCCATAATTGTCACAACAATATAGCCAACAACAACTAAAAAAACATGGCTTCTTAGCAGTGCATCTATATCTATGCTTATCATTCCCGCATATCCAAGCGACATCACAAGACCAAAAATAATTCCAAAAAATAGAAAGATGTTGGCAATAAGCACACTGCTCATTACAAGTGTAAGTTTTTCGACTTTTCTTATGGTGAGAAATATCTCCATCACAAAAATCATCATAGCTATCAAAACAACCACTCCGCCAAAAGGAAGCAGCATAGGATAGCTAAAACCAAAAACCATCATCACCGTACCGATGCCAAGAAGCGGCCATATAGCATAAAAGAGCTCAACTCCAAAATGTCCGACTTCCAAAACAACAGGAACCAACTGCGCCATCGCACCAAAGATAACCATCATCACAAACCCGAGCAAAAAGAGGTGTACAAAGCCAAGTATCTTTGCATCAAGCAATGAAATATTTTGATGAGCGATAGAAAAGATATAAAATACCGCCGCTAAGTAAAAGAAGCTCCCCACGATAAAGAACGGGGAGATAAGCTTAAAAGGCGGCGCAAAATCTTGCGAAATCGAAAACATCTCTTTGCCTAGTGGCGGATATTTTCAAGATCCGTGTTTGCTGCACCATTGCTTGAGAAAGTAACTTGCGTCAAACCGCCCTCAACTTCCTGCATTTCATAAGAGATATCATTTGAAAGCTTTGCAAAAAGACCACCCGGTGCTTTATGGTTAATCATAACAAGCTTATCTTGTGTTCCTTGGATAAGCTTCAAACCGCATACCGCATTTACCATCGGATCTGGCGGACCGCATTTTGATGTATCAAAGTAGTATGTACTCTGACCATCTTTCTCAAGTTTAAAAAAATCAACGGTTGCCCCGACTACTTCTATCTTTGCAGCTTCGCTTGGAATTAAAGACATAATTCACTCCTATTTTAAATATCCCTAATTGTAGTTTATATTTTAAAGAGAGACGTTGATTTGTATCAACCATAAGCTATCTTATTTGTCCGCTTCCATAAATTTTAAATTTATAAGTTGTAAGTCCCTCGATTCCCATCGGACCTCTTGCATGGAGCTTGTTTGTGCTGATTCCCACCTCTGCCCCAAAACCAAAAGCGCCTCCGTCCGTAAAACGTGTTGAGGCATTAAGATAGACCGCTGCTGCATCTATAGCATTTAAAAACTTTTCTGCGGTTGTAACATTTTGTGTCACTATCGCCTCGGAGTGCCCCGAACCAAAACGCACGATATGCTCTATCGCACCCTCAACCCCGTCAACAACCCTGATATTTAAGATATTTGCAAGATACTCTGTGTCGAAATCCTCTTCCGTAGCATTTGCGACATCGATAATAGCCTGAGTATTTGCACACCCTTTAAGCTGAGTATGTGCCTCATCAAAAGCGGTTTTAAAAAGCGGTAGCGCATCTTTGGCGATGGCACTATCAACCAAAAGCGTCTCCATTGCATTGCAAACTCCGGGGCGTTGTACTTTTGCATTGATAGCGATTTTGATTGCATCGTCCAGCTTCGCATCTTTATCGACATATGTGTGGCACTGCCCTTTATCGTGCTTGACTACACTAACAGTTGCATTGTCACAAACATATCGTATAAGACCCTCTCCGCCACGCGGAATAATCAAATCGACATACTTATCCATCTTTATAAGCTTTGCAACACCCTCTCTTGAGGAGTCAGGAATCAAAGATATAAGCGATTTTGGAAGAGCATTTTTCTCCAATACGGCTTGAAGCACCTCTGCAATAGCTCTGTTTGAGTTCTCTGCCTCTTTACCGCCTTTTAATACACAAACATTTGAACTTTTAAAACAGAGTACAGCAGTGTCACTCGTTACATTTGGGCGAGACTCATAGATAATGCCGATTACGCCGATTGGAATCGTTACTTTCTCTATCTTTAACCCGTCTTGTGTTACCCATCCATCAAGCACACGTCCCACAGGTTCTTTAAGAGCAGCTATCTCTTCTATCGCCACTGCCATTGCATCAATACGCTTCTCATCAAGATAAAGTCTATCCATCAAAGCTGACGATAGCTCATTTTTTTTGCCATCAGCCATATCTTTTGCATTTGCCCCTATAAGCTCCATACTGTTTGCTCTTAGTGCTTTTGCCATCTCTTTTAAAATTCTGTTTTTTTGAGCGCCGCTAAGCTCTGCTAAAACTCTGCTTGCATTTTTTGCTTCTTGTAAAAATTGCTCCATTTTCCTCTTTACCTGCTTCTCTTTGATATTTCTTTATGATGATGTTATACTACCATAAAAAAATCAAGGGTTTTTATGCAGACTATAACTTTTGTCGGAAATGGAAATATGGCTCTAAGTATTGCAAAAGGGCTAAAAGAGAGCTGCAAAATAGAAGTTGTGGGTAGAAGTTTTGAAAAACTTGAAAAATTTGAAAAAGAGCTTGGCGTAGATGTAGAAAAAGCTCTTCTTGATGGTTTTAATATCGAACAAAAAACAGTTATATTTTGTGTCAAGCCATCAAACGTAGAGGAAGTTGCTTCCAAATTTACAGGAAGAGCAAGAGTAATCTACTCTGTTTTAGCAGGGACAACCTTAAAAAAATTGAGAGAGCATCTAAATCCTTATGCCCTTGTGCGCTGCATGCCAAATCTCGCTGCAAGTGTGAGCAAATCCATGACTACGCTTACCGGTGATAAAACTTACAAAGACGAAGCTAAGGAGTTGCTTGGAGCTATCGGTACGACACTTTGGCTGGAGAGTGAAAAAGAGCTGGATATTGCAACGGCACTTGCAGGAAGCGGTCCTGCCTATCTGGCACTTATCGCTGAAGCACTTACTGACGGAGCTGTCAAAGAGGGGATGAAAAGAGCCGATGCGATGGCTGTTATGCGCGGACTTTTTGATGGTTTTGGGATGCTTATACAAGAGATACACCCCGCACTTCTCAAAGATGCGGTTATGAGCCCAGGAGGAACAACTGCGGCAGGATACGGTGCACTAGAAGATAGCGCAACCCGTGCTGCGTGCATCAATGCTATTGAAAAAGCACATAAGAGGGCAAAAGAGCTCTCTTGATTATAAAAACTTAAGTATCTCTTTTTCTATATCTTCTTTTTCTATAACGGTTTTTTGAACTATCTCTTTGGCAAAGAGCTCTTTAATCATCGAAGGTATAGAGAGCTTCGCCTCTTTTGCGATTGACTCTAGCGCAACGATATCTTGTGCATCAACCTCGCCTGTAAGCGCATTTGCTATCACAGGAGAGAACTTTGTCCACTCGGCAGTTGAGTAAGCAATTGTTTTTATCCTAGGATTTGAACATGTCTCATAAGACTTCATACATGTAGCCGTATGCGGATCCATTAAGTAGCCGTTGTTGTCAAACGTATCTTTTATATAAGCTTTGCCCTCATCGCCCGTACAAAAATCTGCATCAAAACTTTTTTGAAGTTCCATTAACTCTGTACTGCTTAGTTCATAGAAGTTTTTAGACTCCAAATCTTGCATCAACTCTCTTGTTCTCTCGTAACCAAACATATCATAGAGAATGCGCTCTACATTAGATGATTTTAGAATATCCATCGCAGGGGAAGTCGTGTTGAGAACATGAGCATCTCTTAAATCATACTTTCCTGTTTTGATAAGTTTTGTAAGAACATTGTTTTCATTTGAAGATATAATGATTTTTTCAACCGGCAACCCCATTTTCCACGCATAGTAAGCCCCAAGTGCGTTTCCAAAATTTCCACTCGGTACATTGAGATATACCTTTTCGCCCATAGTAATAGCACTTTGGCGTACAAGTTCGAGATAACTGTGGATATGGTAGATAATTTGAAAGATAATGCGCCCGAAGTTGACTGAATTTGCAGCAGAAAGAAGAATATTTTTCTCTTTGAGTGCCGCTTTAAATTCAGTGGAAGCCAGAAGTTTTTTAAGTGCGTTTTGCGCATCGTCAAAAACACCTTTAATACCTATGACTTTGAGGTTTTTCGCATCTTCAGTAACCATTTGAAGTCTCTGAACATCGCTTGTGCCGCCATCTGGGTATAGGCATACTACCTGAACATTTGCACGATTTTTAAAAGTCTCTAACGCCGCCGGACCTGTATCTCCGCTTGTTGCAGCAAGGATAAGATAGTGTTCATCTCTTTTTTGTGCGATGGATGAGAGAACAATACCAAAGGGCTGCAGTGCCATATCTTTAAAAGCACGAGTAGGACCGTGATAAAGCTCACTTACATAAAGATTCTCTTTTACTTTTACTACCGGAACGGGATTGGAGGGGTCATCGAATTTGTCATAAAGACTGAGTGCTTCATCAATTACATTTTTTTCAATATCAATTTCAAAACGTCCAAGCATAGCAGCAGCAAGTTCTTTATAAGAAGAGTTCAGGTGTTCGTTTAAAAACGCTTCTCCTAACTCCGGTAAATTTTCAGGTACATAAAGACCGCCAAAAGAGGCGATTGGACTTAAGATAGCCTCTGAGAATGTTACACTCTCAGCTCTTGTTTCATCACATCCGCGTGTTTGAATAAAGTTCATATTGTTCTGCCTAGATTTTTTTTGAAATTATAACTAAAAACCTAGCGTCTTGACCCCTGTTTTGAATCATGTTTAAAGAAAGAAATCAAAATAGCAATCAGTATCAAAGCAGCAACGATCTCATACCCTATCATCCAAACAACTAAAAATGCACTGAACTCAAGAAGCATAAAATGCTCAAATTTGCCGCCTGCTACTGCAAAAAAGAGAAAAGTTGCCCCCATTAGGTATGGAATGGCGACAAAGTAAAATGTATAAAAAATTCCTTCATACCCTTTAATTACTAAAAGATAATCGCTAGAGCCACTTGCAAATTCAATCCCCACCAAGTAGCTAATTTTTCATTGTAGCTATTTTTTACTTTAAAAAAATCATTCTCATTTTGCTTTCGCGTTGTTTTGCTCTAATTAACTCAATTTTCTTAA
>NZ_JAQVKP010000003.1 GCF_028694605.1 Sulfurimonas sp. | reverse complement strand
TTTGATTGATGTTTTGTATTATTTTTGTGGTAAAAAATTATAACATTTACATGATTTCAAAAGGCTTTTTAAAATTTAAATTAGCTTAAATTATTGGTTGTTTGCGGGAATCTGCAAGTGGCTCATTCTTAAAGATAAAAAAATCAAAAATATAACCATAGCAAATGCAAAAACAGCGCCTTATGGCAAAGCGGCGATAGAAGTGCTTAAAAATGCAAATCTTTTTAACGAGCTATCCGGAAAAATCAGATATTCGACCGATATATCAACTGCCACGACAAATGTCGTATGGTACGATGATGCGGCATTTTTGTCAAAATCCGGAATAAACTCTCTGCCAAGCGGTTATAAAGCAGAAGGGCTGAACTGGATAGAGATAGATCAATCTTTATATACACCATTGCAGCAGGGCTTGACTGTTTCACAAAGCGGATCTGAGAATGAGTACGCAAAAAAATTTGTAGATTTTATCCTCTCAAAAGAGGGACAAAATATCTATAGAGCTTACGGATACAAATAGGGTTGTTGTTATGAAAAGTGTGCAAAAAAAATTACTGCTTCTTGTTTTTATATCTTCATTGCTATTTGGCTTGATTTTTTCAATTTTGTCATATAGCAAAAATATGGAGATAGATGAAGCATTAAATGGGCAGATAAAATATCTTCAAATGAGTTATAAACAGGGTTTGGACAGATTTGAATTTATTTCCAAAAATGTTTATAACTCATTTCAAAACGACAAACACTTTTTAGAAATAGTATCAGCCGCATCACATGCTACAAAAGAGGAAAAGGAGGAGCTGCATCAGCGTCTTTATGACCATCTTATAGATGAGTATGAGAAACTTAAGCTCCTAGAAGTCATGCAGCTTCAAGTGATACTGCCAAACAACGAGAGCCTTTTAAGGATGCATGCCCCAGATAAATTCGGTGATGACTTGACGGACATCAGATACAGTATAAAAGAGGCAAATCAGAAAAAAGTACCGATGTTTGGATTTGAGCAGGGACGTGACAACCATGCCTTTAGGCATATATACCCAATCTACAAAGACGGAAATCACATAGGCGTACTGGATGTCTCTTTTTCATCAACGATGCTTCAAAATTATGCCAAGAGAGCAAGTGATATTCACACCCATTTTATAATAAACAGAAATGTTTTTCAATCACAGGCATGGAAGAGCAATATACAAGAACCTTATGAACAAAGTATCGAACACAGCGATTTTGTGTTTAGTCTGTCCGATCATATCAATCATCAAAGGCTTCTTCAAAGCCATCAAAACATTATAAAGCCGTTGCAGCAGACGATAAATAAAAATATAGCGGAGGGCAAAGAGTTTGCAATCTACAAAGAGTTTGGCGAGGTGATAAAGGTGGTCTCTTTTTTGCCTGTAAGAAATGTGAAAAATGACAAAACAGTCGCCTATTTCGTCTCATATGTTGAGTCTCCTTACATAAAAGCAGCTATTGCAAATTTTAAATTGAATGTTTTAGTAACCTGTGTCATTTTTTTGATTATTATGTTTATTGCTCTCAAAGTAATTCTCCGTGGCGAGGTGCTTACAAAAGAGCTTCAGTACGACGGGCTTACAAAACTCTTTAACCGAAAATATTTTTTCGCAGCCGCACAAGAGCAGCTTGAGAAATCACAAAGATTCGGCTACCCGTTTTCTGTAGTGATGGTTGATATAGATTACTTTAAGCATATCAATGATACGTATGGACACCAAAGCGGCGACATGGTGCTTAAGGAAATCTCAAAAATACTCTCTTCATACATTCGCAAATTTGACATTGTTGCAAGATACGGCGGTGAAGAGTTTGTTCTTTTGGTGCTTGCAAACGCAGACAACAGTTATGCCATAGCGGAAAATATACGAAAAAAAATAGAGGAGTACTCTTTTTGTAAAGATTTGAATCTTAAAATAACTGCATCATTCGGAGTTGCAGAGTTTAAAGATGATACATCGTTTGAGGCAATTATTGAAAGAGCAGATAACGCACTTTATAGCTCAAAGCATAACGGAAGAAACCGCACAACCCTTTCTTGAAACTGTTTAAACAGTTATGGCGTGAATTTTAGATATAATCGCGTAATTTTATAAAAAGAGATAGGCTTATGGATATTAGAGAAGAGTTTTTAAGATTTTTTGAGTCAAAAAACCACGCAAGAGTTGCAAGCGCACCACTTGTGCCAGATGATGCGACACTGCTTTTTAACAATGCCGGTATGGTGCCTTTTAAGTCGATTTTTACGGGCGAGGTACCAGTGCCGCAAAACCCGCGCGCTACTTCGTGCCAGACTTGTATCCGTGCGGGCGGAAAACACAACGATCTTGAAAATGTAGGCTATACTGCAAGACACCACACTTTTTTTGAGATGTTGGGCAACTTTAGTTTCGGTAATTACTTTAAAGAAGATGCAATCAACTATGCGTGGGAGTTTGTAACGGAAGTTTTAAAATTTCCAAAAGAGAAGCTTTGGGTAACAGTCCATGAGAGCGATGACGAGGCTGAAGCGCTTTGGCAAAAGCATGTAACGCTTGATAGAATCATGCGTCTTGGCGACAAAGACAACTTCTGGCAGATGGGCGATACCGGACCGTGCGGACCGTGCAGCGAGATATTCTTTGATCAAGGCGAGGAGAACTTTAGCGGTTCGGAAGATTATATGGGCGGAGACGGCGATAGATTTTTAGAGATTTGGAACTTGGTTTTCATGCAGTATGAGAGAAGCAGTGACGGCAAACTCACACCTCTTCCAAAACCATCCATCGACACGGGTATGGGGCTTGAACGTGTTGTAGCCATCAGCGAGGGCGCTACAAGCAACTATTCATCATCTCTTTTTATGCCGATTATCAAAAAAGTAGAAGCTCTTATAGGAAAAGAGTATGTTTACGCAAGTGGTGCATCGTACCGTGTTATAGCCGACCATATAAGAACGGTACTCTTTTTACTTGCTCAGGGGGTGAACTTTTCAAACGAGGGGCGTGGTTATGTGCTTCGCCGTATCCTTCGCCGTGCGGTAAGACACGGATACCTTTTAGGCTTTAGCGAACCTTTTATGCACAAACTTGTCGATACGGTTGTAGGAGTTATGGGCAGAGAGTATGACTATTTGGCACAAAAAGCAAATGCCGTAAAAGAGCAGATAGAGCTTGAAGAGGCGAGATTTTTCAAAACTATCGCTTCAGGGATAGAGCTTTTTAACGAAGAGCTAAAAAATACAAAAGAGGTTTTCAGCGGCGAGATTGCGTTTAAACTTTATGATACTTTTGGCTTCCCTTTGGATTTGACAGAGGATATGTTAAGAGAAAAAGAGCTAAAACTTGACTCTGCTACATTTGAGGCGTTGATGCAAGAGCAGAGAAGCCGTGCAAAAGCTGCTTGGAAGGGCAGCGGAGATGATGCGGTTCACGGAGACTTTAAAGAGCTTTTAGAGAAGTTTGGCGAAAACAGTTTTGTTGGCTATGAGAGTACAAAGCAAAAAAGCAGGGTTTTGGCGCTTTTGGATGAAAACTACCATCATACGGATATGCTCACATATGAAAAAAGCGGTTGGGTATTTTTGGATACTACACCTTTTTATGCTCAAAGCGGCGGACAGTGCGGAGACAGCGGTGAGCTTGCAGGATTTGCAAAGGTGCTTGATACTAAAAAATTCTTTGGACTTAATCTCTCACAAATCTCGGTAGAAAAAGAGCTGAAAATAGGCGATGAGGTTGAAGCGGTTGTAGATATCTCAAGAGGCGAGATAACAAAACACCACTCTGCAACTCACCTGCTTCATGCGGTTCTTTTTGATGTTTTGGGAGACCATATCTCTCAGGCAGGCTCTTTGGTGGAAGCAGACAGACTAAGATTTGATTTCTCACACCCAAAAGCACTTACGCATGAGGAACTAGTCCAAATCGAGACTAAAGTAAACTATGAGATTATGCGTGGCATAGGCGGTAAAACAGAGGTTATGAGCATTGATGAGGCTAAAAAATCGGGTGCGAAAGCTCAGTTTGGCGAGAAGTACGGCGATGAGGTTCGTGTCGTGAGTTTTGGCGACGTCAGCATCGAGTTTTGCGGTGGCGTGCATGTAGAAAACACGGCGGTTATCGGCTCGTTTATCATAACAAAAGAGAGCGGTGTGAGTGCAGGCGTGAGACGTATAGAGGCAGTTTGCGGACATGCGGCGTATGAACACTTTACACAGCAAAGAGTTCTTATAAAAGAGATAGAAGCAGAGGTTAAAAACCTTGATGTTATGGCCGGCATAAGCAGACTAAAGTCAAACATAGCAGAGCTTAAAAAAGAGCTTCATGATGCTCAAAACAGCATAAAAACAGAGATAAAATCAGAGCAAATCAACGGTGTTAGCGTTGTGGTAGATGAGCTTGCAAGCGGCGACATCAAAGAGAAGATAGATGAGCTTAAAAACCAACATGAGAAGCTTTGTGCGATTTTGTTTCAGGTAAAAGACGACAAAGTGATGATGGCGGCAGGCGTTAAAAATGCTGATGCAAAAGCAGGAGACTGGATAAAACACATAGCTCCGATTCTTGGCGGCGGCGGCGGCGGAAGAGCAGATTTTGCTCAAGCAGGCGGCAAGGATATCTCAAAACTTGCAGAGGCAAAAGTTGAGGCACTAAAATACATCACGGAAGTGCTTGCATAATGCAAGATATTTTTTTGGAGTACAAAACGCTTTTTGTCTTTTTGCACGTCA
Source organism: Sulfurimonas sp. (assembly GCF_028694605.1). Taxonomy (GTDB): domain Bacteria; phylum Campylobacterota; class Campylobacteria; order Campylobacterales; family Sulfurimonadaceae; genus Sulfurimonas. Next base: position 144,754 of record NZ_JAQVKP010000003.1, on the reverse strand, counting down.
TTAGTGGTGTTGTGTGGGTTGGCGGCATGGTGGCGATGCGCTACGCCGCACATCACTCTTTTTTAAAGATAGAATCCCCTCTCAAAAGATTGGAACACATAGCCTATGCACTCAAGCGGCTTTTTACTATTGTTGTTCCTTTCGTAGTGATTTTGCTTGTGACTGCTATCTTTATGGTCAAGGGCTATGGTCTCTCGCAAAGTGATTTTGCACCTTTTAGTTATGCAAAAGAGGCTATTTGGAGTGTGATGTTTATAAATCTTATGGCGATGATAATGCGACGCAACAGAGGCGAGAGGATGCTTCATGAAGGTAATATGGTAGGAGCAAAAAACCAGATAGAGCTTATCGGCAAAGTGATGGTGCCACTAAACATCGCTCTTGGGGTTATCGCTATCTTTTTAGGAACTTATCTTTCAGGCTCGCTCTAATATGTTGCGCCTTGCTTCTTCCTCTCCTACTCGTGCCGAGCTTCTAAGAAGTGCGGATATAGCATTTATGCAACAGAGTGTTGATTTTGATGAGGAGCGCATCGTTTCAACTTGTCCAAAAAACTTCGTATATCAGGCAACGCTTGGAAAGTATGAAGCCAACCTAAAAGCGTTTGGATATGATGATTTGCCTCTTTTGGTTGCCGATACGGTTGTCGCTTCTGGGGGGCAGATTTTGCGCAAAGCCAAATGCGCAGGTGATGCAAGAAATATCCTTATGACGCAAAGTTCCAACATTACAAGCATTATTACCTGCATGATTTACCAATCCAAAACGATGAAGATAGTCGATATCTCAACGACAGAGTATCTTTTTGATACATTTGACCTTGATGATATTGAAGCTTATATCCAAAGCGGAGAGTGGCGCGGAAAGGCTGGGGCATGCATGGTAGAGGGATTTTGTAAAAAGTATATAAAGAGCGTCAAAGGGTATGAGAGTACCGCAATGGGGCTAAATACCGAGATTTTAAAGAGATTTTTGTAATGTACTACACAAAAGAGCTTCAAGCTCTCAAAAAGTCAAAACGCTACAGAACAAGAGAGGTTGTCCAAACAGATATTTTAGACTTTGCCTCAAATGACTATCTTGGACTCTCCCACATCAAAGAGCTGCATGATGCGACATGTAAAACGCTCTCGGACATGCCGCTTCACAGCGCAAAAGCCTCGCTTTTGGTAAACGGATACCACCAGATTCACAAAGATTTTGAAGAGGCACTTTGTGAGGCAAACGGTTTTGAAGAGGGTGTGGTTTTAGGAAGCGGATTTAATGCCAATATCGCGCTTATCGAAGCACTTGTGAGGCGAGGAGATGTACTTTTTATGGATGAGAAGTACCACGCATCGGGAGTTTTGGCAACAAGGCTTAACGGTATGGATGTTAAATTTTTTGCACATAACGATATGAGAGAGCTGGAAGAGTTGCTGGGGACATCCGATGCAAAGAGAAAAATAGTAGCCGTTGAGGGAATCTATTCAATGGACGGCGACCTTGTCCCAAAAGAGGTATTTGAAATCTGTGATGTTCATGACGCCCTTTTGATAGTCGATGAAGCCCATAGCAGCGGTGTTGTCGGGGAGCGTCTTATGGGGGTTTTTGACCTCTACAACATTTCCATCAAACCAAACTACATCAAGATGGGAACACTTGGCAAAGCCTATGGGAGTTTCGGTGCTTTTATCTTGGCATCTTCACACATCATAGAGTACCTTATAAACCGTGCAAAGCCTATTATTTACGCTACTGCACTCTCTTTATACGACACACTTTTGGCACACAATGCATTGCGCTATATGCAGCAAAATCGCCTTATGCTTAAAGAGGAGATAAAAAAACGTCAAGATATCGTCTATGAAGAGCTGGGTATCCGCGTTGATGGGCTTATCGTGCCTATAGTCATAAACGATAATGAAAAAGTGATAGAGATTCGTGATACGCTCAAAGGTATGGGATATGCAGTGGGCGGCATACGCCAGCCAACCGTTGAGAAGGCAATTATCAGACTTATAGCACGTTTGGGCGTGGGTTGTGATGATTTGAGAGATGTGTGCCATAAGGTAAAGCTTCAAGCATGAAAATATCCACATTACGCATCACGAAGGATGCAAAAACGCTTGTTGACATAAGTTTTGACATACCGTCTTCGCTTGCACTTGTAGGGCAAAGCGGCAGCGGTAAAAGCCTTACCATTAAAGCTTTGCTCGGTATGTTGCCCCAAACGATGGACGTAACGCTTAAGTATGAGAGTGATTTTACTCTTGTTGCGGGTGAGACTCTGGCATTTGTGCCGCAAAACCCTTTTACTGCACTCTCCCCTTTGACAAAGATAAAAAAACAGTTTTTTATCCCGCCGCCAAAGGTTGCCGCACTCTTTAAACAGGTTGGGCTTGGGAGTGAACTTTTAGAGAGATTTCCGCCGGAACTCTCTGGCGGACAGCTTCAAAGAGTAGTTATCGCTATGGCACTCAGCCATGAACCAAAACTTCTTTTGCTTGATGAGCCCACAACCGCACTTGATCCGCAAACACGGGTTTTGATTTTAAATCTTTTAAAAGAGTTGCAGGCAGAACTTGGATTTAAGATGCTTTTTGTGACGCATGACATGAATTCTGCTAAAATGCTATGCGAAAATATCTGCGTTATAAGAGACGGGAGTGTGATTGAGAGCGGTGAGATGTCAGATGTCTTGCAAGCCCCAGTTGCAGCCTACACCAAAACACTAATAGATGCAAATTTTGCAAATAGGAATTTTAGAATATGAAATTTATAAGAAATCTTTTTTTTACGCTCCTTTTGCTTGGAGTTTTGGCGCCGTTTGCAGTAATTGGCTATTTTCTCAAAGAGTACATCTATGACCTCTCACCGCTCATTGAGTACAAGCCTCAGCAAACAACAAAAATTTATGATAGAAACGGTGAGAAAATCGCAAGTATTTTTGACGAAGAGCATCGATACTATGCAAAATTCAATGAAATACCTCCACGAGTGGTTGAGGCGCTTTTGGCGATTGAAGACACTACCTTTTTTGAACATCCCGGTATCAATGTAGATGCGATTTTTAGAGCAGCTATCAAAGATGTGCAGGCAGGAAAGATGGTAGAGGGAGCGAGTACCATCACGCAGCAGCTTGTAAAAAACAGACTTTTAACGAGAGAGAAAAAGATTTCGCGCAAAGTAAAAGAGGTTATTTACGCACTAAAAGTAGAACTCTCGCTTACAAAAGAGGAGATTTTAGAGCGCTATCTTAACGAAATCTATTTTGGACATGGGTACTATGGCATCAAAACAGCAGCAGACGGCTACTTCCGTAAAAATCTAAATGAACTTACCCTTAAAGAGATAGCGATTCTTGTCGGGCTTCCAAAAGCACCAAGCACCTATGCGCCGACAAAAAATTATGAGATATCCATGGGCAGAGCAAACCGTGTCGTCTCAAGAATGCACTCTCTTGGATGGATAGATGATGCAACACACAATGCCTCTTTACTTGAAAAACCAAAAGTTTATGATGATACGCTTACGCAAAACAGCGCTCCTTTTATTGTTGATGAGGTGGCAAGAAGAGCTGCCGAGATGGGTATCACAGACTTTAAAACAGGCGGCTATGAAGTACATACAACCATAGACCTAAAACTGCAAGAGGCTGCAAGAGAGTCGCTTAAAAAGGCGTACGACCTCTCTGTTGCAAGGATTAAGGCAACAACTTCCTCAAAAGATAAGGCAGAGACAAAAACAGATCTTTTAAACGGCGCGCTTGTTTCGCTTAACCCAAAAAACGGAGAGATTTTGGCACTTGTCGGAAGTGTGGATTATGCAAAAAATTCTTTCAACAGAGCAACGCAAGGTCGCCGTCAACCAGGTTCTGCTTTTAAGCCTTTTATCTATCAGGTAGCACTTGATTTGGGTTATTCCGGTGCTACGGAGCTTGTAGATATCGCACGAACCTATACTTACTATAAAGACGGTGAAGAGCAAAAATGGCAGCCTAAAAACTATAAAAACAGCTATAAAGGACTTGTTACCCTAAGAGAAGCGCTTGTGCACTCAAGCAATCTTGCGACCATAAATCTCGTAAATGATTTAGGTTTGCCTCAATTGCTTAAAGAGCTCAAAAAATTCGGGATTCAAAATCTGCCGCCTGACTTGTCAGTTGCACTTGGAAGTATCACGCTCTCTCCTTTGCAGCTCGCACACTACTACACCTCTTTTGCAAATGGCGGTGTTCAGGTTGAGCCGGTACTTATAAACAGTATCGAAAAAGGGGTAACGACCATTTATGAAAAAGAGTATAAGAGCAAAGTAATTACAGCCCCGGAGCAAGCATACATCATGACAACACTTTTAAAAGATGTTGTTTCAAGAGGTACAGGAAAATCTGCGGCAGTAAACGGAATAGAAGTTGCGGGAAAAACAGGAACTACAAACAACAATATGGACGGATGGTTTGCAGGATACTCTCCGACAATTGAGACAATTGTATGGTTTGGAAATGATGACAATACTCCGATGGATAGAGTTGAGACAGGGGGAAGAATTGCAGGTCCTGCATTTTCGATGTATTACACAAAAGTTTTAGAACTCTATCCGCAGATTCAGCGAAGGTTTGACGTACCTGAGGGAATCAAAGAGATTGTCGTTAACGGACAAAAAGAGTACTTTAGCGACACCTCAAAGCCACCACGCATTGATGCCGACACCGAGAAGCAAGATACACTTCTCTTTTAAAAAGAGAGTGTTTTATGTTTAGTATTCGTCACGTACAAGGTTGTGACATCTAAAACAAGCGTGTTCTATGTATGTATAAGCACGTTGCGCCTCTTCACGGCGAACTTGTCCTGACTGATTGTACTTATTTTCAACTGCATCTAAGATGATTTGCACATTATGACTGATAATCTGAGCGCTCATAACCGCCTCTCCTGCTTTGTTTTTTTTCTTGTCCGGAAGCATTGCGGCAAACTTCTCTTTATTTCCGAGCAAATCCTGCGCATGTTTTGCAAAGCGTTTGACAGATTCATCCACCCCTTTTTGATCACTTGAGATAAAAGCTCTTTGAACTTCACTAAGTTCCGCATTTAAAAGTAACATATTAGACTTGAGGTCATATGCAGAGAGAGATGAAAACAACAGTGTTACCAAACCAGCAACAATTACACTTTCAGACATAACAGAATCCTTTATTTTGTAGTGTTAGATTGTAGCATAATGTTTTTTGATTATTATTTTAGGAAGCCCATTTAGTTAAACTTTTTTCTATTTCATTGTTCCATAGCTCTTCATCATCAATTGTTTGATTTAAGAGCCATTGATTTTCTAGCCAATTTTTCATTTTATTAGAATCCGAAAATTTAGAGGATATTCCAACATTTAAAAATTCTATAAATTTTTCCAATTTTAGTGGAATAATTTTTGTTTTTCCGCCATAGTGTTTTGTATTTAATCTGTTTAGATTGAAAAAATGAGCCAAGCATCCGTTGTGAATATTGGGTGCAATAAAAATACAGTACACATCTTTTTTAAATTCTCTTAGTGCGTTACCGTAGTGTCTAGGGACTGAATCCCCTTCCATTTTAAATTGCGTTGCGCCTGATGATAAAGTAACTTCACCGATTAAAGCAAAATTTTCAAACTCAATCTCTATATCTGGTCTATTTCCAGGTGCCGTATTTAGCGGCATACCATCAATATCCATAATAAAATTGCCATCAATTCGCTTTGCATGATTTAACATAACAAATGAACGCCAAATATTCCACTCCAAAAATAGGGGTGAATCAGGTATTTCTTTTTTTCTAATCTGCTCAAAAACAGCAATAATCTCAGGAAGTTCCTTGTTTTCTTTTAACTCTCTTTTTTTGTCTTCAATATTTTTTTTCTTAATTGAAGCTTCTAGCTCTTCAAGTCTGTTTTTAAGAATTTCAATATCAGTCAATTCATCAATTTTTCCTACGCCAAGAGTTGTTAATTTTTCCGTTAAAAGTTCTCTGTTATCTGAGAAAAGCTTTATTGAATAGGGATTAAAAATATATTTTTTAAATTCATCTAATGTTTTAAAAACGGAAGGTTTTCTAGGAGTTGTTTTTAGTAAAAAATCTACTTCTTGAATTTTTTGGGGAGATATGATTAGCCTAAATGTTCTTTTTTCAAATGTTATAAGTTCAGTTGCTCTAATATATCTGGTAAACGCATCTGCATAATCTCTCATGTTTGCTTGCTTTGTTTTGATAAATTTTTTTAATGAAGCATCATTGCTTTCTCTTGTTTTTAGTTTTTTGTCTTTAATCTCTTCATGAAATATTTTGGTAATTTCATCGGCAAAGCATTCGTGAACATATCTTTTTTTGCTAGCGCTATAATTTTTTGATTGTGTTCTAAAATTTAAAATCTTTTCAACAATAACATCATACGCTTTATAGTGGACTAATTGTAAGAAAAAAAGTGCAATTTCTGTTTTTGATAAGCCTTTCAAATCTTTTACCAATCTAATGAGCTCAAGGTATGGACGAATGGAAAATTCTACTGTTTTGGATTGAGAGTGATATGGTGAAGGGAGTTGAAATTTTAATAACTGCCTTGTAAATGTTTCATAAATCCTTGTTTTCTCAAGAAGTAATTTTCCGGCCTGAGTTAGTTCTATGGTTGGTTGCAAATCCACAAAACCAAGTGCTTTTGGTGCTCTTGTAATTCTATCTCTTGCCGCTAGTGCGGCATTGGTCGGTAAAACATCACCTTCATAAAATTCGGAATGATACAAATCATTAAAAAAAGCAGATTGAATATCTTCGCTTCCAGACCATTTTTTACCTTGGTAGTTGTCACAAAGTAGTTTAATTTCAGAGATAATTTTTTCTATTGTTCTTGGAGATGTAAATCCAAACAGCGTTTTTGTTTTACTTAGGTTCGCCATGGTTATTCCCAAAAAATATTTTCTTCAACCGATGTTGAATTTTTTTGCATAATATCTTTTCCGCTTTCAATATATTTTGAAATTCTTGATGAAGCAACTTCTATCGACTTGTTTGATATGTCGCAACCTATAAAATTACAACTATTTTTGATGGCCGCTATAGCAGATGAGCCACTTCCTAAAAATGGGTCACAAACAGTAAAATTTTCTTCAGCACTTGCATAAATCATCGCTTGAAACACCTCTACAGGTTTTTGAGTCGGATATGCCGAGTTATGCACTCTTTTAAATCTCCAGACATCAGGAAACTTTCTATTTTTTATTTTTCTGTTGTTGTTGTTGGTTGCAAAGATGATATATTCGTGCCTTCTTCTATAGTAATGTCCCATTCCGATATTAACTTTATCCCAAGTGATTAAGTTTTTAATATCAAAATAATCTCTAACAATACTACCTAGTGTTAACAATGAATAAGAATCAAACATTATATAAATATGCCCGGTTGATTTTTTTAAAACTCTTTTGCATTGAGATAAAAATTCTATATAGTTTTCTTCACTGTCTTCAAATTCACTAAACCACTTACTTTCTTTATCACCTTTTTGTGAGTATTGCCCAACAATTCTTCCTTTTCCAAGCTTAAGCTTATTGTTCATTCCAGAGTATGCAGGATCTGTTACAATTAAGTCAACGCTTTGTGAAGGAAGTTTTTTTAAAAATGATATAGCATCATCTTGATGGATTGACACTTTATTGTTTAAATTATTGTATTTGAATTCAAGATGATTTGATATGTTATTGTCATGACATGCTGAAGTGATATTTTGATTTATATAATTTGATGAAGCAAAGCTATGTGTGTCATACATTTTATGCATTATCCTCCTTTCTATATAGGTGTTGTCGGCTAAATCAAATAAATTTCTTGTTTGCATTTTACTTCCATCTGTTTTTGAGAAAAATACAATAAATTTTTAAATTCCTCAAAAAATATGACATTTTGCAATAAAAAATAATTGAACCCTCTGATTAAATCATAAACTAGATTCCAAGTCAAGCTTGGAATGACGGATGGGGTTAGAATGACGAACTACCAGTCACCCTGAACTTGATTCAGGGTCTAATTAGATGATTTATTCAGAGGGCTCAATTATCCATTCTGACGCTTTATGCGTCAAGCTTTAGTGCCACAGCGGCAAGCGAAGCTAAAGGAATTTACTTCCTTTAGCGGACTAATCAATGAAATGCTCTGTTGAGTGCGCAGAAAAGAGCTTTGACTGAGGCGGTTGCTATGTCTGTATCTGCCCCCACACCAAAACATGAAAGCGTTGTTTTTGTCTCTATCTCTATGTAGGCTATTGCTTTTGCAGAGCTTTTGTTGCCAAAAGAGTGCTCAAAGTAGGAGTTAATCGTAAAACTGTTTTTATAATCTTTCATCAATGCATCTTTGCACGCGTCAACGGGTCCGTTGCCCTCGCCCTGTGCAACAATCTCAACTCCGTTATAGAGATAGGTAAGTGTGCATTTTGAAATACCTTTGAGTGATGAGACCGTAAAATCAACCAAAGAGATATGCTCTTTTATGTTGAAATAGTTTTCGTTGAAAATCTCTAAAATCTCATCAGCACTCAGCTCTTGTCCTTTTTTATCGCTTACGTCTTGAACAAGTTTGCCAACTTCAGGATGCATCGCTTTTGGAAGCTGATACCCAAAGTTTTTTTCTAAAACATAAGCGATACCGCCTTTTCCTGATTGTGAGTTTATGCGGATAATACTCTCGTAGCTTCTTCCGACATCTTCGGGGTCAATCGGTAGGTACGGAACTTCCCAAAAAACTTCTTTTTGTGCTTTTCTGTATGCCAAACCTTTGTTGATAGCGTCTTGATGAGAGCCTGAAAATGCCGTATAGACAAGCTCTCCGACGTATGGATGGCGCACGTGTGTCTCTATTTCCGTACATCTCTCGACAACATCTAAAACTTCGTTTACGTCGCTAAAGTCAAGATTTGACTCCACTCCCTGCGTTGTCATATTTAGCGCAAGAGTAATGATGTCAACATTTCCGGTTCTCTCTCCGTTGCATAAAAGCGTTCCCTCAACTCTGTCTGCTCCCGCTAAAAGTGCAAGCTCCGTTGCTGCCACGCTTGTTCCTCTGTCGTTATGCGTATGGGTTGAGATAATGACATTTTCACGGTTGTCCAAGTGCGCGCTCATCCACTCAATCTGGTCTGCATAGACATTTGGTGTTGCCATCTCGACGGTTGCAGGCAAGTTGATAATCACTTTGCGGCTATCGCTTATACCCCATCGTGCAGTGACTGCATTTGAAATTTCCGCCGCGAATGCAAGCTCTGTACCCGTAAAACTCTCCGGTGAATACTCTAAAAATATCTCTCCGTCATGCTTTGCTTCGTACTTCTTAACCATATCAACACCCTCTAGGGCAAGAGCTATAATCTCCTCTTTTGATTTTTTGAAAACTATCTTTCTTTGAGCAACGGAAGTCGAGTTGTAAAGATGCACAGTAGCCTTTTTGACACCTTGCAACGCTTCAAAGGTTCTTGCTATCAAGTGTTCTCTTGCTTGAACCAACACTTGAACCGTTACATCATCAGGGATAAGCTTGTCATTAACCAAACGGCGTAAAAATTCAAACTCTACTTTTGAAGCAGAGGGAAAACCGACTTCTATCTCTTTAAATCCGATTTTGAGTAAGAGTGCAAATAGTTCAAGTTTTTTGTTCATGTCCATAGGGTTGATAAGTGCCTGATTGCCGTCACGCAAGTCAACACTGCACCATTTAGGAGCTTTTGTTATGCTGTTATTTGGCCAATTTCTATTTGGCAAATCTATTTTTGGATAGGGACGATACTTCCCATGCGGAATATTTTTCATAATATACCTTTAAACTTGAAATTAAATAACGCACTCTTACATACTGTTATTTTGCGCAATTATAGCGAATTTGTGATTAGTGATTGTTTTTTTTAAAGAGGATTTAGGGAGAAGTGATTGTGTGTATCCCGCATTTCGCGGGATATTTTTAGCAGCTGTAAGTTGTTTTAAACTCGTAAGCTGTCGGGCGGCTCTCATCCGGCCAGATTTGTCTCTCAAACATGTAGTGTTGATAGTCTTGGATGAATGTATCTGTAAATACAGGCTTTAAGAAGTCATTGTCGGCGATAAGCGCTTCAGTAGCTTCTCTTAAAGTGTGTGGCATTTGTTGGATACCTTTTTCACGAATCTCATCAAGAGTAAGTTCAAATAAATCCTCATCCATTGGTCCGGCAGGAATAGTTTTGTTTTTGATACCGTCAAGTCCTGCCATCATCATTGCAGAGAATGCAAGGTATGGGCATGAAGTTGAGTCAGGGAATCTCATCTCTATACGAGTAGCTTTCTCGCCTGCACCGTACGGAATACGGCAAGATGCAGAGCGGTTTTGCATAGAGTATGTAAGGATTGAAGGTGCTTCAAACCCTGGGATAAGTCTCTTATAAGAGTTTGTTGACGGGTTTGTAAGTGCAGCAACTGCTTTTGCGTGTTGGAAAATTCCACCTGCATAGTGAAGAGCCATCTCTGAAAGGTTGGCATAGTTACCCTCTTTGTAGAAAAGGTTTTTGCCCTCTTTCCATAGTGATTGGTGAACGTGCATACCGTTTCCGTTGTCTCCAAAAAGAGGCTTTGGCATAAATGTAGCAGTTTTACCGTTTAGGTGAGCTACCATTTTTACAACATATTTTAGTTTTTGAACATTGTCTGCTGCTCCTACGATGTCAGAGAAAACGATACCGATTTCGCCTTGACCTTGTGCAACTTCGTGGTGACCGAGTACTACTTCAAGACCGACTTGCTCTAGTACATCCATCATCTCCGCTCTCAAATCAACCATCGTGTCAATCGGAGCTACTGGGAAGTAACCGCCTTTTACACCGCCTCTGTGACCTGTGTTGTAGCCGTCCGCATAGTGAGTGTTTGAGTTCCAATCACCCTCTTCAGTGTCGATTCTGTATCCTGCTTCGTTCATGTTGTCGATAATTCTTACGTCATCAAAAACAAAGAACTCGTTTTCAGGACCAAAGTATGCAGCATCAGCAATTCCTAGAGACTCTGCATGCTTAAGCGTTGCTTTTGCGATAGAGCGAGGGCATTTTTCATACATGCGACCTTTGTAGATATCGTAAACATCACAGAAAATAATGATAGTAGGATCAGCTGTGAAAGGATCTAAAAACGCCGTCGGAACATCTGCTTTTAAAATCATGTCAGACTTGTTAATCGGCTGCCATTTTTCGATAGAAGAACCGTCAAAAGGGAAACCGTTTGTCAAGTTTCCTTCATTTACAGCGCTCATTCTGTAAGTAACATGGTGCCATGTCCCTTTTAAGTCAGTAAATCTCAAATCTACATATTTAACATCATTTTCTTTACAGAAAGAAAAAAATTCTTCTATATTGTTTACAAATTTTCCCATTAGGTCTCTCCTAAAAATTTTATAGCGTGTAGTATATCCAAAATCAAGCAAGAAACATAAAAAATAATTGATTAAATTTTAGGCAATTACTTGAAAAGCTGAATCTCTCCGCCTTGTTCTGCGTACATCATAAGGTTGGCGATGTTTACGCTTCTGTCACATGAACGCTCTAGTTTTCTGAGCGTTCCAAGCACTTTGACATAATCGACCGACAGCTCTTTTTCTTCTATGACTTTGCTAAGAAGCTCTTTTTCCAAAACAGCAAACAAATCATCATTGATGCTCTCTTCAACAAGAACTTTTCTGTAGCTGTCCTCATAGCTGCATGCGTGCAGGTCGCCAAAGCACTCAAGGATGTATTTAAGGGCATTGAGACTGCTTTTATGTAGCAGAATTATGCTTGACTTAAACTCTTCAAGATTGCACTGGCTATGCAAGTGTTCGTTCATGCGGCGTGCATACTTCTTGATATTGTCGCCGATGCCAACAAGTTCGTTTGTCATCTTTAAAAAAGCGATGAGGAAACGAAGCTCATTTGCCTCCGGTCCAAAAAGAGCAAATGCTTTGATGATTTCATTATCAACTTCATCCGCTTTCATCCCTATTTTGCTTAAAATAGTCTCTGCTTCTTTGAATTTTGTAAAGTCCAAAGTTTTAAATGCCTCAAGTGCAAGTTCATTTGCCGTTACGATATCTGCTAAGATAAGTGAGAGTTTTGTTTTGATGTTACTTACTTTTTCATGATATTTTGATCCCATGTTTTCTTTCCTTTAATTTATTTCATAAATTTTCTGTGTTGTTATCAACCGAATTTTCCGGTTATATACTCTTCTGTAAGCTTTTCTCGTGGCGTAACAAAAAGCTCTTCCGTGCGTCCGAGTTCTATAAGTTCGCCTAAGTACATAAAGCCTGTATAGTCGCTCACACGTGCAGCTTGTTGCATGTTGTGCGTAACGATGATGATAGAAACCCTTTCTCTAAGCTGTACAATCAGCTCTTCGATACCGCCTGTCGAGATAGGGTCGAGTGCGGAAGTCGGTTCATCAAAAAGGAGCACTTCTGGCTCTACGGCAACGGCTCTGGCGATGCAAAGTCTTTGCTGTTGTCCGCCTGAGAGTCCGTTTGCATCATGGGTAAGTCTGTCTTTGACCTCATTCCAAATCGCTGCATCTTGCAGTGCTTTTTCTACTCTGTCTTTAAGTTCGGTTTTGTTTTTAAGTCCTTGAAGTCTCAGACCATAGGCAACATTGTCAAAGATACTCATTGGAAAAGCAGTCGGTTTTTGAAAAATCATCCCGATTTGGATTCTTAAGCGTATCAAATCCTCTTTTGGAAGCAGGATATTTCTCTCTTTAAAGAGAATCTCGCCTTCATATTTGTTACCGGGATAGAGGTCGTGCATGCGGTTAAAGCTTCTAAGCAGTGTTGTCTTTCCGCATCCTGAAGGTCCGATAAGTGCTGTGATGCTGTTTTTTGCTACGGGCATATCAAGTTTTTTTACACTCGGCACATCTGCCCCGGCGTAGGTAAACTCAAAATTTTTTACCTCAAGTGCTTTTTCTTCCGTTATTTCTACGATAGTCGCCATTATTTAACCTTTTTCTTTAATAAAATCAATCTTCCGAGTATGTTGATTGCTAAAATGAACATACTCAAGATAAACGCTGCCGCCCATCCAAGTTTTTGCCAATCTTCATAAGGGCTTGTCGCATAGTTGTACATAGTTACCGTAAGTGAAGCCACAGGCTGCATCATATCCATGTTTAAGAAGTTGTCATTAAACGATGTAAACAGCAGCGGTGCAGTCTCTCCGCCCACACGTGCAACGGCAAGAAGAATCCCAGTAAGAATACCTGCTTTTGCTCCACGGTAAACGACTTGCAAAATTACCTTATATTTTGGCGCTCCAAGGGCGAATGCGGCCTCTCTGAGAGTAGATGGCACAAGTTGGAGCATATCGTCTGTTGTTCTTAGGACGATAGGGAGCATGATGATAGTAAGAGCGATAGAGCCGGCCCATCCGCTGAAATGCCCCATCGGTGCAACAACAATCGCATATACAAATGCCCCGATAACAATACTTGGTGCGCTCATCATAATGTCTGAGATATCACGAATCATCTCGCCTATTTTTGATTTTTGGCTGTACTCGCTAAGGTAAGTTCCCGCCAAGACACCAAGCGGAACACCAAACATGGAAGCATAAAAAACTAACATGAGCTGCCCGACAAGTGCATGTTTAAGTCCGCCGCTGCCGCTTCCCGGAGGTGTTCCCTCTGTCGTGAAAATCGTAAGAGTGAGCGCATCAACACCGTTGATAATCAAAACACCCAAAATCCAAAACAAAAATCCAATCCCGACAACGGCAGAAGCAGTTGAGAGAACCATAACGACTTGACTTGTAAAAATTCTTTTTTGCGTATGTGTCATTGTCCTACCCTTTTTCTACGTAAAAAATAGAATTTTGCGATTGAGATGATTACAAAACTCACAACAAGAAGTATAAGTGCCAACTCAAAAAGCGATGAGTAGTAAAGGTCGCTGTCTGCTTCGGCAAACTCATTTGCAAGTGCAACGGGAATAGAAGTTGCAGGTTCTGTAAGATTTGTTGAAATTTTATGGACATTTCCCATAACAAACGTAACTGCCATTGTTTCACCGATAGCACGTCCAAGTGCTAGGATAAACGAACCTATGATTCCGGATTTTGCGTAGGGGATGACAACATCTTTAATGACATCCCATTTTGTCGCTCCGAGCGCATAAGCAGACTCTTTTAGGATGTCGGGTGTCGTGTTCATAGCATCACGAGTGACTGCCGCCATAAAAGGAAGTATCATGATTGAGAGTACGATTCCGGCGGTAAGCATACTGATACCAACGCCGCCAAATACATCGCGGATGATAGGCACAAAGTAAAAAAGCCCCCACATACCGTAGATGACAGAAGGAATGGCAGCAAGAAGTTCTATGGAGATACCTACCGGAGTTTTAAGCTTTGCGTGTGCTATCTCGCTTAAAAAAATTGCGATACCCATTGCCACGGGAACAGCCAAAACCATGGCTAAAAAAGTGGATACAACAGAGCCGTAGATGGCAGGAAGCGCACCAAATTTTTCTAGGTTTGGTGCCCATTTGTCCTCAAGAATAAAGTCAAATCCAAATGCTTGGAGCGACTCTAGCGAGTGTTCAAATAGTACCGTAAATATCCATGCCAAAAGCAACAAAACCCCAAAAGCTATAGCTCTTGTGGCATTTGCAAAGATTGTATCGATGATATTTTTCAATGATGCTCCTATGTATAAATTTCGCAATTCTAATTTTTTATGATTACAAAAAGATTACAAAGGCTATAATATCCGCAAAAGGAGCCGCATGAAAGAGCAACGAGAATCAAAATCTGACAGAAGAAAAGCCGACAGAGACAGAAGAGAAAACGCAAAGGATGGCAAAGTGCGTATTTGGGTCAAAGAGGAGACGCTTCTTTATGAAGAGGAGCTTAAAAAACTTCAAATTGAGCTTTTAAAGTTCCAAAATCATGTCAAAGAGAAGGGGTTGAAAGTTTTAATGATTTTTGAGGGACGTGATGCAGCCGGAAAAGGCGGAACGATTAAGCGAATTACAGAGCATCTTAACCCAAGAGGGGCAAGGGTTGTAGCACTTCCAAGACCGAGTGATCAGGAGATGACGCAATGGTACTTTCAGCGCTATACTATGCATTTGCCAAGTGCAGGAGAGATAGTTCTTTTTGACAGAAGTTGGTACAACAGAGCGATGGTTGAGCCTGTTATGGGTTTTTGTACCCAAAGACAACAGAGTAAATTTCTCAAAGATGCGCCGCTCTTTGAGAGGATGCTTGTGGAAGAAGATATCAAAATCTTTAAATTTTACTTCTCGGTCACCAAAGAGGAGCAGGCAAGAAGGTTTGCAAAAAGAGAGCAAGACCCGCTCAAACAGTATAAACTCTCTCCGGTTGACCTCAAAGCGCAGGAGCTTTGGGATGAGTACGCATTGGCAAAATATATGATGCTCAGTGCGACACATACCGAAGTGGCACCGTGGACGGTTATCAAAAGCGACAGCAAGAAAAAGGCACGGCTAAACACCATCAAACATATCTTGAACTTTGTTGACTATCCGAACAAGATAGATGCAAGCAAGATAGAGGTGAACAAAGATGTCGTCATTTTTGGAAGAGATGAGGCTATTGCCATGGAGAGCCACTTTAAATTTACATCTAAAGGGGAGTAGTGCTGTAATCATTTCGTAATACGGAGCAACTACAATTTCGGCAACATTCAACAAAAGGAAAACAAATGTTAAAGAAATTAGCTCTGGCTACATTGGTTGCTGCTGCGTCGATTACATCATCGTTTGCGGCTGATAAGATAAGTGGAGCAGGTGCATCGTTTCCTGCACCTGTGTATTATGACTGGGCATTTAATTATAAAAACGACACACAAAATGTTGTTAATTATCAGTCTATCGGTTCAGGCGGCGGTATTAAGCAGATTGCCAGCAGAACAGTTAATTTTGGTGCGACAGATGAAGCATTGGCACCATTGAAGCTTGCAAAAGATAACTTGTTCCAATTCCCTGCTGTTATCGGTTCTATCGTTGTAGCGTTTAATGTGGATGGCATCAAAGATGCTACTTTAAAACTTAAAAACGAAGTTGTTGCAGATATCTTTGCAGGAAAAATCACTACTTGGAACGACCCTGCTATCGCAGCTGACAACCAAGGAATCAAACTTCCAAACCAAAAAATTATCGTTGTTCACCGTTCGGACGGTTCAGGAACTACATTTAACTTTACATACTATCTAACGCAAGCTTCTAAAAACTGGAAAGAGAAGTTTGGAACAGGTAAGGCTATAGACTGGGCAACAGGTATCGGCGGTAAAGGTAACGAGGGTGTAGCAAGTCTTATCAAAGAGACTCCAAACTCTATTGGTTATATCGAAAACGCATATAAAGAGAAGAACAACCTAAGCGCTGCCGTGCTTCAAACTGCAAGCGGTAAGTGGGTTAGCGCAACAGAAGAGAACTTCAAGGCTGCCGCAAAGTATGCAACTTGGACAAAAGAGAAACACTTTCACTCTGTTTTAGCACTTCAAGCGGGTGATACATCGTACCCAATCGTTGCGGCAACATTTATTTTGCTTCCAAGAGAAGGCGGCGAGATGAACAAAAAAGTAACTGCTTTTTATGATTACGCATTCAAAAAAGGTGACGAAGCTGCTAAGAAGTTAGGATACATTCCGCTTCCTGAAGAGACTAAAAATATGATTAGAGAGTATTGGGCAGCCAACCTCAAATAATCATTCAAAAAGACATATTTCTCTCCTAAGAAATTCTCCTCCAAAGCCCTTGTATGCGAAAGTATGCAGGGGCTTTTTCGTTATAAAAGCTCATTTTTTAGACACTTTTTGTAATCCTTTCGTAATCTAATCATTTTATACTTCCCTCACAAAAAAACAAGGGATTAACACAATGAAAAAAATCGTTCTATCGACAATCGCTGCTTTGGCAGTGAGCGCAACGGCTTTAAGTGCTGCACAGCAGTTTTATGTAGATGAAAAAGGGCAGGTGTTTACTACTTCGGCACCCGATCGTATCGCTATCGAAAACAAAGAGAGTTCGGTTCTTTCTAAAGCAAAAAGTTTAGAGTTTAGCGGTGTACATTATTTTGGTTATACATCTGCAAATCCGCAGACAACTGCACCTACTGCAGATGCAGATGCTAAAGTTACTGTTCCTGTTGGAATAGATACAGCCGCTTATGCTGCTCGTTCAAGCGGATTTGAGCTTAGAAGAAACTATGTTCAGGTAAAAGGTTTCTTTAATGATAAAGATTACTGGCGTGTAACACTGGATGCAACAAAAGAGTTGGCATCATCAAAAAGCTATGCCGATGTATTTGTAAAATATGCATATTTATATTTGGACGGCATTCTTCCATATACTGGAGTTGAGTTTGGTATCGCACACCGCCCATGGATTGACTATGAAGAGCATAACGGCTGGTACTATCGCTCATTCAACAAAGTTGTAGTTGAAGAAAAAGGAACAGCAACGGAAGCGGGTGTTGACCTTGTAAACTCATCTGACCTTGGTGCAAACTTTAAAACAAAAACGGAGAACTTCTCTTCTGAAATCGGTATATTTAACGGTGAAGGTTACCATGCAGATAAAAAAGCTGCAAACCAAGAGAATGACTCTAAAATGTCTATTGAATGGCGTTTAACCGGTCACTTGCTTGGAAGTGGTAAAAAAGTAGGCAAACAAGACCGTACAAAAGATACTTATGCACACCTTTCAACTTTCGGTTTGATTTCTCATAACCATAAAGACGACACTGTTGCTCAAGATGCGGCAGGCGAATACGATAGAACATTCTACGGCATCCATGCAGTATATAACCAGCCGATGTTCTTGCTGGCAGCACAATATATAACCGCAGAAGATAAAGCAAGAAACACTGTTATAACAGACGGTAAAGAGTATGATGTTATGTCAATAAATGCTGAATTCAGACCAATTAAAGATTGGACGGTTATCGGTAGATATGATGACTATACAATCGATAAAGTTGCTAAAAACAACGGTGGAACTTCTGTTTCGGCGGATGGCACAAAAGTTATTGCAGGTTTGGCATACAAGTATAACAAATATGTAACTTTAATTGGTTCTGCTAAGTTTGTTGATGAAGAAAAAGCAAATGGCGGTGACACTGGACAATCAAAAGACGTTTATATGCTTACAACAGAAGTAAAATGGTAATTCTCTAAAACAAAGTAAATTTTTCTCTCTCCCCCTTTCCTCTCTTAAATAAAGCCCTTCTTTGGGCTTTATATTCTCTTTCTTTTATTTTTTAAATTCATTTTGTTTACGTAATTAACACCATTTTAGATAAAATAGCAACAATTTTTATGTCGGAATTATTGGAGAAGCAGATGGATGCAGCGAAGTATATTTGGATGAATGGAAAGTTTGTGGCTTGGGATGATGCAAAGGTGCATGTTCTCTCACATACTATTCATTATGGAAACGGCGTTATTGAGGGTACAAAAGCATATAAAACCGAAAAAGGGTATGCTATTTTTCGTCTCAATGACCACACAAAAAGACTTAAAGAGTCTGCAAAGATGACGCTCCTCAACATCCCTTACAGCGTTGAAGAGATGAATGAGGCGCAGTTAGAGCTTCTAAGAAGAAATGAGTTTACGGGTGACAATGTTTACATCCGTCCATTTGCATTTTTGGGTTACGGCGTTATGGGAGTTTATCACAAAAATGCACCTGTTGAGACGGTTATGTCTGCGTGGGAGTGGGGTGCTTACCTTGGCGAAGAGGGTATGAAAAAAGGGATTAAACTCAAAATCGTCTCTATGACAAGACCCGCAAACACATCAAATATGGGCAAAGCAAAAGCGACTGCAAACTACCTAAACTCTCAAATGGCGAAGTATGAGGCGATTGATTGTGGCTATGAAGAGGCACTTTTGCTTGACGATCAGGGTTATGTCGCAGAAGCTTCGGGTGCAAGCTTTTTTATGGTTAAAAACGGCGTGCTTATCACTCCGCCAAACGATAACTCGCTTGAATCTATCACGCAAAAAACAGTAATCGAACTTGCAACCGACATGGGCATCCAAGTGGAGCGCCGCCGCATAAGCAGAGAAGAGGTTTATATCGCCGATGAGGCGTTTTTGACGGGAACAGCGGCAGAAATCACTCCTGTGCGCCATGTGGACGGCAGAGATATAGGATGCGGAGCGCGCGGCGAGATGACAGAGAAACTACAGAGCAAATATTTTGATGTAGTTTTTGGCAGAGATAAAAAGTACGAGCACTATTTAAGTTACATCAACTAAAAAACCGAGGAAATAAAAATGAAGGAAAACATAACAATGGCTTCAGATATGAATGACTATTTTAACAAAAAGAAGAGCCAGAGTGAAGGTTTCGAGAAAAAGTCTAGCGGCGGAGGCGGTGGAGGAAACACACCTCAGATGCCAAAGATAGATTTTAATTTCGGTGGCTCAAAAGCAGGAATTACCTATTTTCTTATCGCTATCGTGTTAGTGCTTGTTTTGGCAAAACCTTTTACTATCATTGAAGAGGGTGAGCGAGGTATTTTAAGTACAAACGGAAAGTACTCCGATCAGGCACTTTTGCCGGGGCTTCATTTTATTTTGCCTGTGATTCAAAAAGTCTATATCGTTGATACAAAAGTACGTATTATCAACTATGCTTCAAGCATAGAGGCAGGCGGGGGCAGTGTGGCTTCTGGTATCAACGCAAAACCTGCTATCACCGTTCTTGACAAGCGCGGACTTCCGGTTGCCATTGAGCTTACTGTTCAGTATAGATTAAACGCACAGTATGCAGCGCAAACTATCTCTAACTGGGGATTTAGCTGGGAAGATAAAATTATCAATCCTGTTGCAAGAGATATCGTTCGCAATATCGTCGGAAAGTATGATGCAGAAAATCTTCCTCAGATGAGAAATACGATAGCAACAGAGATAGAGACAGGTATCAGAGAAAGCGTTGCAAGTTTAGAAAATGCGCCGGCTGATTTGCAGTCTATCCAGCTTAGAGAGATTGTGCTTCCTCCAAAAGTAAAAGAGCAGATAGAAAATGTCCAAATTGCAAAACAACAAGTTCAAAAAGCGGAACAAGATGTTCAGCGAGCAGAACAAGAAGCACTCAGACGTGCAGCAGAATCAAGAGGTATCGCCGAAAAAGCAAGGATTGAGGCGCAAGGTTTGGCAGATGCCGTAACTATCGAAGCAGAAGCAAGAGCAAAAGCAAATAACCTTATCTCAAAATCTTTAACCTCAGATCTTTTAAAGCTGGAGCAGATTCAAATCCAAGGCAAATTTAACGAAGCACTCAGAGAAAACAAAGATGCGAAAATTTTCCTAACACCCGGCGGTTCAACGCCAAATATCTGGGTGGATATGAAAGATGCGAAACAAAAAACTACTTCCGTAGCCGAGTAGAGTTATGCAAGAGATTCTAAAAAAGATAGACTGGCAAAAGATAGAGCTTTTGCCGGTTATCGTTCAGGATGTGACAAGCAACGAAGTGTTGATGATGGCATATATGGATAAAGAGGCACTTGAGCTGTCTCTTAAGACCAGAATGGCACACTACTTCTCCCGTTCTAAACAGCGCATCTGGAAAAAGGGCGAGAGCAGCGGACACATCCAAGAAATTCACTCTTTTAACATAGATTGCGATAGCGACACTCTTCTTATCAAAGTTACACAGCATGGCGTTGCATGTCACACCGGACGACCGTCTTGTTTTTTTACGGAGCTTGAGAGCGGAGCGATAGAGAGTGAAGTTCAGATTAGCAGTGAAGCACTTTATGGCGTCATCGACACACTCTACCACACCATACAAGAGCGCAAAAATGCCGACCCGACTACTTCATGGACTGCAAAACTTCTCTCTAAAGGCGACAATACGATTTTGAAAAAAGTTGTAGAAGAGGCAGGTGAATTTAGTTTTGCGTGTAAAGATAATGATGCGCAGGAGATTATCTACGAAGCAGCGGACTTGACTTATCACGTTCTTGTAGCACTTGCCGCAAAAAATATCTCTCCGGATAGAGTCAAACAAGAGCTTGCCCGTAGATTTGGCATGAGCGGAATCGCTGAGAAAAACGCAAGAGATGCTTAAGTAGCTATGCAGACGGTGAGCGAATTTATCAAAAATCTTATCATTTATGATTACATTCTTTTTGGAAGTTTGCTCACTCTTTTTCTTCTTTTTATCATTTTAGGTATTGTTTTTCGTCACAAACTTGGTCTTGCTCTCTTTTTTATCTTTTTTGCTTTTTCTCTGCTTCTGGGCGGTGCGACTTTTGGCTATATGGCGATGCATGACTACCTCTTTAAAAATGAAACAACACTCCTCAGTCAAAAAAAACTCTCCTTTACGCAAGCAGCAGTTGTTTACGGAACGGTTAAAAACCTCTCAAGCAAAGATTTTAAAAGCTGTAAGGTGAGCGCAACAGCCTATAGTGTGAGCGGTAATGCACTTAAAGATTATGTTAGAAAATTAAAACCTATCGCCAAAATGTCGATAGTTGAAGAGAATATCCATATAGGTGAAGAGCGGGAGATAAAGATAATTATAGACCCTTTTACCTATGGCGGAGATTATAATGTAACATTGGGGGCAGATTGCAGATGATTACACTTTTTAATGTCTGGCACTATATAGCATTTGGCATCGGGTTTCTTGTCTTTGTGGGGGGGGTAGTGTTAGCGCTGAAACAAGAGAAGCGCAACATGCTCTTTTCTATCCTTTTTTCTATTGTTCTTGTGACTGTTGTAATGTCGGGACTTTCAATAGCAGTTGTTGACAAATATACCAAAGAGGCAAAGCTTTATAGGCTTGAGAATAAAAGAAATTTAAACACTGAGCAGATTAGTTTTAGCGGTGTTGTTAAAAATGAAGGAGATTATGAGATAGGTGAAGTTACATTTGAGATAAAACTTGTAAATCAAGGGCTGTCTGCGGATAATATCAAAGCAGGTTCACTCTATAGCCCGACAGGGTTTATGAGTTTTTTTGGTTTGACATCAGAGGGCAGTTCTAAAAAAGATAACAAACCGCAGCAAGTCACGCATAAATTTGTAGTAGCAAAAAATCTTAAACCTGGGCAGTCAGAGCAGTTTATAGTCTATTTTGACTATCCTCCCTATTTTAAGAGCGTTTTACACTTTGCAAAAGTGTATGCACATTAAGGTGTCCTTAATACTTAAGCCCTAATGGTTTTAATACCGCATTTATACCTTTTATCTGGCTGTTTTTATCGCGGCACCACTGAGGGGCTAAAAGCGAACTGTCGTTGATACCTGCGGTTACCCTTTGCACGCTCACACTTTTTGGTTTCATAATTATCGCCTTTGCAAGTGTATCAAGATATTGTTCTTCGCTTATAGGAGTAAATTCTCCTCTTATAAAATCATTTGCCAAAGCAGTCTTTTTTACAACATAAAGAGGGTGATATTTTACAGAATCAACTCCCCACGCATATGCCTCCTTGGCAGTATGAAGCATCATCTCTTGTGTCTCATCGGGAAGACCAAAGATAAGATGCCCGCAGACATTTAAACCGCTTTGTTTCGCTCTTAAAATCCATTCTTTTACATTTGCACTGTCGTGTCCACGGTTTATCTTCTGAAGTGTTGTGTCATAGACAGACTGGATGCCAAACTCTATCCATATCTCTTTTGTTTTTGCAAGTTCTGAGAGATACTCTAAAGTCTGTTTTGTGATACTATCAGAGCGTGTACCGATACTAAGCCCGACCACATCGTCAAACGAGAGAGCTCTTTCATAGAGCGCTTTGAGTGTCTCAAAGGGGGCGTAGGTGTTGGTAAAAGATTGAAAATAGACGATAAACTTTTTTGCTCCATACTCATCTCGCTGTCTTTTGCTGATGGCTTGAAACTGTATCTCAAGTTGTAGAAGCTGTTTTTCAAGATTTGGATTTGTTTTGGAAGTTAGGTTGAGGTGAAACCCTTTTAGCTCTTGCACTTGATTTGTGCTTGCGCTAAAAGAGTCGTTTTCGCAAAATGTGCATCCGCCTTTAGCAACTGTTCCGTCTATATTTGGGCAGGTAAAACCTGAGATATTGATGCCCACTTTATAGACTTTGCAACCAAACTTATCTTTTAAGTAGCTGCCAAAGGTGTAGATTTGCTCCATTAAACTATGTATTTTCCTGTAAAACAAGCAGTACAGTAGTTTTCTTCCGTAGTGTTTACGCTTCTAAGAAGTGATGCCTCATCAAGGTAAGCGAGCGAATCAGCCTCTATAAACTTGCAGATATCGTCTTGGCTCATATTTGCTGCGATGAGCTTATCTTTGTTTGGCGTATCGACACCGTAAAAACATGGGTCGGTTGTCGGCGGAGAAGAGACCCTCATGTGAACCTCTTTTGCTCCTGCCTCTTTAAGCATTCTAACGATTCTCTTAGATGTTGTGCCACGCACGATTGAGTCATCTACAACGATAACTTTTTTACCTTTGATAACATCAATCATCGGGGAGAGCTTCATTTTTACTTTTAGGTCTCGCATCTCTTGTGTCGGTTCGATGAAAGTACGCCCGATATAGTGGTTACGCATAATTCCCATCTCATAAGGAATGCCGCTCTCTTGCGCATATCCGATAGCTGCAGGTACGCCGCCATCTGGCACAGGGATAACTATGTCTGCTTCAACCGGCTTGATGCGTGCGAGCTCCATTCCCATCTTTTTTCTTGTCTGATAAACACTTTGTCCAAAAACTCTTGAGTCGGGACGTGCAAAATAGACATATTCAAAAATACAGTGTTTTGGAGTCGGTTCAAAAACTTGGATACTCTCAGGCTCTTTCTCTTCATCAAAAATAAGAAGCTCACCCGGCTTGACATCTCGTATAAACGTTGCTCCTACAAGGTCAAATGCACATGTTTCACTAGCAACAATATAACCGCCGCTTGGAAGTTTGCCGAGGCTTAGAGGGCGAAAACCATGACGGTCTCGCATAGCAAACATCTTTGTTCTGCTCAAAAACACAAGCGAGAAAGCACCCTCAATTTTACCGACAGCATCAATGATCCTGTCAAGAAGTTTTCTCTGTTCGCTCTTTGCTATAAGATGGATAAGGTTTTCCGTATCCATAAAAGTTTGAAAAATCGCACCTTTGTCGATTAGTTTGTTTCTAATCTCTTCTGCATTTGTGAGGTTTCCGTTATGAACAATCGCCATCTCACCTAAGTCATATCTTGCAAAAACAGGTTGTGCATCAAGGATGGAGTCATCCCCCGCCGTGGAGTAGCGAGTATGCCCGATAGCGCTTGAGCCTCTTAGTGTTTCGAGTTTTTTCTCATCAAAAACACGCATAACCAAACCGCGTTTTTTGATAGTTTGGAGTTTTGTTCCGTTTGAAGAGCTGATTCCTGCCGCTTCTTGACCACGATGCTGTAGTGCGTGAAGAGAAAAATAGGCAAGCTTAGAAGCCTCTTTGTTTCCATAAATCCCTACAACGGCGCACTTTTCATTCACATCTTCTCGCACTTTTTTCTCCTTGAGAATAATTGGTCGAATTATACTCAAACCAAATTAAAATCTGACTTTGGTTAAATTCCTAAACAATCACCGATGGAGTATAAACCGGCATCTTTGTTCACAAGCCAAGATGCGGCTCTGATGGCACCCTTGCTAAAGGTGTTTCTTGAAGTTGCAGTGTGGTTAAGCTCTACAAACTCGCCGTTATTGTAAAAACCTACAGTGTGGCGTCCGACTATGTCTCCGCCCCGAAGTGCCATTACGGCAATCTCATCCGCACTTCTTTCGCCGATGTTGCCATCACGTCCGCTTATGCGCACTTTATCAAGTGACAATCCCCTGCCGGCGGCAGCTGATTCGCCAAGTGTGAGTGCCGTACCGCTAGGAGCATCTTTTTTATGACGGTGATGCATCTCAACTATCTCTATATCAAACCCTTCAAGTGCCGCTGCTGCTTGATGGACAAGTTTGTTAAGAAGTGCTACACCCAAAGACATATTTGTAGCATAAAGAATCGGCATATTTTCACTTGCCTGTTTTAAGAGATTGAGCTGATGCGCATTTAGCCCTGTTGTGCCAATAACTAGAGGTTTTGGAGTATCAAGAACTGCTTCAAGCATGACCTCGGTTGCTTCAGGGAGTGAGAAGTCAATTACGATATCACACGCGTGAAGAAATGACTTTATGTCTGTAGTAACCAAAACAGAAGGGTCGATAGAAAAATCAAGACTGTTTCTTACATAAACCGTACTAAGACTTATACCTTCTGTTGTTTTGAGATCATCCAAAAGAAGTTTTCCAACTCTGCCATTCGCTCCAAAAACACCAACTTTTATCATATTTTCCCCTTCAATGATTTAACAATTCATCAACATAAGCGATAGCTTGAAGTGCAGCAACTGCACCGTCACCCGCCGCACAAACAACTTGTTTTGGAGCAGCAATACGCATATCCCCTGCCGCAAAAAGACCTTTTACGGAAGTTTTCATGCTGATGTCAACAACGACCTCTCCGTTTTTGTTCATCTCGCACAAAAAGCTTCCATCCTCTTGGATGAGTGTTTG
Organism: Sulfurimonas sp.; assembly: GCF_028694605.1. GTDB lineage: Bacteria > Campylobacterota > Campylobacteria > Campylobacterales > Sulfurimonadaceae > Sulfurimonas. Next base: position 119,232 of record NZ_JAQVKP010000003.1, on the reverse strand, counting down.
GTTGTTTATGTCATTCCCGACAAATGTAAAGACCCCCGGGACTTTGATGTCACGAATCCCGCCTTTACTATCTTCCACAAGAATTCCCGCAACACCCATGTTGTCGCCGTAAACCTCTTTTGGTTTTGAGTTTAGGATAATTTCGATATTTTGTGTTTTTTTCACACGCTCTACCGTATTTGGAGCGGCACGAAATGTGTCTCGTCTATGGATGAGATAGACTTTTGAGCAGAGTTTTGCAAGATAGAGAGCCTCTTCAAGCGCAGTGTCGCCGCCGCCTACAACCGCAACTTCTTTGCCCTTGTAAAAAAATCCGTCACATGTGGCGCACGTACTTACGCCTCTTCCAAAAAGCTCATCTTCGCCCGCAAAACCTGCACGTCTAGGAGAAGAGCCTGTGCAAACGATAACGCTGTGTGCCTCGCTTAGGGTGCCGTCTTCTTTATGTATTTTGAAGATATCGCCCTCTTTGCTTATGCGCGTTACGGTAATCATGTCATGCTTTAGTCCAAATTTTTGGCACTGTGCGGGCCATGGTATCATCAAATCCATTCCGCTAATCTCACCCGTAACCCCAGGATAGTTCTCTATCTCCGAGCTTTGTGTTATCTGCCCGCCGGGCATACCTTTTTCAAACATAACAACATTGCCAAGTCCCCCACGTGTCGCATAAAGTCCGGCAGTCAGTCCCGCAGGTCCTCCGCCGATAATTGCGCAATCAAGTATCATAATATTTCCTCTTACAAATCTATAGCAGATAACTCATTCAAATTATCGAGTTTGCGTATCATACTATCTTGTTTATAAATCTGCTCTTTCGTTTTTTTGATAAGAAAAATAGATGGGGATTCGTAGATGTTAAAGCGTTGGATAAAGCCAAGAGATGTCTTGGTTCCAGATCTTAAAAAGATTGTATTTTGCGTATTTTCAAACGCTTCGTTGTAGTAGTCGATGGCTATGATTTTGTGATTTAGTTTTGTCTGGGAGAGGAGTTTTGGAACTTCTCTCTCTTTGGAAGAGTAAAAAACAACAATATAGACGTCTTCGTTTGGTATAAAAATATCTCTTTGTTCATAAAAAACAAACTCTTTAAAGTCTATAAATTTGTACTCTGAAAATTTGTAGTTGAAATAAGCAAATGCAGCAGCAACCATCGCTGCGCCAAAGAAAGAGGCTAGAAGAGTGGAGAGTGAAAAGAGACTTTTGCCTCTTGGACTCACCGCATCACTCTTTATTATTACGCTAAAAGCGCGTCGATTTTTTGTGCAAGAGCAGCTTTTGACTGTGCCCCGACAATTTGATCTACCATTCTTCCGTCTTTAAAGAACATGATAGTAGGGATAGAGCGGATGCCAAATTTTACTGCGATTTCTTGCTCTTCATCTGTGTTTACTTTACAGATTTTTGCTTTGCCATCGTAGTCATTTGCCAGCTCTTCGATTACAGGAGCTATCATACGACAAGGTCCACACCACGGTGCCCAAAAATCTACTAAAGAAACACCCTCTTTTAAAGTTGCTTCAAAATCTGCGTTAGTTAACTCTATATATTTTCCCATCGTAATTTCCTTTTTGGTTTAAGTCTGTGCATTATACAAACCTAACTCTTTAAAGTTGCTTTGTTTGGGAAAGTAGCTAGAAATTTACAAACTCTATTTTTCTGCCTCTATAGATAGCGCATTGGCTAAAGCCTAGCTGTTTTGCCATTTTTGTTATCTCTTTGGAGTAGAGTCCGACTTGTTCGGGTTTATGCGCATCAGAGGCAAAAGTAATGGGGATATCTAGTTTTTTAATCTCTTGAAGCAGCGAAAAAGACGGATAGGCTTCGCCGATTGGTTTTCTAAAACCTGCTACATTTATTTCAACGCTCATATCTGCTTCTTTAATGGCAAGAAGCGCATTTTTGGCTATTTCGTTTATCTCTTTTTTGGGCATGTATTTGAAAATCTTGATTAGGTCTAAGTGTCCTACGATATCAAAAAGTCTGCTTTTTGCCATCTCTTCTATAGCATCAAAATATTTTTGCCAAATCTCATCTATATCTTGGTTTTGGTAGCTTCCTATAAATTCTGGGTTGTCAAATCCCCACTCCTCTATAAAATGCACGGAGCCGATAAGATAGTCAACGTTTGCGTTTAAAACCCTCTCGTCCATGTATCCTTTGAGAAAATCAACTTCGTATCCTAAGAAAATCTCTATCTCTTTTTCGTACTTTTTTTTCGCCTCAAGAATGCTCTGTTCATACTCCTGCATCTGGTGAAAACCGATGCGATACTGTTCATCAAAATTCATCGGTGCGTGTTCTGAAAAGCCAAAATAGCGAATGCCGCATTTGATGGCTTGTTCGATGTACTCAGAGATTTCACCCTCTGCATGATTGCAAAGTTTTGTGTGGTTGTGTAGGTCTGCTATCATCTGGTTTATTCCAAGTTTTATCTATTTTTATGATATTATAGTGACAAAAAATAAATTTATCTGATTTTTAAAAGAATGGAGAATTGATTATGACGCAGGAAGAGCTTGATGCTTTAATGAGCGGCGGATTTGATGATATGGATGTTCAGGATGGGGAGGAGGCACCTTTAGAGGAAGAAGTTTTGGATGAGCAGAGCGAAGCATTTGAAGAAGAGGCGGCTGCAAAAAAAATTCCTGATGCACCTGTGGGGTATAGTAAAGAAACAGCACACCATTGGCCAATGCCTGCAACAGATGAAAACAAAATGGTGCATCAGCTTGATGATGTCACGAGAGAGAGCGAAGAGAAAGCAAGTGAGATTTTTGATATCATCGATGGCGTTTCAAACCAGCTGATGGAGGGCGAAGGCTCCCTTGGCAATGTGATAGAAGCACTTGAGAGCAACATCACTCTCTTTGCAACGCTTAGTAAAAAATTTCCTGACGTTGCAGCTTTTGGAGTACAGCTAGAGAAAAACAGCACTGCTTTGGATGAGGCAAACCAAACTTTGCAAACGCTGCAATCAAGCGGTGAGTCAATCATGAGCGTTATGGATATTATGCAGTATCAAGATATCCATAGACAAAAGATTGAGCGTGTTATAAATGTTATGCGCGCACTTTCCAACTATATGAACTCTCTTTTTGAAGGAAGAATCGCTGATGAAAAGAGAGTTTCTTCAGCGCAACATATCGTCGGCGATACGCACAATGAGCTTGCGTCCAATGAAGATATAGAAGCACTTTTGGCACAGTTTTCAAGCAATGCAAAAGGTTGAGTTGTTATCTCCGGCGGGGACGCTTGAGAAGTTAAAGATTGCTATAGATTTTGGTGCAGATGCGGTATATGGCGGAGTGAGCCACTTTTCTTTGCGTATTCGTTCAGGAAAAGAGTTCAGTTTTGAGGAGTTTGAAGAGGGGATTGCGTATGCACATGCCAGAGGCAAAAAAGTGTATGCAACTATCAATGGATTTCCTTTTAACTCTCAGCTAAATCTTTTGAAAAAACATATATTAAAAATGGCGGAGCTAAAACCGGATGCTTTCATTGTGGCAACCCCAGGTGTGCTTAAACTTTGCCATGAGTTAGTACCCGATATGCCGCTTCACCTCTCAACGCAAGCAAATGTTATGAATGTTTTGGATGCAAAAGTATATGCGGATATGGGGGCTACCCGTATCATTACCGCGAGAGAGATTTCGCTTCGTGATTTGGTGGAGATAAAAAAAGAGCTTCCGGAGTTGGAGCTTGAGGTTTTTGTGCATGGGTCTATGTGTTTTGCCTACAGCGGGCGCTGCCTTATCTCGACACTTCAAAGCGGGCGTGTGCCAAATCGCGGAAGCTGTGCAAATGATTGCCGTTTTCCGTATGAGATGTATGCCGCAAACCCAGAGACGGGAACGCTTTTTAGGCTTGAAGAAGATGAAGGCATAGGAACCTACATCATGAACTCAAAGGATCTCAATCTCGCTTCGCATATAAAAGAGATTTTAGAGACGGGTGCCGTTGATTCTATCAAAGTTGAAGGTCGTACGAAAACAGCTTACTACGCCGCAGTTACGGCAAAAGCTTATAGGATGGCGATAGATGACTACTACAACGGCGTAAACGATGTAGAGAAGTATCAGTATGAACTAAATTCTTTGCAAAATCGCGGTTATACGGATGCTTATCTTATCTCAAGACCTTTTGAGAAACATGATACTCAAAGCCTTGACTTTACGATGCAGCTTGGAACGCATCAGGTAAGCGGTCAGGTTGAAGAAAACGGGGAGTATTTTTTATGTAAATATAAAACCCTGCCCAATGATGAACTTGAAATCGTCGCTCCGCTTGGCTCACGCATAGAGATTGTAGATAACGAGATAGGCACAACCTATGAGAGAGACGGTAGAACCTATCTGAAATTAAAGCAGTTGGTAGCACAAAACAAGAAGATTTGGGATGAGGTACATAGCGGCAATTTAAACCCTATAAAACTTCCAACAAAACTCCCGCCGTACACCTTTTTGAGGATTCCTTCGCATCCGGATATGGGAACGTATCCAAAAGCCTAAATTTAACAAGCTATGCTATAATCGCCCATCAAAAAAAAGGAAGAAGAGATGAAATTTGTTTCGATTGTAATAGGAAGCAGAAGTGATTATGAGATTATGAAATCTTGTTCAGATACGCTAGAGGCGTTTGGCGTTCAGTATGAAATGATTATCTCTTCGGCGCATCGTTCACCTGAGAGAACAAAAGAGTATATTGTAAAAGCAGAGAAAAAAGGTGCACAGGTTTTCATCGCGGCTGCCGGTATGGCTGCTCACTTGGCAGGTGTTTTATCTTCTAAAACGGTAAAACCTATTATCGGCGTGCCTATGAGTGCTTCGGCTTTAAGTGGGATAGATGCTCTTTTATCAACCGTTCAAATGCCCGCAGGAATGCCTGTTGCTACGGTAGCCATAGGAAAAGCAGGGGCGATTAACTCGGCGTATTTGGCTATGCAGATACTGGCTCTTGAGAATGAAGAACTGGCTGTGAAGCTTAAAGAAGACCGTATCGCCAAGGCGAAAAAAGTTGAGATGGACTCAATGGAGATAGAGACAATACTATAAACGTTGGTTAAGCAGAAACTAATATTAGATAATCAAACAAAGAGGCTGGCGCATGAAGTGGATGAGTGATGAAGAGTATATGGAACTAACCGGACTGGATATATCTGCTATTGACGATTTGGCAGACAGAGGAAAACTTACTCTAAAAGTAGAAGACGGTGTAAGGTATATTGACCCATCCAAAGGAACCAGAGAAGTCGTTCCTGCCCAACTTAGAGAACTCTCTGCGCATAACACGAAAGAGATGTTGGTGCAGCCCCATTTTGTGGAAAAAACCATAGGCACTATCATTAATCTTCATGAGAAAGTGCTTGATGCAAAGGATGAGACACTTAAAGCGGTACGCGTTGAAAATGAGTTCTTAAGAGAGGCTCTTGCCTCTTTGCAGGAACTTTATGATGAAGATAGAAAAACCATCCACACGCTTCAAGAGCAGCTAAAACTCTCACAACAAGAGGTAGAGTTTATGAGAAGAAAATATAAACTGATGTGGAACAAAGCCATAGATGAACATACTGATAAATAGCAGATATTTATAGTATGACGATTGACGAAGCTTGTGTCAGCTGTATTATAAATCAGAGTGTTAAGGTAGCAAATGCCATTCATGCTTCTGAGTTGCTCTCTTGGGAGTTAACCTCTGCCGTCACGAAGATGAGTGAAACATTTTCTTACAATGATGCTCCGCCTGAAATCGCCTCTTATGTTTATGAAGAGATGGCACGTATCGCACATAAAACAGACCTTTATGACGAAGTAAAAGAGCTTTCTACAAAAAAAGCTCTCTCTTTTGTGCCGCTACTTAAAAAAGAACTCTCAAACTCTGCGGACAAACTCTTGACTGCCACAAAAATTGCGGTTGCGGGAAATGTTATAGATTTGGCAGCAGAGGTGGAGTTTGATCTGCAAGAGGAGCTTGACAAGATATTTTATACCGAGTTTGCCCATGACGATTTTGCTCTGCTAAAGGAGAAACTTTCTGTCGCAAAGAGCGTTTTGGTTATCGGCGACAATGTGGGAGAACATATTTTTGACTATATTTTTTTAGAAACGGCAAGGGAATTTTCTCCCGATGCACAATACTTCTACATGGTAAGAGGCAATCCAATCATAAACGATGTCACGCTCAAAGAGGCAACGGAAGCGGGTTTCGATAAGATTTGCGAAGTAGTTGACAGCGGTGTAAATACTCCCGGTTTTACCTACAATAGAGCAAACGCCTACGCAAAAGAGATTTTTGATAAAGCAGATTTGGTTATAAGCAAAGGGATGGGCAACTATGAGTGCATGAGCCCGTCTCACAGAAGCGGCATCTGTTTTTTACTCAAAGTAAAATGCGGGGTTGTCGCCGCCTCTTTAAAAAAAGAGGTCGGCGATATCGTTTGCAAAATAGTCTAGTTATTCAAACACCATCAGCGCGTAGCCGTTGTTTTGGTAAGAGATAGTCTCTAAAAAGCTGTTTGGAGATATTTTGACGGATGAGAGCACATCTTCTTTTGGAATCGTGTTGGCGTTAAGGCTCATAGCGCAAACAGTAATCTCCACCCCTCTTTTTGCCAGTTTTTGAAGCTGTTTATGAGATAGCTCTGCCGATTTGAGACTGTTTTCATCCACATATATTTCGTCATAATTTTTTGAGACTATCGGAGCGCAACCGCCATGGATGGTCATGGCAAATTTCGCGCTATCACCCTTTTGCTCAATCATATCTATAGTTCTTTCCACAAGCACCATACGGCTTGCGATGTAGGAGATGTCCTTTGCGTTACAGTTAAAAACTGCTTTGTACTCTTGGGCTAGGGTAGAAGTGATGAGTGCCATAAAGAGCAGAAAAAAGCGCTTCATGCTACTGTCCAAGTCCAAAAACGTTTGAGAGTGTGTTAATGTAGTTGAAGTAGCCTGTGATAGCCACTGCTTCTAAAACCTGCACATCGCTGTATCCTAACGCTTTAATGGCATCAATATCTTCTTTTAGTATTTTATAGTTGTCTTTTTGCGCAGCTCTTAAACAGAAGTTTAGCAGTGCTTTCTCTTTGGCATCTACATTCATGGCATCTACGCCTTGTAAGATATTTTCTATTTTTTCATCTGATAGCCCAAGCATTTTAGCTATGCTTTTGTGAACATCTACGCACATTTTGCATCCGTTTTCTTTTGAGACCAAAAGTGCAATAGCCTCTTTTATGTCGTATGAGAGCGTTGTTTCGTCAAGTAAATACTTTTGCACCATTGTATCGGTTGCAAAATAGATTTTTTCATCTACGGCCATAAGTTTAAAAATTTCGCCTAGTGTTCCGGTTTTTTCTAAAATCGGACGTGCCTTTTCTTGAATCGCAGGAGCCATCTCTTCAAATGTCGGTAGTTTTATATGTGCCATATATTTCCTTTAGTTTTTTTGTATTATAGAGTTTGATTCTTATTTTTGCTTGAGAGGATAAAGTTTTGCTTTGATATAATTGTGAAATTTTTTAAAGAGGCAATTTTATGATAACTTTTAGTCAAATGTTACTAAAACTACAAGAATTTTGGATGAATCAGGGGTGTAACATCGTTCAGCCATACGACATCCCTGCGGGGGCGGGAACATTTCATCCTGCTACGTTTCTCCGTTCACTTGATTCAACTCCATGGTCGGTTGCTTATGTGGCACCATCTCGCCGCCCCACAGACGGAAGATACGGAGAGAATCCAAACCGTCTTGGGAGCTACTACCAGTTTCAAGCCCTCATAAAACCGTCTCCTGACAACATTCAAGAACTTTACCTAAAGTCGTTGGAGTACCTTGGGCTTGATGTAAAAAACCATGATATCCGATTTGTAGAAGATAACTGGGAGTCTCCGACGCTCGGAGCTTGGGGACTTGGCTGGGAAGTTTGGTTAAATGGCATGGAAGTAACACAGTTTACATATTTTCAACAAGTAGGCGGCATAGAGTGCAATCCAGTCGCGGTTGAGATAACCTACGGAACGGAGCGACTTGCGATGTATCTGCAAGGTGTGGACACTGTTTTTGACATAGTTTGGGGCGAAAATGAGCACGGCAAAACGCTTTACCGCGATGTTCACAAAGAGGCAGAAATAGAGTTTTCAAAATATAACTTTGAAGTAGCAGATACAGCTATGCTCTTTGCCGAGTTTAACGCAAAAAGCGATGAGTGCCTAAGAACACTAGAAGCAGGTCTTCCTCTTCCTGCTTATGACCTATGTATGATGGCAGCCGGAACTTTCAATGTCCTAGACGCTAGAAAAGCAATCAGCCAAACGGAGAGACAAAACTATATACTAAAAATCCGTGAACTTTCACGTGGGTGTGCAGAACTTTATAAGGCTCAAGAGGAAGAGAGAAACAAGAGGGTTAAGGGGTAAAATATGACAATTTGTCATATTTTTTATAAAATTAAATATTTTTAGTTACTATAAAACCTAATTTCATTTAGGAGAAATAGTATGAAACTGCCAAATTTATTTACATACAACTACAAAGATGAGTTAAATATTAATATGCAAATATCACAATTATTATCCATTAGGACTATTGAACTGTTTGCAGGAGTTGGTGGTTTTAGACTAGGTTTAGAAAAAGCTGGTTTAAAAAACAAATTTTATAGAGTAGTTTGGAGTAACCAGTGGGAGCCTTCTACAAAAACTCAACATGCTTCTGATGTATATTGCGCTAGGTTTGGGTATGAAAATCACTCAAATGAAGATATTTCTACAGTTGATGTAGCGGATATTCCTGAGCATGACCTGCTTGTAGGGGGGTTCCCATGTCAAGATTATTCTGTTGCAAGTACTCTAAAAAATTCACATGGTATCATCGGAAAAAAAGGTGTTCTTTGGTGGGAAATTTACAGAATTTTAGAGCAAAAAAAAGAAAAAGCACCTAAATATTTAATGCTTGAAAATGTAGATAGACTTTTAAAATCCCCTGCTTCTCAGAGAGGCAGAGATTTTGCAATTATATTATCGTCTTTAAATTCTCTGGGTTATGGTGTTGAATGGAGAGTTATAAATGCAAGTGACTATGGTATGCCGCAAAGAAGACGAAGAATTTTTATTATGGCTTATAAAAATGGGACAAATCTACATCTAAATTTAAAACAAAAAATGCCTCAAGAAATTCTCAATAAAGATGGTATCTTTGCTAAAACATTTCCTATTAAAACGGTTTATAAAGAAGATATTGTCTCTTTTGAGTTAACAAATGATTTGGTTGATATTACAAATAATTTCAATAAAAACAGTCCAAAAAAAAATAGTTTTTATGAGACTGGGTATATGATAGATGGAGTGTTTTATACAGCTACATGTAAGGCTGAGCATCAAGGCGATTTTAGTGCTCTTGGTGATTTTTTACAAGATGCAAAAGATGTGCCAAAAGAGTTTTATATAAGCGATGAAGAACTTGAAAAATGGAAATATCACAAAAACGCAAAATCAATCGAGAGAGTAAATAAAACAACAGGGCACAAATATCTTTATAGTGAAGGTGGCATGTCTTTTCCTGATTGCCTTAAAAAGCCATCCAGAACGATTATAACCGGTGAAGGTGGGGCGAGTGCCTCGCGTTTTAAGCATGTCGTTTGTGTTGATGGAAGATATAGAAGACTAACACCTATTGAATTAGAGAGATTAAATATGTTTCCCGATAATCATACGACAGGTGTAAGTGATACAAAAAGAGCTTTTTTGATGGGCAATGCTTTGGTTGTTGGGATTGTTGAGAGACTTGGAAAGCAACTATTAGAAGAGGTATAAGAAAAATGAATATAAAAACTTTCTCATATAGATATTCTCAAGAGGTTTTGGAGCACCCATGCTGCAAAGAAGCCCTGAAAGAAATTACGGATATATGTTCCAAATGTCCATTACCGATTTATAAAAACAAATCTGCATCACAGCCAAAACTTGATGTTGTTCAGCAGATAATAAATACTTATTTTAAGATTGCATTTGAAAACAGCAACTGGGAGTCAGAACCACTTGTCACACCGGATAATAATGATGATTCACTAAGAGGTGATTTTAGAAAATCATTTAAGAAGAAAGTATCAAAAGATAATCGTGAAAATATAACATTACAAGTCGAAGTTGAGATGGGAAATATTGCAAGTTCATATAGAAATTATTTTAAATTTCAATTATCATATAGCTACAAACTTGCTGATATTGCAATACTAATCCTACCATGCGATAATTTAAGCAAGAGAATTGATAGCGGTGTAGCTTCATTTGAAAAAACTGTTAGAGAAATACCATCGGCGGATTTGTCGATAACAGTTCCTATTTTGGTTATTGGTTTAGATGATTCAAATGTTGAAGAAATTGATATTTCAAAGATAACAAATGATATGGAAGTTGTTAAAGGCTCAAAAAATAATTATAAAAAAAGACATGTTGATTTAGTAAAAAGCATTATATGAACGAAACCCTCATAGGTCAAATCGACAAAATCCTCTTTGAAGAAGAGGCTTTTTTTATAGCAGTTCTAAAGAGCGGTGAAAAAATTAGCGGTTCTTACTTTGAGAGCGCGGTCTCACATCTAAAAGATAGTGCTGTTACGCTTAGAGGGTATTGGGAAGAGCATAAAAAGTATGGCAAGACATTTAAGTTTGAGTATATAAAAGTAAATCAAAATGAGCTTTTTTTCTTTCTCAATAAAATCATAAAAGGGTTTACCAAAAAGCTGACAGCCGAGCTTATAGAACATTTCGGTAATGAACAACTTATTGAGATTTTGGATAACGACATAGAAAAACTGCTTGAGTTTAGCGGGATAAAAGAGAAGCGGCTAAAAAAGATACAGGCTTCATGGAAAAAGTTTCGTTCTATGCGTAAAATCGGAGAGTTTTTGAGTCCCTATGATGTAACTCCTGCACTCTTAACTACCATTGCAACGGCGATGCGTGATGTCGAAGAGCCGTGTGAGAAGATAAAAAATAATCCCTACATTTTAACTTCCATAAATCACATAGGTTTTAAGAGAGCCGATGAGCTAGCCCTTAAGATGGGAGTAAAAAAAGACGATGAAAACCGTATAAGTTCGGCTATGGACTATGTACTAATCAACTATTGCGAAGCGCAGGGCAACTCTTGTGTAGCAAAAGAGATACTTTTTTGTGAGCTTGACGAACTGCTCACTTTTAGTGATAAAAATCATCTTTACGAGGCAACTCTAATTGAGAGAGTAAGTGAGGGCAGTATAGTTTTGATGAAAAATAACCGTCTCTCACCATCGCGTCTTTATGATGCGGAGAAGTTTTTGCATGATGATTTTAAGAGGAGAGCTAAGTTAGACAGCGGGGGATTTGTAAAAAATCTCGATGAGTTTTTAAAAGAGAATGAATTTCAACTCGGCGAGCAGCAAAAAGAGGCGGTGCAGAAGATAAATGACGGTGCATCACTGCTCTTTTTGGTCGGATATGCGGGAACCGGAAAAAGCACGACATCAAGAACTATTCTCAACCTTTTAAACACGAAATATGATAAAAAAGAGATTATTACCTGCGCACTCAGCGGTATAGCTTCACAGCGTATCGCCGATACTACGGGCTATGAGAGTGCGACTATCCAATCACTGTTGGTTAAGTTTGAAGATAGAGACGATTTTCCTTACTCCGTTGTTTTGATAGATGAAGCATCTATGATAAATTCTTCTCTTTTTGCAAGACTGGTTTCAAAAATCAGCAAAAATGCCGTCTTGATAATTGTCGGGGATGATGCGCAGCTTCCTCCAATCGGTGCGGGAAATATTCTTAGCGATGTTTTGACGCTTCAGCTCGCACCCATAGTAAAACTTACAAAAATTTACAGGCAGAGCGAAGATAAGGCTATAACTCTCATCGCAAATGATATACGAAAAGGCACGGTGCCGGAGTATAAAAAAGAGTATGAAGATTTTGAGTTTATAGATATTTCCATGCAAAACTATTATGCTATAAAAAACCAACTCTCCCACAAAGAGCTTCAAGAGCTAAGAGAGGAGAATTCGGTACAGATAGTTACCGAGATTGCACACAAGGTCATAGAGTCGATTCAAAAAGCCAGATACAGGCTAAACAACAAGCTTATAAAAGAGTATCTAAACTATTTTCAGGTCATTACCCCCATGAAAGGCGGCACTTTGGGGGCAGCCAACTTAAACATAGTTTTGCAGGAATACTTTAATCCAAACCCTAAAAAGTGTGTAAAAAAGGGCGGTGTTGAGTTTCGGCTGATGGATAAAGTGGTGCATACCAAAAATGAAAATATGACCTCTTGGAGCGGCGATGGGTACAAAAACGGCGAAGATGCGGCACAGAGACGTATATTTAACGGTATGAGCGGGCTTCTTTTTAAGATAGAAGAGGATGATGAACAGGCTTTTGTTTTTTACCCGAACGAGGATGTCGTAGTTGTTTATGAGTATGAGGAGCTGCGTAGCCATCTTATGCTCTCCTACGCGCTAACCATCCATAAAGTCCAAGGGATGGAGTATGATATCGTCGTTATTCCCATGAGCTTTTCACACTTTGTCATGCACAACACAAAGCTTATCTATACAGCAGTTACAAGAGCAAAACATCGCTGTATAGTCATCGGCGAGAGCACGGCTTTTGAGAGTGCATGCAGAAAACTTGAAGTGACCGCAAGAGATACGGTGCTTTTAGAACTATAACCGATTTTAACATAAAAAATTTTAAAAAATATAAGTTAAAATTTATATTAAAGAGGTACAATTAGGCGACATTTTAAGAAAATATTTATTAATGTGGAGTAAAAGGATAGTGAAGCGTAAATACCCAATCATTTTTTTTAGCCTGCTACTCGGCAATTTTTCTTTTTTATATGCCGCTACTCTTGAGTTTTCTCTGCAAGAAGTCCTCAAAACAAATCCTTCCATTATTACGAAACGAAAAGAGCTTAATGTTGCGCAGCATGAACTTGAACTAGCCAAGTCAGGCTATTATCCGACGCTTAATGTTCAGGGGTCTTACGGAGTAGAACAGGCGCAATCCCAACTGACTCAATATGAAAAAAAAGATTGGAGTACATGGAATACCGGCGCAACGTTAACACAAAATCTCTTTAGCGGTTTTGCAACGGATTATGATGTTAAAACAAAAAAGTACAAAGTAAAAGCCAGAGAATTTGCTCTTCAAGAACAAGCAAACGACTTGGCGCTTACAACTATAAAAAGCTATCTTGACCTTATCCGTTCTTATGAGCTGCTTTTGGTAGATATAGAAAATGTAAAACTTCACGAAAAATTTTTTAATGATGTTAGGGCAAGAACCAAGGGCGGCGGCGGGCGGATTTCTGATTTTATGGAAGTATCCGCAAAACTGGCGTTGGCATCTTCAAATCTTCTTGCGCAAGACAATAACTATCAAGATATATTGGCAAATTTTCATAAAGTGTTGGGGCGGTATGAAGAGGGAAAAAATCTTGTATGCCCTAGCGAGGTAAAGGATTTGCCATCCACGCTGGATATTTCGCTAGAGGAAGCGTTGAAGTCAAATCCATCTATTTTGGTAAGCCGTTATGAGATAGAAGCCGCCAAAACGGCGATGCGATTGGAGTATAGTGAATATATGCCAAGCATTGATGCGGCTATGAAAACAAATACATCGGAAAATGCAAGCGGAATGGGCGGGAAAAATGAATCTTATTCAGCACTTTTAACGCTCTCGTGGAATCTTTACAATGGCGGTGCCAGCGATGTAAAAGTAAAAAAGGCAATTTCAGAGATTGAGATTGCTACCGAAAAGCTCCATACGATTCAGCGTGAAGTAATGGAAAATATGGGATTGTCGTACAATGCCTATGTAAGCCTTAAGCGTCAAAAAGAGTTTTTGGCTATCTATGAAGAGGTAAGCTCACAGAAAAAACAGTATTACTTAGAAGAGTTTGATTTGGGGCGACGCACTCTCATTGACATCTTGGATACGGAAGATGAGTATATTACCGCAAAACGCAAATCAATCCAAAACAAGTATGATTTGCTTTATGCCCAGTACCGTATTTTGGATGCCAAAGGAACTCTTTTGTCCCATTTCAATATCGATATCGCAGGCAGTTTAAAGCGAGAGTATAACTATAAGAGCGAAAATGTTGAACAAGACCATGTCACTGCTATCTGTCAAAACAGCAGCGATATAGCATTTGGCGTATATGGTTGTGAGTCAATTCCCAAGTATGCAAGCTATGAGTTTTTAAAACTAAATTTGGCAATAGATTTAAATAAAAGCACAGAGCCAAACAGTACAGACGTACTTCATAGCACTCATGAAGCGTCCGTAACACCGCCGTCTGAACCGACACCTCCTCTAAAGCAGCCGCCTGAGAGTATCTCTGCTTGTGAGAATCATCCAAAATATACTCAAGCTATGGAGTATTTGCAAAATAATGTATCTCACGATAAAGCATTTGAACTCTTGACGCAGGCGGCAGAGGAAGGCAATGTTAAGTCACAGTTTGTGCTGGCTAGAATGTACAATCAAGGCAGCGGCGTAGCTATTGACAAAAATAAAGCGGCGTATTGGTATATAAAATCAGCAGAGGCAGGATATACACCGTCTTACTTGATAGTTTGGAGTTATTATCGGGACGGAAGATGCGGTATCCAAAAAGATGCGCTAAAGGCTGAGCATTGGCGCAAAAAAGCCGTTGAAGCACGCAAAAGCGGTTTGGAGTTTGAATCAGACGCATGCGCCGCTGTTGTACAGTTGCCGGAAATCCCTTCAGCCGTACAAAAAAAGAGAGTTCCTATGGACGCTTCTTTTAAAGTGGAGCCGTTGGAACAGCGCTTGCGTGAGCTTGGAATTTCATTGGAAAGAGAGATATTGACCACTGAGAAATCTAAGATACTTGACATGCCGATTCCGCAAGTGGATGGAACAATCGAATCAGATACAAGGATAAATAATGATTGAAAACAATGACATTGATCCATTGCTGAGGTGTTTGGTACTTTATACCGAACTCTATCATATACCGCACAGTGCCGAGTCGCTAATCGCTGGACTTCCAATCCAAAATGGACAAAAATCGCCTGAACTTTTTTCGCCTGAGAGTTCAAAGGGGCTTTTTTCCCGTGCAGCCAGAAAAGCCGGATTGAGTTCTCGTATAGTTAAAAAAGATTTGCAAGAGATTTCGCCGCTTGTACTGCCTGCTATTTTAGTTCTTAGCGGTAAGAGCGCATGTATTCTTGAAGCATTCAGCAAAGACAAAAAACAGGCAAAGATTATTTTACCCGAAGCCGGCGGCGGGGAGTCATGGGTCTCAATCGAAGAGCTTGAGGGCGAGTATCTCGGATATGCGTTTTACTTAAAAAAAGAGTATAAAGTTGAAGCTCTTGAGAAAAAAAGCGACGAACACACAACAGGACATTGGTTTTGGGGAACAATGTGGATGTCACGATATATCTACCGTGATGTTATTTTGGCTTCGCTTATCATCAATATCGCACTGGTTGCAAGCCCTTTGTTTACGATGAATGTATATGACCGTGTTATCCCCAATGATGCACTGGAAACCATGTGGGTGCTAGCCAGCGGGATAATGCTTGTTTATGTTCTTGATATGATAATGAAGTTTACGAGAAGCTATTATCTTGAGATAGCGGCAAAAAAAAGTGATGTTATCATCTCTTCGATTTTATTTGAAAAAGTTTTGGATATTCGCATGAAAGCAAAACCAAAATCTGTAGGTTCGTTTGCCAATAATCTAAGAGAATTTGATGCCGTGCGTAGTTTTATCTCATCCGGGACATTGGTTGCATTAATAGACCTTCCTTTTTTAATCATATTTTTATTTGTCGTTTGGATGCTTGGGGGATGGATTGTCGCTATACCGACTATCCTCGGCGCTATGATTTTGCTATATACGCTAGCGATTAAAAATCCGCTTCAGCAGTCAATAAAACTGACACAAAAAGCAGCTTCAAATAAAAATAGCGTTTTGGTTGAGAGTTTGATGAATCTTGAAACCATTAAAACAATGGGAGCAAACGGGCAGTCGCAATGGAACTGGGAAGAGGCAAATGGGTATATTGCCGATGTGGGGTTAAAATCCAAACTTTTGAGCGCATCTATTCCTACGGTAACAAATTTTTTAATTCAGATGACAACGGTTCTGATGATTATCGCAGGTGTTTATATGATTCAGGAAAAAACTTTGACGATGGGGGCGCTAATAGCGGCTGTTATGCTCTCTTCCCGTGCGATGTCGCCTCTTGGTCAGGTGGCTTCGATGATTTCAAATTATGAAAATGTTAAAAGTTCTTATGCTTCATTGAGTGAAATCATGCAGTTGCCAAGCGAGCATCCTAATGATAAAGAATTTTTAAAACGAGTAAATTTGAATGGTGATATCGAATTTAAAAACGTAACGTTTAAATATCCTGATGAGGATAAATATACACTGCAAAATGTAAGCTTTAAAATTAGGCAGGGCGAGAGAGTCGGAATTGTAGGCAGAATCGGATCTGGAAAAACAACCGTTGAAAAATTGATGATGGGATTGTACGAGATAGATGAGGGGTCAATAATGGTTGACGGTATTGATATTTACCAAATTGATCCGGTGGATTTGAGAAAAAATATAAGTTATGTTCCTCAGGATATATCGCTTATGAAGGGAACAGTTCGTGAAAATATCATCTTCAGGGAGCCGTCTGCGGATGAGAGGATGATTTTTAAGGCGGCACGCATCAGCGGTGCGGAAGAGTTTATCAATCGCCATCCAAGGGGATTTGATATGAATGTCGGCGAGCGAGGAGAGGGTATCTCAGGCGGGCAGCGTCAAAGTATCGCAATTGCCAGAGCGATTGTCGCCGATGCCCCTATTATGATTTTTGATGAACCTACAAGTATGATGGACAGTATAAGCGAAGAAAAAATCAAGAAAAACCTTACGGAAATCTTTGAGAACAAAACCATAATCGTTGTTACACATAAGACTTCATTGCTTGATTTGGTAGATCGTCTTCTTGTTTTTGAAAACGGTAAAATTATTGCGGACGGTCCTAAAAAAGAGATAATGGAAAAATTATCAAAGGGTCGCTCATGAAACGTAAAAATATTTTTTCAAACAGTGTTGAAGATCTTGACTATATGTCGAGTTTTAATAGAGCCGCTAAGAAAACGACTACAAGAGGATCTCGTATCTTCGTTTGGTCGATTAGCGCCTTAGTGCTTGGAACAATCGTTTGGATGCATTTGGCAGAGATTGACGAAATTACAAAAGGAGAGGGCAAAGTTATCCCGTCCATGCATCTTCAGGTAGTTCAAAATCTTGAAGGCGGAATCGTTAAAGAGCTGATGGTCCGTGAGGGAGACAGCGTCAAAAAAGGAGATATACTGCTTCAGCTGAGCGATATCAAGGCGGTGAGTGATTTTAAGGAGAATCATCTGCAATACAAATCGCTAAAGGCAAAATTATATCGCCTTGAAGCCGAATCCAATGCGCAGGATTTTGTTGTAGATGCATCCAAAAAAGAGGAAGTTTCTGAATTTTTTGCGCATGAACTGTCTATTTTTTTGAGCAACAAAACACAGCTGGTTAACAAAATAAAAATTTTAAATGAGCAGCTCAACCAAAAAATAAATGAGTATGACAGTGCAAAATCAAAAATGGAGTTGTTGGAAGAAAATAAAAATTTGATTTTGAAAGAAGAGCAAATTTCCAAAGAGCTTTTAGGACGGGGAGTTGAGGCAAAGGTTGATTTTTTGAAGCTTCAACGTGAAAGAAATGAGATTGAACGCCAAATTGACGATGTGAAAAATTCCATCCCAAGAACTCGCTTTGCAATCAACGAGCTTAAAGGCAAAATGCAGCAAGAGAAGATTGACTACCAAACAAAAGCAAAGCAGGAGTTTAGCGAGGCGGTTGCGGAGATTGAGCGTTTAAAAGCAGGAGCGCTCCCGCTTCAAGATCAGGTGACCAGGACAAAACTTGAAGCCCCTGTTAACGGTATCGTGAAGCAGCTTTTTGTCAATACTGTCGGAGGGGTTATACGCCCCGGTATGGATATTTTGGAAATTGTTCCAAGCGATGCAAGTTTGCTTGTTGAAACAAAGATCAAACCTTCGGATATCGCATTTATTCATCAAGGGCAAAAGGCGATTGTTAAGTTTAGCGCATACGATTTTTCGATTTATGGCGGCATGACCGGAGAGGTATATCAGATTAGCTCAGATACCATTGTGGACCAGCAAAAACAAGAGAGTTATTACATCGTAAAGGTTAGGATAAATCAACATGACGATATAAACCAGCGACTCTCAAATGTTGATATTATTCCCGGTATGACGGCGGCGGTCGATATCATTACGGGAAGAAAAACCATACTGCAATATTTGCTAAAACCAATCATCAAAGCCAAACAAAATGCATTGACGGAAAAATAGATGATACATATAAATGTTATTAGCAGTTCAAAAACATTTGAGAAACAGCTGACCTCTAAACTATTGCCGCTGGGCTATAAAGTAAGTCAATTTGACGCAAACAAAACAGAGGATGGCAGTAATAATTTTTTTATTATTGATTTGGATTCAGCAGATATGAACTATGGCGAGTTAGCATTTTTTGTTCAGGAGTATCCGCATTCTACCTTTATGGGTATGAGTGCGTTGCCCCGTTTTAATCAAGGGGTTCAGGTTTTAAAAAGCGGCATGAAGGGGTATCTGAATAGTTTTACAAATCAGTTAAATCTTGAACATGCAATCAAAACAGTGCTTGGCGGAGGTGTATGGATAGATCCAGGGGTTGTGCAAGAAATCATTGCAAATATAAGCCTGAAAAAAACAGCCCAAAACTCTCTTGATGAAGAAGATCCTCTAAGTGCCAGAGAAATGCAGGTGGCGCATTATGTTTCATGCGGTTTGTCTAATTTGGAGATAGCTAAGCAGTTAGAAATAACAGAGCGTACGGTAAAAGCACATATTTTGGCATGTTATCAAAAGCTCGGGGTGCATGACCGTGTGGGTCTTGTTTTATGGGTGAAAGGGAGAGAGAATGCATAATACATTCAACGGTAAATTAAACGACCTTATTCAAACCGCACAGAAATATTTGTCCGAAACATATGACATGGAAGTAAAACTACAGAGCAATGTTACGCTTTTGATGATTCGCAGCTTTGATGATATCGTTACTACATGCAAAGAGGAAATCAGCGATGCGGACGAAAAGCATGTCGCTTTTATTTTAAAAACACTATGTTCTATAGACGTAAACAATTTGAACAAAAAAGAGCTGTTTGAACAGGTAGAGCGGTTTTTGTCCAGATATATCAACCCTGTTTCAAAAAATAGGGATGATTTTTTTGCTGTAAATGAAAAAAATATAATTTCAATGATAAATCTTAAACAAAACTGCATAGAAGCGCTAAAGATGATAAATTCCGAATGTAATTATCTTCGTAATAAGAACTTAGGAAGAATGAGATTTGCTGCGGAGATTGACAAATATAATGCTCTGGCAGCTAGGCTTGAAAATATACAAAATTTACTGGAAAAAAGAATTGAGTATGATGCGGACAAGATACTTGATAGTATAGTCGAAAATTTCTATATAATCTATATATTTCTAGTGGCTTTATACCGTTATACCCAATACAACAGCGCAGTTATTGATTATGTGATTATCCTTTCTCTTGTTGACAGGATGCTTTATATAGTAGATCCCTTGTTGCAAAGCAGGGCACTCAAAAGCAAGTATCTTCTTTACTATCATGTGGTTTTTGAGCTAAAAGAGTTACGCCTGCTTCTTCTTAGCCAGCTTTAATATTCCTTCTGGGTCACCTCTATTTTGTCCGATTGGACAATATCTTTTTAGTCTCCTTTTTATTATAATTTTTTACTTTAAGATAAGGGGTCTTTTATGTCAAAGCTAATGGGGACAGTAACAAAAATAACAGGTGAATATCTTGTAAAATCGGCAGATGGAACCATCAAGATACTTGCAGTGGGAAGCAATGTTTTTGAAGACGATATCATTGTCGGAAACAGCGGTATAGAGCTTGAACTCGCACTTGCAAACGGCGATATCCTCGAACTTGCCGGCAATCAAATTGCCAGATTGGGTGAAAGCGTAGGTTCTAAAGATGTTGTTGATGCGATACATACGCAAATTGATGTAGATGATTTTTTTGCGGGATTGGATCAAAATCTTTTTTACCTTGAAAATTATGATGACACACCGACTGCATCTGTCTCCTTGGATAAATACTCTCTTGGTTCAACGGTAGATCGCACTGGGGAAGAGACAGATGTCTGGGCTCAAATCGCGCCTCATGAAGCGAGTATAACGCCTGATGAGTTGTCCGGGGTCACAACAGAAGATATCATGGTAGATACAATTGCAGAGGCAGGAACCGTGACAATCTCCGCAATTGCCGGAGATGATATCATAAGCGCAGCTGAATCAGGAGCACAAACAATCACAATTAGCGGAACGGCGATAGGCGGGGATATATCTGAGGGCGACATTGTAATGGTTGTAGTAAATGGAACCAGCTATACAACCACAGTTCAAGCAGACGGAGCGTTTTTGGTTGAAGTTGCAACATCTGATTTGGTTGCAGACAACTCCGTGTCGGTATCGGTAGCTTCGGCAGACAATGCAGGAAACAGCGTAACTTCTGAAGCTTCAAGGGATATTACGGTCGATTTGAGTGCAGAGGCAGGAGCAGTGGTTGTAGATCCAATTACGGCTGATGACATAATTAACGCCACCGAAGCCGACTCAAGCGTAAATGTAACAGGAACTGCCCTTGGCGGAGATATCAAAGCAGGCGATGTGGTTACAACCTCAATCAACGGCACTGCTTACACTACGACCCTAAAGAATGACGGAACATTCACATTTGCGAATGTGGCAGGAGCCGATCTTGTAGCTGATACGGATTTTACGGTAAGCGTAGTAAGCTTTGACGCAGTCGGCAATACTGTTACTTCAATCGGCGATTCAACTCATGCAGTTGACACAACAACAACCGTAACAGCCAACCTCTCAGACACGTCAGATTCGGCAGGAGCAGGAACAGCCGGAACAACAACCGATAACCTAACAAACGACAACACCCCAACGATTGAGGGAGTAGGAGAAGCAGGCTCTGCCATAACGGTTTTAATAGGCGGACAGACACTGACAACCACAGTAGCAGATAACGGGAGTTGGAGCGTAACCGCATCCGCTCTTGCCGATGGAAACTATACAGCCGCCATCACAGCTGTTGATAAAGCAGGCAACTCCGCAACCACAACCCAAACACTAAGCGTTGACACAACAACAAACGTAACAGTCGATTTGGCAGATGTATCCGATTCGGCAGGAGCAGGAACAGCCGGAACAACAACCGATAACATCACCAAAGACAACACCCCAACCATCACGGGAAGCGGAGAAGCAGGTTCAAGCGTTGTTATCACGGACGCAGGCGGCAACCAAGTAGGCACGGCTATCGTCGGGGCAGACGGAACATACTCCATCACAACCTCAGCTCTCCCAGACGGTACTCAAACTCTCACGATAACAGCTGCCGACATAGCCGGAAATGTCGCAACTGCTACACAAACACTAACTATAGATACTAAGATAGCTACCCCAACAATCACACTTGAAGCTGCTGATGCAAACAGTGACGGAATTTATAATAAAGCTGAGCTTGGAAACGATGGAACCGTAAAAGCTACAATAAGCGTAGTCGGTTCAAGCGTTGGCGATACACTAACTTACACTGTAAACGGAACTTCAACTTCCGTAACACTTACAGCCAGTGACATCGCAAATGGTGTATCTGTAGATGTGGCTCCAAACGCAGGCGTAACTGCAATACTATCTGATGTGGCAGGAAACAGCTCATCAACTGCAAGCGCAACTGCTCTTGATGCAGACATATCTGCTACCGCAGGAACGGTTAGTGTTAACCCGATTACAGCTGATGGTGTTATCAATGCCGCTGAGTCCAATTCAACAATCACTGTAAGCGGAAGCGCAATCGGCGGAGATATTAAAGCAGGAGACAGCGTATCGACAGAAATTAATGGTACGGCATATACAACAACCATAGGAGCTGACGGAACATTTAGCTTTAGTGTAGCCGGAGACGACCTTGCGAATGATACGAACTTTACCGTAAGCGTAGTTTCAACAGATACGGCCGGCAACAGTGTCACTTCAACCGTTGATTCGGTCCATAGCGTGGATTTGGTTGCAAATACGTTTATCCAAGGCGATATATTGACAGTGCAAGACAATGACCATGCAACACCTTATGGCAGAGGAGATAGTAGCGACATTGCTACGGGCAACTTCTTTACCGGCCATATCAGTGTGACTAAAAACGGAGTTACAACCACATATGAAAATGGCTCACATGTTGATGGCAGTGCCGATATTGTAGGCATTAGATGGTCGCAGCAGTTTGAAACTAACTATACCGCCGGAAACTCGGTAGAAGGTGCAAATATTTTTGATGCAAACGGAGAGTACTCACGCATTACAGACCAAGGGACGATTACCGTTAAGCAAAACGGCGACTGGATATTCACTCCCGGAGATTTTGAATATGCTCAGTCTGACTGGCAGTATGGTTTTGACCAATTCCATGTAGATGTAAAAATGGCCGATAGTGCAGGAAATATAACTGACTGGATAAGCCAAAAGATATTTATCAATCATGAGGCAGATACTATAGCCGATACAAATAGTGTAGCAGAAGATGCCATTTCGGTAACCGGTAATGTACTTGCAAATGATTCCGACGCCAACAACTCTACCGGCAAATACGGGCAGCTTGCAAACGACGGACAAGTGTTAAGTGTAGCAAATGCGGGTACTTATGACGGTCAATATGGAACACTTACTCTAAATAGCGATGGAAGCTATACATATACGCCAAACAATGCAAACCCTGCTATCCAAGCGTTAGGTGTCGGCGAGAGCGTAAGCGAAACATTTAGCTACACGGTTTCTGACGGTGAGGGCGGAATTTCTACAAGTACGCTGACGCTATCTGTAAATGGCACAAATGACGCACCGGTAGCTGTAGATGATGCCGGAGCGGGTGTAAATATCGTTGGATTAGAAGACACATCAATAACTATTGCCAAATCAAAACTCCTAGCCAACGATACGGATGTAGATGGAGATACATTAACAATCACAAGCGTGCAAGATGCTACTCACGGTACGGTGTCTCTAGTAGATGGCAATGTAGTATTTGCTCCGGAAGCAAACTATAACGGAGCTGTGACATTTGCTTATACCATAAGTGACGGTCAAGGCGGAACGGATACGGCTACGGTAACTCTTAATATTACGCCTGATGGCTACACTCTGGCACCAACGGCAGACATAACAGCTGCAAGCGACACCGGCTTATCTAACTCTGACAATATCACAAAAGACAACACGCCGACAATCACGGGTACTACGGAAAACGGAGCGACGGTAACCATAAAAGATGCAAACGGAAATATTGTAGGAACCGGCACGGCTGATAGCAGCGGCAACTACTCTATCACAACCTCGGCATTGGCTGAGGGTACGCAAAAACTTACCGTTACGGCTACAGACGCAGCAGGAAATATAGCATTTACGGAACAAACGATAATTGTGGATACACTGACGGCTATTACGGCAGACCTAGACGCCGCAAGCGACTCAGGAAAATCAAACAGCGATAATATCACCAACGATACTACACCTACTATCAATGGAGTTGGCGAAGCCGGTTCTGTGGTAACTATCAAAGACGGCAATACCGTGGTGGGAAGCGGAGTTGTGGCGGCTGATGGTACTTACTCCATTACAACAACGGTACTAGGCAACGGTACCCATAACCTAACGGTAACTGCAACCGATACGGCAGGCAACTCTGCAACAGCTACCCAATCGATAACGGTTGACACGACTGTATCTACAAATGTTGACCTTATAGCAGCAAGCGACAGCGGTATCAGCTCTACCGATAATCTAACAAATGATACAACCCCGACATTTACCGGCATAGCTCCGGCAGATACGGCTCAAGTAGAGATATTTGTTGATGGGGTGTCAAAAGGATTGGCAACCGTAACAAATGGACAATGGAGCTTTACTTCTAGTGTGCTTAGCGATGGAACTCATAATATAGCAGCGACTATTACTGATACAGCCGGAAATACAAACACCCAAAATCTGCTATTTAAAACAGATACAACAACAAATGCACTCAATGATACAAATACAATCGGCGAGGACGGAACTGCCATAACGGGTAGCCTTTTTGCAAATGACGGTACGCAGGGAAGCTTTACAAACGACGTCCATACTTTAAATACGCTAACAACGGGTGTCGGGCAGTATGGAAATCTGGTCGTAAATCAAAACGGTTCATACACATATGCCGTAGATACCGTAAAAACCCAGTTCTTAGCAGCCGGCGAGAGTACAACCGATACATTTACATATACAGCCAAAGATGATGCAGGAAATATAACAAACAGTGCAACGCTAACTATAACCATAACCGGTACAAACGATGCTCCGATAGCCAAAGCAGACACTATAGAGGGCGTACACCTAGAAGACAATGCCGTAGTTATCAATGTTGGCGATTTGCTTGCAAATGATACGGATGTGGACACAAACCATGATTTACTGTCTATACAGAGTGTTCAAAGTGCCACAAACGGAACAGTTGTACTAAACAATGACGGTACTATAACATTTACACCTACTGCAAATTATAGCGGGGCAGCTAGTTTTACATATACCGTTTCGGATGGCAAAGGCGGAACTTCTTCTGCAACAGCTAGTTTCAATATTACTCCGGTTACAGATGCGGTTAGTATTAATGCTACCGATTTAAGGGTATCTACAAATGAAGATGTAACTGTAAATATTACCGATACAATAAAAAATAATGTGACATTTGGGGATTTTGACGGAAGCGAAACACATACCATCACACTTGGAAATCTTGGTAATAGTGTCGTTTTGGTAAATGGTGTGGCTCAAGCGGCTAATGCTAGCGGTTTAGTTTCCATAAATATTCCAAGCTCGGCGGCAGCGGCATCTTACCCTACTATACAGCTAAAACCATACAGCAATTCAGATGTTGATTTAAGTGATATAACAGTAAAAGCATCTTCTCAAGACGGAAGCGGAAATACGGTAGAGTCCGCAAATTTTACAATAGATTTGAATGTAAAAGCAGTAGCGGACGGAACAAATATAAGCGTTAGCGGAATCTCTACGGTTGAAGATACGGCAAAAACACTAAATATAGGTATATCACTAAAAGATGGTGATAGCAGTGAAGTATATGATGCTATCTCCATAAAGTCTATACCGGTTGGCGCTTCTATACAAGATGCAAACGGAGTGACACTTTTCACATCTGAAACAGGCTCTACCACATATACATTGACAAACAGTATGAGTGCCGCTGATTTCCAAAACTTCGTAAAAGGTTTGAAAATACTCCCTGCTTCCAACTCAAGTGCGGACTTTACACTTACGGTAGAAACAACAACAAAAGAACTCTCCGGTGATGTTGCAGCAGGCGGTGAAACAAAAATCGATACCAAAAACATGACTATTACCGTAACGCCGGACGCAACTGACTCTACCATCACAAATGAAAATGTAAGCGGAACCGAGGACAGATACTTTAGCCTAAATCTTGGAACAGTTATGGGCGATGGCAGCGAATCTATAAGTAATTATAAGATTACCTCTTTGCCTGTCGGCAGCCACATAAAATATGCTTCGGTGGACGTGGTCATAACTTCAACCACACAAAGCGTAAGTGTTCCTACCGATTCGATAAGTTCCGTAGAGTTCAAACCGCCTTACAATTTTAGCGGAAGCCTTGCATTTAAACTAAGCGCCACCGTTAATGATAAAGAGGGTTCTGAAAATGCGGTTGCCAAGAACATTAGTAAAGATTTGAGCGTAAGTGTAGAAGCAGATGCGGATACTCCTGTATTGAGCGTAAAAACAGCTTCGGGAGATGAAGATACAAAAATAGAACTTGATATAAAATCTTCCCTTACGGATGTTGACGGCAGCGAGACTTTGAGTATTACTATTGAGGGTATCCCCGATGGAGCAAAACTATTTAACGGCAATACAGAGCTAAACGTGGTCGGCGGCAAGTGTGTGGTCGGCGGCTCCGAGCTAAACAATCTATATATCCAACCGCCTTTAAATAGTGATGCCGATTTTGACCTAAATATAAGTGCAACTTCAACAGAGTCAAGCAACTTAGATACGGCGACTGCTTCACAAACACTAAAAGTAGTCGTAAATGCAACGGCGGATACGGTAGTGGCGAGTGCAAGCGCATCTGGGGATGAGGACAGCTGGATAACCCTTGACTTAAAAGCAAATCTTAACGATGCAGACGGCAGTGAACATCTGTACGGAGTTATAGAAAGCATTCCTACAAGCGCTCAAATCCGTTTGCTGGATAGTGACGGCAATGTTGTGAATGATATGAGCGGTATGAGCCTCTCAAAATTATCAGACTCCGCTACTGACTGGAAACTGGATGAAACGCTTATGCAAAATATAAGCGAGGGTTCATATAAACTGCAAATATTGCCGAGCCAAAATTTTAGCGGCGAGATATCGCTAAACTTTAAAGCAATTTCACTGGAAAACAGCGGCGATACAGAAATTGTAAATATTCCTTTTAATGTAAATGTTGCAGGTATAGTTGAGGATTATGCTACTTCACAAAGCATCACGAGTACGGAAGACACATGGACAAATCTAAATCTTCCTATGGGCGGGGCAGAGACAAGCGAAAGTATTCAAGAGGGAAGTGTCAAGCTAACTATACCAAATGGCATAAGCTACAGTTTTGACGGCGGAGCGACATCATATACAAGCAGCGGAAGCGAAATAACTCTAAGCAATGCACAAGCTAACGCAATAATGATAAAAGCCCCTGAAAATTCAAATGTAGATTTTGGCGGTATAATATTTAAAAGAGTGATTGTCGATAGTGAAACTACAAATTTGGATGGGAATGCAGAAGTTACTACAAAAGAGATTACTACAAGTATCAGTGTAGATATGAAAGGTGTGGCTGACGGTGTAAGCGGGTTTGAGGCTAATGATGTGAGTATAACAAGCGGTTCAGCTAAGTGGTCTAACAATCTTGTAATAAATGGAGATGCTGAATCAGGCGAAAAATACTGGATAACCGATAGTGGGGATTTAGTTATTACGACGAGAAAAACCTATGAAGATGCGGATGGAGATAGAACCGGCAATATATTCTTAGGCAGAGGAACTACGGTAGCTCACCAAGATATTGATATTTCAAATGTAGAGGGCAATGAGTTTAAGCTCAATGCCGATTTTGCAGGATACAACAACGATAACGATACGGGTGAGTTAAAAGTTGTATTTAAAGATGCAAACGGAAATGTTTTAGGTGAATTTTCAACCGGAGCCATGACGGCAGATATAGGCTTTAATGCAATCGATACTCTCAGCGGCACCATTCCAGACGGTGCAACTACTGCGACAATAGTAATGTCACAAGTTTTAACGGGTGGAACTTATGCCAATGGAGAGTTTGACAATATCTCGTTTGTAGTCGGTAGTAGCGGCGGTTATACCGTTACCACAACAACGACCACAACCACAACGACTGAAGTTATCGACAACAGTAATCTCCCATCAGGTGTGTCGTACGATTCGGCAACCGGCAAATATTATCAAACTACTACAACGGCTTTTGTTGAAGCTGATACCAATGGTGCAACGCAGGCAACCGGCTTTACGGCTACCAAAACATTTAACACTCATGATGGTTCAGACTTCACCGGTACCGATAATGCAGATTATGTCAAATACAATCAAACCCAAAAAAGCTCTGCTGATGTAACACTGGGAGCAGGTGATGATAAAATGTACTTTGGTGAACACTCTTCCGGCAACAATACTTTGGGTGCAGGTGACGACCAAGTGTATGCAAGACAACTAACCAAAGGAACGGTAGATTTAGGTGAAGGAAACGACCATATTTATGGTAACGAGCATTTTGATTCAACGGCGAAAATCTACGGCGGCGCAGGCGATGACCATATTCAAACCCGTCAAATGAACAAAGGTATGGTTGACGCCGGCGACGGCAACGATACCTTCATCTCAGGTGAACATTTTAGCGGAACGATTTACATGGGAAGCGGCAATGACTATGCACAAACCGGACAAGCCATAACAGGACATATCTATGGCGGAACAGGCTATGACACAATTAAATTTGGTGATGTCAATGTCAAAAACAACTGGAACAGCCTCAAAGGGTATGTGCATGATTTTGAAAAAGTAATTTTCGCAGATGGTTCAACTTATGATTTGGATGCAAATAGCAACTTAGTTGCAAGCGGTACCAATGACGCACTCAAAACCGGTGAAACCACTACCAGTGAAATGAGTGATACATCTAGTTTGCCAACAACAACGATTCTTGAAACGACTACCGTCTCTGAAACAGTAGTCGTTGATGTTGTTTCTGCACCACTCTCGTCTGTTATCACTCAAGGCACTATGCTTGATAACGATACCAGCGAGTCTCGTTACTATATAATCGAAAATGATTCCACTGTTACAAACAACACATCTTGGGTTGTACAAGGCGGTATAAGCGTAGGTAACGGTATATGGTTGGTGAAAGAGGCTGATTTTGGGGATGCTAAGATAAATATCACTTCATTAAACGGAGACGGCAGCCTAAATCTTCAAGCAAGAGCCGTGACGATAGAAAATGACGGAGACTATAAAGTAGGCGATATAGATACATTTGCCATAAACTATAACCAAAACGGTACTCCTATCGCCGATGGAACGGGCAGCGGCACTTCCACCATAGCGGATGGTTTGGACTTGTCATTGCAGGTGGGTGTAGGAAGTGTATCTGAAGACGGCAACGGATTTGCTCTAAACATATCAGGCGCACAAGAGGGACACTCTTACGCAGTTATTTTTGATGCCTCAAGCGTTACAAACGGAACAATGGTTTCATCAAACGCATACAGACTGCCTGATGGAAAATATGTAACTACCGACATCTCAAGCATAAAAATAGTTCCAAACGATGACTATAGCGGAGACGTAACCGTACAAAATCTAACCATACTGGATACGGACAATTCAAGCGGCGGTGTTGTAAATGTCTCGCCTTCGCCTTGGAGTATAACTATTGATTCCAAGGTTGATGATTCTGTGATAGAGGGTATCTCATCAACGGAGACCGACGAAGGCGAAGTTATAAATCTAAATCTAAACATACACTCCTCAGACACAGACGGAAGCGAGAAAGTGGCGGGCAATATAGATATCACTCCTTCAGAAGGTTGGACGCTTAGATATTCCGATGGAAGCGAGATAAGCCAAAATGAGGGTGTATATAGTGTCGATAGTGCCAAACTCTCATCTCTTCAAGCACTTCCGCCTGCAAATGTTCACGGTGAGTTTGCATTTAAAGCCAGTTATGTGTGGAGTGACGGCAGCGTACAAAAAACAGTCACAAACCAAGAGTTTAAAGTGTCGCTTGCATCACAGGCGGACGATATAAATATTTCACTTACGCCGCAAGATGCTCATATGGCCGAAAACCAAAAAGTTTCTCTGGGACTTAATGTCATGCAAGAAGATAGCGACGGAAGCGAGATAGCATCCGTTGTTATCAGCGGGGTGCCGCTCGGTGCGACACTTGTGGATGCAAACGGAGCGTTATGCGGTGCCATAAGAGAGGTAAATGCAGATGAAACTACAACTTGGGTGCTTACAAAAACGCAGGCGCAAAATGCTCATATACAGCCTGATGAGGGATGGAGCGGAAACATAGAGTTAAGCGTCAAAGCTTATAACTATGACTTGGCAACCGCCCAGATTAGCCAAAGCGAGGCCCACTCATTTAGCGTAGTTGTTGACCCCGTAGCAAGTGAAGCAACCGTTTCAGCTCTTGATGCCACCGTGACAGAGACAGGCACAAGTGACGGTGCGGCAGTCTCTACGCCGATTAATGTAGGGCTTAGCGATACCGACGGCAGCGAATCTATAAGTGTTGTTTTGAAAAATGTTCCTGAAGGCGGAGCGTTTAACATGGGACATGCAGGAGAGCAAGTCGGTACTTGGGTCATAGATACGCCAAGATTGCAGCCGACTGATTTGTTGAGTTTGAAATTTACGGCTCCGGCACATGCGAGCGGTGATTTTGCCATAGGTGTAGAAGTTAAAACCATAGATTCAAACGGCGATACTTCCACGCAAGCATATACAGATACTCTTGATGTCAAGATAATAGCAACAGCCGATGAAGCCGCACTCAACACAAGCCAAAACACAGCAGATAGCACAAGGGGCGATGCCGGTGTTGCTATACCGCTCAAAATATCGGCGGCACTTGTAGATACAGACGGCAGCGAAAATATGAAAATAGTCATAGACACAGGCGGCAAAGGGACGTTAAGTGCGGGAGTTAACAATGGTGATGGCACATGGACGCTGCTAGGCAATCAGCTTGAGGGATTGACGATTACACCGAAGGCTACGGCAGACTTTGATGTTAAAGTAAAAGTTATAACAACAGAATCAAGCAACGCAAGCCAAGCCGTTACGGAAGAGCAAACTATTTCAATATTCTCAGGTGCCAACAATGAAACATTAGACGGAACATCCGGTGGCGATACTATAAACGGGTATTCGGGCAACGATACGATTAACGGCGGTGCGGGTAACGATACAATCAACGGCGGAAGCGGAAATGATACGGCACTCTTTAGCGGCAACAGAAGCGACTATACTATTTCTTACGATAAAGCCACACAAACATTTACGGTAGTGGGTGCTGATGGTACGGATACCGTAAAAAATGTAGAAAATTTCAAATTTATGGACGGTACATACGCAGTTACAGACGATGGTTTGACATCTACACCTACCTACTCCGTGTTTGCAGAGAGTGACAGCGGAGCAGTCGGTGACAACATCACTAATGACACAACCCCAACTATCATAGGCACTGCCGAAGCAGGAGCCAAAGTTGAGATTACAGAGGTTGTTAACACTCAAGCCGTAGTCGTGGGCAGTGGTTTTGCGGATAAAGACGGTAAATATTCGATTACTGTTTCTGAATTAATAGGCAGCGAGGATGGTGTAAATCATACCTTAACCATTGTGGCAACCGATATAGCCGGCAATAAATCTACTACGACACAAACCGTGACTATAGACACCGCAACCGCTACCCCAACTATCGGTGATATAGCAAATATAAACGGTGTATTGACCATCGGCGGAACGGCAGAGGCAAACAGTATCGTGACGGTTTTCAACGATACCCAAGCCGTAGCGACGGTAAGTGCCGATGCAAGCGGCAAATGGTCTTTTGCCGATACAAACGGCGTATTTGCCGTCGCAAGCGATGCGGATGCAAAAACATTTAACATCACGGCTACTGCTACCGATGTTTCCGGCAATGTCTCTCAAGCTTCAAGCGGTGTCAGCGTCATAATTGACGGTAATGATACTACAGCGCAAGTTATAAGAGGAACCGATGCTAACGACACTATATTCGGCGGAAGCGGAAATGATACGATTGATGCAGGAAGCGGTGATGATTATATAGTCGGAGGTGCAGGTAACGATACTATTGACGGCGGAAACGAAGATGATACGGCGGTGTTTAGCGGAGCATCCGGCGAATATACCATCACGAGAAACGACAACGGCAGCTTTACCGTCGCAGATACGGTTGAGGGCAGAGATGCAACCGATACTGTTTTGAATGTGGAAAGTTTTAAATTTGCAAATAATGAAACATACACATCAGACGATTTGCCTATCACGCCGGTTGCTAATCAAACTCAGACAGAAACAGAAGAATCAAGTGAATCTGTTCGTCTTGATGGTTTGGCAGAGATGGTAATCGAAGCACAAAGCAACGAACCGGATGCTCAAAGTTCTGATTTGGAGAATGTGCCGCTTAGTTCCATCTTTACGCTTGATTCAGAAGCGGCAACAACCGTTTTTGCCCAAGAGACGACATTGCTTGCCGATATTGAGGTAGAGGTGACCATGACAGAAATGACAACAGGAGCAGAACAAGAGACACAGGAGTTGTATGTCGATAACAGCGCTCAAGATACAATCGTTCAAATCGAAATCGATCAAAACGCGGGAATGGCATGAGATTTTTAGTCGTATGGATTTTTCTCTTTTTGACGCTTGTATCGGCGCAAGAAGAGAGCATCGCCGAAAAACGCTGGAGCGATTATCGCCGTTTTATGGAAAAAACAGCACTCTTGTCCAAGCAGGTACAGCTTGAGGAAATCAATGGCTATTTTAACCAAATCGTAAATGAACTTGATTCTCTTAACTGGGGTGAAGAAGATTACTGGAGTACTCCTAAAGAGTTTATCATACGAGGAAAAGGGGATTGCGAAGATTTTGTTATCGCAAAATATTTTGCTCTCAAAGAGCTTGGATTTGATGCTTCACAAATGATGATTATTATCGTCAAAGTAGATAACTTGCAAGAGTTGCATGCCGTACTGGGGGTCAAAAATCAATCCGGAGAAATTTTGATACTAGACAACCTTAGCTGGAAAATTCTCCCTATCACAAAAAGACGTGATTTGAAAATTGTAAAATGGGTGAATGAATCCTCTCTTAAGGCACAAGACCAAAGATTGGAAACTATCAAATTTTTGGGTGTTATTCAAAAAATAAAAAATGAGCGTTAGTTTGCAATTCAAACCTAAGTCTTATTTTATGATGCCGGATTTATAATCTTGCTAAACATCTTTGAGGAGTATGATATGGCATCCGGAAACAGACTTAAAATTGCTATTTGCGGGAAGAGCGGTTTGGTAGGTTCAAAACTAGAGAAACTGTTTGCTTCGCAACATAATGAAGTTATCGGTATAAAAATACGTGAAGATACATCTGCTTTTGATGTTGCAAAACAGATTGAAAAGTGCGATATTTTGATAAATCTCAGCGGGACTACGATACTCGCACCGTGGAGTGACAGCTACAAAAAGAAGCTATACGGCAGCCGCATCGATACAACAAAAAAATTAGTAGATGCGGTAATGATTTGCAAAGAGAAACCCAAACTTTTTTTAAGTGCCTCTGCCGTTGGAATTTATGACTCTGTTCATGCACATAGTGAGAGCTCTGAGAATGTTGCAAATGATTTTTTATCCAAGCTTTGCATGGACTGGGAAGCCGAGGCAAGAAAAGCCGAAGAGTTTGGAGTAAGAACGGTTACGATGCGCTTTGGCGTTATCTTGGCAAAAGAGGGCGGTGCGATGGATAAGATACTCCCGCCTTTTAAAATGGGAGTGGGAGGAGAGCTTGGAAGCGGAAAACAGATGGTGTCGTGGATACATATTGAGGATTTGCTAAGAGCCGTTTTGTTTATA
Source organism: Sulfurimonas sp. (assembly GCF_028694605.1). GTDB lineage: Bacteria > Campylobacterota > Campylobacteria > Campylobacterales > Sulfurimonadaceae > Sulfurimonas. Next base: position 85,751 of record NZ_JAQVKP010000003.1, on the reverse strand, counting down.
ATAAAAACGCCTGATATAAGCGGAGCTGTCAATTTTACAGCCCCATATCCGCTTTCAAACAGTGAGCAGACTAAAATCTTAGGTAAAGTTTTACACCGTCCTGCTTTTCTTAGAGTTCCGGCTTTTGCAATTAAGCTTATTTTTGGAGAGGGTGCTACGGTTGTACTTGACTCAAAAGAGGTCTATCCGTCCAAGCTTGCTGAACACGGATTTGTTTTTGAGTATGAAAAATTTGAAGATGCACTAAAAGAGATAGTGCGCTAAAGGAGAGAAGATGCTTGACCCAGTTTTGCTGCAAATCGCAAAAACTGCGATACTTGAGAGGTTTCATACGTTTTATAAGATAGACAAAGAGGCTCTTTATAAAGCTTACCCGTTTTTAGAGAAGCAAGGCGCTGCATTTGTGACGCTAAAGTATGACGACCATTTGCGGGGCTGCATCGGTTCTCTTATGGCGCACAGAACACTGCTGGATGATGTTGTCTCTAACGCACGCTCAGCGGCGTTTCAAGACCCTAGATTTCATCCTCTGCATGAGAGGGAGTTGTCAAATATCTCTGTTGAAGTCTCTGTTTTAAGCGAACCCGAGCTTTTGGAGTATGATGATTTTGATGATTTGCTCCAAAAGGTTGTACCGGACATTGATGGGCTTATCTTAAGTCACAAAGGGCATCAGGGAACATTTTTGCCTCAGGTATGGGAAGAACTGAAATCGCCAAAAGAGTTTTTGGAGCATCTCAGCATGAAAGCGGGTTTAAGTCCTCTCATTTTTGAAGAGCATCCCTCTATCTACAGATACCGTGTAGAGGCGATAGAAGATAGTTTTGATGCTATTGAAGCACTGTAAGGGAGAAACCTATGAGACGAGAGACGAGTGTAAGCGGTTCATTCTATCCATCAAGAGCGGTAGAGTTGGAGCGATATTTTGAACATTTTAGTGCAGTATATGATGAAGCGGCTGTTTTGCCGGATGTCAAAAGCAGGGCGGTGATTGTGCCGCATGCGGGGTATATCTATTCAGGCTATACCGCAAATATCGCCTACAGAGTTTTGCAAAAAAGCGGTATTAAAACTTTTGTTGTCATTGGTCCTTCGCATAGAGTTGCTTATGATGGGATTAGTCTATGTGATTTTAGTTCTTACGACACTCCGTTTGCTCCCATATCCGCAGCAACAAAGCTTGCACAGAGCCTTAAAGAGAAGTTTTCTCTTCTCTGCTATCTTCAAGCGCATGCAGAACACAGCACGGAGGTGCAGTTCCCTTTTATAAAATATTATATGGAAGATGCCTCAATCGTCGAACTTGTTTACTCTCATATAGAGCCGCACGCACTCTCTGAAATTATCGATTTTCTCTTAAGCAAAGAAGATGTCGGCGTTGTCATAAGTACAGATTTAAGCCATTTTTACACACTTCAAGAGGCAAAGAAACTAGATGCCGTCTGTGTCGAAGCAATACAAAATGTGGATGCCGGTTTGCTTCAAAAAGGTTGCGAAGCGTGCGGACACATAGGAGTGGAAGCGATGCTTCTAAGCGCTAAAAAACTTGGCTTGCGTCCTCATATCCTTGATTATAGAACAAGTGCAGACGCAAGTGACGATATAAGCAGAGTTGTGGGCTATGTGAGTGCCTGTTTTGTATGAACAATATCTTCAAAAATATTCCGACACCGCTTCCCGATGAACTTTTTGAGGAAATTGTCGCTGCGCACGGCATGAAGATAGAGCGCATCATCTCGTATGGACACACAACACCCAAAAACGAATGGTACGACCAAAACAGAGATGAGTGGGTGATGGTGCTTAAAGGCGAAGCGCTCCTCTCTTTTTTTGACGGGGATGATGTGAGGATGAAAGAGGGAGACTACATAACCATCCCCGCACATCAAAAACATCGTGTTTCATGGACAAAACCCGATGAAGAGACGATTTGGCTTGCAGTGCATTACTAAATCAAGGTAGAATTGCAAAATTATTTGTCTTAGGAGACTGTTTGAAGCATTTTAGATTCTCTTTTCTTTTTACTTTTGTTGCTCTTCTTATCGCCGCATGGTGGGGTTATAAACTCGGAGGGTTGGCAAATGCGCTTAACCTTGTTATGATTGCCGTGATTTTGGCTCTCATGGAGGTATCGCTCTCTTTTGACAATGCGGTTGTAAACGCCTCCATCCTAAAAACATGGGATGAGTACTGGAAAAAGCTATTTTTGACTGTCGGTATCTTGGTAGCGGTCTTTGGGATGAGACTTTTATTCCCTCTTGTTATCGTCGGACAAACTGCCGATATGTCTCTTTTGGAAGTTTGGAATCTTGCACTTGACAACCCATCCGAATACTCAAACAAACTCATAGCCCACCATGCAGAGATTTCCGCTTTTGGCGGGATGTTTTTACTCCTTGTTTTTCTCAACTTTATGCTTGATGATGAGAAAAGCATCCACTGGTTTGAGGTTATTGAAGAAAAACTGGGACTTTTGGGCAAGATAGAAGCTATCTCTATCTTTATCTCTTTGGTTGTCCTGCTCTCTTTTAGCTCTTTTGTGGATGAAGCGCATAAACTTGCCGTTCTTGTGGCAGGACTTTGGGGAATTGTTATCTATGTCGGTGTCGATATTATCGGGTATATTTTAGAAAAAGAGGAGAATGATGCCCCTGTCGCCGATGTTGTTAAAAAAGGGAGTATCGGCGGCTTCTTGTACCTTGAAGTTTTAGATGCTTCTTTCTCGTTTGACGGTGTTATCGGTGCATTTGCTATAACAAAAGATATCGTTATCATCATGATAGGACTTGGTATCGGAGCGATGTTTGTGAGATCTTTGACTATCTATCTTGTCGAAAAAGAGACGCTGGATTCCTACATCTACCTCGAACACGGCGCACACTACGCTATCGGTATTCTTGCTTTCATTATGCTATTTGGCATGAAGTTTCATATCCCTGAGATATTTACTGGACTTATCGGTATCGCATTTATAGCCCTATCGCTATATTCGTCACTCAAGCATAAAAAGGCTGCCGCTTGAAACCAAGCGGTAATTTAATTATGCTATAATCTTACTCCAAAAAATCCAAAGGAAATTTCTAATGACCAAAAGCGACCCGGAGTCGTGTAGCTCTTTTTTCATAGGCGCAGTTCTATGACACTTCTGTTTACCTACCTAGCTATAGCGCTTGCTATATCATTTTTATGTTCTGTTTTAGAAGCGGTTCTACTCTCCAGTACCAACTCCTATATAGAGAGTTTATCCAAAGACCACAGTGAAGATATTGTAAGTAGGCTCAAAAAATTAAAAGCAGATATCGACATACCTATATCATCGATTTTGACTTTGAACACTTTTGCACATACAATGGGTGCGGCAGGGGTTGGTGCTCAGGCACAAATCCTCTTTGGTGAAGAGTGGCAGAGTGCCATAGCGTTTGTTGTAACGCTTCTGATTTTGTATGTCTCCGAAATCATTCCTAAAACCATAGGTGCACTCTATTGGAAGCAGCTTCTTATTCCTTCTGCACATATCATATCGGTTGTAGTGGTTATAAGTACTCCTTTTAACTGGGTGTCGGCGTTCATTACCAATGTGATATCGAAAAACAAAAAACATCAAAGCAGTTTTTCGCGAGATGAGATTATGGCTGTTGTTGCTATGGGCGAAAAAGAGGGGACTATTCTTACAAAAGAGAGTGATCTTATAGAAAATCTCTTAAAGCTCAAAAATATCAAAGCAAAAGATATTATGACTCCAAGAAGCGTTGTTTTTGCGCTGAGCGCATCGACAACCATCGAAGAGGCGGTAGAAGACGACAGGATGTATATCCACTCTCGCATCCCTATATTTGGAGAGACGCTTGATGATGTTGTGGGTGTTGTTTTTAACCAGCGCATCCTTGAAGAGAGCAACGAGGATAATGATAAAATCACTTTAGAGAGTATTTCTCATGAAGTTCATATGGTTTCTGAAAACCTTCCTGTTCCAAACCTCATAGATATGTTTGTCAAGAAAAAAACGCATCTTTTTATAGTTTTTGACAGTTACGGACAGACTTCGGGCGTTGTAACGCTTGAAGATGCGATAGAGACGCTTTTGGGTGTGGAGATAGTCGATGAGATGGATGAGATAGAAGATATGCAGGTTTTTGCAAAAGACAGAAGCAAGCAGTTTCAAGATCGTATGCGTGTTGAGAGAAAAAAACTTGAAAAGGCAAAATTAGCATAAAGGGGCAAATGTGGTAAAAGTAAGTGCGATTCAGATGCAGATGAGCCAAAACAAGAGCGCAAATGTAGCAAAAGCCGAAGCAATGGTGCGAGAGGCGGCACGTGGCGGTGCGCAGATTATCCTTTTGCCGGAACTGTTTGAGGGGCACTACTTTTGCAAAGATATGGACAAAAAATACTTTGAATGGGCAGCACCGCTAGAGGGAAATCATCTTGTATCGCATTTTAGCGCACTTGCAAAAGAGCTTAAAGCGGTTATTCTTATCAGCTACTTTGAGAAGAGCGATGAGGGATATTTTAACTCTCTTGTTGTTGCGGATGCGGACGGAAGCGTGATGGACAACTACCGCAAAACGCATATTCCCGATGGTCCGGGGTATGAGGAGAAGTTCTACTTCAAGCCGGGCAATACGGGCTTTAAAATTTATGATACTGCTTATGCAAAGATAGGTGTAGGCATCTGTTGGGATCAGTGGTTTTGTGAGACGGCAAGAGCTTTGACGCTTATGGGTGCGGAGATTATTTTTTATCCGACTGCAATCGGAAGCGAGCCTGAAATCCATCTTGACTCAAAAGAGCATTGGCAAAGAGTGCAGATGGGTCATGCCGCAACAAACACCGTTCCCGTTGTCGTTGCAAACCGCATCGGCGAAGAGAGAGGCGAAACTTGTACGCTGAACTTTTACGGTTCATCGTTTATCACAGACTACACGGGTGCAAAAATCGCTGAAGCTTCAAGAGATAAAGAAGAGATACTTTTTGCCGATTTTGATATCGAAGAAAACCAAAAGCAGAGACACTACTGGGGACTTATAAGAGACAGACAGCCGTGGGCGTATGCAGAGGTTTGTAAACAACATTACGGGCACCTCTAAAAAACTCTAGCCGTCTTCAGAGGGAATCAAAAAAGATGAGAGGACGCAAAATCTTTTTTGAGCCTTAGCCAACGCTAAGGCGATAAAAAGTTTTGCGGCATATCGCTTTTTTGAACCCTCCCGTAGGGCGATAGAGCCAAGCCCACACTCTGCGTTGCCTCTTTTTGCCTTAGCCTTAGCTAGGGCTGCAAAGAGCCGCCTTGATTGTGAACTTGGCTCTATCGCTGAAGACGGCTAGAGTTTTTAGAGGTGCCCTTAAAGGATAGTCATGAAAAAGATAGTAGTAACAGGATTTTTAGCACTTAGTTTAGCGGTACAGGTATCGGCTTTGGATGTCGGCAGCGCACTAAATGCGGCAGTACAGGGAGCGACAAAAACTACAACAATGCAAAGCAACGAACTCATAACTTCTCTTGCGTCTTTGGGTGTTACACCGACACAGGCAGCGGGCGGAAGTGCAGTGCTTTTGAGCAATGCAAGACAGAAGATGGAGCTGGCGGATTACAACAAGCTTCTCAAAGACGCTCCGGCGTTGGATCAAGTGCTTGATAAGGGTTACGCAACTTCTACAATCGCATCAAAAACCGCTACCACACAAGAACAGTTTAGGGTGCTTGGGATGGACGCTTCTATGATTGCTCCTTTTAAGGGTGCTATTTTGAACTATGCAAAAACAAAAACATCTCCTGCTCTTGTGGATGCTTTAGCAGCGGCAATGCAGTAGTCATTATTTCTGTTTTTTTGGAACTCTATTTGCTTTAAAAAGCAAAATCATTCCAAAAGGGTCAGAATAGATGAAGATTGTTTTGCGTAATAATCTTATCCTTATCACAACGGATTTTGATACACTCAGTACTCTGTGGATGAGGGAGTTTTTGCATCATCATACACGTGGTATGCTTTTTTTACCAAAAGCGGTGTTGGTTTTTAGAAATGAGACGCTTGCTGATGTAAGAAAAGAGTTTTTAAAGCAGCTTAGTGAGTATCATGCCGCAAAACATGACTTTTCTCATGAATTTTTCCTGCGTTCCATGCTCAAATACGGAAATCAGCCTATCAAGATAGAACTTGACAAACTCCAAGCCCCGGAAACCATCAACGTAAATCTTTATGCTTATGACAAATATACAGTTTTGATGACGCTTGACCGCCCAAACTCATGGGTTGTAAATTACCTTCGCTCACAGCTTGAAGTTTATGTGCAAAAAGGAACGGATGTCTCTTTAGTGCTTGATGTCTCTGACTATAGGGCAAAAGAGAGATTAAACAGAGCACTCAATAAACGCAACATCCTGCACTACCAAATCAACTATACTTATGATAACCGTTTTGTAAGCAAGCTTTATAGCGACCTTGCACACTACAGCTTTGGCAACCTCTGTAAAGATGAAGAAGAGCGAGAGCGCAACTACTTCTATACGGTTTTAGAATGCCCTGTCGGTGCCAGTCAAGATACATTGCGACAGAACTATAAAAAACTTGCAAAAGCGTACCATCCTGACAAGATACTACATGAAGCTCCTTACATGATAGAACACTATACACAAAAATTTCAGCTGCTGCAAGAGGCATACAGCGCACTTAGAGTGAGTTAAACTCAGAAATTTGGCTTAAAATAACGGTTCTATCAGTGAGAGTTTTTTTGGATTTTTGAGAAGCGCTTCAAAATCTTTTGCCCAAAAAAGCGATAGTTTGCTTCCCTCCTCTTTTAAAAGCTCTTTTGAAAACCCTCGTTTGGAAAAGAGGATGATTTTTGCAGGCTCAATACCAAGTTTTTCGCACTTTTCCGCTACCCTATGAAGTTCGCTTTTGTTGATTTTATGGTTTGTCCATTTGCATTCGGCAACATAAATCCTCTCATCTTTTGTAACGGTCAAGATATCTATCTCCACATTTGCGTCCCAGTAGCTCCCTGAGCTAAGGATTTGGGCATCTCTGAGATAGTAGTTGAGAAGGATTTCAGAGAGTTCTTCAAAAACCAAACTTGTGTAACTGTTTTTTTTGACGGCAAAATCTCTGAAAAATTCCGCATATTCGCCAAGCTCGATTTTTTTTGCATGCGGAGCTATAAAGTAGAACCAAAACCTTATAAAAGGGTGTGTAAAGAGGACTTTATGCGAGATTCTGTGGCGTGCAATCTCACGTTTGAGTTTGCCTTTTGGGTTAAGGCTTCGTGCCGGTTCTTCTCTGGAAAACTCAAGCTGAATCAACCCTTTTTGCACAAGATAGTTAAGCGCACTTCCGCCCTTTGCGTTGTTAAGCCCTGCTCTGTTAAAGGCAGAGAAGATTTTTCTATCGCCGACTGCCAGAGCTTTTAGAAGTCTTTGACATTCACTGCTTGCAAATGTTAGCTCTTTTATCTTTTGATGAAGTGTTTTGTAGTTTTGTAAAATATGCTCTTTGATAAGAAGCTCTATCTCTTTGGCAGTATCTATCTCCCAGCCAAGCCCGCCAAATACGGCAAAATATGCGATTTGCTTCTCCATATCCTCGGGAAAGTTGCGTGCGTAAAAAGAGCGAAACTGCTCCAATAATTTCATTTTCTGCATGTGTTGATTTTAACATAATATTTTGAGTTTTGCAGGATTATTCAGAGGGTTTGATTGTACTTAAGCGGTAAAATTTTACCCTATTTTATGATTTGTAATTTTATGTAGGTACAATTCGCTTATGAAATATATAGCACTTATCTTGGCTCTTTTTTTGAGCGCATGCAGTACCAAAACTTATGAGCGTACACAGACGAAAATCATCACCATCAAATCTCCGAAGATAAAGTTTTCTGATGTCGGATATCTTAGGAACAGTGACAAATCAATTGAATTGGAACTTTTTGTGGCGGGTAAATGTGTGGAGCGCATAGCTATAAACCATCTTGTTTGCGTAAGTGACGGATGCAAGAGCAAGAGCGCATTCAATGAAGAGTATCTCAGCAGCGCATACCCGGAAGATACTATGCAAAATCTCCTTCTTTCCCACCCTATTTATGGCGGTAAAAATATGCAAAAAACAGCGGACGGGTTTGAACAAAAGATTCAAGACTCCAAGGTGGACATCAGCTACAAAGTGAGTGCGCATGCGGTTTTATTTAAAGACAGGAAAAACGGCATTATTTTTAGTATAAAGGATTTGGATGAGTAAGTTTGTAGGTGCGCATGTAAGTGCAAGCGGCGGAGTTTTCAATGCGGTGCAAAACGCTCTTGACATCGGGGCAAAAGCATTTGCACTCTTTACAAAAAACCAGAGACAGTGGAGCGTAAAACCGCTTGAAGATGAGACTGTCGAGAAGTTTAAAAATGCGCTTCAAGCAAGCGGGATTTTGCCTCGCCACATCCTTCCTCACGATTCCTATCTGATAAATTTAGGTCATCCCGAAGATGAGGCAAGGCAAAAGTCTATGGATGCATTTTTGGATGAGGCGCAGAGGTGTGAGCTTTTAGGACTTGAGAAGCTAAATTTTCATCCGGGGAGCCATCTGGGAAAGATAAGCGAAGATGAGTGTTTGGCTAAGATAGCGGATGCTATAAATAAAACCATAGCGCAGACAAAGAGCGTAAAATTTGTTATCGAAAATACCGCAGGGCAGGGAAGCAACCTCGGCTGGAGGTTTGAGCATCTCGCACAAATCATCGACAAAGTAGAAGATAAGAGCCGTGTGGGAGTCTGCATAGATACATGCCACATGTTTAGTGCGGGTTATGATATACGCACAAAAGAGGCATACGATAAGAGCTGGGGTGAATTTGACAAAATTGTAGGGTTTAAGTATTTGATGGGGATGCACATAAACGACTCCAAAGCGAAATTCGGTTCTCATGTAGACAGACACCACTCTTTGGGAAAGGGTGAGATAGGGCTTGATGCGTTTAAATTTATCATGAACGATGAGAGGATGGACGATATCCCGCTAATCCTTGAGACGATTGACGAGAGCGTCTGGGCAGAGGAGATAGCATTGCTTTACTCTTTTCAGGGGTACGCTTAAGCAAAATTTATATAAAATCAATGATTGTTTAATGGTGGGGGTTTGGTATGAAAAGTCTTGTTTTATTGTCGTTGGCGGCTTGCGCTCTGTTTGCGGGCGGGTATAAAATCCCCGAATCTTCGTTAAACTCCGTAGCTTTAAGTGCAGCCGGTGTTGCGCACTCGGAGGGTGCTGATGCGGCGTACTACAATCCTGCCAATATGGTCTTTATGAAAAATGAGCATACTTTAGAGGCGAATCTTTTCTACATCGGTTTAAGTGATGTGGAGTACAAAAGTGCCTCAACAACCATAAACGCCAAGAGGGAGGATTTTATCGTTCCATCGCTGCATTATGTCTCGCAAGATATAAAGGGTATGCGTTTTGGGCTGAGCGTGGTCTCTCCTGCTGGGCTTTCCAAAAGATGGAGCGATGCTCCCGCTGTTTATAGCGCCGAGGAGTTTACGCTTAAAACTGTTGAACTAAACCCAAGCGTTGCGTTTAAAATCAACGAAAAAACAGGCGTTGCTTTGGGTGTAAGAGCCATTTATAGCGAGGGAGTGGTAAAAAGCACTTCGCCGATTGCTTCACGTGATATGGATGGAGATTCGCTTGATTTTGGGTATAACCTCGCACTCTCGTATAAGCCGGTTTCTGAACTTGAACTCGCACTTACCTACCGCTCTAATGTGGATTTGAGCGTGAAGGGCGATGCTCTGCTCTCTTACACCGGCACATTAGGCGGAAGCGTTCCTCTTGGCACTTATACTTCAAGCAGCAGCGCTTCTGTCAGTGTTCTCGTGCCTGCACTCTTTAATGCCGCAATCGCCTACACATTTGCCACGAAAACAACACTGGAGTTTGTTTATGAGCGCAACTTTTGGTCGGAGTACAAAGAGCTTGATTTTAACTATGGTTCTAGCGTAAGTCCTGTGACAAATGTTGTTTTTGGAACGCCAATCGCCAAAAACTGGAAAGATACGGATGTTTTTCGCTTTGGCGTAACACAAAGGCTTGATGCGCTTACACTTATGGGCGGTGTGGTTATAGACGAGTCACCCGTGCCGGAGAAAACACTTGGTTTTGAACTGCCTGATAGTGATTCGGTCTCCGTGTCGCTTGGGGCAAGATACCGCATAGATGAGAAGCTAAGTGTCGGTTTGGCTGCACTCTACTCTATAAGAGATGAAAGAAAAGTTACAAACAGCTCGATAAACGGCGAATTTTCAAACGCAAATGTGCTGATAGTGGCATCGGCACTGGAATATAGATTTTAAGGAAAAATTTGGAAACATTAATCAATTTTTTAGAAGCAAAAGATGTAGAAAAAGCAACTGTTTTTGCGCAGCTCAAATGCAGTAAAACAGAGGCGCAGCTTTTGCAGTCTTTGGCAAAAAGGTATGTTACGGGCGAGGATGACGTAGTTGTTTTTGACCTGCTTAAAGAGATCTACGGAGAGAAAAAGTATGAGGGCATCAAACATCTTGAGGAGGTAAGGCTTCTTTTGGAGCTTGGATGGCTGCATCAGCAGAGTTTCGCACCCATCAAAATCTCCGAAGTAACACCGCTAGAACTTTTAAACAGTGCCGTGGGGTTGTCTCCGTCATTTTTGAAACTGTTGCAAGACGGTGCCACCGAGAGTGAACTGCCCGACATCAAGCCATACAGCGACCATTTGGAGTATCTGCAAGACCAGTTTTTGCGCATAGAACTTTATCAAAAGATGAGCGCCATCCGCCACAACGTCCATGAACACTCTCTTGGAATCGACCAAGCACATACAAAACTCAAAATTCTTGAAAAGCGTATAGAGGAGAGAGTGGAGCAGACGACTGGCAAACTTGTGCTTGACAAATTTTTTAAACAAAAAAAGATGAGCGCAAAAGAGCAGGTGATTTTTCTTGCCCTTTTGCGTGAGGAGTACAGTGCGACAGATGCGTCGCTAAGAGAGATGAACGCACTTATAGAGCTTATCTCTTTTGATGAGTATGAGCGCATCAAAAACCGCTCGCTTTTGGAGGATGGCTCTAGCCTCATAAATGATGGGATTATCGACTATGAGGAGATGCTTAACCCTTTTGGCGGGATTTCGCGCTCTTTTTATATCGTCGATGAGGTTTTGCAAAACATTATCCATCCGCAAAAAAACAAAAAAGTACGTCGCATCAAGCTCAACTCGCTTATAGAGGAGCAAGACATCTTTGAGCTTGTTGACCCTGAAACCTCTTTAAATGATGTGGTTTTGGCAAAAGAGACCCAAGATACGCTTCAAAACCTGATGCGTCAGCTTGACAAAGAGGTAGTACATAGACTTGTGGAGTGGGGCATCAAAGACAAAAAGAGCGGTATTGATGCAAGAATCATCTTTTACGGTGCGGCTGGAACGGGTAAAACCATGACGGCATACTCTCTTGCAAAGTCGCTCAAACGCCAAGTTTTGGCATTTGACTGTTCAAAAATCCTCTCCATGTATGTAGGCGAGAGCGAAAAAAATGTACGCAAGATTTTTGATACTTTTTACGATTTATGCGAAAAAACAAAGTCAGAGCCTATTCTTTTGCTCAATGAAGCCGACCAGTTTTTGGGTGCAAGGTCAAGCGGCGGCGTGAGCGGAGCTGATCAGATGCACAACCAGATGCAAAATATCTTCTTAGAGCAGATAGAGAAGTTCAAAGGTGTGCTCATCGCCACGACAAATCTGCTTGAGAACATAGACAAGGCGTTTTCAAGACGTTTTAACTACAAGATAGAGTTTAAAAAACCAAACAAAGAGCAGCGCATCTCACTATGGAACAAGATGCTTCCTAAAAACGCTCCGTATGAAGAGGGTTTTGATGCCTTGGCACTTGCAGAGCACTCACTCACCGGCGGGCAAATCCATCTTATCATCAAAAACACGGCTTATAAAGTAGCGGTAAGGGAAAATCCTCTTTTTAAACTTGAAGATTTTAGAGAAGAGATAAAAAAAGAGAGAGACGCAAGTTTTGATAATGAAAAATCGATGGGATTTTTAAACAAATAGCGATTTTTGTATATCATCTTTCGCGCTATTAGTATAAATTAATCCAATCTTCATTATCATGGTAAATATTTAGCGTCTATTTAGAGTGGGAGAGTATGGGAGTGTCGGTATGTTGAATGGTTTAAGTGTAAAAAACAAAACGATGCTTTTCGTTTCTTCTATAGTACTTTTTTTTGCCGCTATTTTCTCTTTTTTTATCTATCTGCAGCAGCAAGAGAGAATAGCAAGCCTTCAATCTTCCTATCATAGACATTTTCTCGAATCTTATGACAAAATCATCCTCAAACATAAAGAGTTTTACGAAAACAGAGTAATGGCAAATATCTCTTCTGTGGGTGTAAAAGAGGCATTGGAAGCGCAAGATAGAGAGAAACTTTATGCGCTCTCAAAAGGGAGATGGGAGACACTGAAAAAAGAGAATGAGTTTTTGGATGTCATGCACTTTCATCTCTATGACGGAACCTCTTTTTTACGTATGCACAAAGAGGAAAAGTACGGCGATACGATAGCAAACTTTCGACCGATGCTGGCGCATATTCACGAAAAAAAAGAGCCTATAAGCGGCTTTGAAGCCGGTGTTTACAGTTTTTCGTACAGAGTGGCACTTCCGGTTTTTAAAGACGGCAAGTACTTAGGTGCGCTTGAGTTTGGCTCACGACCCGAACATATCCTCTCTGAGATGGAGTTTTTTTATGACCTTAAAGGGGCGATTTTTATCAAGAAAAATCCTATCTCCGCTATAAAAGAGCAAAAACATATTGAAATAAACGATTATGCCTTGGTATATGAAAATCTTGGCAATGAAGCGCTTGTAGAGAGAATAGCAAGAAGCTATCATTTTGAAGATAACAAAAATATAACTATCGGTGAGAGAAGCTACGTTCTTTATAGTATTGATTTGTTTGATTTTCAAAAAAATTCGGTTGGAAAAGTGGTTTTTTTCAATGATACTACCAAGATGCAAGAAGAGTTTTACCAGGTGTTAAAGCGGATTTTTATATTTCTTGCAATGTTGCTGGTAGTGCTTTTGTTTGTTGTTCACTATGGTTTTGAAAAAATTATCACTATTTTGGAGATGGCAAACAAAAAGCTTGAAGCAAGCCATAAAAAGATGCACAACTATCTTGAACTTATCGATAAAAACATCATCACATCCAACACAGACCTAGAAGGCACTATAACCTATGCTTCTGAGGCGCTTTGCCGAATATCGGGCTATGAAAAAGAGGAGCTTTTTGGACAAAAACATAACATCTTGCGCCACAAAGATATGCCGAGCAGTTTTTTTGAAAACCTGTGGGCTTCTCTTGGGCAAAAAAGATTTTTTAGGGGCGATATCAAAAACCGCACAAAAGACGGAGAGAATTACTGGATAGAGAGTACCATCTTTGCACTTTATGATGAGAACGGTGTGCATATAGGTTACACTTCAGTGGCAAGAGATATAACCGACAGAAAAAAAGTTGAGGAGATATCAATCACGGATGCACTGACAAAGCTATATAACAGAGGGTACTTTGACAGGGTGTGTCCAAGAGTGCTTGATGAGGCAAAACGTGCAGACGGATGGATAGCGTTTATGATTATGGATATAGATTTTTTTAAAGATTACAATGATACATACGGGCATCAAGAAGGCGATATGGTGCTAAGAGAGGTTGCGCATAGCATTGCGGAGTCGCTCAAGCGCCCGAGTGATTATGCATTTAGGCTTGGCGGAGAGGAGTTTGGAGTACTTCTAAAACCCGAAGAAGCAACAGGCACGCTTAAGCTGGCACATAAGATTCAAAAAAGCGTGGGTGCGCTTGAGATAAGACATGCAAAAAGCAGTGTTGCGCCATTTGTTACCGTCTCTGTGGGAGTAGTTACAAAAAAGGCAAGAGAGGTAAGCAGTTGCGATACGCTTTATAAGCAAGCCGATGATTTACTCTACCACGCAAAGGCAAACGGGCGTAACGGCGTCTCTTCAAATATATAACTTGGGACAAATAAAGGCAAAGCAGATGAATGGGTATATACTGCTCTCTCACGGAAGCAAAATAAAAGCTTCCAATGAGGCGAGTTTTGAAGTGTTGGAGAAGCTAAGGGGCAAGATAGAACACGTAGAATTGGCGTTTTTAGAGCTTGCCGAACCGAACTTTGAGAGTGCGGTGCGTTTGCTCAAAGAGAGTGGTGTAAGCTCCATAAAAGTGCTTCCTCTTTTTTTAGCCCCCGGTAAACATGTTAGAGAAGATGTTCCCGTTCTGCGTGAAATGTGCGTCAAAAAGTATGGGGTAGAGATAACCGTTTTAGACTACATCGGCTCAAATGATGGGTATGTCGGACTTATAGAGAGTATTTTGTTGTCATGAACTCTTTTATGCGTGGGGCAATACAAGAGGCGTTTTATGGTGTAAAGCAAAACCACGGCGGACCTTTTGGAGCGGTTGTGGTAAAAAGCGGCAAAATCATCGCAAAAGCACATAACCAAGTTCTTAAAAACAACGACCCCACGGCACATGCAGAGGTAAATGCCATACGAAAAGCATGTAAAAAACTGGGTACATTTGACTTAAGCGGATGCGAAATTTACACTACATGTATGCCTTGCCCGATGTGTCTGGGAGCTATAAAGTGGGCAAATATTAAAACTGTTTTCTACGGAGCGACAAGCAAAGATGCAGATGATATAGGCTTTAGAGACAAAGATTTTTATGAAAAAGAGTTTTTGGAGTTTAAGCAGATAGAGAGAGACGAGTGCCTAAAGCCCTTTGAAGCGTGGAGTGCAAAAGATGATAAGGTTTTCTATTAGACTTCTTAACCTTTAATTGTAAAATATACCACCGTTCGCCCTGAGCCTCTCAAAGGGTGTTTTGTTCATGGTTACGCAAGAAGTCTAATAGATTTAAACAAAGGAATTGCAATGCTAAATGTATTGATAATCGAAGACGATCCGGTTATTGCGATGGATATTAAGAGTATCGTAGATGAGATGGACGGTGTTGTCGGATATATTGTCTCGGATATGCCATCGGCATTAAAATTAGCCGATAAATGTAGTATGCATCTTGTTGTATCCGATATTCAGATTAAAGGCTCGGCTGATGGCATCGAAGCGGCAAAAATGCTTCAGAGGCTCTATCTTACTCCTGTTTTATTTCTTACTTCATACCACGATGAGGCTACTCTTGTTCGTGCTGCACAAGTCGATTTTTCAGGGTACTTGCTAAAACCTTTTAATGAAGATGAGCTTATCGCGGGAGTAAAACTGTGTGCTTTAAAAATAAAAACACTCAACTCTTCGATTGAAATCGGTTCAGGATACCGATATGATTCTAAGATACAACAACTCTTTTGTGATGATGAGCCGATAACTCTGACGACAAAAGAGCATCAACTCTTTTTACTGCTGTTAAATTCACGCGGGCAAGTCGTCCCTTTTGCGCACATAGACGATGTCGTCTGGTGCAATCAGTCTATAAACGATACCTCACGCAGACAGTTGTTTCACCGTCTCAGAACAAAAGTTGATAAACTCTCGTTTGAGTCGGTCAAGTATGGCGGTTACATTCTCAAAAATTAGCTCCACACTATCGTAAAGCAGCTTCCGTTATCGGTTTTTACGCTCATCTGCCCTTTTAATTCCTCTTCGACAAGTCTGCGAATCAGGCTCAAACCAAATGAGTGTTCGCACCCCTCATAGTCAAACCCCCTGCCGTTGTCGCATACGGATAAAGTATTTTGAATGCCGTTTGTGCCAAGAGAGAGCGCGATATGTCCGCCTGTTGCATCAAAAGCGTATTTGAGGGCATTTGTAACAAGCTCATTTATAATAATGCCGCAGTAGAGCGCTTGTTCGATTTTGATATGCGCTTCCCCCTCAATCGATATAGCTATGTTTTGGGTCGTAAAACTTTTTTGTATCTCTTGAACCAAATCGCCAAAATATAAAGAAGCATCAAGATGAGAAAGATTTTGTCTGGCATAGAGTATCTCATGAATCTTTCCGATGGAACGAATGTTTTGTTCTGCCTCTTTGAGCAGTATCCGTCCTTCATTGGTCAGATGTTTTTTTAGCTTAAGGCGATAAAGCGAGACGATAAACTGAAGATTGTTTTTTACACGATGGTGAAGCTCTTTGATAAGGATTTTTTGTGTATCGAGTGCCGATGCAAGCGCTTTTGCACGGTTGAGTTTTTTAGCAAGAACGACAGAAAATAAAAGTGCTTCAAATGTGATGGAGATTTCGTAAAAATACCAGTAGTTTCCATCACTTAGATATACGCCCATGTTGTAGAGCAAAAAGAAAAATTGCCCAAGAGCGTTTACGCCCCATCCGACTAGAAAGTAGATACTGTTTTCGTGCTTTTTTATAAAGAGATAGATTGCAGTGCAGAGGATAAATGCCGTAGCGAACAATCCCATATAAATCAGCTGTTCAAGGAGATAAAACGAACCTGACGAGAGTGCCATAAGCACTACGGCAACAGCCATCTGCCCTTTAATCATCCAATCGATTTTTACAAATGCACTGATTGACATAAATTCTCGGACGAACAACAAGGTAAATATAATAGCAAAACCGATGTAGTAAATGCCAAAATACGCATCTATACGATTGATATCCGCAAACTCTTTCAAAGGAAAAAACAGACCAAAAAGATGCAGATTCATCCCCGTATAGGAGAGGTGATTGTAGGTAATGAAAAAAGTAGCTGCTACATAATAGAGGTAGATTTTCTCGTGGGTAAATAAAAACAAAAACAGGTTATAGACAATGAGCGTAGCCAGTAGTGATAAGGCAGCCATTAGTATGAGTTGATGCGTAAGTGATTTTTTCCATAATATATCTTTTGTCTCAAGATTGAGATGAAAGTTCGTGCTGCACGAGTTGGACAGAACCCGCAAATAGTAGGTTTGTTCTATATTTGGCGGCAATGTTAATGGAAAATAGAAATCTAAAATCCCGTCAAATTCGGGACGAAACAGTATGCCTGAGTATAGAGGCAAACTGTCTGGCGCATACAAAATAACCGAATCCGCTATAGAGTTGTCGATATGAAGCACTCTTTCCATAGGCTTTTGGGAGTTGTTCTTGAGAGTAAATCGCACCCACACCGCTTCATCGGTTGTATAGCCGTTGTTGATATACGAATGTGCAAAAGGGGCAAAGAGTTCAGGGCTTGGACAAAGAGAATCGCAGCTCTGTTTTGCGCCCTTATCTATGTAAAGCTCAGAGTGCTCAAGCAGTGAGATATCCGTATCGCTTTGATAAATATCGATGGTTTTTGCATCGGTACTTAAAGTGAGTAAAAAGAACAAAAAAATGAGTTGCAAAATAGATTTCATACCGTAATAGTATCGATATTTTTATAATAAACCTAAAAATACAAAATATAACGCAAAATATAACGTGACAAGACTACAATAAGCAAAAAAGGAAATTTAATGCAAAAAGAGTTAAAAATATCATTGATAGCGTTAGCACTTCTGCTATCGTCTAGCGCATTATACGGTGCGTCCATGGTCGCTCTTGGCGATTTGGCTGGAGGAGATCTTTATGGTATAGCTAGGGCTGTGAATGCCGACGGAAGTGTAGTAGTTGGACTTAGTAGTTCAGCTAATGGATATGAAGCTTTTCGCTGGACGCAAGAGGGCGGTATGGTTGGTCTTGGAGATTTGACAGGCGGAAGTTTTTATAGCGATGCTAATAGTGTCAGTGCTGATGGAGGCGTAGTGGTTGGGATAAGTATCTCTGCTAATGGTTACGAAGCATTTCGTTGGACACAAGGTGGCGGCATGGTCGGTCTTGGCGATTTGGCAGGCGGGTTTTTTTTCAGTACAGCTATGGGCGTCAGTGCCGATGGAAGTGTTGTGGTTGGAGAGAGCAACTCAGCCAATGGATATGAAGCTTTTCGTTGGACACAAGCTGGCGGTATGGTTGGTCTTGGAGATTTGGCAGGAGGAAGTTTTGATAGTATAGCTATTGGCGTCAGTGCCGATGGAAGTGTTGTGGTTGGAAGGAGTAACTCTGCTAACGGTGATGAAGCTTTTCGTTGGACACAAGCTGGCGGCATGGTCGGTCTTGGCGATTTGGCAGGTGGAGTTTTTGATAGTATAGCTATGGGCGTCAATGCTGATGGAAGTGTAGTGGTTGGGATTGGTAATTCAGCCAATGGTGATGAAGCTTTTCGTTGGACACAAGCTGGCGGCATGGTTGGTCTTGGAGATTTGGCAGGCGGAGGTTTTTATAGTAAAGCTTTCGCTGTAAATGCCGACGGAAGCGTGATAGTCGGACAGAGTAACTCTGCTAGCGGTAATGAAGCTTTTCGTTGGACACAAACCAAAGGAATGCAAACTTTGGGCGAATGGCTCTTAGAGAGTGGCTACACGCTTAGCGGATGGAGCGATACAAAAGCAACAGGTGTCAGTGCCGATGGAAATGTTGTTGTTGGACAAGGTGCTTCCACTAACGCTCATGAAGCATTTATCGCCAAAGCAGGACAAGGTATGATAGGGCTTAGCGACTTTGGCGCTTCACTAGAGAGCATCAACGGCATCATTCCTCAAACTGTTACAAGTGTATCTACACTGCTGCACGGTGCCCACGGACATCCCGCAAACAGAAGAGCTTTGGATGACAAACGAGTGATGTGGGTAGCAGGAGACATTTCACATGACAACAGACACAATACAAAAGATGACGGATATGTAGGCGAAATCGGGATAAGCATCAAAGAGAGTGAAAGATTTACTTACAGTATAGCTTTTGGAAAACTCTTTGGAGAGAGCAAACTTGACTACAAAGGAGAGGTGGACAGCGACGGAGAGTATATCGTAGCAGATACAGACATCAAACCGTTTAAAGATATACCGCTTTACGCTACTACGACTTTGGCGTATGGAAAAAACGACTTAAGTATAAAAAGAGGCTATGACAATGCAGGAACACTGACGTACTCAAGCGGGGATACCAAACAGTCGTTCTTGGCGTTTAAACAAAGATTGCAATATCAGCTTGATACTTTTTTCCCATATGTTGAATTTGACCATATCAAAATAACACAAGATGCCTACAGTGAGAGCGGCGGCGGATTTCCGGCAATTTATGATAAGTCAAAAGAAAATATAAGTGATTGGCGTGTGGGGGTAGATGCAAACTTCAAGCTAAATGACTCAAATGTTTTAATAACTACTCTTGAAGGTGTACATAGAATCCAAGAGAGAGGAAATGGGGTAAGCGGTCAAATCGTGGGACTTAGCTCTTTTGATATTGAGGGCAGAAAATACGACCAAAACTGGCTAAGAGCTACTGTAGGACTTGAACACACTTTTGAAAACAGTTCAAAATTCACGCTTACACTCAACAGAACAACAGAGGGCGAAGACCCAACTTTTTGGAGCGGATTTAACTACTCTTTACCTTTTTAGAAAAACAATGGCATAGGAAAATCGTATTTTTATGGTAAATTATAAAAAAGGAGACAGTACAATGGCTGATTGGATAAGCGCAATTGCGGATGTAGGTATGCTTGGTGTTGCTCTTTATGCATCAAAGCAAATCAAAGAGATGAAGGTTCAAAACCAAAATGATGCCATTGATGCGCTCTATACAAGAATGTTTGAATTGCAAAAACTAATGCTTGAGTCTTCTGATGTTAAAGAGTATTTGTTGGGTACAAAACATGGAGCTAAGGCATATATAGTTCTCGAAATGTATGCAGATTTTTTAGAACAAGTTATACTTCAAATTGATTATTTACCGATACATACACAAGAGCCATGGGAACACTATATTTGTGAGACTATTAAAAAATACGGTGCATTAAAAGGCTTTATTGAAGGTCATCTAGCTAGTAAATCAAGCCATTTGTCGAAAAAGATTCAAAAATATATAAATCAGGAGAAACCATGCAACACAAAATAATTATAGTTTTATCGCTCATAATCACTTCGTTATCTGCGAATGTTTCACAAAGTGAAGTTATTAGTGCATCAAGACAATCAGAAAATATTGTCTGGGAAGCAAAAGTCGATTTTGCGGGAGGGTATTACGATACTTTTTATCATAAAGGTCGTTTTGTGGCTATTCCTTCTATGTATAACAAAAATGCCGATTACAGACCAGTGGCTAATCCTAAAAATATTGAGACATGTCATGAGAAATGGAAGGCAGGTGGGTTTGGAGAAAGAATAGAATTTAATCATGTTTTATTAGATACAAATGATGCGGATCAAATAGCAAGCGGTGAAGCTCTTTTATACAAAGCGAAGTTGCCTATATCTAAAATTAATGATGTTGTTATAAATGAAATGTCTGGTTGGCGTGTGCCAAATCAAAGGTATTCTGATAATGAAAATGCCCCTGCTTTAAAATTATGGAAAGAAAATCAATGTTTTAGAGAAGGACGCCTCAAAGATAGATACAGAATAGATTACTTTTACACGCGATGGATTCGTGCTCAAAATATGGGTGATGGCAAATGGTGGTATTATAATCATGGCGACTGGAATGACCCCGTCATCCTTGTGCGAACAGCCTCTGATATTGAAAAAACAGTTTATGAAGATAAGTCGTTAGATACCCGCGGCAAGATTAAACGCTTGGCAGAGCTTTTAACCAAAGCGGAGCTAACCCCAGTCAAAAAAACCATAGCAGTCCCTGTGATGTTAAATTTCCCCCCGGCACCTACTTTTACTAAAGGAGAGTTTGAAACGACTGCTGATTTTGAAAAAAGAAAATCACTCATATTTGCAGAATGGGAAAAAAGTAAGCAAATAACACAGGAAAAAAACAAAGTGTTGATGGAGCAGTACGAAAAGCAACTCCAAGAAGCAGACGCTATTTATCAAACGCAGATAAGTAAGCTAGATAACGAATCCATAAAGCAGCAAATATACGAAAAGTCGATGAAATACGCACTAAGTGTCGTACTGGGTAAACCTTATTTTAAAGATTTAAAATATGATGCTGATACTCAAAAGATGAGAGGAATTGTGTTTGCCGCTAACGACTCAAGTTTTCAAAGCTCTGTTGAGTTTGATGTTGCACTATCAGTTGCAAAAACTTTCAAACAAGATATACAAGATAACAAATATGTACCGTTAATATCTTTTGATGATACGCTCTCTGTATCAAGTGTCAAAGTTGTCTCCAATGAGAGTTTGAAAAAATTTAAACAGCAACAGATAGCGGCACAAAACCAGAAGCAAAAAGAAAAAGATGAAGAGGCTCGTAAACAAGCAGCAAAAGATGCAGAAGCACAAAAGCGTCAAGCGCAAGAAAATAAACTCTACAACCAACCTAAAAATATAGGCGATAAGGTTTGTAATAAAATGCAAACATGCGGACTTTTCGGTTGTGATTCGTATGAAGTATCGGCATTTGTCGAAGGTAAAAGCGGTGATCGTATCCAGATTCGCATTGCGGATCCAAAAGTGATGAGAAGCTATAAAGGTGTCGATATCTACCAAGGCTCACTTCTTTGGGACCAGTATAACAACTGGAAACCGTGCAATTAATGTGTTTTGCCGGAGGAAAAATTGAAAGATATGGCACTATGAAAACGATATATGGTTACTTTTTTCCAAATCCAACGAAAAAACTTCTCAAAAGCTATTTTTTTTGGGTTGATTTTGTACATGGGATAAAATCTACAGAGGATTTTAAAAAGAAGCTTCAAAACATACAAGATGTAAAAGTTTACAAGAACAGCTACGGGAGGTTTTTCCTAAATCTCCAAGAAGCTTCATCTCAAAGCGAACAGGTCGAAGAGATAAGCATAAAAGAGGTTTTGGCCTCAGAAACCTACCCGCTTTTTTTACTTACAAGGCTAGAGAGAATCACTCTTTATGATAAAGATGATTTGAAAAATATCCCAAAATCTTCGCAACTAATATGGACGACTATAAAAGATATAGAGTTTCATATGATACTGGATAATGACAAGCTAATTTATCCAAAAGAGAATCCATTTCGATTTGGTTACCAGATATTTAGAGACAGCCATGGACTTTTAGGTGTTTATGATGTAGAAACGGAGCATTTGGCTTTGCCGTTTGAATACAAGTATATCAAAGCGTTCGGAAACATCCTTATTATCTCTCATAATGAAAAAGAGTATTTCATCTATGATTTAAAAACCAAGAGACTCATATCGCAGGTTAAAGATACACTCGGCTTAAGTGATAGTTTAAAAGCAAAAATCGACCTAAGCAAAATAGAACTTTCAAGTTATCTTGAACTCATACCCACATTAAAAACACAGTCAGATTTGATGAACTACGGACTTTGGGGTGCAAAGGTCTGGGCGATGGAAGTACCAAGCGGTTATGAAGAGATACTTGCAGACGCCAACATGGGAACAATAGAGTGGAACCAATACTGTAGCGCAGATATTTTTGATATGAGCATTGAACTCCCCGTAAACTTCAAAAAGAAAAACGGGGAGTATGTAAGTGTTGGCATTAAGCATGAGTATTTGACACTTGATGGGGAGTGTAGAGAACGATTAAGCAGACTGCAAGATATTTTTACAGAATCTTCAAAAACAGAGAGAATCAAGAGTTTTGAAGATTTATTGGTGCGTGGCAATCTTCCTGATGATGATAGAGTTGTGCCAAACTATCTCAAAATCAAAAATTCCCAATACGATGATGTCGATTTTTCAAATAATACTGTTAATGAGATAGTACTGCTCACTAGCGATGAGTTTAACGAACTGGTTTCTAGCAGTGACAACGGGCTTTTATTTACATACTTGGCGACACTTAGTAAAAAAGAGCTTGAGAGGTTTTATGATTATAATGACAGAGTTGTCAAACTAGCCGATGGTGCCGAGATGTCTTCAAGAGAGCAGTTTGAAAGTGCGATGGCGGGCATAGATATGAGCCAGATGACAGCTGAGCAAAGAGCAAGGGCGACTTTGGAGATGCCGCTGATGATAAACTTTGCGAAACATATCTACCACAAGATAACCGATTTTTTAGAGTACGCAAGAGCGGATTATTTTGACTTTGAAAATGAAACATTTATGATGTACGAGGGGCATCTCTCAAAGATTATATGGGATGAGATGAAGTATATACCGAATCATTTTGAGCAGGTGCTTGAGTATTTTCAAGGGTTTTATGACGAGAATAACGAAGAGCACAGAACCTTTTTTGCCCATCTTTGCCAACGCTTCGGACTTCTTATAGCTACGCTCAACAGACTTGTTGTCATAACGGAGAACAGAGACAGTTCGCTCAACTGGTTTACGGGCAAAATGGTAGAGTACGAGTTGGTGGGCAGTGCAGAAATTTCACTCAGCCAAAGCAAAACACTTACAACCGACAAAAAACTCATCAACTTTCTCACGCTTATGTTTGCGGGGATTTGTGATGAAAATGAGGAAAACTATCTCTCAAATCTCATCTATGTAGTTGAAGCTCTATTTGAGTGGTACCCTGTAAATAGAGTGGCTTGTGAGTATGCAATGGTGGAGATGATGAAGAGCGTAGCACTCAAAAAGGTGAATGTACAAAATGCAAATGCTTTTATAGCGTTTTTTGAGGAACTGCCAAGGTTTTATGAGGTGCTTAGTTTTGAGAAAATTATGGAGCTAAAAGAGCTGGTGAACCACACTTTGGCTACTTATAAACCCCAAGACAACGAGATATTTGAGAACAAAGAGGTAAAAAACAAACTTATACTTTTGAACTATCTTATAGATATGGAAGATTTGTATTATGATGCGGGAAAAAAGTGAAGGAGAAAAAAATGATAATCTACATACACGGTTTTGGCGGAAGCGGAGAGGGTAATAAGGCACGGGCTTTTAGGGAGTATTTTAGAGCTAAAGGCATTGGGTTTATCGCTCCTACGCTCTCTTATAACCCAGAGCTTGCCATAAAGACGCTTGAAGAGCTAATCGACTCATATAGAGAGGATGTTTATCTTATCGGCGCATCGCTTGGCGGATTTTACACGCTCTATCTTTCTCAAAAAGAGTCTGTAAAAAAAGCGGTTCTCATCAACCCGTCCATTACGCCTTGGAGCACTTTGCAAAGAGCGGTAGGGTATGCACCAAATTTTTATGATGAGAGCTGCTACAAGTGGTGTGAGACTCATCTTGAGATACTGAAAAACTATGAGACCAAAGAGCTTGATAGAGAAAAACTCTTTCTCTTTTTGCAAAAAGGCGATGAACTTTTAAACCCAAAAGAGGCGCTGACAAAGCTTGAGGGATGTAAAATGGTCGTAGAAGAGGGCGGCAATCACGGCTTTGATGGCATAGAGAGACATTTTGAAGAGATAGAAAAGTTTTTTGAAGATTGATGCAATGCTTGCAAGCAGAAATCCGCTGTTTTTAGAGGTGCCCTTAAGTAATTTTAAAAAAGTATGTAATATAATACATAAAATTTTATGTATTAAAAGGAGTTCGTATGGTAGCTTATAAAAGAGATGAGATAGTTTCTGCAAGCGATGTTGCAAGAGGCTTTTCTACTATTTTAAACAATATCATAAATCATACAAATGAGAGACTCGCGATATCAAAAAATAACAAGTTAGAGGCAGTAATTCTCGATATACAAGAGTATGAAAAACTCCAAACGGTTTATGATTTGTTTGAAGAAAATGAGATAAAACAGATGCTAGCGCAAAGATCTAAAGATGAGTTGGAAGTATCACACTCAAAAATTATTTCCATCGAAGTGTAAATGAAAAAAGAGTTAAAACTTACTTATTTGAAAAAATCTAAAAAATTTTTAGATAAACACAAAGGAGTGCTTACCGAAAGTGAAGTTGATGCGTTGGTAATCAAATTTATCAAAAGCAGGTTTTATAATATCGAGCAAAATATTGATTATAAGCCCTTGCAAGGCTATGTTGGAGACTTTTATAGAATTAGAAAAAGCAATATCAGAATCATCCTGCAAGTTATCAACGATGAGGTGATTATTGAAGCGATTATCGAAGATATAGGCTTTAGAGGAGATATTTATAAATAGCGACATCTATAGCTGATGCTGATGGCAGGATGGAGCAGCTCTTTTGTCTCTTTTGCACTCTTCTTTTTCGCTATCAAAGAGAAGTTAAGCTCCATCCTGTCACTCTCTAAGTTCTATTCAAACGTTTTGTTGACTTTGAGTTCGTAACCCAATTTTCCATTCGTGTTGAGCTTCAAAGTCCGTTCGTGGTGAGCTTGTCGAACCACGAACCAACACACTTTGAGAGGCTCAGGGCGAACGGTGGTATATTTTACAATTAAAAGTTATGAAGAAGTCTTTTGTATCAAAAATCGTAATATTGCCGTAACCTCTCGGTAATAGATTTGTAACAATCATTGCGCAAAATTTCACATATTTAAAATACAAAGAGGCTCTAAGAATGGATACTTTTTTTACTCATGTTTTTGTACGGTTGACAAAACACTACAATTTAAAAAGAGATGAAGCACAAGAGATACTCAATGACGAGTGGGCATATATAGAGAGTGCTTACGATGATGGCAAGATAAGTCCTGAAACTGTTGCAAGAGAACTTGTTTGCATCTATATGGTGGCTTAAGGACTTAATATGGCAGTAAGTGTCGAGAACTATTTTAACCATAACTACCCCTCTTTTGCAAAGATGCCCTCTTTGTTTCGTTATGGTGTTATATCGCTTTTTAGGAAGCTTTTTCATGAAGATGAGATTAACGAGGTTTTGAAAAAAAACAGACATCTTGATGCGTTTGATTTTATAGAATTTGTGCTTGACTACTTTAGCATCGACATCACCATCAGCAAAAATCAGCTCTTAAGGATTCCTTCTTATGGTAGAGTTGTCATCATAGCAAACCATCCTCTTGGCGCGCTTGATTCGCTCGCACTTTTAAATGTCATCAAAGAGATTCGCAAAGATGTCAAGATAGTGGCTTCAAACTTTTTGAGCGAATTTAAAAATCTTGATTCCATCCTTATCCCTATTGAAAATGTCAAAGGCAAACTCCAAAGAGAGTCTGTTTCGGCTATCTATGACGCACTTAACAAAGAACAGGCCGTCATCATTTTTCCATCCGGAGAGGTAAGCCGCGCACGTCCAAACGGCATAAAAGATACAAAATGGAAAAAAGGGTTTTTAACAGTTGCACAAAATACAGAGTCCCCAATTTTGCCTATCTTCATAGATGCAAAAAACTCAAAAACGTTCTATTTTCTCTCTATGATAAGCAAATCTTTGGCAACCGCAACCATTCCGCATGAGATGTTTAAATACTATAACAAAAATATAGGGTTCAACATAGGCAAAAGCATCCCTTACGAGAGCTACTTTGCCCCAAATATCGACATAAACAACAGAGTAAAGCTTCTACGCAAACACTTCTACAAGATAGCAAAAAAAGAGAAAGGTATCTTTAAAACATACAACGGTATTGCCCTTGCACAAGACAGACAAGAACTTGTAAAAGAGCTTGAAAATGCCAAAGAGATTGGCGAGACGACAGATGGCAAAAAGATTTATCTCTATGCAAATGCAGATGAAAATGTACTTATAAAAGAGATTGGACGCCTGAGAGAGATAAGTTTTCGTCAAGTAAAAGAGGGGAGCGGAAAACAGAGAGACATCGATGATTTTGACTACTGTTACGAGCATATCATTCTTTGGGATGAGAAAGATTTGGAGATAGTAGGCTCTTACAGAATTGTCAAATCAAGCGAAATGGTGGAAGCTTACGGTGTCGATGGGCTTTATACTTCCACGCTTTTTGATTTTAAAGAGGAGTTTGACCCATATCTTGCCTCTTCCATAGAGCTTGGACGCAGCTTTATCCAGCCAAAATACTGGAACTCCAGAGCGCTTGACTACCTTTGGCAGGGTATCGGGGCGTATCTTCGCATAAATCAGGACATTAAGTACATGTTTGGAGCGGTAAGTATTTCAAATACTTATAGTGATGAGGCTGTCGCGCTTTTGATTTACTTCTATAAAAACTACTTTAGCCCAGAGTATAAAAGTGTTGAGCATCGTGAGAGCTACACTCTTGCAGAATCAAAAAGAAAAAAATTTGATGAACTCTTTTTTAAAAATGATTACGCAAAAGATTTGGTTATTCTAAAGCGTGAGCTCTCTCTTATGGGGTATGCCATCCCGACGCTCTATAAGCAGTACAGCGAGCTTTGCGAAGAGGGCGGTGTAGAGTTTATCGATTTTGGCAGAGATAAACATTTTGAAAACTGTATAGACGGGTTTTTGGTGGTTTCTATCGATAAGATAAAAGAACAAAAACAAAAACGCTACCTAGGTAGGTAGTGTTACAAAACATCACCTCAAGACCCTTGGAAACGTTTCTTTTTTACACATCTACTCTTAATGCTTCTGATAATGTGTAGCGTTTCGTAACTGCTATTCTCTCAAATTGCATCATAAACTTTTATTTAATACTCTTTTTGCTACAATCCACGTAACTGTTTTTTCTAAAAATAAGCAAAAATATCTGAGCCGAACGGCTTATGTTTTTGTACGTTTGAAAACAATAACAATTAAAGGTAGGTTATATGGAGCATATGGCGACTTCAAATCCGTATTTTGGGGTATTTGTACTTTTTCTTCTAACGTTTGGTGCGTTTACTATGACAACGATAATTGCCCGTTTGGCAAGTCGTGCATTGGCGGCTAAAAACACTGAAAAAATCAAGCTGTCAGTTTATGAGTGTGGACCTGAGGTCACAAAGCAGCCAAATAGAATTTCCCCGCAATTCTATCTTTTCGCACTGCTTTTTTTACTTTTCGATGTTGAGATAGTCTTTATGTTTCCATGGGCGGTTGATTTCAAGCTACTTGGATGGTTCGGTTTTGCTGAGATGTTAATGTTTATCCTGCTTTTAACTATCGGTTTTGTTTATGCATGGAAAAAAGGAGCGCTAGAATGGCACAACATAAAATAAATTATACACAAAACGGCGGTCTGCCGGTTGCTCTGACGAGTATAGACAAGATTGTAAACTGGGGTCGTTCAAACTCTCTTTGGGCGCTTACTTACGGTCTTGCATGTTGCGGTATCGAGATGATGGCTTCGGGCGCATCTCGCTATGACTTCGATAGATTCGGTACTATTTTTAGAGCCTCTCCTCGTCAAGCCGATGTTATGATAGTTGCAGGAACGCTTACGAAAAAACACGCCGAGTTTATCAAAAGACTTTATGACCAGATGACAGAGCCAAAATGGGTTATCTCCATGGGTTCATGCGCAAATACTGGCGGTATGTTCAACACTTATGCAACCGTTCAAGGCGTGGACAGAATTATCCCCGTTGACTTGTATCTTCCGGGTTGTGCGCCTCGCCCTGAAACACTCCAGTACGGTGTTATGCTTTTACAGAAAAAAATCCGTGCAAATCAAGCTTCAAGAGCGCAACAAGCTAAAAGGTTAATGTAATGAGAGCTTATAAACCAAAAGATAATGTACAGAAAAAAGCCTACTATACGGATAGATTTTATGTTGCACCGCAAGTGCCGAAGTCTCCTGTGGAGAGTGATGAAGTTTTTGCTCACGACCTAGAAGCCATCAAAGCAAAGTGTGAAGTTCTTGATGCCTATATCCAAGTAGGGCAGATGGTGGTTTACATAAAGCCTGAAGATAACTATAAAGCCTTAGAACTTCTTAGAGATGAGTGCGATTATGTGCAGTTGAGCGAGATGAGTGCGATTGACTGGCTTGCAAAAAGAGGCGGGTTTGAGGTGTTTTACCAGATGCTAAGCATGAGCAAACGTAAACGTATCCGCATCAAAATGTTTATCAAAAAAGGTGAAGCGGTAAACTCTGTCGAGAAGCTTTTCCGTTCAGCCGACTGGTCTGAGCGTGAGATGTTTGACATGTTTGGCATCGAGGCGAACGGACATCCGTTTATGAAACGTATCCTTATGCCTTACGATTGGCAGGGACATCCGCTTCTTAAAACTTACCCGCTTCAAGGCGATGAGTTTGCGGCATGGTATGAAGTTGACAAAATTTACGGCAAAGAGGCAAGAGACGTCATCGGACCTGAGCTTCGTGATACCGCAAAAGTTGACCGTTATGACTCTGAGCGTTTTGCCCGCCTTGGACATGAAGTGCCAAAAGGAACCAAGATTACAGGAGATGAGCCACGCCATACAGAGAGCTACCAAGAAGAGGGCGGCGTTTTCATGATTAAGAAATTTGACAAAAAAGATTCTGTCGTTATCGACAATCCTCAAAGATAGGGAGTAACATGCAAGTAACAAATAGATTAAACCCGTTTTTTGAAAATATCACTTTTGACAGAGAAGATAATGAGATGATTCTAAACTTCGGTCCGCAGCACCCTTCTGCTCACGGACAGCTTCGTTTGATGCTCCATTTGCAACAAGAGATGATTGTAAAAGCTCATCCCGACATCGGGTATCTTCACCGTGGTATGGAGAAGATGGCTGAAAATATGATTTACAATGAGTTTATGCCTACAACGGACCGTATGGACTACATCGCATCCTCTTCAAACAACTACGGCTTTGCGCTGGCAGTTGAGAAGCTTATCGGGCTTGAAGTGCCTCGCCGTGCAAAAGTTATCCGTATGATGCTCTTAGAGATTAACCGTCTTATGTCTCACCTTTTCTGGTTGGCAACGACTGCTCTTGATATCGGTGCGATGACTGTTTTCCTTTTTGCGTTCCGTGAGAGAGAGTACCTTATGGACATTATAGAGGGCTACTGCGGTGCCAGACTTACACATGCGGCTATCCGTATCGGCGGTGTTCCTCTTGATATTCAGGACACTTTTATAGCGCAGCTCAAAACATTTTTAGACAAACTTCCTGCAAATATCAAAGATTATGAAGACCTTCTTGACACGAACCGTATATGGCGTATGAGGATGGAAGAGGTAGGAGCTATCTCAAAAGAGATGGCGCTTTCGTGGGGATGTTCCGGTCCTATGCTAAGAGCTAGCGGTGTTGCTTGGGACATTCGTAAAGAAGAGCCTTATGAGCTTTATGATGAGGTAGAGTTTAGAGTTCCTTATTCTGACAAGGGTGATAACTTCGCAAGATACCGTATGTACATGGAAGAGATGAGAGAGTCTGCAAAGATTCTTTACCAAACTATCGATATGTATGAGAAGACGGTAAAAGAGGGGCAGACTGAACTTATGGCACATGCGCCAAAGTATATTTCTGCTTCAAAACTTGACATCATGACACAAAACTACTCTTTGATGCAGCACTTTGTTCTTGTAACGCAAGGTATGAGACCGCCTGTGGGAGAGGTTTATGTGGCAACCGAATCTCCAAAAGGCGAACTTGGTTTTTACATCAACTCTCAAGGCGGACCATACCCGTACAGACTAAAACTTCGTGCTCCGTCATTTTGGCATACGGGGATTTTAACTGACCTGTTACCGGGACACTACATTCCGGACGTTGTCTCTATCATAGGTACAACAAATATCGTATTTGGAGAGGTTGACCGCTAATGAAAAGATATGATTTAAGACATTTAAAAGATGGTTTTGAGCCTCGCATGAGAGAGATTTTGTCAGCGCATAAAGTCGGTGAAGTTGCGATTTTCCTTTTTGAAATCGGCGATTTTTCTCCGATTCAAAGATCGGCGGATTTGGTAAAAGAGTGTGGATATGAGCTTTTGAACTCTTTAAAGTTTAACGAAGTCGATTGGACTATCGTTACAAAAAGATAGGTAGGATACAAATTTGGCAAAAGTATATTTTTCTACTTGGAACGGCGAGTTTGTTAACAACATAAACCTGCCGCAAGAGGAGTGGAAAGAATCGGCTTACAATCTGCCCGCACAGTATGATTCTCACCGTACATCCAAAGCTTTTATAGGCTGGGACGGCGTTGCGCTTTTTGATAAAGATGTGGATGTTATCCGTCTGGCGATGGAGTATGCAGCGCAGTATCAGGAGTATTCGGAAGCATGCGGCAGATGCGCACCGGGGAGATGGGGCGGTCGTATCTTATATGATCAGCTTGACAAAATTGCCCGAGGCGAGGGAAGCAAAGCTGATTTGGACCATTTAAAAGAGATTGGCAAAAGTATGCAAATCACTTCAAAATGTGAGATAGGCAAAACCGTTCCAAATCCTATTCTTGATATTATGGAGCATTTTGAAGAGACATTTTTAGAGTGCATAAATGAGCAAAAACCATCCGTGCATTATGGAGAGTCTATTGCGTATATAGCAAAGATTACTGCACCGTGCAGCGATGCTTGTCCTTCTCATGTAGATATTCCTGCTTACATCGAGGGAGTACGAGACCTTAGAATGGACGACTCTTTGATGGCAACCCGCCAGACAATGCCGCTTGCGCATGTCTGCGGTCGCGTTTGTCCGCATCCTTGCGAAGATGCATGCCGAAGAACAAATCTTGATGAGGCTGTTTCCATTATGTCGCTTAAGCGCTTAGGTGCAGATTGGGAAACAGACCATGGATATGACTTTTTCCATCCGCTTGAAAAAAAACCGAGTAACGGCAAAAGAGTTGCGGTTATCGGTGCAGGTCCGGCAGGACTTACCACTGCTTACTACCTTGCAGCCGATGGTGTAGAGGTAGATGTTTATGAAGAGCTTCCAGTCCTTGGCGGTGAAGTAGCAGTCGGAGTTCCCGAGTACAGGATGCCGATTGGCAAATACAACAAAGACATAGAGTGTGTCAAAGATATGGGCGTTAACTTTATAGTAAACTCTAAAATTAATGCAGACGATATGAGAAGATTTGAGAATGAGTATGATGCGACTATGGTTGCAACGGGAACAAGAATCTCTAAAAAAGTTTACTGCAACAACGAAAGAGCAGATATAAAAGGATACTGGGGTGCAATCGACTTTTTAGACAAAGTAAATCTTTATGAGAAGTACGGATATAAAATTTCTAAAGAAGAGCAAGAGAAGAACCTCTTAACCACCGACTATGTTGATTTGACGGGCAAAACGGTTGTGTGCGTCGGGGGCGGATTTACCTCCATGGACGTTGTACGCTGTGCCATCAGAGCAAATGCTAAAAAAGTCTATATGATTTACCGTAGAGATGAGAAAACCATCATCAAAAACACGACTTATGAAGAGTATCATGAAGCAGTAGAAGAGGGTGTAGAATTTTTGTTTCACTCTGCCGTTGCAGAAATGGTGGATGAAGAAAATATCTTAAAATCTCTTTTGATTGATAAGTATGAACTGGTTCCAGATCCAAACGGCGGTCGTGCAGAGCTTGTAAAAATTGAGGGCGCATCTTATGTTATAGAGGCGGACTACCTTATACCTGCGGTTTCTCAGTCTGCTGATTTGAAACTTTTACCTCCTGAGTGGGAGATTGAGATGACTTCATGGGCGACTATCAAGACAAACGGCAAGGACTATATGACATCTCGCAAAGGTATTTTTGCTTCAGGGGATTGCGAATACGGTCCTATGACTATCGTAAATGCAGTCGGTCAGGCAAAAAGAGCGGCTTCTGTTATGAGCAGATATGTTCAAACGGGTGAAATTACGCTTACCGATGAGGAGATTATGGAAGATCACCTCAAAAAACTCAAAGTTTATGATAAAAAAGAGAAGATTACGGGCTGGCTCAAAGGCGTGCCGAGACAACACTCTACAGTTTTAGAAGTGGAAGATAGAAAATACAACAACAAAGAAGTAAACTTGGGCTTTACGCAAGAAGAGGCTATGAGCGAAGCAGAGAGATGTATGCGTTGCTACTATATAGCTATGGTGCAGGCGTAGAGGATGGGCAGTATGGAAAAATTGATTCATTTTAAGATAGACGGTATCTCTGTAGAAGCACTTAAGGGCGAGACTATCCTAACGGTAGCCCGCAAAAACGGGATTTATATCCCGACTATGTGTTATCTCTCAAAAACTTCACCGTGTGCGTCATGCCGTATGTGTGTCGTTGAAGCAAAAGGGATGGATGGTTTTGTGCTAAGCTGCAACACGCCTCCTGTCGAGGGTGTCGAGATTACTACAAACTCCGATGCGCTAAACCATGAGCGAACCAACATTATGAAACTTTATGATGTAAACCACCCGCTGGAGTGCGGTGTTTGCGATAAATCAGGAGAGTGTGACCTTCAAAACAAGACTTTGGAGTTCAATGTATCACGCCAGCACTTCAGTGCAAAAGACCAGTTGCGACCTCTTAAAGAGTGGGGGCTTATAAACTATGAGCCTTCTCTTTGTATTTTGTGTGAAAAGTGTGTGCATGTCTGCAATGAGGTTATCGGCGATGACGCAATCGAGGTAAAATTCGGCGGATACAGCTCAACCATCATTCCAAAAAACAGCGAGACACTTGACTGTACTTTTTGTGGAGAGTGTATTGCGGTTTGCCCTGTGGGTGCGCTTACAAGCAGCGGTTTTCGCTACAGAGCAAATGCGTGGGAGCTTGAGAAGGTTCCTGCTACATGCGCCCACTGCTCTGCCGGATGTCCGCTTGAGTATGAGACAAGACACGCTTCTATCAACGGTGCAGATGAGATATTTAGAGTGAAAAATAACTTTGAGTTTACTACACTTTGCGGTGCGGGAAGATTCGGTTTTGATTTTGATAACAAAGCCCCAAGAGATGAAGCAGCGTTTGCAAAAGCGCTAGAAGCACTCAAAAGCGCAAAAGCTATAAGATTTTCTTCTATGATTACAAATGAAGAGGCGTATATTTTAGAGCTTTTAAAAGAGAAGCTGGGTATAAAACTCTTTAATGAAGACGCAAGAAAATTTGCAGAGTTTATGAAGTCATACAGCTCTGTAAGCGGCAAACTTCATCATAGCGGCTCACTTGATGCTATCAGACGCTCAGACGCAGTTGTCGTCATAGGCAGCAGAATCGCAACTGACAATCCTAGTGTGCGCTATGCACTCACAACCGCTTCAAAACATAACGGTGCAAAAATCCTCTATGCGCATCCGCTTGAAGATGTCTTGATGCAAAATGTTATCACGCAGATGATGAAACATGAAGTTGGAACAGAAGAGGGTGTTTTAGCGCTTTTGGCAGATGCGATTCTCAAAGATGCAGATTTGCCGCAAGAAGAGAGAGCATTTTTTGATGCGCTTGACTTTGGCTACCTCTATGCTGAAACCAACATCGGCGAAGAGGAGTTTGAGCTTATGATGCGCTCTTTTGCAAGAGCGACGAAACGCACGCTTGTTATCGGAAACGACCTTATGTCGCATCCAAGAGCGTCAAATATCGCAAAGCTTGCGGCGTTGATTGAAAAATACAGTGATTTTTCTTTGGTGGTCGTTCCTCGTGAAGTCAACACTCTGGGTGTTTCGCTTATCAACTCTTTAGATGCGGATGAAGATATTGAGGGTGTTGTCGGCTACAATGCAAGAGGTTCGTTTGTTATCTCTGCAATGGAGGGTGCAAATCTGGCCGTACCTGCACTTAACCAGCAAGAGGGAACTTTTGTAAGCATAGACAACCAACTGCTTCCGACCAATGTTGCACTTGCGTTTGAAGGCTATACTCTCAACGACCTTGCAAATGCTCTTGGGTTAGCGCAGGAGCAAACCATAGACTATACGCCAAAACTTCCTGCAAGCGCAGGATTTAAAGGCGTTGCGTTTGATGATTTGCAAAATTTCCTTTCACCGCTGGGCGAAGACAGACGAGGATATATCTTGGATGAAGTTTCGTGTGAGGCAGACGGTGAGGTTGAAGAGCTTGACGATATGCCGGAGTTCAACGGAACTATCATCTATCACTGTGACCCTGTGCTTCAGTTTAACAACTATACGCAAAAGGCGGCACAGCTTCCAAAAGAGAATTGCCTGAGAGGTTCTGCACAATTTGCGGTTGCTGCAAAGATAAGTGACGGCGACAAGGTAGAGATTAGCTTTGGAACAACCAAAATCCAAAGAGAGTTTAAAGTGGATGGCGACCTAAAAGGGACTATAGCGCTTAATCCAACATTTGATGTAAGTGTAGATGCTAGCAGATATAGATTTGAAAAATCCAAAATAGTGAGAGTGGTTTAATGAGTAAAATTACTATAAACATTGATGGAAAAGATGTAGAGACGCAAGAGGGCGAGTATATACTCAATGCTGCTCGTGCCAACAATATCTTTATCCCGGCGATTTGTTATCTGACGAGGTGCAGTCCGACACTTGCGTGTCGTTTGTGTCTTGTAGAGGCGGATGGCAAGCAGGTTTATGCGTGTAATGCAAAATCAAAAGAGGGTATGAGTGTTGTAACCTCCACTGAAAACATCGCCAAAGAGCGTCGTGCAATCATGGAAGTTTACGATGTAAACCACCCGCTGGAGTGCGGTGTTTGTGACCAGTCAGGCGAGTGCGAACTGCAAAATTATACTTTAGAGATGGGCGTGGATCAGCAGCACTATGCTATCAAAGATGTCAACAGAAAAGATAAAGATTGGGGACACATACACTATAACCCAGGGCTTTGTATAGTTTGTGAGCGTTGTGTAACCACTTGTAAAGATATGATTGGCGATAATGCGCTCAAAACTGTAGCTCGCGGGGCAGATGCGATAGAGGCAGAGTTTAAAGACACTATGCCAAAAGATGCTTATGCTATGTGGAACAAGCTTAACAAATCGCTTATCGGTCTAACAAGCGGCGAAGAGATGCTTGATTGTACAAGTTGTGGCGAGTGTGCGGCGGTTTGTCCTGTCGGTGCGCTTGTTGACACGCACTTTACATATACGTCTAATGCGTGGGAACTCAAGCAGATTCCTGCTACATGCGGACACTGTAGTGCGGGATGCCAAATCTCTTACGATGTAAAACACACAAGTATCGACAATACGAACGAGAAGATTTACCGTGTTATGAACGAGTGGAACTATGTTGCGCTTTGCGGTGCTGGACGCTATGGATTTGACTATCAAAACAAAGCGGCATCAAAAGACGAAACGGCGTTTGCAAAAGCGGTTGAAGCATTTAAAAAAGCAGACACCATCAAGTTTACCTCTACAATCACAAACGAAGAGGCATACCTGCTTCAATCTTTAAAAGAGAAGTTTGGCTACAAACTTGTAAACAATGAAGCAAAAGCGTTCCAGACATTTTTGAGTGATTACAGCGAGATAAGCGGTAAAAAGCTTTACGGTTATGACCTAGAGGCAACGCATAACGCAAACTTTGTTATCTCGGTAGGTGCGGCTCTTAAGAGCGACAACCCAAATGCACGCTATGCGCTTAACAACTCTATGACTGTAAACAAGGGTGCGGGTTTGTATTTTCACCCTTTAAAAGACCCTGTGATTGAGGGGCTTGGCAAAAGCATCATGACGATGTACCACGCTCCGCTTCAAGAAGAGGTTGTGCTCTATCTTATCCTTGACCTTTTTGCCGACAAAACAAAGCTTCCAAACGAGGTTGTAGAGTATCTTGCAACTTTTCATGGGACAAAAACCGTAACGGTTGAAGAGACTATCAAAGAAGAGATTACCGAGATAGTTAAAGTTATGAAGAAAAATGAAGAGACAGGTGAAGAGGAAGAGGTAGAAGAAGAGAAGAAAAAGATGGTTCCTAAGAAAATCACAAAAGAGGTAGAGGTTGATGACAACCGCCTTTTAGCGATTTTGGGAGCAGGCGAGAAGTTTATGGAGGAGTTGGAGAAAAACTTGGCAAAAAAAGACAGTTTTGTTCTTATCGCAGGAGCAGACCTCTATACACATCCAAACTCTAAAAATTTGGCTCGTCTCTTAGCTCTTATAGAAAAATACAGCGCATTTGAGCTTGTTATGATTCCAAATCTTACAAATACTCTTGGTGTCTCACTTATCTGTGAGCTTGATGACGCAACGGGTCTTCATACTGTTGGCTACAATACAAAAGGCGACTTTACGCTCTCCGCACTTGGAGAGGGAGACCTTGATATGCCTGCTATCAACCAGCAAGAGGGAACGCTTACGAGCATCAACAAAAGGGTAAACCCGACCAACGCAGCTATCGGTTATAACGGCTATGAACTTAATGATATCGCAAATGCACTCGGACTAAGAGCGGAGCATGTTGTCGAATATACAAAAATGCTCCCGACACACAAAGGGTTTAAATCGCAAGAGTTTGACAGTCTGCCAAATCATTATGAGAATGACAGAACAGAGTGTCGCGGCTATCTGCTTGATAATGTTGCGGTTGCTGCAAGCGGTGATGAGAGTGTTGAGAAGTTTGGTGATGAAAAACTTGATGGAACGCTTATCTATATGGCAAATCCGGTCAGACAATTTACACCTTTTACTTATAAGTGTACAAACTTAGATGAGGTAAGCGGCGTTTATATGAGTGAAGAGTTTTTAAGCAAATCTGATTTTAATGAAGGAGACATCGTGAGAGTGAAAAGTGCAAGCGGTGAGCTTGTGGCAAATATTGTAAGTGACAACAAAATAAGCGGTGATATCATAGTTCTGCCGACATTTGATGCAAAATTAAACTCAGAGGCTCTGTTTAGCTCTTATCGCTTTGCAACAGCTTCAATTGAAAAGGTGTAATGTATGGAAATAGCATATTTTATAGAGACGATAATTAAAATCGTCGTAATTTTACTTATCTTCTCAGCACTCGCTGGGATTGGAACTTACTTTGAGAGAAAAGTTCTTGCGTTTATGCAGCGTCGTCTTGGACCTGTAAATGTCGGACCTTTTGGATTGTTGCAAGTTGCGGCAGACGGTATCAAGCTCTTTACAAAAGAGGATATCATCCCTACAAGTGTTGTCGGTCGTATATTTAAAATCGCACCGGTAATTACAGCAGCGACTGCTTTTATGGCGGCGGCGGCTATTCCGTTTTTGCCGTCTTTTACCATTTTTGGCTATGAGGTGCATCCAATCGTTGCGGATATCAACATTGGTATTCTCTACATACTTGGAATTATGGGTGTTGGACTTTATGGTCCGCTTCTTGGCGGTATGGCTTCGGCAAACAAGTTCTCGCTTCTCTCTGCGGCAAGGGGTGCGGCTGTGTTTATCTCGTATGAGGTTATCACGGGTCTTTCTATTCTTGCGCCTATTATGATGGTTGGCTCGCTGTCGCTTATTGACTTTAATCAGTACCAATCAGGCGGGATTACAAGCTGGATTGTCTGGTCGCAGCCTGTTGCTTTCATCCTCTTTTGGATAGCGGCATTTGCTGAAACAGGAAGAACGCCGTTTCACCTTATCGCAAACGACCATGAGATTATTGACGGATTTGGAACTGAGTATTCTGGTATGAGATGGGGACTTTTCTTTATCGGTGAGTATGCAAATATGTTCTTTATCTCTTTTGTTATTTCTATCATTTTCTTAGGCGGGTATGGAGACGGAAGCTTCTTGGGTGCACTCGGACTTCTTGGTAAAGTTGCATTTTTCTTCTTCTTTTTCTTGTGGACAAGAGCGGCTTGGCCGGATGTGAGACCTGACCAGTTGATGTGGTTATGTTGGAAAGTTTTAATGCCGATTGCGGTGATAAACATAGTTATCACCGGTATTGTGATGATGTAAGGGGTGAGCATGCATAACGAACATATTGAAGAACATTTTAGCAGCAGAAATGTAGCAGAGATGCCTAGCGACTACTATATGGTTGCTATCGAGGACTATCCAAAAGATGGATGGGGCAAATTTAAAAGAGCAGCAAAAAGAGCTGTTAAAGGCGAGCTTTTTGTAGGTCTGTGGGTAGTAATGAGAGAGATGATTCGCTTTGATATCCATACGGTACAGTATCCGGCGGAGAAAATGCCGATAGGTCCAAGATACAGAGCCGTTCATGAGATGAAGAGACTTTGGGAGTCTGACACCGAGAGATGTATCGGGTGCGGACTTTGTGAGAAGATTTGTATTTCCAACTGCATCAGAATAGACACGAGAATTGATGAGAACTCTCGTAAAGAGGTGTCAGAGTACAGTATCAATTTAGGTCGCTGTATCTTTTGCGGTTACTGTGCCGAAGTTTGTCCTGAACTTGCCATCACACATGGCGGCGAGTATGAAAATGCAAGTGACCAGAGAGAGCATTTCTTGACTTTCCAAGATATGCTAACACCGCTTGATACGATGAAAGCGGGAGCGCAAAGAGAGTTTGAAGGCTTTGGCGCAATTACACCACATGAAGACGAGCGTGTTAAAAAAACACCTCTAGCATATTAAGGAGTTTGATTATGTTTGAAGCAATTGCATTTTACCTGTTCGCTTTTTTAACAATCACAATGTTTTACATAGCCGTAACAACGTCTCAGGCGTTGTACGCTCTAAGCGCATTGGCAGCAGGAATGATTTTTATATCGGCATTCTTCTTTATTTTGGGTGCCGACTTTTTGGGTGCGGTTCAAATCGTCGTTTACTCCGGTGCCGTTATGGCGCTTTATGCTTTTGGTATGATGTTTTTTGACACAACAAGAGAGGTCAAGGAGAAGCAGGGGAACAAGGCTATTATCATCGGACTAAGCACGTTAGCGGCTCTTATGGTGGTTGTCATTGTTGCAGCACCGATTGTTGGCAACAATATCGAAGCGCTCTACCCATCGGTAGATGCTACCAAGAATGTTCAAGAAGTAGGTATGGTTCTCTTTACTAAGTATCTTGTTCCTTTTGAAGTTGCGGCAGTTATGCTTTTAGTAGCGATGATTGCAGGAATCGTTCTTGCAGGAAAGAAGATGGATCTCTCTGTTACTCTTATGAACGAAGCTGAGATAATGATGATGAAAGAAGAAGATAAAAACAAAAAGGCTCACTCATGATGGAAATAGGATTACACCACTATCTTGTACTCTCTACTATCCTTTTTGCTATTGGATTAGTGGGTGTTATGAGAAGAAAAAACCTTCTTATGCTGTTTTTTGCAACAGAGATACTCTTAAATGCGGTCAATATCTCGTTTGCTGCAATTTCACACTACTATGGCGACTTAACTGGGCAGATGTTTGCGTTTTTTGTTATCGCAATCGCTGCATCAGAGGTTGCAGTCGGTCTTGGGCTTTTGATTGTTTGGCATAAAAAACATAACAATATCGACCTTGACAATATGTCAACGATGAGGGGGTAGGGAATGGAACTCTTTTTATATACCGCACTTTTTGCACCGCTTGCAGGCTCTTTGTTTGCAGCACTTTTTGGAGCATCAAAAAAGACTAAGATAGCGGGAATCGTACCGAGCGCTCTTCTTGGTCTCTCTTTGTTGAGCAGTACTGTTTTGCTCATTCTTGTATTTATGACAGGGCGTACTATTCATGTTGAGATGATGACATGGATGGCAGCTGGAGACCTTTACATACCGTTTGGTTTTGTAGTTGATCAGGTGAGTGTTGTGATGATGATGGTTGTAACTCTTGTCTCAACCGTCGTGCATGTCTATGCTATCGGTTATATGGATCACGACAAAGGGTTTAACAGATTTTTCTCTTATCTCTCTGCTTTCGTTTTCTCAATGCTTATTCTTGTTATGAGCGATAACTTTGCAGGTCTTTTTATCGGTTGGGAGGGCGTAGGACTTTGTTCATGGCTTCTAATCGGTTTCTGGTATCACAAAGAGAGCGCATCTTGGGCGGCTAACGAAGCGTTTATTATGAACCGTATCGCCGACCTTGGTATGCTTATCGGCATCTTTTTGGTTTATTGGAATACAGGAACACTACAGTACAAAGAGGCTTTTGCCGCAATGCCTTCACTCGATACGGCAATCTTAACATGGATGGGAATCTTCCTCTTTATAGGTGCAATGGGTAAATCCGCACAGTTCCCGCTTCATACATGGCTTGCCGATGCGATGGAGGGTCCTACTCCGGTTTCGGCTCTTATCCACGCAGCTACGATGGTTACGGCAGGTGTATATCTTGTTGTTCGTGCAAACCCGCTTTATAGTTTGATACCTCATGTTGGACTATTTATCGCCTCTCTTGGCGCATTTGTTGCGCTTTTTGCGGCATCAATGGCACTTGTAAACCGTGATATGAAAAGAGTTATTGCATATTCTACGCTCTCTCAGCTTGGGTATATGTTTGCAGCCGCAGGTCTTGGCGCATACTGGGTTGCTCTTTTCCATCTTATGGCTCACGCATTCTTTAAAGCGCTTCTCTTCTTGGGTGCAGGTAACGTTATGCACGCTATGCATGATGAGCTTGATCCGTTTAAAATGGGAGGTCTTAGCAAGGTTATGAAGGGTACGTTTGTAATGATGACAATCGCTTCAGTTGCACTTGCAGGTATCTTTCCGCTTGCAGGATTCTTCTCAAAAGATTTGATATTAGAGGTTGCTTTTGTCGAACATCACTTTATCATCTATACGGTGCTTCTTTTGACAGCAGGTTTGACGGCGTTTTACTCGTTTAGACTTGTTGCACTCATCTTTCACGGTGAAGATAGATACAAGCACTTTGGTATCCATCCGCACGAAGCGTACAAGTTTATGCTTGTTGCGATGAGCCCATTACTTGTTCTGGCGGTTATCGCAGGTGCGTTTAAGATGGGTTATTTTGGCATGGTAACAGAGTTGCTTCCTGCAACAGAGTATCATGTTCATTCTGCTGCAACATATTGGATTATGACGATTGGAACACAGCTTTTTGTTATGGGAGCGATTGCCTATGCGTATAAAAAATATACAAGCAAAGATATAAAAGTACCGGATGGCACTTCAAAGATGGAAAACAGCTTTGGATATAAACTGCTTATCAACCAGTACTACATTCCATACTTCTATGAGAACTATATCGTTAAAGCTTATAGAGAGCTTTCTGAGGTATTTTGGACTAAGATTGATCAAAAAGTTGTGGATGCAACGGTTGACGGTATAGCAAATATCTTC
Source organism: Sulfurimonas sp. (assembly GCF_028694605.1). Classification (GTDB taxonomy): domain Bacteria; phylum Campylobacterota; class Campylobacteria; order Campylobacterales; family Sulfurimonadaceae; genus Sulfurimonas. The sequence goes on along the minus strand of NZ_JAQVKP010000003.1, from coordinate 43,945 downwards.
TATCAAACCGGAGAGAAGACAAGAGTTATGCAAAGCGGCAACCTCTCGACAATGCTTAAATGGATGGTGGCAGGAACTGTTGCTTTATTATCACTGGCTGTGGCATTTGGACTTGCAGCAAGATATTCTGTAGAAATCAAGACATTTCTTTCAGGTTTAGGAGTTTAATAGATGTTGGATCATATCTTATCGATTTTAATTTTCTTCCCGGCACTCGCAGGAGTTCTCGGATTTGTAGTCAATAAAAACAGCATTCGTTCATACGGTGTTGCGGTAGCTACAATTGAGTTTGTGTTGGCATTGTGGTTATGGTTTGTCTTTGACTCAAATGTGTCAGGTATGCAGTTTATGGAGCAAATCGCACTTATTCCGACATTTGGTATCAACTATATTGTCGGAGTGGATGGCATCTCGCTCTTTATCATCATATTAGCGGCGTTTTTTACTATGATAGGTATCGCATCTTTGGGTGAAACAAAAGATATTAAAAATATGATTATCACGCTTCTGTTTTTACAGATGACTATGGTAGGTGTTTTTGCGGCACTTGATGCTATCGTGTTTTATCTATTCTGGGAACTCTCGCTTGTGCCTATGCTTTATATCATCGGTGCATGGGGTGGACCGCTTCGTATCTATGCGTCTGTAAAGTTCTTCCTATACACATTTGCAGGCTCACTTGTTATGCTGGTGGGTATGCTTTTTATGGCGTATTTTTACTATCAGGCAACAGGAGAGTGGAGCTTTGCGATTCTTGACTGGTATCGTCTTATTCTTCCTGAATCTTTCCAGCTTTGGTTGTTTGTAGCATTTTTTATGGGCTTTGCTATCAAAGTTCCGATGTTTCCGTTTCATACATGGTTGCCGTACGCCCACGGGCAAGCACCGACTATCGGTTCAGTTATCCTTGCGGCAATTCTCTTAAAAATGGGAACATACGCTTTTATCCGTTTTTCATTGCCGCTCTTTCCTGATGCGTCTGTTTACTTTATGTATCCGATTGCGGTATTGGCTATTATCATGATTATCTATACGGCGATGGTTGCGTATGCGCAAAAAGATGTTAAGCAGGTTGTTGCTTACTCTTCTGTTTCACATATGGGTGTTATCATCCTTGGTACATTTGCACTCAATGTTGAGGGGATTACTGGTTCTATCTTTCTTATGATTGCACACGGTGTTGTCTCTGGAGCGCTCTTCTTGCTTGTTGGCGTTATTTATGACAGAAGACATACAAAATATATGAGTGAGTTTGGCGGTTTGGCACATGTGATGCCTCGTTATGCAACTATCTTTGGTGTGATGCTTATGGCATCTGTGGGTCTTCCGCTTACTATAAACTTTGTAGGTGAGTTTTTAAGCTTACTCGGTTTTTACAAACAGTCTCATATTTTAACACTACTTGCAGGAACGGCTATTATCGTAGGCGCTATCTATATGCTTGCGGCGTATAAAAAGATGTTTTTTGGTGTAGTGACAAAAGAGGAGAACAAACATCTAAAAGATGTAAACAAAAGAGAGCTTCTTGCCCTTATCCCGCTTACTATCATTACAATTTGGCTTGGAATCTATCCAAAACCGCTCTTAGGACCTATAAACACAAGTGTTGAGGCAGTTGTTTCGCTTATGCATGAAAAATCTTTAAGCGAAGAAGCAAAACAAAGGATTCCGAGTGTTGCTAAGGATATGGCGCTAATTACAAAACCAACAGGGGAGGCACACTAATGGTATCACCGGCAAATATCTCAATGGAGTCATTAAATCTAATAACTCTGGTACCAATGCTTATACCAATCATTGGTGCACTCTTAATTATCATTGTCGATCTCTTTAAAAGTGAACAAGATCGCTCCTTATATGTAATGCTGAGTCTTCTTATCTTGGGGGTTGACTTTGTAGCTTTGATGGATACGGCAGGTGTCTTTTCTAAAAACGGTACGATTATGGGTGTCTTTGATGTAATGCTTATCGACGGTTTGGCGATTTTGTCGCAGTTTATCGTTGTAGGTGCTTCTATGCTCTTTATACCGTTGGCACTAACTCATAAAAGATTCCATGAGTTTACATACCCTGAGTTTTTTGCACTCTTCTTGTTTATGATTGCAGGATTCCAGTTTATGGTGGCAACGGATAATCTTATCCTTATCTTTGTAGGACTTGAGACTGCTTCACTTGCACTTTATACGCTCATAGCGATGCACAACCGTGACAAATCGTTTGAGGCGGCAGTAAAGTACTTCACTATGGGTGCATTGGCGGCAGGATTTTTTAGTTTCGGTTCTATGGTTTTTTATGCTCTTACAGGCTCGGTTGAGATTAACCAGATAGCAGCCGTTCTTGAAGCAAATAACTACGCAGATATCGGATTTGTTCTTGTCGGTGTCGTTTTCCTGCTTGCATCATTTGGCTTCAAGCTCTCTATGGTTCCGTTTCATACATGGACACCGGATGTTTATGAAGGCTCATCGGCTGCACTTGCGGGGTATATGTCCATCGTTCCAAAGATAGCGGCATTTGTTGTTGCGATGAGAATCTTTGAATTTTTGATTCATAGCGGCGTTGTTTGGTTAGAAGTTATCCTCTACGCAAGCGTTGTTATTACTATGACGATGGCAAATGTATGGGCGCTGGTGCAAACAGATGTCAAAAGAATGCTTGCATACAGTTCGATCTCACATGCAGGTTTTGTAATGGCGGCTATTTTGATTGGCACGACACAGTCAAACAGCGCACTTTTCTTCTACTGGGTACTGTTTAGTTTTACAAATCTCGGGTCATTCTCCATGCTTTGGATAAGCCGTCAGAAAAATCTTCCTGCCCATCAGCAGTCAGACCACAGCTATAACAAGTTTGCGGGAATGATTAAAACTGCACCTGTAGCTGCAACAATTATGGCGCTCTTTATGCTCAGTCTTGCAGGTCTTCCGCCTTTTGCGCTCTTTTGGGGCAAGATGTATATGATAAGCTCAGCCGTAACAGGCGGCTATACTGTTTTAGCGCTCATAATGGCGCTTAACTCGGCTATAGCCGGGTACTACTACCTAAAGCTTATCGTTTATATGTTTATGAAAGAGCCGATTGTAGAAAATGGCGGTCATGTTTACAGTGCCAACGCAACGCTTTCACTTAAAACTATTATCGGCATTGCTGCAATAGGAACTATTTTTGCTTTTGTCGCTGTAAACCAGCTACTAGAATTTATTACTGCATTTGTCTATAATAGCGGGTATTGATTACAGATATTATATAAAAAGGGAGAGGGGCATTTTGTTTAAAATAATACTCCTTCTTCTTTTCTCTTTCGCCTCTCTTTTTGCGCTTGAAATCTCCCTTCAGGGTGCAAAAGAGAATCATCAGCCATACTCCACACTCCATATAAGCGATAAAGACAAGTTTTTATGTCAAGAGTTTAAAGATGATTTTGACAATGTCATCAAAATTGTTTGTGCTTTTTCCAAATCCCCTTCAAAAAAAGTACAGAAACTTCAAAACACCTTTTTTGAAATTGATAGTGAGATAAAAAAAGATACATTTTTTCTTATTATCAAGCCATATGAGAAGATGAAGCTTCTGCCGATAGTTTTTAATCTAAGCAAAGAGGAGACGCTTTTTGGAGCTAATGTTGAACTCTCAAACCACTGGATGATTGTGGGCTATAAAGAGAATATCCCTTACATGGAAAAAGAGACTAAAAGCAGATTGGCAATCAATCTGCCTTTTACGTCACATGATGAAAAACTCCCTTATGTCGGAAGCTTGGATATCAAAGGAAACCCAGTCTATATCAAGCGTGTAGGGGATGTGACAGAATATCTAAAAATCAAAAAACTTTATGATGAGAAAAACTACGAGTTTGCTCTTGAGCTGGTAGAGGATGTTTTAAAAGAGTATCCAAACTCGCTCTTTAGAGCAGAACTCCTTTTTTATAAGATTAGAATCTACGCAAAGCTAAAAGAAAATGAGAAGCTTATTGAGACCGCAAAAGAGTATTTGAGAAACTACTCATCTGATGAAAATGTTGCCGAGGTGCTTTCACTTATCGCAAAATCTTATGACAAAATGGGCATAAATAGCGATGCAGACTATTTTTATGATAGGCTATTTAGCGAACATCCTGATTCAGTTTATGCGATGCGGGGATATATCTATATGGCAGAAGGGCTAGAGGATAGCGGGGGTACTTCTAAGGCGCAGGGTATTTATGAAAAGATACTTAAAGAGGCAGATGACATAGATGTTGCTGCGGAAGCGGCATATAAGCTTGGCAGACTTCATCTTTGGAATGCAAAAATCAGTGAAGCGGCAAAACATATAGAAAAAATCTCTTTGGCAAAACCGGATATTTTTATGCAAAAGAAGTCTGAATCTATAGATATGATACATGAATTTGCAGATAATGGTGATTTTGTATCTGCCGCTGCTATAGCAAAAGCACTTGTGGCAAAGATGAATTATGATGATGACGAGTATGAAGGATTGCTGAAAAATATCGGTATTTGGCTTAGCCAGTCCAAGATGAAACAAGAGGCACTTAAAGCTCTGAACAAGTATTCGGAGCTGTTTCCTGACGGAACTTATCTTGAGGAAGTAAAAATTGCCAAAGATTCACTGTTTTTTGATGTAGATGAGGACAATGAGACAAACAAAACCTCAAAGCTAGAGATGTATAATAAGCTTATACAAGAGTACCCAAAAGATAGAATCGGAGACAAAGCACTTTATGAAAAAGCAAAACTTCTAATAGCACAAAAAATGTTTAAGGGGGTGCTTGCTCTTGAAACAGAGCTTCAAGCGCTTGATAAGGTAGAGTACGGTGATGTGCCTGAGCTTATTGTTGATGCCGCTATTGGGGCTATGCAGGAAGCATTAGAGACAAAAGAGTGCAACAAAGTGCTGCAACTTGCTTCTAAGTATCAAATTGATTTGTCTGCGCAGTGGGATGACGGTGTTTATGAGTGTGCGATGAAGGGAGCAGATTTTTTACTTGCCAAGAAAATGGCAGATAGAAATCTTAAATCCAAAGAGCTGGAGCAGAGAAAAAAATGGCTCTATCGCTACATAAAGATAGATTTTGCAACCGGTAACTACACAAATGTTATAGAGGCATCCAAAGAGCTTATAACGCTTATAGCCAAAGAAAAAAACTCTGCGTATCAAGATGTTTATAGGGTGGTTTTTGACACATATCACAGGCTTGAAAACACACAAAAGATGATAGAGTCTATGTCTAAAGTAGTAGAGATTTATGGAGAGAGCTATATTGACAGCGATAGATATGCGGCTATGATGGCAGCCGGGGGCAATATAAAAGATACAAATCTGGTAATTGCGTATGGAGAGAAGATACTAAAGATTCAAAAAACTTCAGGTTCTTTGGCGCAAACACCTTTTGTTGAGTTTGCTCTTTATGAAGCATATACCCAAAAAGAGGATTATGCCAAGGCATTGGATGTTATCAAAATGCTTGATACGGTTGAGTTGAAGAAAAATCAAAGAGCAAGGCAAAAATATCTTTTAGGAAGCGTTTTGGCAAAACTCTGGAGAGATACAGAATCAAATAAAGCATACCAAGAAGCCATAGATGCCGACCCTGCTTCTGCGTGGGCAGGACTGGCAAAGAGTGCAAAAGGGCTATAGCTAAGACGCTCTTTTGCTCGAAAACAGAAATTTTATAATATATATATCAATATATCTTGATATTTTGGTATAATTTTGTAATTGACTTTTCATAAAATTATAGGAGGAGTTACATGGAGTTATTTCTTCAAACCGTTGGTTCTATATACGATGAAACGAGAGTAAAGATACTCAAGTTTATCAACCAAAACGGAGAGGTTTGTGTTTGTGATATAGAAAACTCGTTTGATATGATTCAGTCCCGCATCTCAAGACATCTCAAAATCCTAAAAGAGGGCGGTTTTTTGAGGGTTGAGAGAAGGGGGACTTGGGCGTACTACTCTATCCGCTCGCCTCTTGATGAGTTTAGGCTCTCCGTGCTCAAAGAGCTTGATTCGCTTGATATTGAGATTCCAAAGCTAAGAAAAGGGTGTAGTGTATGATAGTTTCAAGTCTGATTTTTTTAACAACGCTGATTTTTGTTATCTGGCAGCCAAAGGGGCTAAAAATCGGTACAACGGCAATAATCGGCGCAATAGTCTCTTTAGCTTTTGGTACGGTGAGTTTTGGTGATGTGCTTATTGTAAGCAACATTGTCTGGGATGCGACTTTGGCGTTTATCGGGATTATCATTATGTCGATGGTTTTGGACGAGATAGGTTTTTTTGAGTGGTGCGCTATAAAAATGGCAAAGCTCAGCCGCGGAGACGGGCATCTTATGTTTGTGTATGCTCTGCTTTTAGGGGCTTTCGTTTCAGCTCTTTTTGCAAATGACGGTGCAGCGCTAATCCTTACACCGATACTTTTGGCGAAGATGAGGCTGCTTAAGTTAAATGTAAAAACCATCATCGCATTTTTACTTGCAGGGGGTTTCATAAGTGACAGCGCATCGCTGCCTTTCGTCTTTTCAAACCTTACAAATATAGTTACGGCAAACTACTTTAACATAGGATTTGTGGAGTATCTGGGTGTTATGTTTGTGCCCTTTGTTGTGAGCGTAATCATATCTATAGTTGTTTTATGGCTTGTTTTAAAGAACGATATACCAAAAACCATAGATGTAAATCTGCTCAAAAATCCTGACGATGTACTCAAAAGCAAACCGCTTTTTTATGTATCATGGCTCTTTTTGGCACTTTTGCTTGTTGCTTATTTTATAGGCGACGCTTATCATCTGCCAATCTCTTTGTTTGCCCTTGGCGGCGGGCTTCTCTTTTTGGTACTTGCTTCCTACATGAAAGCCGCTCGTGCTATGCTTACCATAAAAACCGCACCTTGGCAGGTTGTCTGGTTTAGTATCGGTTTATACATCGTAGTTTACGGACTCAAAAATGCAGGGCTTACCGATTATCTGGCTTCTGTTTTAAAAGATTTGGCAACAAAGGGCGATATGGCAGCAATTATCGGGACAGGTTTTATAAGTGCGATTTTAAGTGCCGCTATGAACAATATGCCGACCATTATGATAATGGATATAGCTTTGGTTGATATACCAAATCAAGCTTTGGCGTATGCAAATATCATCGGTTGTAATTTGGGACCTAAGATGACGCCGTTTGGTTCGCTGGCAACTTTGCTTTGGCTACATGTACTTTCACAAAAAGGTGTAAAAATAGGCTTTTGGGAATATAGCAAGTTTGGACTGCTTGTTACACCGCCGATTTTACTTGTTGTTTTAATTTCACTCGGAGTAATAATATGAAAAAAGTTTTGGTTTTATGTACGGGAAATAGTTGCAGAAGCATAATCGCAGAGGCTCTCATAAACGCAAAGTTAGATGGTGTTGAGGCAAAGAGCAGCGGTGTGAGAGCCAGCGGAAGAGTAAATCCAAACGCTAAAAAACTGCTAGAGGAGAAAGGGATTTGGAGAGACGAATACCACTCCAAAACGCTTGATACATTGATAGATGAAGAGTTTGACTTAGTTGTAACCGTATGTGACCATGCAAACGAGACCTGCCCGATGTTTCCTCGTCCTGTTCAAAAGATTCATGTCGGCTTTGAAGATCCGGACGGCAAGGGGTATGAGGCGTTTGAAGCAACCTACAAAGAGATAGAAGAGGTTTTGCTTCCAAAGGTAAAAGAGGTTCTTTTTGGAATGAAAAAAGAGGTGACGCAAAAGGGAAGCGGTGTGGCGATAAAGTTCAGCGGCGCCGTGCAAAAAGCAAAAATCGTCAAAATGGTACAAAATTGCAAAACAGGCGCATGCGAGTGTATGAGTGATGATACGAAAAAGAAGATAAAAGATATGCAAGTAAGCGGAGATGACGGCGATGTACTGCTTGAACTCAGCGGAGAGGTTAAAAAAGAGGAGATAGAAGCAGCTCTTTTGAGGTCTAAAGTTTTGTAAGGAGCATCAGTTCAAAATTACTTTTATATTTTTCATGCTTTTTTTATCTGAGTAGTTTTGAAGCAGGGTTGCTAGTTCTGCTACTTCTGCGTTTTTCATTCTGATGCATCCGCCGGATTCGCTTCTACCGATTGTGGATTCGTTTACGGTGCCGTGTATCCTAAATACGTTTTTGCCATCAACTTCATGTGTCAGATTTATCTTTGCTTCTCCCATATAGTTGTGCGGATGTCCGTATGGTACAACCGAAGGCAGATTGATATTTTTTGTTTTTTTAAAATGCTCTATAGTCTCTTGCGTTGGGTACCAGTGAGGATGCAGGGATATGGAGGTTATACCGCCTTCGCCTAATGGTTTTGGCATATCTCTTTTAGCGGTGGAGACTTTGTACTCTTTGAGTTCTACCGCTTTGCCGTCTAAGATGCCTTGGAGCGACATCTTGTGTGTTTTGGAATCGACACTGATAACAATCTTCTCAAATTTGACAAACTGATTTACATCTATGGCTTTTTTTTGATTTGATTCTCTTTTTAGAATCCTCTCAGAGTAGTTTCGTTTGTCTTTGAGGCTATATGGTAGTTTTTTTACAAAAGGTCCCTGTGATTTTGTCACTTCAGCAAGAGTTTTTATAAACTTCTGTGCCTCTTGGTGCGTTTGAAAAGCACCATAGAGTGTTTTGTAAAGCCCGTCATCGTCTTTGATGATATAAACCTCGCTCTTTTGATTTGGTATATACTCTTTGACGCATCCAATGGCATTTTTGTACTCTTTAGAGGAGCAAACGGAGATAGAGTAGTTGAAATTTTCTTTGTGAAATATATATTTTTGAGTATCTTTGGCGTGGGCTAAGTTGTAGTCAAACTCTTTTATAAAAGGTTTATGTTGTTTAAGCCTCTCGGGGAGCTTTGCCATAAACTCCGCCGCCTTCTCTCTTGAGTTAAAAGAGCCGTAAGTCGTAAGGTAGCGTCCATCTTCCAGCTTGACTATAAATATATCTGCCTCAGGCTCATCAAGATATCGGTTTAAAAAGTAGGAAGCACCGTCATGGTCTTTTGTCAAACACATGGAGAGGGTATAAAACTTCCCATCCCCAAAAACCAAAGTGTTAAAAAAAAGTGATGCAAAAAAGAGCTTTAAAAAATACATATCGAATTATAGCAAGTTGTCCATGATTATCGCTTCTAACTCCTCAAGCGGTGCATTGATGACACCATCAAACTGGGTTCGGTTAAAAGTCTGCTGTCTTTTTGCAAGCTGTGCGGTGTGGATTGAGATGTTTTCTAGCATCTCGTCTTTACTTACTTTGCCGTCAAGATACTCCAGAACTTCTACTATGCCTATTGAGTTCATGGAGTGTGGCGCTCTTGTGTAGCGTTGTTCTAGGCGGCATACTTCGTCTATCAGTCCGCTCTCAAACATCTTTAGGGTGCGTTTTTTTATGCGCTCTCGCAAAATGTCTCTATCAACATCAATGTTGTAAATAGGAAGATTTTCTATAACGGGTTTTGGCGGATTTTGCCTAAACCACTCGCTTGGGGCAAGAGAAGAAGCCTCATAGATAAGAAGTGCTTTTTCTATCCTGTATCTGTCGTTTGCAGAGATGTTTTTCATGTACTCGCTATCTTTTGCGTATAAAAAATCATAACTATCTTGCAGGTTGAGCAGCCTATTTTCAACTCTTTTTTTTGCTGCATCATCTATTGCCGGGATATTTGAGAGTCCATCGACAAGCATCTTCAGATAAAAAGAAGTTCCGCCTACAATGATGAGGTTCTTGCTCTCGTCTTGGCATTTTTGCACCGCTTCTTTGTAAAGCCGTATAAAAATTTCAATACTAAAATACTCATTTGGCTGTAAAACATCTATGCCGAAATGCTTAACCTCTTGCAGTTCCTCATTTGAGGGTTTTGCAGAGACGATGTCTATCTCTTTGTAGATAGATAGTGAGTCTATGGAGAGTATGTAGGCGTTGATTTTTTTAGCGACTTTTATGGCTAAATCACTTTTTCCCGATGCTGTGGGTCCTATAATCGCTAGTTGAATCATAAAAGGATTATATCATTTTTGATGCAGTAGTGAGGATATTTTGTAGATGAGAAGTATGATAAACCACGACATTATCATGGTTATGAGAGTGTGGCTCAGATAGTGGTCTCCTATGACCATTTTGTACAACCCCATGCTCCAGCCGATGCCAAGAGCGGCGAATATAGCCCTTTGTCTGTTACGCTGCGTCTTAAAAAGAAAGAAGAGTGATAAGAGTGCGAAACCTCCGCTCGCATGGCCTGCGGGAAAACATTTGAACTTTTTTGTTATGTATGTAGGCATCGTATCAAGTACTTTTATATGAGGGTACTCTCCTCCGTAGCGCGTAAAATGGCATGGACAGGGTGTATTGGTCGCCGCTTTGAGAGCGCCTATGAGCAGAGGGACGGTAAGCAGAGCCGTCCATACCACAAAAAGTCCTCTTCTGTACCCTTTTAAGGCTAGCCCTTTTGGAGTGTTTCTAAAAGAGTAGATGTACAAAACAAGCATAGCCGTCCCAAAGCCAATCAATACAGCTTTAATGCCTGTGTAAAAAAGCATGTCGAGCAAGCTGCCGTTTTTGTGAGAGAGCAGCCATGAGGCTGATGCTTTGTCGAAAAAAAAGTCTTGTATGATAATGTCCGTTGCGCTGTATTCAAAGAAAAAGAAGACAGATATAAGCAAAAAAGCAGTCAGGAGAAGCTGCTTTTTAGTTGTCATAGCGGTCCATTCTCTTCTTGTGCAGCAAGCTTGCCCCCTGATAGTAGGATATGGTGTCCTCCTTTGTATGTTCGTCGGTCGATATATCTTCATACTGCGTCTCAAAAGCATCGGTCTTTAGCACTTTATAGCTCTGCACCTTTTTGCCGGGCGACAAAACGGTAAGTACGCCGTCCTTGTAAAGACCGAGCTTCTGGTATGTGCCTATAAGGGCCCTCTCTTTAAACGAGTCGTCAAGTATGTCATTGCCGTAGAACTTGCTTTTGTACGACCAGTTGAGCATGCTAAAGAGTGTAGGCATTATATCTATCTGGCTCGCGACCTTGTCTATGACTTGAGGTTTTATGATAAAGGGCGCATACATTATCATCGGGATTCGGTATTTGTCAAGCGGCAGTTCTGTTTTGCCCGCACTTGTCGAGCAGTGGTCTGCCACTATGACGAATATGGTGTCTTTGAACCACGGTTTGGTTTTGGCTTTTGCCAGAAAATCGCCTATTGCGTAGTCGGTGTATTTTACTGCACCATCTCTGCCTGTGTGCGAAGGTATGTCTATGCGCCCGTCCGGATAGTCGTAGGGACGGTGGTTGGATGTTGTCATGATGAAGCTCATGAACGGTTTGTGGGTCTTGTATGAGGCATCGGCCTCTTTGAGCGTTTTGTTCAGCAGATCCTCGTCGCAAACTCCCCATGTAGTATGGAATGTATCCTCTTCGTCCGTAAAATCGGTTCTGTCCACTATATCAAAGCCGTTGTTGGAGAAGAACTCGTTCATATTGTCGAAGTATCCGTGGCCGCCGTAGATAAACTTGGTCTCGTAGCCTTTGTTCTTAAATATGAAGCCGCTTGAGAACATTCCGTGGTTGTCGGGTCTTTTTACGATGGAGCGGCCGGGAGTGGGAGGGATGGAGAGAGTTATGGCTTCCATCCCCCTTACGGTTCTTGTCCCCGTTGCATAGAAGTTGCTAAAGAACATGCCCTCTTTTGCCAGTGCGTCGATATTTGGCGTCAAGCCCCCCTCTCCGCCCAAAGACTCAAGGAATTTTCCGCTGAGGCTTTCGACCGTTAGTACCATTACGTTATAGTCCTTCTCCTCGCCTCTGTTCACTATCTGGCGGACGGTATCGTTCTCTTTTGGATGGACGAATATGCTGTTTTTGGTGCTTAAGACGTTCTTGAGATTTGAGAACATCTCTTTTTCGTCTTCTCTTGCATAGAAGTTGTCATAGTCGATGGAGTTGTTCCTAAAAGCCGAGAAAAGCGAGTATAGTCCAGACTTGCCAAGCTCGTTGGCGTATTGATTCTGCGATATTTTTGAGAGTTCCTGCGGCATTCCCATCGAGAATATTACCGGAAACATCAGGTAAAATACGGTCGGCTTGAGGCGTCCTCTGAAATTTCTGTCGTCTTTTGAAATGTCGTTTATATATCCGAGTCTGTGAACGACCCAGAATATCGCCGCAGCTATAACGGCAATGACGCTTAGAAGCATGCCCATAGGATAGGACTCTCTTATATTGCCTATCACCTCGGTAGTATAGACCAGATAGTCCACGGCGATAAAATTGAACCTTACGCTAAACTCGTCCCAGAAGAACCACTCGCTAAACGAGTAGAAAACCAGAGCAAATATCACGGCATAGGTAAATATATGTGAGAGATACTTATGAACGGAGTGCCCAAACAGTTTTTGAGGCACAAAAAGCAGATAGAGCGTAAAAGGTATCACGAGGTAGCTTGCCGCGGCGAAATCAAAAAATGCGCCTATGAGATATATCTGCAGCAGTTCAAAAAGCGACATGTCAAGCATGTTCAGCGACTTTATCAAAAGAACGGTTCGTGTCAGCGCCGATACGCTTAAAAATAATATGTAGATCAGGGTGATGAACCTGAACCTGCCGTATATTGTTTCTTTCATTTAATATCCTTTAGAAGAACGAAGTGTTCAGGAATATTAAAATATGCGGATGAAAGCTCTATGAATCAAATATTAATTTTTGTTCATCGCTCTTGGGTATCTTGATGATGGCTTTGGTTCCGGCTCCAGGTGTGCTTTGCAGCTCTATGCCGTAGCGGTGGATGTCGAGTATCATCTTGACTATGGCAAGCCCGAGCCCGGTTCCCGACTCCGAGGCTTTACGCGAACGGGCTTTATCGGCTCTGTAAAAACGATCGAACACGAATGGGAGGTCCTCTTGCGTTATTCCGCAGCCGTGGTCTTCTATGACGAGGAGGTATTCGTTGTCGGAGTCGATGATGCCTATCTCTACCTCTGCGCCCTGCGCGCTGTAAATTATCGCATTTCTAAGTATGTTCTCGATGGCTATCCTTAAGAGTGTTTCGTTTGCGTAGATAGTGGCCGGGATGATGTTCTTTATGTTTATGCGTACCGACCTTCTTGATGCGAACCTGCTTATTTGCGATACTATGTCCGGGATCAGCTCGTCTAGATACAGCTCCGTGAAGTTCTTCCCGAGTTCGGCCGTGTCTTTTTTGGTGAGCAGGAAAAGCTGGTCTATCGTCTCCTGCACGCGAAGCGCCTCTACAAGCACGTCTTCTAGCACGTTCCTGTATTCCTGCGGCGATCTCTCCTGCCTTAGGCATACTTCCACTTCGCCCCTGATGACCGTAAGCGGCGTCTTTAGCTCATGCGAGGCGTCGCTGCTGAAAGAGGATATCCTCTTGAACGACTCTTCGAGGTTGTCCAAAAGCCTGTTGAAGGTCTCCACCAGCTCCTTTATTTCGGTAGGTATGCTCTTTGCGTCGATACGTTTGCAAAGCTTGTTGGCAGAGATGGAGTTTACAGACCTGATGACATCTTTGACCGGCTGGAGCGTTCTGTTAACGAGCGTGTTGGCAATGAACAAAAAGATGATAAGAATAACGGGGTTGGCTATGAGAAGGCTGATAGCGAGATCCTTGAGATAAGGGGAGTCCACGTCCTTTAGCATACCAAGCTGAAAGAACACCTTTGTGCCGTCATCGTCGAACAAAAGCATAGAGCTGACGCGGTAAAGGTCCTTGTCGAAATAATATATGCTGTGCAGATGCCCCATCTCGTTGAGCGGTATGTCAAAGAGCCCTTCATAAGCGGCGGAGGAGACGCTCTCCTGCTCGACAGTCCCGTTTATCTTGTCATAGTGGATTATCTTTACATGCAGAGGCGCTAAGCCAAACTCTTCGTAGAGCTCATCAGCAACCCCTTTTGCGTCAAGATGTTTGTCCTCTTTAAAATCGGGGATGACATCTATGCTTATTATCTTAAGCATAGTGTCTAGGCTATCAGAGACCCCTTTTTTCGCGGTCATATATATGAATATGCCAAAGCCTGAGAGCACAAGGATGTTCGTTATCAGGAAAAAGAAGAGCAGTTTTATCTTTAGGCTTTTAAACATGTTCGTTGCTTAGCATATATCCCAGACCACGTACGGTATGGATAAGTTTTATGTCGTGGGATTTGTCTATCTTGTTGCGCAGCCTATAGATATACACGCTTATGATATTGCTCATCATATCTTGTTCCATGTCGCTTATGCTGTCCTTTATGACGGTTTCGCTCAGGAGCCTTTTTTTGTTTCTGGCTAACAGCTCCAAAAGAGCGTACTCTTTGCTTGTGAGCGTTATCTTTTTGCCTGCACGTGTGACCTCGCGGCGGTTCATGTCTATTTTCAGGTCGGCTATCTCGATTACCGCGGATGAGCAAGAGTGGGTGCTGCGAAGCTGAACGCGTATGCGCGCAAGCAGCTCTTCGAATGCAAATGGTTTGGTCAGATAGTCGTTGGCACCCCTGTCAAGCCCGTCTATCTTGTCCTCAAGCCTGTTTCTGGCTGTGAGCATGATGATGGGGGTTATAATGTTTTTGCTTCTCAGCTTTTCGCAGATCTCCATTCCGCTTGAGCCCGGAAGCATTATGTCAAGGATTATGATATCGTAACTGTTTGTCTGCGCCAAGTATATAGCTTCATCGCCGTGGTATGATACGTCCACGCTGTAAGACTCCTCTTGCAGACCCTGTCTTATGAATGAGGCTATCTTTACATCATCTTCTACTACAAGTACGCGCATCTGCTATAAAATACCCATCATTATCATCTTTGAAACTCTGTTTTTTTGTTGATTTTTCAATTGCATTCCTATATGTTGTAGAGGCTTTTTAAGTATTATAATAGAATATGAAGATTAAGACAATATGAACGCAAGATGAATTTTTATTCATATAGGAACCTATAAAGATTTTCATTAAAAATCCTAAAGTCATACGCTTTTAAAGCAACTTTAGATAGAATAAAACAAAAACAATTTCGAGGCTGACTTTGCAAAGATATGTCAATAAACTGAAAGATTTTAACGAACTTGTGATGTTTGAACACTCCATATTTTCGCTTCCTTTTATTTTTATAGCTATGATTGTTGCGGCTGATGGGTGGTTTGGATTTGGACTTCTTGTGTTGGGGGTGGGGGCGGCTGTGAGTGCAAGAAATTTTGCCATGGGTCTTAACAGATTTGCAGACAGAGATATCGATGCGCAAAATCCCCGCACCTCTTCTCGCCCAAATGTTGACGGGCGGCTTGATGCTTCAAGTATATTGATTTTTACCCTTGTCAACGCACTTGCTTTTGTGGGGGTTGCCTACATCATCAACCCGCTTGCTTTTACGCTTAGTTTTCCTATCTTGCTCATACTTGGAAGCTACTCTTACTTTAAGCGTTTCTCCTCTTTGGCACACATCGTACTTGGCGTCTCTCTCGGACTTGCTCCCATCGCAGGTGTGGTTGCGGTAAGTGCAGAGATAACCGTTTGGTCGGTTCTGCTTAGTCTTGGCGTGTTATTTTGGGTGGCGGGCTTTGACCTTTTGTACTCTTTGCAGGATATGGAGTTTGACAGAGAAAAAGGACTGCACTCCATCCCCTCAAAGTACGGTGAGCAGACGACGCTTCTGCTCTCCACACTATTTCATCTGCTTACTGTCCTTTTTTGGGCGCTTTTCGTCTGGGTGGCGCAGCTTGGTTTTTTTGCTGTTACGGCAGTAGTTTTGAGTGCCGTGATGCTCTCGTATGAACACTATTTGGTGCGAAAAGATTTTACAAAAATTGACCGTGCTTTTTTTACCGTCAATGGTTATCTTGGCATACTCTTTTTTATTTTAATCGTTATGGATAAGGTTATATTATGAGCATTCGTTTAGTAAAAGCCCCGATTAGTATAGCTTTCAGTCCGCTTGCTTTGGATAGTGAGTTGTACGCAAGAGAGTTTGACAAACTTGGCGAGAGTGATGATGACCCTATAAGCCACTGGCTCAAGCTCGCACGTGCAAAAGGAGATACGGCCGATACCGATCCGGTTTTGCTTAACCTTATCGTTGAGTTGCATCGAAAGATAGATGCGCTTGAGATGTTTTTGAAAAACGAGCAGCCAAAAAGAGTTTCTCTTGTAGATGAAGCAGAGATTGAGTCTATCGGATTTGAACACTTTAAACTCTCCGCAGAACTTTTAGAGAGTGGAGTGGAGTATTATGGAAGAGTTGCTATGCCCGTACATCCAAAACGTGATATAGCACTCTTTTTTAAAGCGCTTGATGGCTCGCTGGCTGAAATCACGAAGATACATGAACGTGATGAAAAAGAGTGGAATGCTTATTTGACAGCCAGAGAAAGAGTGCTTATCCGTGAAGCACGAGAGAGTAGAGCATGAATTTAGAGTCCATAAATATAGAGTATTTGGTAGTAGCCATGGCGGCTATGATTTTGTATCTGCTCTACTACGTTTTTACCAAAGATGCGGAGTATAACAAAAACATCCGCTCGGTTGCCACCGTGGCAGAAGAGCTGAACAAAGAGATTTTTTATCTCAAAAAAAAGCTCTCGGAAACACAGGCAAATATCCAAAAAAACAGCAGCCGAATGAGCGATGAAGAGATTTACCAAGAGGTTGAGAGAACGGTTTATGATATGATAAAGCCTCTCGCAGCAACTATTAAAAGAGTTGAAGAGAGCCTTTTGATGATAGAGGGGCATATAGAATCCAGACTATCGTCACTGGAAAACGGTGTCAAGCAGATATCCATACCCGCCTCTATCCATGGAAATGATGATGAAAAAATAATTTCGCTATACAAACAGGGCGCTTCTTTGGAGATAATCTCAAAAGAGCTGCATATATCTAAAGCAGAAGTTGAGTTTGTGCTTAAGATTAACAAGATAAAGTAACGGCTGATGGCAGATAGAAAATTATTTGCACTTGTGGCAGTTTTGATTGGCATTAGTATAGTTCTGACCTACTCGCTCTCTGCATATATCACGATTCTTTTTGATTTGCATCAGTTCCACTTTGCTGTGCGACAAGCTCTTTTTGGGATTTTAAGTATCTTTGTTATGTGGCTTTTGGCTCAGGGCGATCCAGAAAAACATCTCTCAATGGTTGGTTTCTCTCTTTTTATAGGTTCTACTATTTTGATGATAGCGATGCCATTTTTACCGGAATCTCTCGTCTCGGCAGTCGGAGGTGCAAAGCGGTGGATTAAGTTCTTTGGCTTCTCCATAGCGCCTGTTGAGTTTTTTAAGATAGGGTTTGTCTATTTTCTAGCATGGAGTTTTTCAAGAAAATTGGGACATCACGGCGGTATGGGCGTAAAAGAGGAGTATATCAGATTTGCCCCTTACGGTATAGTTTTTGTCGGGGCGATGTTTGTAATTGCTTTTGTGCAAAACGATTTGGGTCAGGTCGTGGTACTTGGGCTTACGCTTCTTTTTATGTTGATGTTTGCAGGGAGCAGTTTTCATTTCTTCTTGACACTGCTGAGCGGAGCGGTTCTCTTTTTTCTCTTTTTTATCTTTACGGCCGAACATAGGATTTTGCGCATCAAATCTTGGTGGGCTTTAGCGCAAAACACCGTTTTGGAAATTTTTCCCGAAGCCGTTGCTTCACAGCTTCGTGTTCCAACCGAGGTAGAACCTTACCAGATAGGCCACTCGCTAAATGCCATCCACAACGGCGGTCTTTTTGGTGCAGGTCTGTCAAACGGCACATTTAAGCTCGGTTTTTTAAGTGAAGTGCATACGGACTTTGTTTTGGCGGGACTTGCCGAAGAGTTCGGATTTTTTGGTGTTTTTGCAGTTGTTGCTCTTTTTATGATGATGCTTCAGAGAATTTTTAAAATTGCCAACAGAGTCCAAGACACAAAAAACTATCTATTTAGCCTTGGAGTAGGACTGCTTTTGGCTTTCGCATTTTTAGTAAATGCTTACGGTATAAGCGGTATCACGCCTATCAAAGGTATCTCCGTACCATTCTTAAGCTATGGGGGTTCTACTATTTTGGCGGCGTCTATCGGGATTGGGATGGTTCTTATGATATCAAAAAATGCACAAAGAAGTTGAAACGATGAAACTATGTATAACAGGCGGGGGTACGGGCGGACACCTTATGATAGCCCAGTCTCTTGTTGAAGCAGCGGCGAGTGAGGGGCATGAAGCTATTTTTATAGGTTCTACCAGCGGACAGGATAGAAAATATTTTGAGGAACATAGTGCATTTAGCCATGTCTATTTTTTAGAGACGACAGGAGTTGTCAACCAAAGAGGCTTCGGCAAACTCAAAGCGCTCTGGCGTGTTTTTCGTGCTTTTTTGGCTTCACGGGCTATTTTAAAAAAACATCATATTGAGGCAACTTACAGTGTTGGCGGATTTTCTGCCGCTCCTGCATCGTTTGCATCTCTTAGCTGCGGCATACCTCTTTTTATCCATGAACAAAATGCTGTGGAGGGAAGGCTCAACTCCCTCTTAAAGCCATTTGCAAAGCGATTTATCTCAGCGTATGACGCCTCTTCTCCCATCAAAGGCTATCCCGTAAAAGATGTTTTTTTTAAGACTGCAAGAGTGAGAAGCAAGATAAAAACTATTATCTTTTTGGGCGGTTCACAAGGTGCAAAAGCGATTAACGATTTGGCATTAAGTGTCGCAAAAGAGCTTCAAGAGCAAGGCATACATATCATCCATCAAGCAGGCGAGAGAGATTTTGAGAGGGTAAAAAAAGCTTACGGGGAGCTTGAAGTAGAGGTAGAGATTTACTCTTTTACAAAAGAGATTCCTTCTCTTATGGCAAAAGCGGATTTGGCGGTGAGCCGCTCAGGGGCAAGTACACTTTGGGAGCTATGCGCTAACGGCTTACCTGCGCTTTTTGTTCCGTTTCCTCATGCAGCAGCAGACCATCAGTACCACAATGCAAGGTTTATAGTTGCGCATGATTTGGGATGGTGCGAGAGAGAGGGCGGTGACTTGAGAACGATTTTACTCTCTATCTTAGGGCAAGATTTGGAGCAAAAGAGTAAAGCGCTTGTAGCATATTGTGCAAAAGATGCCGCGCATGAGATGATTAAGGACTTAAATGCTTAGGGAGTTAGCCTCTGATTTAGTGGAGCTTATTTTAGATTGGGGCTACATTGGTGTTTTTATTTTAATGACTATTGAGAGTTCGTTTATCCCTTTTCCCAGCGAGATAGTGCTTATTCCGGCGGGCTATTTGGCATCCAAAGGAGAGATGCACATAGGCATGATTATGCTAAGTGCGCTTGGAGGGTCGATGGCGGGAGCATTTGTGAACTACTATCTTGCACTGCTTCTTGGCAGAAAGATACTAAGCAAATATGGAAAATACTTTTTTATCAAAGAAAATGCGCTTCAAAAGATGGATGATTATTTTGAAAAACATGGGCATATCTCCACATTTATAGGGAGACTGCTTCCGGGGATTCGCCAGCTTATCTCCATTCCCGCAGGACTTGCACGTATGAATTTGGCGGTTTTTTCACTCTACACCGCTCTTGGAGCTTCTCTTTGGGCGTTTATACTCGTTATACTTGGCTACACCATAGGCGAAAATCAAGAACTCATAGACGCTTATCTTAAACAGATAACTTTTGTAGTTGTCGTTATATTAGTTTTACTAGCTTTATGGTATATTCGTTACCAAAAATCAAAAAAGGGGTATTAAGATGAAATATACGGCAGCTTTTAGGATTTGGCATTGGCTAAATGCCATAGTTGTTTTAGGACTTGTAGGAACTGTACTGCTTAGAAAAGGATTTTTGAGTTACAGAACCAACTCTGAAATCATTATGACAAAGCTTACCGATATGGGTGTGGACATCTTCAAAGAGGATGCTGTAGCTATCGCAAAAGCTATTCGCGCTCCTATGTGGGAGTGGCATCTTATCTTAGGGTATGCGCTTGCATTTTTGGTGGTTTACAGAATCGCACTTCTGTTTTTTGACAAAAGTCAAAAAGAGCCTTTTAGCACGCTTAACATCCACAAAAAAGGTGTCAAAGCTCTGCACTATATACTTTATGGGGCACTTTTGTTTATGACTATCAGCGGTTTTGCGCTCTATCTCAAAGAGGCTCTTGAACTTACCGAAGCGATGGCAAAGAGCATAAAAGAGACGCATGAACTCGTCTATAACTACTTCTTGTTTTTTATACCGCTTCATATAGCAGGAGTTGTGGTGGCAGATATAAGAGAAGAGCACGGCATGATTTCTAGCATGATAAACGGAAGAGAAACTACAAAAGAGGTATAAAAAATGGTTACATTGGGGAGTGCGGCACCGGAGTTTTGTCTGCCAAATCAAGATGATGTTGAGATATGTTTACGAGATCTTAGAGGCAAGTGGATAGTGCTTTACTTCTACCCAAAAGACAACACCCCCGGATGTACGACCGAAGCGTGTGACTTTAGTGAGGCAGCACCAGACTTTAGCGCTCTTGATGCCGTTATACTGGGTGTGAGTGCCGACAGCACCAAGTCGCATAGAGGTTTTATAGAGAAAAAAGATTTGATGATAACTCTTTTGAGTGATGAAACCACCACAATGATGCAAGAGTACGGTGTATGGGCTTTGAAAAAAAACTACGGCAAAGAGTATATGGGGATTGTCCGCTCAACCATTATCATTGACCAAGAGGGCATCGTCCAAGCGATTTGGAAAAATGTCAAAGTAAAAGAGCACGCTAGAATCGTAAAAGAGAAGCTAGAAGTGCTTCAAGGCAAGTGATGAGTACTACACAACGGTACTTTTTTGCATTTTTTTATTAGACTTCTTTTATAACCTTTAATTGTAAAATATACCACCGTTCGCCCTGAGCCTCTCAAAGGGTGTTGGCTCATGGTTCGACAAGCTCACCACGAACGAAAACTAGATTATGCAAGAAGACTTTTAAATTTTACTAGACTTTTTTTACACACTCACTACACATTGAAAGTTATACAATTCAAAAAAAAACGGAGTATCAAAAATGAAAAAAGTTCTTCTTTCGGCGGTAGTGTTGTCCTCTCTCTCTTTTGCAGCGGGTTTTATGGATATGGGTATGAGCGGTGATATGCATATAATGCTCTCAAGCGATAAAGTTTTAAGCGAGGGACAAAACAAAATTAAAATAGAACTAAACAAAGGCGGTCACGGCGGCGCAGATGTAAAAGCAAAAGATGTTAGAGTGAAGTTTTTTATGCCTGAAATGCCGGGAATGCCTTATATGGAATCAAAAGATATTTGTAAAAAAACAGATACCTATTTTGAGTGTAATGTCAATTTTGGTATGAGCGGAACGTGGCAATATCAGGTTTTTATCAAAGATGAAAATAACAAAGATTACAAATACAAGGGAAGTGTAAATCTAGGTCAAGCATCATCGATGCACTCTCATCATTAAGGTTTTATGATGAAGGTGCTGACTTTTTTTGTTATGTCTGCAACTATCTGTGTCGGTGCAGAGTTTAATGATGTTTTTGAAAAAGCGCTTAACCGTTCACCGAATTTGTTAGCAAAACAAGAAAAGATTTTAGCATCTCGTCAGGCTTTAAAGAGTCAAAGTGCATATAAAAATCCGGTTATTTCCATAGGTGCAAACGATTTGCCTCTAAATGGAAATTTTTTAAAAAGAGATCTTGAGCCTATGCAGACCCAGTTTGTAGGTATAACTCAAGAGTTTGAAACTTTTGGAAAACTTGAGCTTAAAGAGGCGATTGCCAGAGCGGATACTCTCGTTTTGGAGTATGAGTTAGAAGACATGAAAATAGAACTGTATAAAAAAACAGCGCTTTTGGTTGAACAGATTTCAACTTCTACAATGCTTATTGAATTGCTGGAGCAAAAAAAATCAAACTTGGAGATACTTGGAGGTTATTATGAAAATAGCATCAGTATTGAAGATGGACTCAAAACAAGCGTAGAACTTCAAAAAAAGATATTTGCTCTCGAAGATAAAATCTTAGAGCTTCAAGATAAGGTAACATCACTTAAAAATGAGTTTAAATATCTCACGAGTGAAGATTTTACATCCATACAAAAAGCCGCTATATCTGAGGAATTTTTTCAAGAAGATATAAAAAAATCTCCAAAATATAAAATATTTGAGATAAAAACCAAACAGCTGGAACTTCAAACTACACTGGAAGAGAGAAAAAAATATTCAAACGTAAATCTCAACGTAAGCTATAACAATAGAGAGAACTTTGATGATTACCTCTCATTTTCCGCTTCTTTTGCGCTGCCAATTTATGGAACAGAAGAGATAAAAGTAAAAGAAGTAAGCCATTTAAGGGCGGAGAATGTTCAAAAAGAGGATAATTATCTGCGAAATGCAACCATGATTTTTCAGAATAATTATAAAAAAGCAGAGTATTTAAATAAAAGAGTAGAAAATCTTGATGCGATTTTGGAAAAATATAAAGAGTTGACTCTTTATGAGAAATCCAATATAAAAAATAGCATTACACTTGAAAAAAGTATAGAGAACGAAAATCTTTTACTGGATTTGAAGATAGAAAAACTTAAATACAAACTGGATATAAAAACTGCTCATTTAGAGCTTTTTTACATCACGAAAGAGAGTTTATAATGAAAACATTGTTTTTAATACTTTTGAGCCTTTCGTTTGCACAGGCAAAGACGTTTGAACAGGCTTTTAATATCCAAAGCATAAAACCCAGAGTGCAGACACAAAAAATATCTAAAACATATTATGCCACTACCGCATATAATGAGCGTAAAATATACGAAGTAAACATAAGGTTTGACGGGTACATCGAAAAATTGGAAGCTGATGAACTCTATAAAAATATCAAAAAAGGGGATAAACTTTTTGACATATATTCAAAAGAGATATATACACTCAAAAAAGAGCTAAATGCAGCTAAAAATTTTCCGGTTCTGCAATCAACTGTTTTGGAAAAATTAAAACTTTACGATATTGACGAAAAAGCCATTGTTATGGGTGGAGAGACAATACCTATTTACAGCAGATTTGAGGGCAAAATCATCCAAAAAAATCTATTTGCCGGTTCGTATGCAAAAGCAGGCACCGCTCTTTTAAAGATTGCCGATAGTTCTGAAATGTGGATTGTGGCAAAGGTTTATCAAAAAGATCTTGAGTTTATCAAAGAAGGGATGGACGTGAGCGTTGAGATAGAAGGTCTAAGCGTACCCATCAAGGCAAGAGTAGGTAAGATATATCCAAGGATTAACAAAGCAGATCTTACTTTTGACGTAAGGGTTGATGTTGAAAATTCGCATGGCAAAGTATTTCCCGATATGTTTGCGAAGGTGAGTTTTAGCAAAAACCTAAGTGCGGCACTCACTCTTCCAAAAGATGCCGTTATAAAAAAAGGTGACAAGTTTTATGTTTTTAAAAAAATATCACAAAATGAGTATGAGCCTCAAGAGGTTGAAGCAAGCTACGGCGGTGGATATTATCGTATTTCTAGCGGTATTTCGCAAAGTGATGAAGTGGCTCAAAACGCACTCTTTTTGCTTGATAGCGATGCGGTTACAAACGGTTCTTATGTGAGCGAAGAGTGGTAGGGCGATGATTGAGAAAATTATAGGCTTTAGTGCGAAAAATATATTTTTGGTTCTTGTCGTCTCGGCTATGTTGACGGCTATTAGTCTTTTTAGCCTTAAAAATATTTCGCTCGACGCATTGCCCGATCTCTCGCCGCCGCAGGTAATACTTCAAGTATCGTACGCAGGGCAGTCTCCAAAAATCATAGAGGAACAGGTGTCATATCCGCTTATAAGCTCTTTGATGTCGCTTTCAAACATTAAAACTGTTAGGGCAATGAGCAGTTTTGAAAATGGGATGATTTATATTATTTTTAAAGATAATACTGATATTTATGATGCCAGAAGCAGAATTTTAGAGCAGCTATCTTCTATTTTGCCGACTTTGCCCTCAAATGCAAAGGTAAGTATGGGACCGGATGCAACGGGTGTCGGCTGGGCGTATCAATATATTTTAAAATCAAATAAACTTAATCTCGCGGAGTTAAGGGATTATCAAGATTACTACTTAAAATACGGACTTCTCGGGGTTGACGGCGTAAGTGAAGTAGCCGCAGTAGGCGGATTTGTAAAAAATTATCAGCTTCTTGTAGATCAAGATAAGATGGTTAAGTATAACATCGGTATTAACGAAATAACGGAAGCGCTTAAGAGAAACAACCAAGATATCGGCGGTGGCGTACTTTTGCAAAAGGGTTATGAAAATATAGTTCAGGCTCACGGTTATGCTTCAAGTATCGAAGATATTGAAAATATAACACTCAAAGTAAGCGATGTTACGCCTATAAAATTGCGCGATATAGGCGAAGTGACACTTGTGCCGACACAAAGGCGCGGAGTTGCGGAGTTTAACGGAGAGGGCGAGGTTGTGGGCGGTATCGTTTTGGTGCGATACAAAGAGAATACTTACGAGGTGATTCAAAAAATCAAAGCCAAAATAGAGTCGCTTAAAAATGAGGACGTAGAGATAGTTACCGTTTATGACAGAAGCAAACTAATAGATAAGGCTATAGATACGCTAAAGCGTACATTGATAGAAGAATCTGTCATAGTCATCATTATTACGGCTCTCTTTTTGTTCCACTTTAGGAGTGCTTTGGTTGTTCTTGTCACTCTGCCTTTAACTGTTCTTCTTAGTTTTTGGCTTATGACCCTTTTTAATATAGGCTCAAACATTATGAGCTTGGGAGGTATTGCGATAGCTATAGGTGCGATGGTGGATGCTTCGATTGTAATGATAGAAAATGCCCATAAATATCTCAGCAAGAGCGACGGTTCAAAAAGCAGGGTAGAAATCATCATAGACTCTTCCAAACAGGTGGGCCGCCCTATTTTCTTTGCTCTTATGCTTATAGTTGTCTCGTTTTTGCCTATTTTCGCGCTAGAGGGGCAGGAAGCCAGACTTTTTTCGCCTCTGGCATACACTAAAACATTTGCGATGCTTATCGGTGCGATGCTCTCCATTACTCTGGTGCCGGTTTTAATGGTGCTTTTTATCAAGGGCGGAATTAAAAAAGAGGAAGACAACTACATCAACCGGTTTTTTATATTTTTTTATACTCCAGTACTCAAGCTTTTTCTAAAACTAAAGTATTTGGTCATTATTCTTTCGGTTGCCGCCATAGTGTATATCTACCCACTTTACAATACTCAAAAATGGGAGTTTATGCCGCAGTTAAACGAACAGGACTTTATGTATATGCCAGTTACTCCATATGGAATCAGTATAGATTTGGCTAAAGATGTTCTCGCCGAGACAAATAAAATTATCAAAAGTTTTCCGGAGGTTGATACTGTTTTTGGAAAAGCCGGTCGTGCCGACAGTGCGACAGATCCTGCCCCGCTCGCCATGATAGAGACCATCATAACCTTTAAGGATAAATCTATGTGGAGAGAGGGTATGACTTATGAGAGGCTGATGCAGGACATGGAAGCAGCACTTAAAGTAAAAGGGCTTATAAACTCTTGGACTTACCCTATACGAGGAAGGATAGATATGCTTCTAACAGGTATCCGAACCCCTCTTGGCATAAAACTATATGGGGATGACAACAAAATTTTAGAAGAAATCTCTTCAAAGATGGAGCAAAAACTAAAAACTATGCCCCTTACCCTAAGCGTATCTGCCGACAAATCAAACAGCGGATACTTTCTTGATATTGCCATCAAGCAAGATAACCTCTCAAGATACGGAGTCTCAAAGCAGGAAATATTTAACACGATCTCTTTTGGCGTAGGCGGGCTTGGTGCAAGTACTTTTATTGACGGGCTTAAACGTCACCCTATATCAATGAGAATCAATTCGCAGCAAAGAGAGGATATAGATAAGATAAGAGAGTTAAAAGTCAAAACAAAATCCGGTTTTTTGCCTTTGAGTATGTTTGCTGATATAGAATATATAGAAGGTGCGAGCGTTATAAAAAGTGAAAAAGGGATGAAGGTCTCATTTGTTTACATTACGCCAAAAAGCGATGTGAGCGTAGATGATTATAAAAATGAAGCAAAAGCTCTTTTGGAGAGTATCAAACTTCCAAAGGGGTACTATTATGAGTTTGCAGGACAGAGCGAGTACCTTGAATCTGCAAAGGCAAGACTCAGCTTTATTGTTCCTATTGTTATTATAAGTATTTTTGTCCTCATCTATTTTGCACTTAAGGATATGACAAATTCGCTTATCGTTTTTTTAACTCTGCCTTTTGCCGTTCTTGGCGGATTGCTCTATATCGACTATCTCGGGTTTAATCTCTCAGTTGCTGTAGTCGTAGGATTTTTGGCTCTGCTTGGCATCGCCGCAGAGACGGCGATTGTTATGGTTATCTATCTTGAAGAGGCGATAAAAGACAAAACTCTATCGCATGAAGAGGCGATAATGCACGGCTCGGCGGGGCGACTAAGACCAAAACTGATGACTGTTTTTGCGATTCTTGGTTCTCTTGTACCCATTATGTATGTTGGCGGTGTCGGAAGTGAAGTTATGCAGCGAATCGCAGCGCCTATGATGGGCGGTATAGTGACTTCGGCTGTTTTAACACTGCTTATTATCCCTGTTTTGTACTCCCTAAGAAAAAAGTAGTAAAATACCCAAATGAATATTTTACTACTTGAAGATGACGTTATTTTATCAGAGATATTAAGTGAGCATTTAAGCGAAAAAGGTTGTTTTGTTTCATGCGCCCACGACGGAGAAGAGGCTTATGACAAAATAATGAGCAAGAGATATGATTTTGTGCTTTTTGATGTCAACGTACCGCTTTTAAACGGTTTTGAACTCTTAAAACTTCTTAAAGAACAGCATATCAACATCCCGACTATCTTTATCACTTCGCTTGATTCTGCCGTTGATTTAAAAAAAGGGTTTGATTTGGGGTGTGATGATTACCTAAAAAAACCTTTTGACCTCATAGAACTCGACGCAAGGATAAACTACCTTATAAAAACGCACAATCTAAACTCTACGCACACCGTTATAGATGCCGATAGTTACCTTGATAAATCGACTTATACGCTTGTTAAAGAGGGCGAAAAAATAAAACTATCCAAAAAAGATTTTGAAATAATTGAGTATCTTTTATCGCAAAAAGGTAAAATTATCTCACATGCAGAGCTAGCGGCAAATATCTGGATAGAGAGTGAAGTGCCGAGCGATGCAACGCTTAGAACCTATATAAAAAATATAAGAGCGCACCTTGGCAAAGATTTTATAACTACGATTAAAGGGGTCGGCTATAGAGTTAACGCTTAGTGAAAAAAAGTCGCTTTATGGCTTTTTAGGACTTTACCTTAGTTCATCAATCTTTCTAATTCTCTTTATCGCCGTCAGTTTTTACGGTTATGAATCTTCAAATATTATTTCCATAAAAAAAGAGAAGATGCAAAATTTGGCACTAGGACTCTCTTCAAAAATTGTCTCTTCATATATGAATTCGCAGCCCTTAAACATTGAGAAAACAGACGGATACGACATAACGCTCTATGATGAAGACAGAGCCGTTATCTACGGTTTGGCGTCAGAGGCGATAGAATTTAAGCAGGGCTTTTACGAGGATGATAAATTTGACTATTTCGTAGATCTTAGTCCGCAGCTTCATCATGGCGTAAAGTATTTGGTAGTTAAAAACAAAAAAGCAAACGAGCAAATTTCTAAATTGATTCAAAGCATACTTTTTATCGCCCTGTTTTCGGTTGTTCTTATCGTAATAGTGGGCTACTTTTTGGCAAAAATGTTTTTAAAACCGATACAAAACGAGAGAATCAAATTAGACAAATTTATAAAAGATACTACGCATGAACTAAATACTCCCATTACCGCAATTTTGATGAGTATAGAGAGGCTTAAAAAAGAGAATATTGATGAGAAGATTTTAAAAAGAGTGGATATCAGCTCAAAGCGTGTTCAAAAAATATACTCGGATTTAACCTATTTGTTGCTAGAAAATGAAAATAAAGAGGCAAAACGAATCAATCTAAAAGAGATTGTAGAAAATGAGCTTGCTCTTTATGAGGATTTGGCATACAAAAAATCATTAACCATAGATAAAAACCTCTCAGATGCTTTTTTAATGATGGACGAGGTAAGCGCAGAGAGGCTCGTTAGCAACTTGCTCTCAAATGCCATCAAGTACAACAGGCACGGCGGTAAGATAGAGCTAAAGCTCACGGCAAATGAGTTTACCATCAGCAATAGCGGTATGGGTATAAAAAAAGAGCAGCAGGATAAAATTTTTGACAGATTTTACAGAGCTAACGAATACGAAGGCGGCTTTGGCATCGGGCTTGATATCGTAAAAAGGGTATGCGGAAGATATAAGATAAAGATAGACATAGATTCCGTAGAAAACGGCTTGACAACGGTTACATTGGGGTTTATAGCTCTTCAAGGCAAGTAGCCTTGAAGTTTAGTATCTGTAGCGGATATAGAGGCGGATATCTTGTGCTTTGTCAACAACCATGTCTGCGTTTGGCATAGTGTCCGTTATCTCCATTGCGTATCCCGATGTGTTTCCGAAGAAACCGTTGCTTCCGCTGTATTTATAGTCTATATAGGTATAGCGAAGCTGCATTGAGAGAATGTCATCTACAAGGTACTCTGTAAAATACGCCTCACACACATCTCCGCGTGCTGCCACTTTAGAGCCGATGTTTGTATCTTCCCCATAAGTCACACTTCTCCAGTATTTACTTCCGTGGTTGTACTCTAAGCCCCATTTTCCATCATCGGTGATAAGTGAAGGAAATTGTGTCCCTATCCAAAACGATGTCCCTGTTTTGCTCTCTCCAAGCTCTGAGCCAAGCATCCCTTGATTATTTTTAGGGTCTGTCACCGAGACTGCAAAACTTGCAAAAACGGTTGTGTCATCTAAAAATGAGCCTAAGTTTTTACCGATACCTTTTGCAGAAGCATAAAGCACGCCGCTATGCATATTGCCTACCGTGTCAAAACCTGTACCCGCAACATTGTTGTCAATAAGGTTGCTTGCATGATAGTACATGCTTGAGACCTTGTACTGTTTGTCATTATAAGGCGTAAAGATAAAGCCCATAAGGTCTATATCAGAGTTAAACCCATCCGCATCCGCATAAGGCGTGCTGGCAAACTTTGGAGCAGCTTCGCTCATACCGCGCCCAAGGCAGAATTTTACGGAAGTTCCATATTTTTGGTTTAGTGTAAATTGTGAGCTTAATCCGTCAAACTCTACATTTATACCATGTCCGATTGGCGATGATGCCACATCGTCATCTCTAAGGTTGACAAGCGCTCCGTTGGTGGATGGACGACGACCGATGCTAAACGTCCATGGGATATCTTTACCCATAAACTCATGGTCTTGCCACAAGAAGTAGGCGCTGCGCACTCTTATCTGGTCATCAAAAGCGTTTTCATTGGCTATCCAGTCAAATGTCTCATATCCGCTTGTTTGAGGAGTTACACCGCTTCTAGCCCCAAACGCTTTGTTGTAAGCAAGCTGTCCTATAAAACTGAGGTTATTGGTTGCTTTGTAGCCCATATCTATCCAGAGGCGATTAGTCATAAAGGCATCATTTTTCGCACTTGAGCCATCTGCCATCTCATAGTTCATATTTTCGATGGCAAATCTGTAGTCAACTTGGAATTTGAGGTGAGAACCGGATGTGTTTCTGTTGATGTCCGAGACCGCTTCTTCAAGTTCGCTCAGTCTGTTCTCAAGTGAATCTTCATCATCTTCTTTTGATGCAGCTGCAACTTTTTCTTTTTTCTCTTCCTCGGCTTTTGGTGCTTCTGCTGCTTTGGCAGAAGCGGATTTAAGCTCTGCAATCTCAGCTTTGAGTTTTTGCATCTCTTTTTCCATTGCCTCAAATCTTTCACTCAAGGCATCGGCGTTTAGAGTCGTTCCAAGAAGCATTGCAGCGGCTAAAGATAGCATTAACGGCTTATTCATATTTCATCCTTTGTATAATACTTTTTTATAATATCGTTGCAGTACTATACCCAGATAAAATAAAATTTTTTTTAAATTGTGATAAAAAAATAACATTTTTGCTGTTTTGTCTTTACAAAGCAAAGTTTAAATAACTTTTAAGTAGAATTCGCGGATTTTCTTTTGGCTTTGCTCAAAGAAAGATTCAACAGGTATGTATCAAAAGTCAGTGCAACTCCCTTTGATAGGCGATTATTGCCCGATATTACCAACGAAAACTGACAAAATCCGGCTTCAATGCCCTTAAAGGACCTTAAATGGTAACTATGAAAGACCTCTTAGAGTGTGGTGTACACTTCGGACACCAAACACGTCGTTGGAACCCAAAAATGAAAAAATTCATCTTCGGTGTTCGTAAAAATATCTATATTATAGATTTGCAAAAAACTCTTCGCTATTTCCGCAACACATACCAAATCGTTGTTGACGCAGCAGCTGAGGGAAAAACTGTTCTTTTTGTCGGAACAAAAAAACAAGCTCGTCAATCTGTAAGAGATGCAGCAATCGCGTGCGGTATGCCATACGTTGACAACAGATGGTTGGGGGGTATGCTTACAAACTTCCCTACTATCCAAAAGTCTATCCGTAAACTTGATGTTATTACCGAGATGCAAGAAAACGGGCAAATCAACCTTTTAACAAAAAAAGAGGCTCTTATGCTTACTCGCCAAAAAGAGAAGCTTGAAGAGTACTTCGGCGGTATCAAAAACATGAAAAGACTTCCTGACATGCTTTTTGTTATGGATGCTGTAAAAGAGCATATCGCTGTTTTAGAAGCTCGTTGTTTAGGTATTCCGGTTGTTGCTCCGCTTGATACAAACTGCGACCCTGACCTTATCACTTACCCGATTCCGGGAAATGACGATGCTATCCGTTCTATCCAACTTTTCTGCCGTGAAATGACAGAAGCTATCAATGAGGGTAAAGCGCTTAGAAGCGGTGGAAGAGATGAAATCGCAAACGAAACTGTAGAAGAAGAGACAAGTGTTGATGCACTTGATGCTTTTGAACCAGAAGATTTCGATACTGACGAGGAGTAGTCATGGTAGAAATAACAGCAGCAATGGTAAAAGATCTTCGTGCATCAACCGATGCACCGATGATGGATTGTAAAAAAGCTCTTGTTGAGTCTGACGGAGATATGGAAAAAGCAACTGCTTGGCTTAAAGAAAGAGGCATCGCACAATCTGCCAAAAAAGCAGACCGTGTCGCAGCTGAGGGACTTGTAGGTCTTAAAATTGCGGACGATTTCTCTAAAGCAACTGTTGTTGAGATTAACTCTGAGACAGACTTCGTTGCAAAGAATGAAGGCTTCCAAAACCTAGTACTTAGAACAACAGAAGAGATTTACGAGACTTCTCCGGCAGATGTTGAGAGCCTCAAAGCTACTTCATTTGGCTCTTACTTCACAGAGAGCGTTGCAAAAATCGGTGAGAAAATCGAACTTCGCCGTTTTAAAACTATCAAAGCTGAAGATGAGACTGTAGCTATCAACGGATATGTTCACTCAAACAACCGTATTGCAGTTATCGTAGCTGCTAAGTGTGACAGCAAAAAAACTGCCGATGCACTTCGCCCTATGCTTAAAAATGTAGCGATGCATGCATCTGCTATGAAGCCAAAAACTCTTTCTTACAGAGATTTTGATGCGGCATTCGTTGAGTCTGAGACTATCGGCAGAATCGAAGCTATCAAAAAAGAGAATGAAGAGCTTGCAAGACTTAAAAAACCTCTTAAAAATGTACCACAGTATATCTCTATGGCACAGCTCACTGATGCGGTTTTGGCACAAGCCGAAGCTGAAATCAAAGAAGCACTGAAAGCTCAAGGTAAACCTGAAGCTATCTGGGATAAAATTGTTCCGGGTTCTCTAGCTCGTTTTATCGATGACAACACAACGCTTGACAAAGAGCTTGCACTTTTAGATCAGACTTATGTTCTAAATGATAAACTTACGGTTGCCAAAGCTGTTGAAGAAGCTGCCAAAGAAGCAGGCGGTACGGCTGAGATTATCGATTTTGTTCGCCTTGAAGTAGGTGAAGGTATCGAGAAAAAAGCTGATGACTTCGCTGCAGAAGTTGCGGCACAGATGAGTTAAGGAATCTTTCCTTAACCCGCCTGGTTTTCTATTTCTGCAAAAATATCCTTTAACTTTTAGTTATAATACTCTTATGAATTTATTATCCGCAAAAAACTTATCACATACTTTTGATTATGAACTGTTTTCTAATATATCGCTTGACTTGGAATCAGGAGAGTCCATCGCCATTATTGGAGTGAGTGGAAGTGGCAAATCTACACTTCTACATATTCTATCAACTCTTTTAAAGCCAAATAAAGGGAGTGTTTCTCTTTTTGGAGAGGATGTTTCTAAGATGCAAAAAAAGAGACTTGCAGAGATAAAACGCAATGAGATAGGGCTTGTTTTTCAGTCTCACTATCTATTTAAAGGTTTTACCTCTTTTGAAAATCTTGAAGTAGCCGCTATCCTTTCAAACCAAGAGGTGGATAGTGCGCTGCTTAAGAGACTAAATATCGATGGCACAATCCACCAAAAGGTAACAGAGCTCTCAGGCGGACAGCAGCAAAGAGTCTCTATCGCAAGAGTTTTGACAAAAAAACCTCGCCTTCTTTTCGTGGATGAGCCAACTGGCAATCTTGATAAAACTACCGCACATGAGGTCATGGATATCTTTTTTGAGTATCTCAAAGAGTATAATGCAGGAATGGTTTTGGTGACGCATGATGAAGCATTGGCATATAAGTGCAGTAAAGTTTATAAACTATTCAACAAAGAGCTTGTAAAAGTGGACTGAAAAAGAGAGCAGAAGAAGATGACGTGGCCGCAAGTATTTACTGAGAGTTACATTGTCGGTTTTATTCTCCTTTTTTTTCGTTTTGGTGCACTCTTTATGGCGGTACCGATTTTTTCGCACAACAGTATTCCAATGAATATCAAAGCCTCTTTGGCGTTTTTTTTCACTATTGTTTTTTACTCATCCATGCCTCCTTTGGCGATGGATATTACCCTTACAAACCTTGTTTTGGCTATCTTAAGTGAGCTTTTTCTTGGGCTTGCCATCGGAGTTGTGCTACAAATTGCTTTTAATGCCATCACTTTTGCAGGTGGACAGATATCTTTTATGATGGGTTTTTCACTTGCAAGCGCAATCGATCCGCAGTCAGGCGTATCCATGCCTATAATATCTCAATTTTTATCTCTTGTTGCGCTTATGATTCTCTTTGCTATCGATATGCACCATTGGATGCTGCTTTTTATTGACAGTTCGCTGCAACATATTCCCCTTGGCGGTTTTGTGATGAGTGAGAATCTTTTTGGTTATATTATTCAAGCAATGTCAAATATGTTTTTAGTCGGTTTTATGATTGCTTTTCCTATTACTGCTCTTGGATGGCTCACCGATGTGATATTTGGAATGCTTATGAAAACCATGCCGCAGTTTAACCTTTTGGTTATAGGGTTTCCTATAAAAATTATGGTCTCATTTGTCGTTCTCATCGCAACACTCACTGCAACTATGCTCATTTTAAAAAACCAAATGCTTCAAGCATTTAATTTTTTAGAGATGCTTTTTTAGTTTTTTTTGATACAATAATATCAAAACAGCCTCTGAGGGAAATTGAATGAATATCTTGCTTTTAAATAATAATCCGGTAGTCAAAAAACTAGTTACTTTAAGCGTGCAAAAAACTTCAGATGAGTTGCATACGGCCGAGAGTGTTGAGGCTATAGAAGCTGGAGAGTATGACCTTTTGATTATAGATGACGCTCTTTACAGTGATGAGATTATGGATGAAATGGCAAGCAAGATAAGCTATAGAGAATCT
Source organism: Sulfurimonas sp. (assembly GCF_028694605.1). Classification (GTDB taxonomy): domain Bacteria; phylum Campylobacterota; class Campylobacteria; order Campylobacterales; family Sulfurimonadaceae; genus Sulfurimonas. The sequence goes on along the minus strand of NZ_JAQVKP010000003.1, from coordinate 10,097 downwards.
CTTTTTATATGCTCAAAAGATGCAAAGGAGCAGGGAGAGTTTACAAAAACACTTAAAAAACCTTTTTTACCGACTGACTTGGTTGAAACTTTGATTTCTTTAGCAAAAATAGTCGATACCGTAAATCTTGAAAAAACATTTGGCATAAACGATGAAGATTTTGATGTAGCAGATGATGCCTTGTTTCATGATTTTGATACAGATGAATCCTTGGATGAGTTAGAGAATATTGATACGCTTGAAGAGGTGGAAGATTTAGATACATTGGAAGCGTCAGATGAAGATGCCTACAATGAGGCAGCACTTGAAGACGTTAAAGATGAATGTGTTTTGGATAAAGATGAGTTGCAAGAGGTGCAGTCACTTTTAGAAGAGACAGAAGAAGATGCAGAAATAGAAGATTTTGATGATTTTGACTTTGATACCATGGAAGAAGGCAAAGAAGAAGAGAGTTTTGATTTTGAGGATGATGCATTAGAGGCAGAAGATATCAAAACTCAAGAAGAGGAACCGAGCGAGACCATTAACGAGGATTTATTCTCTTTTGAAGAAGAAGAGATAAAAGAGCCGGAAATAGAAGATGAGCTTGATTTTGAAGAGCAAGAAGAAACAGAACCGCAAGAAGAGCCTGAAGAAGAAGTAGAGGACATCTTAGAAGAAGAGGATTTTGAAATAGAGCCGGAAGAAGCGCTTGAGGAAGATAGTTTTGAGGAAGAAAATCTTGAAGAAGAGGATTTGGCATCTCAAATACAAGAGGCAGTTGATTCTCTGAGCGATGAAGATTTGCAAACAGAACTTGATGAAGACATACTGCTAAATATCGGCTCTTTAACAAGCAAGGATTTAAAACTTGCTATCGGTGAAGAGGTGCAGGAGGAGCAGCCGGATCTTTGCGACTTGGCAATATCTCAAGAAGACGTAACCGTTGAGAAAGCAGAAACAAAGAGTTCTTTGGAATCTCCAAGTCAAAGCAGCAACGGCGTAGAAGCTCTGAAAAAACTTCTCGAAGTTCTCTCAAAAGAGGATATTGCCGCTTCTCTTCAAGGGATGAAGATAAATATTAACATAACATTGGGTGATGCGTAGTGAATCATAAATCAGGAGCTATTTTAGTACTCTCAGGTCCAAGCGGAGCCGGAAAAAGTTCGCTGCTTAAAGAGGTCATAAAAGATATCGGAGCATGCTATTTTTCTATCTCTACTACTACACGACCCATAAGAGCGGGTGAAGAAGACGGCGTTCATTACCACTTTGTGGATGAGGCAGAGTTTAAACAAGATATAGAACAGGAGCTTTTTTTAGAGTACGCTGTTGTGCACGGAAACTACTACGGCACATCGATTAAACCTGTCAAAAAGGCGCTGAAAGAGGGTAAGCTCGTTATTTTCGATATTGATGTACAGGGAAATGCTACTATTATCAATCGTTTAGGGGATATTACCACTTCGGTATTTATCACGCCTCCCACGCTTTCAGAACTAAAAAAACGGCTTGAAGCACGCAAAACTGACTCGCAAGAAGTAATTGACCGTCGTATAGAGATGGCAAAGCGAGAGATGCAAAGAGTGAGTGAGTATGATTTTCTCATCGTCAATGACAACTTGCAAGAAGCAGCGGAAGTTTTGCGTGTCATAGCAAAAGCGGCAAGAGTGAAAATTCCTGCAAACGAGATAAATGATTTTGTACGTGGGTGGGAAGATATTCACTAATAAAAATTACAGCATATTTGGCTATAATTTTGGACTTAAATTTAAAGAAGGAATAAAATATGGGAATGCCTAGCGGACAAGAATTACTGGTAATACTAGCAATTGTAGTTTTACTTTTTGGAGCAAAAAAGATACCTGAGTTAGCAAAGGGAATCGGTAAGGGAATCAAAAACTTTAAAGCTGAGATGAAGAGTGATGAAGTTGATGGTGATGAGGTAAAAACTGCACAAAGCGATGCTCCTAAAAAAGTAGAGCCGACAGAGACAACAGCGGCAGCTCAAACTCCAAAAACTACAACACAAGCGTAACCATTGAAACAACGAGTATCGGCGCTTTTGCGCGAAAAGTTTGGTCGTGAAGTTGTTTTAGAAAAGCCTCGTGACCGCTCTTTTGGTCACTTTGCTACCCCAATAGCTTTCTCCTTGGCAAAAGAGTTAAAGCAATCCCCTATGAAAATCGCCGATGAACTTGCATCCTCTTTTGAAGATAGCAATGTTTTTGGAAAAGTTGACTCTGTCAAAGGGTATCTCAATTTCCGTTTAAGCGAAGATTTTTTAAGCGAGTACGCTGCATGGGCATTGCAAAATCCTCATGAGTTTGCAAAAGGGGAGAAAAAAGAGAAGATTCTTTTGGAATTTGTCAGTGCAAATCCAACGGGACCGCTTCATATAGGGCACGCCAGAGGTGCAGTTTACGGAGACACTCTTTATAGACTGGCAAAGCACTTGGGCTATGATATAACAGCTGAGTACTATGTAAACGATGCCGGCAATCAGATAGATTTGCTGGGGCTTTCCATACAGCTTTACGGGCGTGAAAATATACTCAAAGAGAGTGTTGAGTACCCGCAGAGCTACTACAGAGGAGAGTATCTTGCACCGCTGGCACTAGAGGCGGTAGAGAAGTTTGGCATAGAGATTTTAAGTGATGAATCTCGCCAAAAAGAGCTTGCCATCTGGGCAAAAGACGGTGTTATGGAGATTATCAAAAGGGATTTGGGTGCTACAAACATCTTTTTCGATACTTTTGTCTATGAGTCTTCTCTCTATGATGATTGGGAGAGAGTTATGGCAAAGATGGGAGAGGGCATCTATAAAAAAGATGACAAAATCTTTATCGCATCTTCTCAAAAGGGTGATGACAGCGATAGAGTTGTTGTACGTGAAGATGGGCGACCGACCTATCTTGCAGGCGATATAGTCTATCATAACCAGAAGTTTGAGCGTGGGTATGACCACTATATCAATATCTGGGGAGCTGACCATCATGGCTATATCGCCAGAGTAAAAGCGGCAGTGGAGTTTTTGGGGTATGACAGCTCTAAACTTGAAGTGCAGCTCTCACAGATGGTGAGTCTTTTAAAAGACGGCGAACCATACAAGATGAGCAAGCGTGCCGGCAATGTTATCCTTATGAACGATATTGTAGAAGAGATTGGAGCGGATGCGCTAAGATTTATCTTTGCTTCCAAAAAAAGCGATACGGCATTGGAGTTTGACTTGGCCGAATTTAAAAAGCAAGACAGCTCTAACCCGATTTTTTATATTCAGTACGCACATGCACGTATCAAAACGCTACTTTTAAAGAGTGATTTGAGTGAAGAAGAGATTATGGCTGCAACGCTTAAAAATCTTGATGAAGCGGCAGATATTTTAATGTTTGATGCGCTTCTTTTACCTGAAATCGTTGAGGATGCTTTTGCTACAAGACAGGTGCAGAAACTCCCGGAGTATCTAAAATCACTTGCTGCATCGCTTCATAAGTTTTACTATGATTGCAGAATTATCGGCACAGAGGATGAGGCGAAACTCCTTAAGCTTCTTATGATTGTAGGATTGTCTCTTAAGACGGGTCTCTCTCTTATGGGAATTGCCGCAAAAGATTATATGAGCAAAGAAGAGGAGTAGTTACTCTTCTATTTTTAGAGGTGCCCTTAACTTTGGGTAGAGTTTTAAAACTTCCTCTTTTTGCGCTTTTGTGATTTGTATGAGAATGGGTTTTTTGCTTATATCAAGCCAAGAAGCGATTTTTTGCAAATCTTCAAGCCGCATTGAAGTGCATCCCGCTGTCGGTGCATTTTCTCCTATTTGCACGTGGATAAAGATACAAGAACCCCTTTTGTAGAACTGCTCTTTATTGTGACCTACCGTGATGCCAAGCTCATACTGTCCGTCATTTCGCCGCATCTCTTCAAAACTTTTTGGCATGTCATAAGGTTTTTTTATAATCTGATTGTAAAATTTTGACTCCGTATCATCAACGCAGATAAGCTCTTTTGTTGCGTGAAGATATGGCATTTTAAGCAAACTGTTTGCTTCGTATCCAAAAAGAAAATCCAGAGTAAAAATGCCAATAGGCGCTTTTTTATCACCCTCTTGTTTAAGAGGAGCACTTTTTTGCATAAGCGCAACATCCCCAATCCCAAAGCCTAGCCCGTTTTGACCTAAATTTACCTCTATATGACCTAAAACCTGTCTATTTTGCTCAAAACAAAATAGCTCCGCCTTTGTCGAATTATACTCATCGGCAATGACCAGAACCACCTGCTCGCTTGCAAAAATAAAGATTTGACAAATTATAATAATTAAGAAACTTTTTACCATAAAGTATGTTACTATTACCAAAATGTGAAACAGATTAATTTTGAGATTACGGAAAAAGGTTTATGGGTATTAACATAAGAAAAGCGACTAGTGCTGACGCATCGTTTTTAGCACAAATGGTTTTACAAAGTACTAGAGCTGACAAGAAGATAGGTGTTTATGACCTTATTTTCAAAACTTCCAGCGATGAAGAGATTTTAAAAAATATAGAAAAATTAACAATTACCACTGCAAAATCTTCTTGCCACTATACTAATTTTTTAATTGCCGAGATTGATGGGAAATGTGTCGGTTCTCTTGCAAGTTATGAGCCTCGGCTTATCACAAAAGAGACTTTTTTGAGTGCTCTGAGCGAGATAGGTGTTAACGGTGAGGAGAGCGAGTACTTTGGACTGATGGAGATTTGCGGTTTTGCGCTCAACAGCAGAACACTTGTTTTTGACTATATGGAAGAGGTTGAAGGGTTTATGGATGTCGGTATCTTAAAAGCCCTTATGCAAAAAAGTCTCTTAAATGCGAGGCTCAAAGGGTACCGCATAGCGCAAACTATCGTAGAAATAGGCTCACTTGAGACACTGCTTTACTATAAAAAACTCGGATTTGGAGTTATAAAAGAGAAGGAGTGTGAGCCTTACAAAGAGATTTTTGGCAGAGTCGGTCTGGTACTGCTCTCTATAGAGTTTTAGCATAGAACTCTCTGCGCTCTCACTTCTTCCCTCTGTGCTTGCCATTGCGCTCTCGCTTTGGACGAGAAATGTTATGCTCTCGCTTTTTGGCGGAATAGCGCTCGGCGCATTTATACTTCATGATTTTTCCCTTTTCGCATCGCTTGAAACTATTGTTAAACTATTTTTCACGCTGCTTTTAGAGCCTTGGATACTTAAAACTTTGGCTTTTGCCGTTTTGGTCGGGAGCATCATGGCATTAATCGAAAGGTCTGGCGGGATAGAGGGCTTTGTTGATTTTATGCAACATAAAGCAGGATTGGTTAAATCGCCTCGCGCCGCTTTGATGCTAAGCTACTTTATAGGTGTTGTTATCTTTGTTGAATCCTCCATTACTTCGCTTATTGCCGGAGCGGTAGGCAAACCGTTTTGCCAAAAATATAAAATCCCAAGTGCCAAACTTGCTTTTGTTTGCGACTCGACATCCGCACCCATTAGCTCGCTTATCATTTTAAACGGTTGGGGTGCGCTTCTTTTGGGGCTTATAGCTACTCAAATATCTCTGGGAGTTATAGATGTCAATGCTATTGATATCTTGATTGATGCTGTTTTTTATAACTTTTACTCTATGGCGGCACTCCTAGTTACATTTTTGTTCATTTGGTTTAATATAGATATCGGTGCTATGAAAAATACAAAATATACGCCTAGAGATATAGAGATAACAAGCAATGGCGCAAGTATGTTTTATATGCTTTTGCCTATAGCTTTGATGGTGCTTTTGGTCTTTGTGTTTTTATATATAACCGGTGGCGGAGATATACTCAAAGGGAGCGGTTCAAGTTCTATCTTTTATACCATGCTTACAGTGCTGTTTTTTACGCTATTTTACTTTGTAGGCACAAAAAATATGTCACTTTCCATTTGGAGTAAAACCGCACTTGATGGAGCATGGAAACTTGTACCTATCGCCATGATACTTCTTTTTGCATTTGCGATAGGCGAAATAACGACAGAGCTTAAAACCGGACACTATCTGGCATCGCTTGCTACTCAAAATCTAAGTGTAACTTTTTTGGCGGCAGTAATTTTTCTTATAGGTTCCGTAATCTCTTTTGCAACAGGTACAAGCTGGGGGACATTTAGCATCATGATTCCCATCGCTCTTCCTATGGCAGTTGCTATGGACGCAAATGTGGCACTTTGCATCGGTGCGGTTATCTCCGGAGGGGTGTTTGGAGACCACTGCTCGCCTATCTCAGACACGACAATAATCTCTTCAATGGCGAGTGACTGTGAACTTATAGAGCATGTAAATACGCAGCTTCCTTATGCTCTTATCAGTGGAGGAGTTGCCTTTGTGTTGTTTGTGTTGTTTGGATTATACCAAACCTAACTAACTTTAGAGGTACCCTTTATACACTTAAAACTCTATTGATAGAGTACTTCAAATCTTCGTCGATTTTCTCCATGGAACTGAGCATCCATCTAAGATAAGCAGCATCGCTTGAAGCTACCTCTTCCAATGTTTTGCCTTTGTACTTTCCAAAATTGAAAGATTTAATCAAGATGGGTGTTGCGGTGAGTTCTACCATCTTGGTAACCGGATTTTTGCCTTGAAACTGTGCTGTTGTAAGCTCTTTTAGACGGCTTAATAAAAGTTTTAAAACAAGCACATCCCCGATAGCATCATGCGCTTTTATCTCTATGCCAAGAAGGTCAGCCTCTTTCTTCTCCTCTTTGTAAAGCTCCATTTTGTACCGAAAATACTGCAATCGGTGCGCCTCTTCGTCCGGGAGCAGATGTTTTGCGACACGCAGGGTGTCGATTACTTGCATTTGTGGCACAAAGCCCTCTTTTTTGAGCATTTCTATATCAAACTTTGCGTTATGGATGATGAGGTAGTTTTCGTTGCTGTTGAGTTCAAGCAGCTTTTTGTAAGCGCTGCTCTCCTTGCAGGCGGGTTTGCCCTCAAGCATCTCTGGGGTTATGCCGTGTGTCTCCATTGCACCAAAACTGATGGGAACATCGCATGCGCAATACTCGTTATAAACCTCCACCTCTTTTGCACCCAGCACCATAAAACCTAACTGTATAACTCTGTCTTGTTCACCCGTTCCTGTTGTTTCCGTATCGAGTATGATATATTTTTTTGCCAAATCTTTTCTCTTCTTTAAAATAGGAAGAAGTCTAACATATACTCTCTTTGAACATGCAGATATTCGGGGTTTATTTCGATAATTATGCTCTCTTTGGTAATTTTGTAGGTGCAAAACTGAACAAATTTGAGTTGCGTCTTCTCGCCTCTAAATTCAAAATTTTTTACGGCAAGAGGTTCGTTGAGCTCTTCAAACAGCTCTTGGATTTTGTTGATAGACTCTTCGCACGGCTCAAGGCGGAGAAGTTTGTAAAAATTGGCGATTTTTATCTCCATAGGAGACTCTTCATCCTGCTGGATATAGGTATTGTAAATACCGTGCGCAAGTCTAAGCGCATCCGAACTCAGCGGTTCGTGGAGAAGATTTTGCTTAATTATGGAAAGTGTGCTCATAAGTAGGATGATATACCCGTACCAATTAAAAAGAGATAAAAGTCGGTATAGTATTTGGTATAATATGAAACTTTTCTTAAGGTTTTTTTATGGGTAAATTTTTACTATTTCTCCTTTTTTTACCGCTTTTTTTAGCAGCTTTAGAGATAAAACAAACCCCCATAGAATTTGGAGAAACAAGGGTGGAGTTGACGAAAAAATATATTAAGTCACACTACGCCTTAGATGTACAATATATAAAGATAGTCCCAAAAATCATTGTGATTCACCATACGGCGATAGATGATTTTAACGATTCGCTTTCTCGGTTTGCCTCTGAGACATTGCCGAGCATCAGAGCCGATATCAACAACGGCGGAGCGGTCAATGTCTCCGCCCATTTTATGGTTGAGAGAGACGGAACCATCCATCAGCTTATGCCCCTTGACGTGATGGCGCGCCATGTTATAGGACTGAACTACAACTCCATCGGTATAGAAAACGTCGGTGGGCAAAACAGTGCGGACAACCTCACAAAAGAGCAGCTGGAGGCAAATATTGCCCTTGTCAAAGAACTTCAAAAACGCTTTGGAAGCATAGAGTATCTTATAGGGCATTATGAGTATAGATGTTTTGAGGGGCATGAACTCTGGCTTGAGAGAGACGAAGGCTACAGAACACACAAAGATGACCCTTCGCAAAGGTTTATGGATGAACTTAGAGCAAATGTAAGCGGTTTTAAATATGCTCCATGCAAACAAGGGCAAAAATGATTGGTTCGCCGCTTCCATATCTCTTCTCTTTGGCATTTTTGGCGGCTTTGATTGCGCTTATTGAACAAAAAAGCAAGCTAAAGCTCTTTAGATTTGTCCCTGCGGTGGTTATGATATATCTCTTTAGTATGGCGCTGGCTTCATTTGGAGTTTTTGCACAAAATGAAGCTATTGACGCTATCTATGAAAATACGAAAAAAAACCTTCTCCCCGCCATGCTCTTTTTGATGCTTTTGCAGGTTGATTTGAGGGATTTTTTTAAGCTTGGAAAACATCTTCTTATCGCCTATGCTCTGGCTGTTTTCTCTATTGCGATGGGGTTTATAGCAGTCTCTTTTATATTTGGTTTTGATGCCAAAATCGCTTCTGCATTTGGGGCGTTGAGCGGAAGCTGGATGGGCGGTGTGGCAAACATGGTGGCGGTCGGCTCCGCTCTTGGCGTGGGTCAAGAGGCTTTTGGATATGCGCTTATCGTCGATAGCGTAAACTATACGATTTGGATTATGTTTTTGCTCTTTTTAACCCCTTTTGCACATGCTTTTAACAACTTTACCGCCTCGCATGAGCAGATGGCAAAACTCTCCATGATAGGGTGTGCCTGCACCATCGGCGCAAAAAGATACTGGTTTATCGTGCTTTTGTCTATTGCCGTTGCATTTTTGGTCAATCTTTTGGCTTCAAGCGGTTTTGAGATTTTAAACTATACGACAACTACCGTGATTTTAGCCACTCTGCTTGGTGTTGCAGGCTCTTTTACAAGGCTAAGAACCATTAACGGCTCAAGCGAGGTTGCAACAACCATGCTCTACATGCTCATAGCCCTTATCGGCTCAAAAGCGTTGTTTGAAAACTTCAGCGGTGTGGGCGTTTATGTCTTTGCAGGATTTTGTATCTTAGTGATTCATGCTCTTATCATGGTGGCAGGTGCGAAACTATTTAAGCTCGATCTCTTTAGCATAGCCGTCGCCTCTTTGGCAAACATAGGCGGAGTGGCATCCGCCTCCATACTTGCAGCTTCATACAACAAAGCGTTAGCGGGAGTCGGCGCATTGATGGCTATCATGGGCTACATCATAGGAACTTTCGGCGGTCTCGCAGTAGGGAGTGTTTTGGTTTGGATGGTGGGGTAAAATATAATCGTCAAATTGCAAAAAGATATATCTAAGTTATAGTAGAGTAAAATCTTACGGAAAATATCAAGGAGTATATTGTGGTATCATACGCGACAAACGAACTTATACCGTCATCTGATTTTGCGAAAAAATTCGGCTCATATCTTGGGCAAATCAGAGAGCATGCGGTAGAAAAACTAGCAATTTTAAAAAACAACAAAGTCGAAGCGGTACTTATTTCTAAAGATGAGTATGAAAAAATGGCAGAAGCTTTGAAGTTAGTAGAAGCCAATGAGATAATAAAATCAATTCAAGCAGGACTTGAGGATGTAAAATCAGGCAGAATTCAACCTATAGAAAAACTTTGGAGCGAGCTTGATAATTGAGTATAGTGACAACTTTTTAAAAGAGGCAAAATCATTATCAAAAAAATTTAAACTTTTAAAATCAGATTTAAGAGGAGCTATTGATGAGATAGAGTCTTCAAAAGATTTTGGGGTTCATCTAGGATTTAACCTTTTTAAAAAAAGAGTCAAAAATTTATCCATCCCGACAGGCAAGAGCGGTGGTTTTAGAATTATTACTCAACTTTCGCACATAAAACCCAGCTCTTTTTTGGTGTAAGCACCGATAACAGCGACAAGATGTTGTAATTCCTTTGAAGTCTTGAGATTTTTATGGATATTGGCTATGTTGGTAAGGATT
>NZ_JAQVKP010000017.1 GCF_028694605.1 Sulfurimonas sp. | reverse complement strand
AATCCTTACCAACATAGCCAATATCCATAAAAATCTCAAGACTTCAAAGGAATTACAACATCTTGTCGCTGTTATCGGTGCTTACACCAAAAAAGAGCTGGGTTTTATGTGCGAAAGTTGAGTAAGTTGATCAATTCACGATGAATTTCCTTAAATGGATTATGCATCATTGCAATAATCAAATTAAAGATAGTTTGGACCTAAACTAGATTTTAATCATTTTAGAAAAACTTTAAAGCTCATAGTGCTTTCAAACTTACTTAATATACATTTTAGTTTTCGTTTTTCTCTTAAATTCGCAGATAAAGCAAGATACGAATTCGTTCCTTTCATTTTGAGAATTTCGTCTACTTCTTGCGTGAGTTGAATTTTCTCTATAATAATATGCAAAACTAATCTGCTTTTTGTTTTGTGCTAAACTTATAAAGTTGGCATTTTAGTAATTTAATTCATTATGCATAATCCGAAAATGTCAACTATGATTTCATCCTCTCTTTATGTTATGCATTTACATAATCTTAAAGTAGTATCTTCAATTTTGTCAAACTTTTTGTTTGAACATAAAAATTTTAACTAAGAAAAGTAAATTTGTAAAAAGATGGGTAGCAATAGGGTAACAATGAAGCTTTTACGATAAGCTTAAAGAGTTGTTTTGAGCCTGTATTTTGGGGGTTTTAAAGGGTTTAAAAGTGGTGGACCCTCAGAGATTCGAACTCTGGGAGGTATTACCCTCGCCGGTTTTCAAGACTGATTTTATATAAAAATGAATAAAACTTAAACTTCATTAAATACGCTTAATCATCCCTATTTTAGGGCTTGATAAAGTGTCTGCTAATATTGTATAATACCTAATAAAAAGCGATAAAACTCTTCTAGGGGTGGAAATAGGGTGGAAAGATTTGGCTAGAGTTAAAACAAATTTAACAGGTGTATATTATAGAACATCTACTACAAATGGAAAAGAAGATAAGACATATTATATTACTTTTTATGACAATGATTCGAAAAAAAAAGAGCTAAAGATAGGAAAATACAGTGAGGGTGTGAGAGAAGCTTACTGTAATCAAAAGAGAAATGAAATCATAACAAAGTTACGACTTGGTGAAGAGCCGCCCGTTGCTTCAAAGCATAAAAAAAAGAATAAAGTTTTACTCGCGGATATTGCAGATAAATATTTTAAAAATCGAAAAGAAGGCAAATCAAAAGAAAGTGATATAGCTACTTTTAACAAACATCTTAAAGACTATTTTACAGATTTAGAAACCGTAACAAAATCAGATATCGAGAAGCTAATTTCTACTTTAGAGCAAAAAAGAAATATAAGCGGCAATACACTATCAAAGCAGACAGTAAAAAATATATTAGGTATTTTGAGTGCAGTTGTAAACTTTGGCTTAAAAGATAATCTTTTAAAAAATAATATAACGAAGTATTACAAGAGAACCGGAGTTGACAATGCCAGACAAAGCTATTTAAGTAAATCAGATATAAAAGCATTATATGAGAGATTAGAGATAGAAGAAGAATTTTATTTGATGTTTGTAAAACTCTCTTTGAATACAGGCGGCAGAGCGGCTACTATAATGAATATTAAAAAGAAAGATATAAATTTTAATCATAACACCATTACTTTAAAAGATTTTAAAAACGACAGTACTTACACGGGCTTTTTTAATGATGAACTAAAAGCTTTATTATTACGATATACGCAGAACTTGAAATTAAATGATTCACTGTTTACTTTAGGGCAAACAACACTTTTACGAAATCTAGGAAACATACTTAATGAATTGTTTAATATTGGGATAGACAGAGACGACAGAAAAAACAAAGTTGTTGTTCACACTCTTAGACACACATTTGCTTCTTATCTGGCAATAAACGGTACTCCTATATTTACAATTCAAAAATTAATGAACCATAAAGATATTTCTACGACGATGAGATACGCAAAATTAGCACCTGATAGCGGAAAAGAATCAGTAGTAGCTTTAGGGTTCTAGGATATAATTACGACGCGGTTCTGCTGTGGCTATATGCAACAGCTGTAACTGTGCATATAGTTTTAGTAAATCTTTAACCGCGAAAGGTGTTGATTTACATGTCAAAGATTGTTCTCGCAATCCTTGAAGTCATTCGTGAGATACTAAGGTATCTTAACAATGATTAAAACAAAGAGAGAGGTTTAAAAGCCTCTTTCGTATGCAAATTATAACATAAATAAAAAAATCTTCAAATTCTTCATAAAAATCTTCAAATTCTTTTACAAACTAATTTAAAAATTTAAGTTTCAAAAAAAATCAATTAAGTTTGATACATTGTTTTTAATGATTATAAAGTTTGTTTTATAGTCATTAAGTCTATAAAAACAGCATTTTGCCTTTATGGTATTTCGGCACGAATTAATCTACAATTTGCTTATATCGAATCTCTGTAATTAAGGGGGTTTGATTGAGTTAGATACGAGAGAGAAAAAAACTTTTCAGCTTGCAGGCAATCGTTTTATTCTCCCAAAGAAGATTAAAATCTTACAGTTTAAAAGCTGAAATCTCTCTTAGTATCTTTCACTAAATCAATAAAAAGATTAAAAGATGGAAGATTTTCAAGAACAAAACGAACTTAACAAAACTCTCAAGCGCTTTAACAAGATAAGACTCTACCATACTCACGGATGGATGAATATCTTACCAATGAAGTACCTCAAAAAGAACCCTCAAAGATATAATCAAATTCAGCTCAATACAGATACCCACTTTAACGCTATTATAATGGATATAGACGACGAAGAACTGCTCACGGAGTGGAACGCTGTCGGCTTACCTACTCCCACAATCCAAACATTAAACAAACACAACGACAAAGCTCATTTAGTATGGCTTTTGAATGTACCTGTAAGCAAAAAGAACCGCAAAGCAAGCAAATACTACAAAGATATAGTAAACAGCATTAAGCAGCTCATTGGAGCGGATAAAGCATACCAGAACCATCAAACTAAAAACTTTTTAAATGAAGAGTTATACAGAACCACTTACAATGATGTAGCTTATGACTTAGGCGACTTTCAAGCATTCATAATAAAAGATGAGAAATATCAAGATAATTTATCCGAGTTACAAAGCACAGGAAGCAGACATATAGACCTCTTTAATGAGCTAAGACGCTACGGCTATACAATCGCAAAAAATAAGAACCTACAAGAGAAACTAGAAAAACGAGCAGAGCTTATAAATGAGCAATTTGATGAACCTATAAAACCAAAATCAATAGTTAAATCTGTTTATCAGTTTTGTCATGAGAACTCAAATAATTTTAAATCAGCTGCTAAAGCTCAAGCAGGTGTTATGAAGTTTAAAAAGATAAAAAATCTATCTCAAGAACAATATAAAAATGAAGTACATAAACGACAAAGTAAATCAGCTGTAAGAACAGCAGATATAAAGCGTTTGAAAGCTTCTGTACGCATCAAAGTCACAGTTGAAACACTATTACGCAAAAAGATAAAACTAACCTACGCGAACATCGCAAAACACGCAAAAATGGCACTTAGAACAGTTAAAAATCACACAAAGATAGTCAAGTTTTTTACTCAAAAAATCAATGGTGCAATTAGCTCTATAAGGGTAATAGCACTTGGGGCAGGCGGCGCCTGCACTTTACCTCTAAAGTGCTTTTTTAATGAGGTTATGTGGGCAGAGAGTTTAAATTTAAAAACAAAAGGAGACAAAAGATGTCAAGTGCATCTTATATCAGGATAGATTCTCGAGAGTTTGAAGCTAGATTGTCAGCGGTACTTACACCATTTGAAGATTATGAGCATAGAGCACGGTACGGAATTATAGAAACCTATGAACCCATGGAGATAGAACCTCTTTTTTATCGCTGGAAAATAAATCTAAGCGTGATAAGAAAGAAAAAAGAGCTAACTAAAAAAGAAAGAAAGATGATTGACGATTATTTAGCTGCTCATAGTGTAACCGAATGTGAGATAGATAAAACGAGTTATGAGAACATTGATTTATACGAGTCATTAATCTTAGAGCCTTTTGAACCAGATAAAGAAGATGGTGTAAATTAAATAGCTTGACAACGAGTTATCAAATATGATAACATTTCTCTATGAATAAATGGAATATATCTTTTTATAGTGCAAGAGTTGAAAAAGAGACTTTATCGTTTCCTGATGGAATCTTAGCAGACTTTATCAGAATAGGCGAAATGATAGAGAAGCACGGACCAAACCTTGGTAAACCTCATACTGACTCTTTAGGTAATAAACTCTTTGAAATAAGAGCAAAAGCCAAAGAGGGCATAGGTCGTTCTCTCTTTTGCTATGCAATTGATAAAACTAATGAGATAGTGATACTTCATTCGTTTATCAAAAAAACTCAAAAGACACCTAAGAAAGATATAGAAATAGCACTAAAACGAAAAAAGGAGCTTGAAAATGGAAACTAGACCGTCATTTAAAGATTTTAAATCAAAAGCACTTTCTAACGAAAATGTAAAAAAAGAGTATAACTTACTAGAAGAGAGATATAAAATAATAGATATGCTTATTTCTATGAGAAAGGAAGCAGGCTTGACACAAGAAGAGATAGCCGCTGCACTCCATACTAGCAAGAGCAATATATCTAGACTAGAGAGCCATAGTTACACTTCTTCTCCTAAACTCTCTACACTTGTGGAGTATGCTCATGCAACAGGGCATAAACTAGAGTTGAGTTTTGGGAGAGCTTGAAGAGTCTTGAATTTTATTTAGCAATAGCTCTTCTATCGCGTTTGCCATATGCACGGATTGAACGCTAAATTCAATATATGGAAATATTTTATTTTCATGATATACATAGATTGAATACCCTATCAAATCACTCATTTTAAGATAGCTCCTTATATTGCTAAAATTAATTTTTTTATCACCGCTTTTTTCATGAAGAACAATCTCATTTTCGTTGATACTTATTTGCAAACCAGAGAAGTACCATCTTTTAGTCAAGGTGAGAATAATAATTATTAATATGATAATCGAGAATATTAGGGTAAAAAGAGATAAATCATATATTTCAAAATTTTTAGAAAAATAGATTTTTGGAATGGCAACGATGATACTAGCAGAACTCAAGCTTCCGATAAGTGAAAGAAAAAAGAGAGGGGCGATATTTGACCAATTCAAAACATTTTTGTGTACCTTTCGATTTTCGATTTTGCCTTTGTATGGTTTGATAATTTTCAAGGAGTAAAAATTATTTAAAGTACCAATTTCTGCTCCTTCATAATTTTGCGCAGTTTCATTATTCGAATTTTGAAAATTATTAGTTTGTATTGTCATTTTAAAACTCACATATATTTTGGTAATAGCATTGATAAATCATTTTTTAATTCATCAATTTTACCTTTTGAGACTGCAAAACTATATAAAGTATCAACAAGTTTTAAAATATTAGGTTCAATGTTTGTGATTTGACCTATGTTTTGAGTATGTGAACTTTTGCTTTTTTTACTAAAATCTTGACCTATCACATTATTACTATTTTGAAAATTATTAGTTTGTAAATCCCCAAATATCTCATTGTAAATGCCCAGTTCACGGCACTTTTTTTTGATTGCGCCTACGGAATTATTTTTTTTCCATTTCGAAAGAGCTGGTTGACCTATATCAATTTTATCAGCAAGCTGAGAAACAGATACGACATCATAGTATTTAATTAATAAATCAATTAGTTTTTCGGCATCATTCATTAAATATCCTAAAAATTACTAAATATTCCATTATTTTATTTTATCTTAAGGAAATAAATGGAATAATATGGAAAGTAAAGAAATAAAAATGTAAATTACTTACAAAATAGTAAATTACAGGAATTATAACTCACTTAACCTTAAAGGACTAAAAATGACAAAAGAAGATTATGAAAACGAAATACAAAAGCAAATAAAAGATATGGCGACTTTGGGATTCAAAAAAATGGCACTCTCTCCCGAGGATGTCTCTCAAATTTTGGATGTTGATATTTCCACTTTATATAATTGGCGCAAAAAGGCAATAGGACCTGCCTTTTCTCAACAGGACACAGGAAAAAGAAACAAGGTTATTTACACACCGCGGGCGATTGCAGCATTTCTTATGAATTCACAGCTCAAAACAGTTTAGAGAGAGAAAGCTCGCCACTCTCTCTAAATAAAGCCCTATTTTTAGAGCTTTATCGAGGATTTTATATCTCGTGTTTTTTCACTTATCAGCCCACCGCGTTGTCTATCTTGGGCTCATACACACACCACTGGCTTGGGGAGCGGAGCCATGTTTAATTCGTTATTTTTTAAAAAAGAAAAAAGAAAAGGAAAAAAAATGAAAACAACAATATTGTATTTTTTAGTGTTTTTAAACCTGCTGCTATTGCTTGGTTTAGGACTTTTGACCCGCGAATCAAACCTCATATTTTCGGAAAATTTGAGAGTTTTGGAAAAAAAAGTACACGCTTGGAGCCCTCTAAAATACGAGGGTAGTGAGCTTTTGGAAATGGAAATAAGCGATTTGAACAACCTCGATGAAATTAGAAAAGAAAAAGGAAAAAAACATGAGTAAACACATAGCAAAAATTAACAAAGTACCATATTTACTATGGTTCAATCATTCGACAATCGTTGAAGCGGATTGGAAACGAGAGCAGATATGGAACGATTTTGGAACGAAATCCAAAATTCAAAAAGTCAACAAATGGCTCATATTCCTATTAAAATATGTCCCGCTTTTCTTGCTTCTCTTGATTGGCGGCGTTGCCCCTGAAAACACACAAGATTATGGGTTTTTCACACTTGGCGGCATGATAGCTTTCCTTTCAATTTGGGTTTTTATGAAATACCCGAATTGGATTAAATTATACATAATCGCAATTTGTGGAATGGGGGTTTGGTTCCTTACGAAATCCGAGATTCATGGCATTCATGGCATTGCCTACTATATCGACCGCGTTTTTATGTTTGGAACTGAGGCATTGTTTTTAGGTTACATCGTCTATGAAATTTTAACAGGAAAATGGGATAAATATTACTTTTTAAGACACGTTTGGAGTGATATTACGCTCAAAACTGAGCGCAAGTCAAAGCCTCTCTTGAAAATCGGAAATCGTGAAATTTTGAACATCAAAACAGGCGTCGATTATGTTGCAACTGCTCGTGCAGGCGGGTTTTTCGCGATGATTGATAAGGACGAGGAGATACTCGAGGGGGAAGAAAATGAAGAGGATAATCACTAGCTTTTTGCTGCTTGTTGTGCTTGTTGCCTCTCTTTTTGGAGAGGTTGAATCGACCCACGAAAATAAGTATTTGGCTCAGGAACAGCCAGAATTTACAGAAAAGTTCACATGTCCGAAAGTGAAAGATGGCTTTTTTACGCGCATTTACTCGGTCGACTACTGGTCGGGAACGACCACTTGTCTCGTTTTTGACCAGAGCGGTGCGCTCGATAAAGTTCAACTTGCAAATCCGCTTTTGATGGAAAAAATGCAGGACAATCTCAAAAAAATCAAGGATAGTGCAATCGTTCCAAAATCTCAAAACAACGGGGTTGACCGTTATAAAAGTATTGAAAATATAAGAGAGAATTATATTTCAAATTACACAAACGGAAGCGGTTACTTAAACCTACCTTCGTTTTTGATTGCAGGCTTGACCCTCGACAACAAGGTTATTGACCTCGCCTCAACCGTTTCGACAAATACCATTAAACTTCAAAATGGGTACAGCTTGTACCCAAATTCTTACATAAATTTTGATGTTGAAAATGATTCGCACAACTTGTTTATGAGTGTTGTTTATCGAATCGGTAATGACCTAGCTGGACTAGTTGGGATTGACGCAAAATTTGGAGCAGCAACTTACGAAAAACTTGCTGAAGAGGAAGTTACGATTTTCTCCTCAACCAAAGAAATGTTGACAAACATTATCATCTTCATTATTCAATTTTTAGAACGCTACAACCCTACGATGTTGGAGATTAAGACCTTTCTATTATTTACCGTCGTGCCAATCACTACGCTCTTTTTGGTCACTTCAAAAGCCACCAAAAAGCTATCAAAAATCCAAGATAGAGACGATATTTTAGAGCGCGCAGTGGTGGCGGGAGTGGCTTTGTTTTGCTTTTATTTTACAACAAATACCGTCAAAATTGACGATGAGAGCGGTATCAATCAAGTGAATTACCAATCATGGTATCGCGGAATCTTGCGGAGCGGTTCAGGCTTTGCCGACAGCGTTGGAGAAGCCGCTCTCGATGCGTTTATTTTGTACAAAACCCGCGATGTCGGAGTAGTTGGAGAAGATACAAAGCGCGATTTGGTCATCCAAAAAAAGATGCTTGAAAGCGAAAATGAGTTTTTGGCAACAAGCTTGAAAAATGGGTGTTTCGATGTGTACAACATGGAAGAAGTGCGAAATCAAACAAATTTGCACACTAACCTAAACTTGCCATTTCCTCCAAATGAATCAATAACGCGAAGCGACGGACTTGCTCAAAATTGGTATTCTGAAAATTTTGTAAAAAATGGGAACCCATCCATCGCAATTTCGGGATGTGCAGCACTTTACAAAAAAGAAAAAGAGAATAAAGAACAACTTAAAGAGCTCGATAAGAAAATGTGGGAAGTCGCTGATGCGACGAACGACAAAGTCATCAATGAGCAAATGGAGCATCTCGCAAAGATGCAATATCGCAATTTTGGAGAACTCGGTTGGATTGCCGCGCCCATGATAGCAACAACGGATGCGGTTATGAGGCAGCTTGATAGTATCAATAATCAAACAGAGAAGCTCAACAGGGAGGAGATAGCAAGGGATAGAGAACTCGCAGGGGCAACGCCAGAGAGCAACGCAAACATTCCCTCGTCACTCGATGATGATTTGCTGAAAAATGTTCCGTATGTTCTGATACCTGGATTCAGTTCTATCAAAAACGAGATATCAGGATTCTTTCAAAAAATCCCATCTCTACCAGATAGTGGATTATTTAAAAATTTTGCGAAATTTCAAAGCTTAGGATTAGATATCGTCGCTTACTTTTGGACTTTGAGCATTGTGAAGTTTGGGGTTGCCATGCTCCCGTTTGTGATGCTGCTCACGGCTTCTCTATTGGTTATTGGGTTTTGGGCAATCAGCGTGCTTCTTTATTATATGGTAACGCCGTTTTTGGTCGCTTTTGCTCTTGCTGCAAACCAGACAGAGCTTATCAAGAAATTCCTAAAAACGGGTGTTATACTCGCATTTAAACCGCTTATGCTCGTTGTGAGTATAGTCATTGCAATTTTTGCAGTTGAGTTTTTGGGAAATCTCAACAACCTCTTAATCGATTGGAATTTCGATAATGTGAAGTTTCTTTTTACAAAAATCGATACTGATTTAATGTACTTGATGATTTTAAAAGAGCTTCTGCATATCGTAAACAGCATTGTAATTGCATTTTTGGCGTTTTATCTCGTTTTCAATGGTTCGGACATGATATTGAATTTGATTGGATTAAAAGATGTGAGCGTTGATGTTCAGGGAAGCGTTGGTGATAAAATCGATTCAAAATCCGCGAAATATTCCACATGAAAGGAGTGATATAAAATGAGACAAGTGTGTTACAAAATCAAGGATAAAGATTGTAAAAAACTGGAGAGATTTTACAACTCTCTGGTTAAAAAATATGACAGTTTTGAGCAAAAAAACGTATTAACATATGATGATGTCGAAAAAATAGAAGAGCTAGAGAGCATGATAAATAAGCTCTCTGGCTTTTTTCAAACTACTACCAAAAAGGAGGCAGCAGCATGTTAGATAAAGATACGAAAAAAACAATCGAAAGAGGAAGAGCGTTTCAAAAAGGAAAAAAGGAATGGATTTAAAAGAAGTTCAAAAGGTTGTTAATGACCTCGAATATGCAATTGGAAAGCTTGAAGCTTTTCGTGATTTAAGTGATTTGACTGATTCACTTTCAAGTATTGAAAAAAACATCAAATCTCTTAAAAAAGTATCTGCAAAAACAATTATTTCAAACGGAATTATTGGTTTGGCAGTTGGTGCAGTTGTGGGTTACGGGAGTGTCAAGATTTATGAGAGTCAAAACTTTCAAATGAAAGCACTCAAAAACTTTAATTTAACTATTGGCGAAAATGAAAATGCAATTTCTCTTTATGTGCCAATAGCTGCATTTTCAAAATATACAAATGAGGCGGTCATATTTACATATGATAAAAAACAAACAAAAAAGGATAAAAAATGACAGTAAAAATTTTAGAAATTGACGACAACAATTCAAGTAATGTGTTTACAAACAGTAGCTCTGTTGATAGCATGAGCGTAACGGTTAGAGATGGAGAAAAAGCATTTACGGAAATGCTTTTTGAGCAAATGGCTAATGGGACTAAACTTCTTTTAGACTTAGGGGGCGGGAACGACAGCAAAGCAGGGCTTGGCTATATTCGAGACAGTGGTTTAGAATTTACCTATGTCATACCAGTTGGTAACTCACTGGCACAGCTTCAAAACGCACTCGACACCTATAACATGATAGGTGACCCTAAAAACACGATTTTTGCAATAAATCAAGTGCATGATATCAAAAATATTAAAGAAGAGTTTTTGTTTTGGTTTGGTAGCGAAGAGTACGGAATAGAACCATTTTGTGAAAAAGTGAGCAAGAGCAAGACCATCTTTATCCCGTTTTCACCACTTTTTGAAATCGCGGCGATGAATGGTTTAACAATTGCGGATTTGGCAGAGTTTAGCAAAGGGATACCAAAAGATAAATCTATATCGATTCTTTATAAAGAATCGGGAGGCGATAAAGCAACTTTTACGAAGCTATCACAGCAGTACAAGCAGAGTATTCGCGCGGCAGAGTACTTAGATGCGTTCGTAACTCCTATCAAAGAGGTGTTCAAAAATACGAAAAATATTGCCGTTGTGAGCACAAAGGGTGGGGTTGGTAAAAGTACCATATCGTGGCATCTGCTTAATGTAGCCCTAAAGGGATAACAAATGAGCTCAAAGCTTGAAAAGTTCATAAAATCAAAAGTAGTAAAAAAATCTATTTTGGATACACAAAAAGATGAGATTTTTGAGCTTAAAAGATTAGAACATTCATTTGAGACAATATGTCAGTATCTGGCAACAGTTGGCATCAAAACGACAAAACAAAATCTTTGTTCTTGGTTTGCGCGTCGAAATAAAAATACCAAATCGGCAACTCACAAAGTTGTCGATTCTGTACAAGATATGCCTATCATAAAACCGAATCTACCATCTCAACAAATAAAAGTAGAAGAAGTAAATGATGATGCAATTGCAAATTTTATGAAATTTGCAACTAAAAAGCATAGCGTTGATGAGCTTATCAACCTTGGAAAAAAGAACAGCTAGAAAGCCCTATTTTACGGCTTGTCAATATGTTGTCAATATCTTGTAAACATATCGTCAACACTTTGACAACATATCGTAAATATGTTGTCAACTTAAAGAATACACACACCCCACGCCCATTCGGTGGTGCGGTTAATAAAATCATTGGAATATCGAGCATTTTTTAAAAAAATCGCTCAAATTTAAAACCAAACATAAAAAACAATCAAGGAGAAAAAAGATGAAAAAGCCAGTGCAAATCATCAAAGTTAGCAACAATCAAATAGGTGAAGAAAAGCTTCAAACAGTGAACTCAAGGGAGTTATGGCAAGAGTTAGGAGTTCAAAAAGATTATTCTGATTGGATAAAAACGCAAATAGAAACTCTTGATTTAGAGGAAAATTTAGACTTTGTGAAGCTCCCCCTAAAAGGGGAATCAAAAAATACACTTGGTAGAGGTGGAGATAGAAAATCTATTGACTATATCATAACCATAGACGCAGCCAAACATATAGCAATGGCTTCAAGAACCCCAAAAGGTAAAGAGGTTAGAAAATATTTTATCGAGATGGAGAAATATGCTCGTTTTGTTTTGGAGCAAAAAATCGAATCCGCAAACATTTTACACTTTGTTAAAAATCAACAATTCTATATTGAAAAAAGACAAGAAGTTACTTTGGAGGTAATTTCTGATTTTATAGAGTTTGGCGAAAACACGGTTAATAATTTAAGAAATCTAATAAACGCTGAATTAGATAGTTTGCTTATACTGAATAAGGCTTACGTTGATAGTATGGAAGACCCTGCAATTCAAAGAATGTTTATGTCTGTTGTGAAATCTATTGAATACAAAAGAGATAATTTATTGCAACTTATTCAAGAAAAAGTACTCGCTGTAAATAAGCACAACAAGCAAGTTTATCAATTTGAAAATAAACTTAAAGAACTTGATAAGGATTTTCAGACAGTTGTCGAAAACATGGATGTTGATGATGCTAGTTAGTCTAAAAAAATCATCAAAAAGGAGGCAAAAACCATGATGTCAATTTCAAAGTGGCAAAGTTCAACACAAGCAGAAAATTACTTTCAACAAGACCTCGACTATTACCAAAAAAATCAAGAGCTCGGCGAGTGGTTTATCACTGGAGAGATGGCAGAGAGATACTCAAATATTGAACATCAATCGGCTATTACTAAAGAGAGCTATCAAGATTTTTCAGACCTTATCAATCAAAACTTGAAAGGCAATGCAACAGGAGAACAAAGAGCAGGGTTTGATATTACATTTTCGCCTAGCAAGAGCGTCGATGTAATCTACACGGTGGCAGATGAGAATATGAAAAAATCTATCCTTGACGCACAAGACAAAGCCGTAAACATCGCACTCGAAAGAGCAAGCCAATATATAACCTACCGCATGAGAGACGGAAACGGAGGACGGGAGCATTTCCAAAACAACGGTTTAGCAATTGCCAAATTTCAACATCTTTCAAACAGAAACGAAGAAGTAAAGATACATACTCATTGTTTTATCGCAAATCAGACCGTTAACTCAAAAGGCGAACTTGTCTCAATTGACAACAAGCAGCTTTATGATAACCAAAAGCTCATCACGCAAATCTATCATCAAGAGCTTTTTAAAGAGTTGCAAAAGTTAGGGTTTGAGAGCGAGGTTTTGGATATCCAAAAAGACATAATCGAAGTCAAAGGAGTGAGCCAAGAAGCAAAAAACGCCATCTCAACCAGAACATTGCAAATCGAAGAGTGGCTCTCTGAAAACAGAGCCGAACTGATGGAAAAATATCCAAACGCAAACGAAAGTCAACTTAGGCAAATCGCAACTTTGGAGACGAGGAACTATAAGCAGTCACATAGCTATAGTGAGTTAAGTGAAATTGAGCAGAGAAACAGAGAACTTGTAGAGGCGACGGGATTCAATCAAGAATCAATCCTTTCTTTACAGCAAAACGGCAAGACTGAAGAGCAAAAGGTTTTATCGCTAGATGAAATTACTCAAAAATCAGCCGAAATCGTAACGGAGCAGGAGAGTACCTTTACAAAAGAAGAGATGCTATCCAAAGCAATCAAACTTAATGCTATCCAAGGCTACACCTACGATTTAGCACAAATCGAAGCGGCAATAGAGAGAGCAGACATCATCAAATTAGATGAAAACATTTATTCTACAAAAGAGATGATTGATATCGAAAAATCAATCTTAACTTATGCAAAACAGAACCAAAACACCAAAACAGCCGAAACCACTACAGAGCAGGCAGAGCAATTTTTAAATCAAAAATACTCTGGCATGACAACAGGTCAAAAGGCGGCTTTTACTCATCTTTTAACTTCACAAGACGGGGTAAGCGGGATTTTTGGAGATGCGGGAACAGGTAAAACCTACATGTTAAAAGCAGTTAAAGAGTTCCAAGAAGCTCAAGGCAAAGAGAATCTTATAGGACTAGCACCCACCAACAAAGCGGCGGGCGAAATTTCAAAAGAGAGCGGCATAAAAGGACAAACTATTGATAGTTTCATAGCTCAAAAAGAGCACAAAGAGAATCAAATCATCATAGTGGACGAAGCCTCAATGCTTGATTCAAGAAAGATGAAACAGCTTGTATCTATCGCCGCAGCTTCAAACTCAAAGCTCGTTTTGATGGGAGATACGAAGCAGTTCACATCGATAGGGGCAGGGGCAATATTTGAGCAGTTAAGCTCACGAGGAGCAATCCAAACAGCAATCATGGATGAATCCATGCGTGCTAAAACCGACGAGATGAGAGAGCTATATAAGCTTACCAAAGAGCAAAAAACGGATGATGTTTTAGACATTTTAGAGAAAAAGGAGCAGTTCAAAACTATCAGCGAGAGCGGCTACAAAGAGGTTTTAAACGAGTACTTGCAAAACAAAGAGGATACTTTGCTTTTGGTTATGAAAAACGAGACACGAAAAGAGCTAAACGACCTTATCCGCGAAGAGCTCAAAGTATCAAATCAACTCTCAAATCATGTGTCAATCGATATCCAAGAAAAACAACAACTTGACAGCATTGCAGCGCATCATCACAGCAGCTACACAGTTGGAAGCAGTGTACAACTTACAGAATCATACAAAGGAGGGTTTAAGAGCGGAACGGAGGCAACCATCACGGCAGTTGATGAAGAGCGAAACAGCATCACATTGCTTGATAAAAACGGAAAGAGCAAAGAAGTAAGCTTATCGGAGAATGGCGACAAGCTCTCCCTTTTTCAAAAAGCACAAAAAGAATTTAGCCAAGGAGACAAGATTATCTTTACCAAAAAAGATAAATCGCTGCAACTCAACAACGGCGATATTGCCGTTGTCAAAGAGATATCAAAAGACGGCTTTTTGACCGTCGAGAGCAACAAAAGAGAAATAAAAATCAATACAAAGGAGTACAGCTATATCGACCACGCGTATGCAATCACAAACCATAAGGCGCAGGGGCAGACAAGCGAAAGAGCTATATTCGTAGGCGATAGCCGCCTATCAAATCAAAACGCTTTTTATGTTGCTTTGACCCGTGCAAAGACACACATAAGCATATTTACACAAGATAAAGAACAATTCAGGGATGCGGTTTCACACCGTCAAACAAAGAAATCAACTCTTGATTATGACACGCAAGAGATACTAAGCAGGAGAGCAAATGAACTTAGAAAAATCAGTGAATTACATAAGTCCAGTCATAGAGAAATTGGAAGAGAACAAAAGACCCTCAACTTGTTGCACAAGTTGTCCAACATCAATCTGGTATCAAACATCAAGCGTATCAGTGACATGCTTCTGCAAAGCGATGCACTCACTAACCTATCAAACAGGTTCAGAAGAGACAGAGATACTACAGTGCGACCAGAGGTTGATAAGCCTAGCAGAACTCATGAACAATCAATAAAAGAGGAAGAAAACGACATGAAACAGAACCAAAACACTAGACCGAATAACCAAAAGGCAGAGCAAGAGGATATCGAGGCAAAGAGCCAAGAGAAAGACAAAGGACAGGAGCAAGAGCAAAGCGCACTTGATAAAACATTTGAATTTATCGAAAATGTGCAAGATGCCGTTGAAGTTGCAGAGTTCGCGGCAGAAGTCGCACAAGGAGAAGTACCGATTGATAAAGCGACCGAAATTGCTATGTCAATGGTAGGAAAAAGAAAAGAGCACGATAAGTCAATCGATATCGGGCAAGAGATGTAAGGGAGAACAGATGAATAAAAGCGATTCAAGTATCACATGGTTGATGATTATGAGTTTTGCGGGCTTTGGCTTTTTTGCAAACAAAGCGATGGAGTTGAGCGGCGGCGAAACATTCGCTCTTATGTTTTTCTTATTTGTAGCAGGTATGTATATTTATACTTCTTTTAAAAAAGTGACAAAAAACAATCGTGTATATTATGCAAATCCCGCAATG
This sequence comes from Sulfurimonas sp., assembly GCF_028694605.1. Classification (GTDB taxonomy): domain Bacteria; phylum Campylobacterota; class Campylobacteria; order Campylobacterales; family Sulfurimonadaceae; genus Sulfurimonas. The sequence goes on along the minus strand of NZ_JAQVKP010000017.1, from coordinate 32,456 downwards.
GCAGGTAGTTTTCCAAACTACGACGGCGTAACTGGCGGTACAAAGTGGACAAAAGCAAAGAGTATAAAGAGTGAAGAGGATGGTGTCTTGATAGACAAATTCAAGTTTGACAAAAGCGTAACTCATGAATTTTCCCCCATGCACGAATGGAAAGAGAGCGGACTTGAAAAAGATGTAATTATCAATCCAAAAGCGTTAACAAGAGGCTCTTTGCTCATCGGACAACCGGGAAGCGGTAAAACTGTCTTCTTAGAACCGATACTAAAACAGCAATGGTGGACGAGAGCAATCATCCATGACACAAAAGGAAGCCTTAGAGCGGTTTACTATGACCCGCGCAAAGATATCATCAATAACCCATTTGACGCAGAGGGCAGTATATGGGATTTATTTGAAGAGGCGCGGAAATACCCGCAAATCATAAAGCCGTTCTTTACAAATCTTCTTAATGGCGTCTTAAGTGAAAAAGGAAAAGGCTTTTTCCCCGCAAGTGTCGCAAACAGATACATTGATATTTTCAATAAGGTGTTAGTGCAAAACTTAGACACCAAGCAATCATGGGAACTCTTTGTGCAGTCTTGTAAAAAGTACTTTGAAATGGCGATGAGTGGCACTCAAAAGAGCGAAATGGATGTTGTTTCAACTATGAAGTTGATATTTGACTTCATTGAATATCAAAATTATCGTATTCAAGAAGATGCAAAAACATTCACGATAGGAGAGTTCATCAAGCGTAAAAACGCAAAGCTCTTTTTGCTCAACAAACAGAGTTTCGCAACATTTTTAAATCCATACTTTGGAGGATTTATCGCCGCCTATACAAATATATTCATGGATATGACAAAAGACAATACCGATGAATATACGCTCTTTTTGCTTGATGAGTATTTGACCTTTTTGCCAATGCTTGATGAAGCAACGCTTACGACATTGCATACTTTAATCAGGTCGAAAGGCGGGTGTTTGCTTCCCGCAGTTCAATATGTTCCCGCGCACAGCAAGGAGCTGATGCAAAAGCTTGTCAACAGCGTTGACCATCTTTTTGTATTCCAAACGGCGGATGCCGACACTATCAAATTTATTAAGGACACCATAGGAAAACAGGAACATCAAGCGAAATCTATAACCAAAGACGGGTTTAGCAAGTCGGCACAAACAAGTGACCTGTTGAGCGACGATATCTTAAAAAGTTTGGGAAGTGACTACACGCATGTAACTTATATCCCATCGCGAAACGTGCTTTATAAAGGCTACACAACAAAAATAGATAACAAAGCAAAATACCCAGAGTTTATCGATGCGGGATACAACGAGTACTTATCGCAAAAATACAGCTCAAATTAGCGAATTATACCGTCCATATAGCTGCGGTTATTCAAGAAACGAGCGGCTTTTTGCTCTTTGAAAATTTCAAACGGTATTTTTCCATCAAACATTTGTCCGCCTAATCCCAAGAGTTCCACCCATCACCCTTTTTTAAATGTAAGTGTAGAAAATTCTTAAATGAAACTACGCTGAAAATATTAAAAAGCGAGCATATACTCACTGCGTTGCGTTATCCCTCTCTTTTTAAATTTTAAGCTCCGTTCCAGTTAAAATTTTCTTTGTAACACTTACAAAAAGGGCGACGGGTGAAACTCAAGGGAAAAGGCAATAACCAAAAGCCAAAGAGTGAAAAATCCTAAATTTTCAAAGAGCAAAAAGAAAAAAGGCTCAGAGAAAAATCTAAGTGAAAAGCTCTTTTTTTAAAAACAAAACAAGGAATTAATTATGAAAAGATACGAGAATATAAATGAAGTTGTGGCAAATGCTACCAAAGACGAGCTTATAGCTTTGAGAGATGTTTTAGAATCTGAGATAAAAAAGAGAGATTGCTATTTTTGGGAGAGCGTGGAGCATTTGGGAGAGCTTAGAAAAAAAGCAGAGAGAGCACAGGAGGAAGTTTTTGATTTTTTGAAAAATAATCATTATTTTAGTGCAATAGGAAAAATGGGTTTCAGTGTTGTGCTCTACGATATCGACAAAGTTGGTTTCATTAATTATGAGAAAAGCAAAGAGCTTCCGCAAAAAAGCTTTTATGGGTTTGACTATAAAATTTTAGACGGTTTTGATTTTGCAAACAAAGTAAAGCCGACGGACGAAGAGATTGAGCAAATTACCGAAATTGTCGGGCAGCCCTTGTAAAAAATTTAAAAAGGAAAAAAGATGTCAAAAGAGAAAAAAGAGAAAGTGCTTTTGGAAAAGTGCGAGTGCGGCAACATGGTACATGATGATGCGCCCGCTTGTTTTAAATGCGGTAAAGTTAAGGATAAGAGCCTTTACGAAAGGATTTCATTTTGGCTAAACTGGTATATTTTTACAGTTCCTTTTATTAATTATTTTGTGTTGACTGAAGCTTTTGATGTGAAAGAAGATTTGGCAGAAAATATAAGTATTTTGCTATTCGTTGTTGGCATTATCATCGGCTTAATTGTTGGTCGCGATTATAATAAAAAATTCAAAAAACACCCATACGCTCGCCGTGATTACTGGTAATCTCGTATTTCTCTACACTCCCAATGTAGAGAAATATAATACCCACATTAAGAAATTAAACATTGAAATAACAATAATCCTTAATACCCACATTAAGGATTTTAATAATTCTCTCCCTCAAATACTTAATACCCACATTAAGTTTCTAAATCACAAAAACAAAATATATGAGCAAAAAAAAACACCTCGTCTTTACAGTCACAGAGGACACAAAGCAGAGTTTCAAAATTTAACATTTTGAAAAAGCTTTGGGTTAATAAGCGAGATTAGAAAAAGGGTTTAAAAAGCATGACTTATTTTATTAGGGTGGAAATAGGGTGGAAAGCGAAAAAATAAGTTTTCTTAAGCGGTGCTATTTTAGAAAATTTAAAAGCTTTGAAATGACTTGTTTTAGGGGTTTTTGAAGTGGTGGACCCTCAGAGATTCGAACTCTGGGAGGTATTACCCTCGCCGGTTTTCAAGACCGGTGCTATAGACCAACTCAGCCAAAGATCCACGTTTGTAAAGAAAGAAATTATTATAAAATTCTGGAGGTGCCACCCAGATTTGAACTGGGGATAGCAGCTTTGCAGGCTGCGGCCTTACCGCTTGGCGATGGCACCAGTTTCAACCGATTTTTATAATAGTGGTGCCCGAAGCCGGACTTGAACCGGCACGCCCTTACGAGCGAGGGATTTTAAATCCCTTGTGTCTACCGATTTCACCACCCGGGCTTTGGGATTTTTTTATCTTTTAAAGATATCGGATATTTTTTAAATATTTTATGGAGCGGGAAACGAGGTTCGAACTCGCGACCCCAACCTTGGCAAGGTTGTGCTCTACCACTGAGCTATTCCCGCATTTGTTTGTCACTTATTTTTTAAGTGGGTGGAATTATAGCCGTTTAATTTTCATTTGTAAAGGGTTTTTAGAAAAAAAATCGAAAAAAATGCTATAATCTCGCTATTAATAGAAGAAAACAGCTATATATGAAGGATTTTTATGAGAAGCGATACTATAAAAAAAGGTTTTGATAAAGCACCGCATCGCTCGCTGCTTCGCGCGACAGGGCTAAGGGATGAGGATTTTGACAAGCCCTTTATCGGGATAGCAAACAGTTATATCGACATTATTCCGGGGCATTTCTTTTTGCATGAGTATGGAGAAATCGTAAAAGAGGCGATTCGTGAGGCAGGCGGCGTGCCGTTTGTGTTTAATACGATTGGAGTTGATGACGGTATCGCTATGGGGCATGACGGTATGCTTTACTCTCTTCCTTCTCGTGAAATTATCGCTGATTCGATTGAAACGGTTATGAATGCACACAAGCTTGATGCGCTTATTTGTATTCCAAACTGTGACAAAATCGTCCCAGGGATGATTATGGGTGCGCTTCGTGTTAATGTTCCGACCGTATTTGTCTCTGGCGGTCCGATGCCGGCGGGTCATAAAAAAGACGGTACGCCTATAGACTTGTCCACCGCATTTGAGGCAGTCGGGCAGTTTAACGAAGGGACGATAAGCCAAGAAGAGCTTTATGACATAGAGTGTAACGCATGTCCGAGCGGTGGAAGCTGTTCTGGTATGTTTACTGCAAACTCCATGAACACTCTTTGTGAAGCGATGGGAATCGCACTTCCGGGCAACGGAACTATCTTGGCGATGACTCCTGCTAGAATCGAGCTTGTTAAAAAAGCGGCAAAGAGAATCGTGGAAATGGCTAAGGCGGATGATGCAAAGTATAATCTCAAAAATGTGTTAAACGAAAAAGCAGTTCACAATGCTTTTGTTGTAGATATGGCAATGGGCGGAAGCTCAAATACCGTGTTGCATATGCTTGCAATCGCTAGAGAAGCAGGAGTGGATTTTGATATAACGCAGATTAACCATATAGCTGACAATGTTGCGCATATCGCTAAAATTTCTCCATCATTAACAACTGTTCACATGGATGACATCAATCGTGCCGGCGGCGTCAGTGCGGTAATGAGAGAGGTAAGCCGCAGAGGAGGGCTTCTCCATCTTGACAATCCGACTGTAACAGGCGAAACGCTCGGTGAGCGTATAGCAGATGCTAAAATCATGGATGAAAGCATCATTCATACAAATGAAAATGCTTACTCACAAGTCGGTGGTCTCTCCATTCTTTTTGGAAATCTTGCAGAAGAGGGTGCGGTTGTTAAAACAGCAGGAATTGAGCCAAATATGAGACGCTTTAAAGGCAGTGCAATCTGTTTTAACTCACAGCCTGAAGCTATAACTGGTATCATGTCCCACAAGGTAAAACCCGGAAATGTTGTTGTTATCCGCTATGAGGGACCAAAGGGCGGACCGGGCATGCAAGAGATGTTAGCTCCGACTGCGCTTATTCAAGGGATGGGTCTTGGCGATAGCGTCGCTCTTATAACGGATGGTCGTTTTTCAGGTGCTACAAAAGGTGCAAGTATCGGACATATTTCTCCTGAGGCGGCAGAAGGCGGCTTAATTGCGCTTGTAGAAGACGGTGACGAGATAGAGCTTGATGTTGATAAACACATTCTTCAACTAAATGTAAGCTATGAGGTTCTTGAGCAAAGACGCCTTAAATGGAAGCCTTATGTGAATGAGGTTAAGTCAAAATGGCTCAAACGCTATCAACTTTTAGTTTCAAACGCTTCAAACGGCGCAGTGCTAAAGACAGAGATATAGAAAGGATACTATTTTGAACGCAATAGCAATAAAACACAACGGTGAAATTATAGATTTACAGACTGCAAAAGAGCTTGGATTTGAGGGAGAGCAAGTACATCTTGACAACTCGGAAGAGTCGTTAAATGTGTTGCGCCACTCAACCGCTCATCTTATGGCTCAAGCCATCAAGTCGCTCTATCCGGATGCGAAATTTTTTGTAGGTCCAAATGTAAAAGAGGGTTTTTACTATGACTTTAAAACTTCAAGCGAGATAGGTGAGGGAGACCTCAAAGCCATCGAGCAGGAGATGCTTAACATTGCTAAAAAGAAGTATGCGATAGAGAAGTACGAAATCTCTATGGATGAAGCAAAAGAGAAGTTTAAAGATGACCATCTCAAACTTTTTGTTATGCAAAGAATCCCAAGTGATAGAGTTTCTATCTATAAACAGGGAGATTTTGAAGACCTTTGTCGTGGACCGCACCTACCAAATGTCGGGTTGATTCGCTATTTTAAACTCACAAAAATAGCGGGTGCGTACTTAGGCGGAGATTCCAAAAATGAGATGCTAACGCGCATCTACGGTATCGCATTTGCCGATAAAGAGGCACTCAAAGCATATCTTGACATGATGGCAGAAGCTGAAAAACGAGACCACCGTAAACTCGGTGCGGAAATGAAGATGTTTACTTTCCGTGAAGAGGTCGGAGCCGGCTTTCCTATCTGGCTTCCCGCAGGCGGGAGACTTCGTGCAAGACTTGAATCGCTTCTCTTTAAGGCACACCGCAAACGAGGTTATGAACCGGTTCGTGGTCCCGAGATGCTAAGAAGCGACTTGTGGAAGGTTTCGGGTCACTACCAAAACTACGGCGAAAACATGTACTTTACAAACATTGATGAGCTTGAGTTTGGTGTAAAACCTATGAACTGTGTCGGTCACATCAAGATATATGAAGAAGATTTGCACTCATACAGAGACCTTCCGCTAAAATATTTTGAGTACGGTGTGGTGCATCGCCATGAGATGACGGGTGCGCTTCATGGACTTTTCCGTGTCCGTGAGTTTACTCAAGATGATGCGCATATCTTTTGTAGAGCAGACCAGATAGAGGAGCAAATCATAGAAGTTGTTGATTTTGTCGATAAAATCATGACAACTTTTGGATTTGACTACAAAATGATGCTCTCTACAAGACCAGAGAAAGCAGTCGGAAGTGATGAGGTATGGGAAGTTTCTACACGTTCACTTAAAAATGCGATGGAGAAAAATAACCTTGTTTATGAGGTAGATGAGGGTGGCGGAGCGTTTTACGGTCCAAAAATCGACATCAAAATCACTGATGCAATCGGCAGAGAGTGGCAGTGCGGCACGATTCAGCTTGATTTTAACCTTCCAAGCAGATTTGAGCTTGAGTATAACGGCGAGAACAATGACAAAATTCAGCCTGTCATGATTCACAGAGCAATTTTAGGTTCGTTTGAGCGTTTTATTGGTATATTAACAGAGCATTACGCTGGAGAGTTTCCAATGTTTATCGCTCCGACTCAAGTTGCAATCGTTCCGATAGCTTCTGCGCATAATGATTATGCAAAAGAGTTGGCGGATAAATTGATAGATTTAGGGGCAGACAGCGAAATCTACTCTAAAAATGATTCTTTGAACAAAAGAATCAGAACAGCGGAAAAAACAAGAGTTCCTATGCTTATAGTGCTGGGAGATGAAGAGGTTGCTTCTCGAAGTGTTGCGATTCGTGACAGAAGAACGAGAGAGCAGTACAATCTAAGTGAGGATGAATTTCTATCGCTTGTAAAAACTAAAATAAATGAGGTAAATTTTTGAGCAAAAAAACAGACCGTGTCATAATGAATGACGATATCCGTGTACCAGAGGTGCGTTGTAATGTGGATGGAGCAGAATCGTTGGGTATTATCTCCATTGATGAAGCTATGGAAAAAGCAAATGAGTTAGGTTTAGATTTAGTGCTTATTGCCCCTGATGCAAAACCCCCTGTCGCTAAAATTATGAACTACGGTAAGTTTAAGTATCAAGAAGAGAAAAAACTCAAAGAGCAGAAGAAAAACCAGACAAAGATTGATGTCAAAGAGATAAAACTCTCTGTTAAGATTGCCGAAAATGACATCAACTACAAAGTAAAGCATGCGAGAGAGTTTATAGCTGAGGGTAAGCATGTCCGTTTTCGTGTCTTTTTAAAAGGGCGTGAAATGGCAAATCCGGATGCTGCAAAAGATGTTCTTTTAAAAGTTTGGTCGATGATAGAAGATGTTGCAGTTATGGATAAAGAGCCTAAGTTTGAGGGTCGCTACTATAACATGTATGTCTTTCCTCAAAAATAATACAACAGAGCTCTTTTAAGGGCTCTTTTCTAAAACTATCCATTTCTCATACTCCCATATAATTTTTTAGAATGTAACAAGGACACAAAGTGATAAAAAAAACAGCAGCGGTTTTCACAAGCGTTGTAGTCGTAGTACTTTTTTGGTATTTGCTCGGAGAGGTGTTTGTCTTAAAAGACGGCAAAAACTCTTTTGATAAACTGGAGTGTGTCTCCTATGCTCCTTTTGGAAAAAATGACTCCCCTTTTTCACTCTCCAAAGGGATGGTCGTCTCGGAGGATTTGGTACGCAATGATCTAAAACTTCTCTCCAAATATACCACTTGTATCAGAACATACTCAACCGTCGGTTTGGAGATAGTTCCAAAGATAGCCAGAGAAAATAGTCTTAAGATGTATATGGGTGCGTGGGTAAGCAGTGACAAAGTGATGACACAAAAAGAGATAACCACACTCATAAAACTTGCAAAAGAAAATCAAGACATCATCAAAGGCGTGATTGTTGGCAACGAAGTGCTTTTGCGCGGCGATGCAACAGAGGCGGTGTTGTCCGGATATATCAAACAGGTTAAAGAGGCACTTCCAAATACAGAGGTTACATACGCCGATGTGTGGGAATACTGGGTGAAACATCCGCAAATCAAAGATATCACTGATTTTGTAACGATTCACATCTTGCCTTACTGGGAAGATGACCCCATGAACATAGACCAATCTATCGGGCATTTGGCAGATGTAAGGGGAGAAGTTACGGCACTTCTCAAAGACAAAAAGATTCTTATAGGCGAAACGGGCTGGCCATCTGAGGGAAGGGCAAGAGAAGATGCTATTCCAAGCAAGATAAATCAGGCGTTATTTGTACGTGAGTTTGTCGCACTGGCACAAAGAGAGAGATGGAACTACAACATCATAGAGGCGTTTGACCAACCGTGGAAAAGAGTAAGCGAGGGTGCAGTCGGCGGTTTTTGGGGGCTTTTTGATAAAGATAGAGTTGATAAACATGTATTTGGCGGGGATGTATCTAATTTTGTAAATTATAAGCTTTTGGCTCTCTGCTCAGTTACTCTTATCTTGCTTTTTTCACTGTTGTTTAAAAATACGCAAATCAGAACAAGAGAGATAATTTTATTTGGTACGTTCAACACACTTTTCGCGCTTTTGTTTACGCTTCAACTGGAGCAGTATAGCGTCACGGCAAGAACCGTTTGGGAGTTTTTATGGGCGTTTTTAGTCATGTCGGTGCATGCGCTCGTATATTATTTTACTCTTGCCTACATCGCATTTGATAAAAAGGTGCAAGTCGTGGTATTTAGAGAAATTTTTACGAAAAAAATCAAAGGTCCTGATGCCTCACTGACACTTCTTTTTTATGCTGCGTCACTATTGGCAACCATTATCACTATCTCTTTAGCGTTTGACGGAAGATACAGGAACTTTGAAATCTATGCTTTTTCAATCTCTGTCATCTCTTTTTTATGGCTTTATAGAGGGATGTATCGTGAGTTTGTATTTGGGTTGTTTGAGAAGGTGCTTTTTGTCGTTTTGGCGGTAACGACCATCATTGTTTTTGTAAATGAAACTTATCTTAACCTTTTTTCAAATTTGTGGGCTTTAATTGCTTTTGGATTTGCTTATCTGCTCTTTATGGGAAGCATAAAAGTCTCTTACGGCAAGATTAAAGAGATACTTTTTGCCATACTTGTTTCAGGGGTCGTTTTTGCATTTATTAAGTATGGATATCTCTCAAACAGTGCTTTTACAGCCGAGTGTGCCGCCGCAAAAGGCTTTTTCTTGTGCGATGCCCGTGCATGGATGGCGCATATGCTCTACTTAGGCTATTTAGGGGCTATTGCGCTTTTTGGTGCGGTTATGGCGTATTTTACGTATGACAGAGTTGTATCTTATGGAGCATTGGCTCTGAGTGTCGGTGCGATAGTGTTGCTAAATACAACACTAGGCGCAATTGCTTTTTTGCTTTCGCTTATGATAGTTGCAAAAATCGAAGAATAATTATTTTGAGATTTGTGCTATCAAATCCTCTCTTTGGATAGCAAGAGAGGCGTATTTGACGATAACCAGCTTCTCTGTATCGTTGATGTACCACTCTGCAACATGTTCATTTTCGAGATTTTGTAACTTCTTTATATCCACGCTCTCCTGTGGAAGGTATAGATGTGAGTATTTCGTAGGGTTTTGAAGCTTGAGTGTCCATAAGAGCCAAATTCCGGCAACAGCCGCAACAGAGATACCGATTGTCTCTCTATCACTAATGCCTAAAAGAAGACCGGCAGAAGTTCCGCCTATAAATGTTGCAAAGTATGCAGCGGAGTTTGAAATTCCAAGAGCCATTCCTTTTTGATGCACTTTTGCAAATTTTGTTATCATTGACTGCACAAGCGGTTCCATCATGTTAAAGGCAACAAAGAAAAGGATAACGCCTACCACAAAAAGAAGGCTTGAAGTGCTAAGCCCCATTATCAAAAATGAAGCGACAAACAGAATGATAGAGAGTAAAAAGACCTCTTTTGGCTTGTTATGCTTTTCGCCAAAAACCGCAGCAGGTCCCATAGCGGCAAGACCAAAGAGCATAGCCGGCAGATACGCCATGTAGAGATCAGACTTTTGCCATGAAAAAGTATCGCTTGTGAGTATTATCGGAATAAGCACAAATGCGATGGTCATAAGTCCTTTTTGCATCGCATTGATAATAATCATATTGAGAAGATTTGGGTCTCTTAGGATGTCAGACGTTTTTGCCTCTGCGTGATATGTATGCTTGATTTTGGGCGGAGTCGGTACTTTTGTAAACAACAATATTATTGCTAAAACTGCAAAAATAGCTGTAAGAATAAAGAGAAACCCAACACCGTACTTTGCGCCGAGAACCGGTCCAAGTCCCATGGCAAGCGCAAAACTAAGAGCAATTGAAGCGCCCATGATAGCCATAGCCTTACCGCGAACTTCCTCTGGAACCAAATCCGAAATCATAGCCGCAATAACAGAACCGATTGCTCCTGCACCCTGTAGAAAACGACCTACCATCAACATATAGATATCCGTCGCATAGGCACACATGATTGAGCCGACCAAGAAGATTAAAAGACCGATAAGAAGTGCCGGTTTTCTGCCTATCCTGTCGCTCATTGCACCAAAAGGAACCTGAAAAACTGCCTGTGTAAGTGCATAACCGCCAACAACGATACCTATAAGAAGCGGTGTTGCGCCCTCTAGTTCAAGCGCATAGATAGAAACAACCGGCAGTACCAAAAAAAGACCTAAAAACCTTAGGGAAAGAATCGCAGATAGAGGGAATACTTTTTTAAACATTGAGTACCTTAATGTAGTATATAATTCGCAATTATATTAAAAAGATTGTTTACACAAACTTTGTCAATCAAAGAAGTGTATCTTTAAAGTAAATCGTAAGGGTAAGAAGATGCAATTAATTTTAGCGACATCAAATAGGGGTAAGGTTAGAGAAATACAGGCACTTTGTGAAGATTTTGAGGTTATTCCCTATAGTCGGCTTATAGAGGAATTTGAGATAGAAGAGGATGGCAACAGCTTCAAAGAGAATGCGCTCATCAAAGCAAGAGCGGTTTTTAACGCTCTAAAGAGAGACGATATCGTTGTTATGGCGGATGACAGCGGCATAAGTGTAGATGTGCTTGATGGCAAACCGGGGATTTACAGTGCAAGACATGCAGGCAAAGATGCAAATGATAAAGACAATCTGAACAAGCTTATACAAGATATAAAAGCAAAAGGTGCGACATCTTCGCCTGCTCACTACACAGCTGCTATTGCTATTGTGACAAAAAAAGGGGAGTATGTTGTGCATGGTTGGATGCATGGAGAGGCAATCAGCGAGGCAAGAGGCGAGAAAGGCTTTGGGTATGACCCCATGTTTATCCCTCTTGGGTATGACAAAACGCTTGGAGAACTTGATGATGAGGTAAAAAAAGAGCTATCACACCGCGCAAAAGCCCTGAAATTGGCAAAAATAGTTCTTCAAACGCTTTAGGGCTTAAAAAAGAGAAGAAGCGCTATGCCAAAAATTATACGATAAACACCAAAAGAAACAAAAGTAAATCGCTCTAAAAACTTTAAAAAGAGTTTGATGGTGAGATAGGCAACAATAAAAGAGGTGACAAATCCGACACCTAAAACCATAAGATTTGCTTCACTGAAATCTTGGTAGTGTTTGAGCAAATCATAAGAGGCAACAGCGCCCATAACCGGAAAAGCAAGTAAAAAACTAAACTCCGCACTCGCTTTTCTATCAAGCCCGACAAGAAGTGCACCGATAATAGTAGCACCCGCCCTGCTAGTTCCGGGGATGAGCGCAAAAACCTGCGCCAAGCCGATAAATAGCGATTGTTTAAAGTTTATCTTTTCTACATCATTAAGTGTTTGTATCTCAGTATGGATAAAAAATTTTTCTACAACCAAAAAAATAATCCCGCCAACAATAAACATAATAGCGACTATTTCTAGGCTAAAGAGTGCTTTTATCTCTTTTGAGAAGAGAAAACCAACTATGGCAAGCGGAAGAAAAGCTAAAAAAACTTTTATCCATAAATCAATTTTTTTAAGAGTAAATTTCTCTTTATAGTTGAAAATAACAGCCAAAATAGCCGAAAACTGGATGATGACCTCATAGGCTTTGTTCACCGCATTTTGCTCTAAGCCTAAAAACTCACTTGCAACGATAAGATGCCCCGTTGAAGAGATGGGTAGAAACTCGGTAAAGCCCTCGATAACGCCCAAAATAATGGAATCTACAATAGTCATAAGAGCCTTTTGGGTAAAAATTTTGCAAAATTCTACCATAAAACTAAAGAGCCAATTTAAGTTATTTAGATATAATGCGAGGTTTTAAATTACAACTATTTAGGAATTTTTCAGATGTTACTCTTTACCCCTGGTCCTACCCCTGTCCCGCAAAATGTTCGAAATGCAATGTCAGATGAGACGATGCACCACCGCACACCCGAATTTGAAGCTATCTTTGAAAAAACCAGAAAACATCTTTTTAACCTCTTTGGTAGCGATGAGGTAGTTATGCTTGCTTCAAGCGGAACTGGAGCTATGGAGGCGGCGGTTGTAAACCTTTGCCACAATACGCTTTTAAATGTAAACTCAGGAAAATTCGGTGAGAGATTTGGAAAAATCGCTCTTGCTCATGGGCTTAAAAATGTCACAATCAGCAACGAATGGGATACTCCCGTAAGCGTTCAAGAGGTTGTAGAAGCAGTAAAAAACAACTCAGACATAGACGCCATCGCCATACAGATAAGCGAATCGGCAGGCGGACTTCGTCATCCGGTTGAAGCGATTGCAAAAGCTGTAAAAGAGATAAACCAGAATATTATGATTATCGCTGATGGTATCACTGCCGTGGGCGTTGAAAAGATAGATATTGCTAACATCGACTGTTTAATCGCTGGAAGCCAAAAAGCGCTTATGCTTCCTCCGGGGCTTGCAATTTTGGGTCTTAGCAATGCGGCGATAGAGAAAATCGGCAAAGGAAGAGGCTATTACTTCAACCTTGCTACCGAGATAAAATCCCAAAGAAAAAACACAACCGCTTGGACTGCGGCTACAACTTTGACTATCGGGCTTTTGGAGATTTTAGAGACTATTGAGAGAAACGGCGGTTTAGAGAAACTTTATGAAGAGACCGCAGCAAGAGCAAGTGCCGTTATCTGCGCACTTCAGGCTATCGGCTTGCATATCTATCCAAAAACTCCGGCACTTTCCATGACAACTGTTGATGATGAAAACGCATCACAAATCAGAAAAATCTTAAAAACCGATTTTGGCGTAAATGTTGCAGGCGGACAAGACCACCTTGATGGTAAAATCTTTCGTATAAACCAGATGGGTCTTATAGCTCCGTATGAGATTTCATGGGTTGTAAACTCTGTCGAACTCGCTCTTGCAAAACTTGGAAGAAGAGATTATGACGGTACTGCAAACAGAGTTTTCAATGAAAATTATTTTAAGTTGGCAGGTAAATGATACTAGAACACGAAATTCCTAGCGGTTCAAAACTCTACTTTGGCAAAAGTGCGAAGATAAAAAGAGAGATAGAAAAAGTCGCTAGCGATATTTTATACGCAAAAGGATTTGAGGAGATTGTCACTCCCATCTTTTCGTATCATCAGCACAAAAGCATTGCCAATGAGCGTGAGCTTATCAAAGTAAATGATGAGAAAAACAACTCCATCTCGCTTAGAGCCGATTCTACCATAGATGTTGTACGCATTATCGAGAAGAGATTGGGGCGTAACACTGAACATAAAAAGTGGTTTTACATCCAGCCGGTTTTCCGCTATCCGACAGATGAACAGTTTCAAATCGGTGTCGAGTTTATGGGAGAGAGTAAACTCTCATCTGTTTTAAATATTGCCATAGAGATTTTTGAGGCACTTGAAGTGCGTCCGCTTATCCAAATCTCAAACATGATGATACCAAAGCTCCTAGTTGAGATGTTTGACAGTCTAACTCTTGATGATTTTAGACATATAAACATTGAGAAGTTTTTAAATCTCAAGGTCGATTGGCTTGAAAAACTTGTCTATCTGCAACACCCTAGCCAAGTGGATGAGCTTCTTGAGATAGTTCCTGAAGCCGTAAAAACAGAATTGGAGAAGATGAAGAACTTATGTGAGGCTATCGGATGCCCAAACAGTGTTTTAGCACCTCTTTACTATGCAAAAATGCTCTACTATGATGAACTCTTTTTTAGAGTTATACAAAATAATGAAGTCTTTGCAAGAGGCGGAAGATATAAAAATGCAGAACTAAGTTCTGTAGGTTTTGCAATTTATACAGATGTGTTAGTAGAAACCAAAGCGAAATAGAGGAAGAGAATGAAAGCAGATTTAGTAGTCGGTATCCAATGGGGTGATGAGGGAAAAGGAAAAATCGTTGACAGATTGGCAAAAGAGTACGATATGGTTTGCAGAAGCCAAGGCGGACACAATGCGGGTCATACGATTTGGGTTGACGGTACGAGATATGCACTGCATCTTATCCCATCGGGCATCTTAAATCCAAAAGCCATCAATGTTATAGGAAACGGTGTCGTTCTTTCTCCTGAGTCTATCATCAAAGAGATGACGCAGTTTAAAGATTTGGAGGGAAGACTTTTTATCTCTGACAAGGCACACCTAAACCTTCCTTACCACTCTCTTATCGACCAAGCTCGTGAGAAGCTTAAAGGCGACAAAGCTATCGGTACAACCGGAAAAGGTATCGGACCTGCTTACTCTGACAAGATTAACCGTATCGGCGTACGTGCAGGAGAACTTTTAAACCCTGCAAAGCTTTGCGACAAAGTGCTTGAGTATTTTGAGCAAAACAGAGCGATTTTTGAGATTTTAGAGATAAAAACACCAAACAAAGAGACACTTTTACAAGAACTTCAAGGCTATAGCACAAAACTCTCTTCTTTTATCACAGACACAACGCAGCTTCTTTGGAAGGCGCTTGATGAGGATAACAAGAGAGTTCTTTTAGAGGGCGCGCAGGGTACTATGCTTGACATTGACCATGGAACTTACCCTTATGTGACTTCAAGCTCGACCGTAAGTGCGGGAGCATGTACTGGGCTTGGCATTAACGCAAAAGATATCGGCAAGGTAATCGGTATCGTCAAGGCGTACTGTACCCGTGTCGGAAACGGTCCATTTCCGAGTGAAGATTTGGGCGAAGACGGAAAGCTTATCGGCGAAAGAGGGCATGAGTTTGGTACGACAACAGGGCGTGCGAGAAGATGCGGCTGGTTTGATGCGGTTGCATGCCGCTATGCAAGCCGTCTTAACGGTTGTGATGAACTAGCACTTATGAAACTTGATGTTTTAGATGGATTTAGTGAAGTAAAAGTTTGTGTTGCTTACGATTTAAACGGCGTAGAGATTGACTATCTGCCTGCAAATCTGGATAATGTAAAACCTATTTATAAGTCATTTAAAGGGTGGGATAATTCTAAGGGTGCGAGAACTTTTGATGCACTTCCAAAAGAGGCGCAAGAGTATATCCGTGCTATAGAAGAGATTACAAAAACAAAAGTCGGTATCATCTCGACATCGCCGGAGAGAGAAGATACCATTATTTTATAACCCCTTTCTCAAAGGAGAGAGCCTATGAAAAGCCGCTTTAGCCCGCTTGTAAAAGTCAAAAAAAATCTCTTGCAAAAGAGTGAGCGGTTTTTACAAAAGGCTACCGTGAACCTAAATAGCGCATCAAGCGCACTGGAGCTCTCTTACAACACTCTCAAAGATATCACCCCTCCAAGCCGCGGCACCATGAGCCAAATGCTCGCCTCAAGAACGCTTCTTAGCTCTCAAAGAGAACTTATAAAACACAATCAAGAATGGGTTGCCTTCGCCAAAAATCAGGTAGAACAGGCAAGAGTGCAACTAAAAACAGACATGATAGAGCTTGAAAAATTTCAATATTTAGAGCTTCAAGAGATAAAACAGGAACTCAAAAAAAAGGCGATGCTAGAAGCGAAAAATCTTGATGAGGTTGCGCTTATGGCATATATGGGAAAAAAC
This sequence comes from Sulfurimonas sp., assembly GCF_028694605.1. Taxonomy (GTDB): domain Bacteria; phylum Campylobacterota; class Campylobacteria; order Campylobacterales; family Sulfurimonadaceae; genus Sulfurimonas. The sequence continues at coordinate 16,351 of NZ_JAQVKP010000017.1, read as the reverse complement.
GGATGAAAAAAATAGCAATATTGATTATACTGGGATTTGTATCTTTGTATGCACTTGAAACAAGCGATAAACTTTTTGAGTGTACGGAGATTTTTAAAGCCAGAAAGAGTGAACTTCTTATAGAACTTGAACGAATCGATGAGCAAAAGCAGTCTCTAAGCGCACTCAAAACCGCAACTGAAGAGCTTTTAAAAAAGAGAGAAGCCAAAATAAGCGAGCGTGAAGAGAATGTAGCGAAACAGCTAAGTGAGATAAGCGCCAAAGAGGCATCTATCAAAGGGATGGTTGAAAAAAATGAGCAGCTTCTAAAAGAGCTAAAAGAGGTAAAGATGGGCAAGATGGCGGAGACTTTTGCAAAGATGAAAGCAGCCAATGCGGCAAGCGTACTCTCTGAGATGGACGTAAAAGATGCCGTGGATATTCTTTCTTCGCTTAAACCTAAAACAACGGGAGCTATACTGAGTAAAATGGAAGCGAAAAAAGCTTCTGAACTTACAATTCTTTTGGCGAAGTAATTTTTAAGAAAAATAAGATAAAATTATCACAAAAAACAAAAAAAGAGTAGTTTTTTGCTGAATAATATAAATTTTTATAATTTTATGCATAGACAGATTGTTGTGCTTATAGTTCTTTTTGCCTCAACCGCAACCTCCTATATCTTTTTTGGTATCATGTATGGTTCATATATTGCCGAGCCATTGTGGTATCTGTATGTTTTGGCACTCTCCCACTGGGGTTATAAGCTCTACAAAGAGTATTCCGACACAGCATATACTATCCAAGAGAAGAAGCGTTGGCTTGGCAAACTGCGCTATTTTATCTTTTTCTACTTTTTTTCATGGACAATTATGTTTGTTGTCTATACTTTACGTTCCAATATAGAGCTGCACTATCTTGCTATTTTTACCCAACTAGGTGTCGCTGTTGTCGCAACGACTATCCTTGTATCGGAAAAAAAATTAGCTATCTTTATTCTTGCCTCTTCAATGATTCCTATTACGATTTATCTTTTGCTGATTGGCAAGTTTTACTCCAATGTTATCGCCGCATTGACGATTGTTCTAGCATGGGTACTTTTTTACGGCTCACGCAATACTTACAAATATCTGCAAAAAAACCAGTTTGAGGCATACCATGACTACCTCACAAAACTAGGCAACAGACGCTATTTTGTCGAGCTTATAGAGGATGCTATCAAAACACAAAAGAGTAATGCAAAGTGCATGTATCTGCTTTTGATAGATTTAGACTATTTTAAGACTATTAACGACACTTTAGGGCATGATATCGGAGATAAGCTTCTTGTAGAAGTTGCACAAAGAATGAGCAAGCTTGCAAAAACGCATAAAACAACTGTCTCAAGGCTTGGCGGTGATGAATTTTGTATGCTGAGTGCCTCTTTTGCGGACAAAGAGGAATGTTTAGAGAGTGCGTATAATTTTGCCTTAGACTTATTGCATGCTATTAAGCAGACGTATGTCACAGAAGGACATCATCTCTACATTAGTGCGAGTGTCGGCGTAAGCATCATTGATAACCCAAACATAACAGCAAACACTCTTATCAAAGAGGCTGATATCGCCATGTATGAGGCAAAATCAAAAGGTAGAGACGGTGTTATACTCTTCAATGATGAGCTCTCCGTGAGAATAGAGAGAAAATTGGAAGTAGAGAGGTTGTTGCGCTTTGCACTGCAAAACAGAGAGATAACGCTTAATTATCAGCCTCAAGTCAACGGCATTGGAGAAATTGTAGGGTGTGAAGTGCTTGTGCGATGGCAAAATGAGCAGCTTGGCAACGTACGACCTGATGAGTTTATCCCGATTTCAGAACAGACAGGATTTATCGTTGAACTTGGATACTATATCTTGGAAGAGGCATTTAAAACTTTAAGCGAGTGGGATGAGAAAGGGATAGTGTTACAGCAGCTCTCTATCAACATCAGCATGCGTCAAATGTTTCATAGTGCTTTTGTGGATGATGTAAAGGTGTTATGCGGAAAATATCTGGATGAACGGCTAAGTTCAAAAATTATTTTTGAGATGACAGAGACGAGTGCCGCTGAAGATATACCTAAGCTTATAGAGACCATGAATAAGATTAGAAACTGTGGAATCCGTTTTTCCATGGATGATTTTGGCACAGGTTATTCATCGCTTAGCTATCTTCGCCAAATTCCGATACATGAACTTAAAATAGATAAATCTTTCATTATGGAGCTGGAGAACCCACAGCAAGATACAAGTTTGGTAAAAACCATTCTAAATATCGCAAAAAATCTCGGTTTAAGCGTTGTTGCGGAAGGAGTAGAGACGCAGATGCAGAAAAATTTTCTCATTTCAGAGGAGTGCAATATACTGCAAGGATACCACTTCTCAAAACCGCTGGCAAAAGAGAAGTTTGAAGAGTATGTTTTGCAAAAAAACTCTCCTCTAATCCTAAACTAACCTTACTTATAGTAAAATCACAAAATTTATATTTACACAAGTAGGGTCTTTGGATGAAAATATCACTTAAAACTATACCTCATATAGCCAATAAGATTGCGATTGATTTGAACAAGAGTGGTGTTGTCACTATGACAAAAGGGCTTGAGCCTATAGCAAAAGAGGCACAAAAGATACTTGAAAATGACATCAAGCAGGAGATGGCGCTTGAAGAGAAAACACATCAGATATGTGAAGCCAATGAAGAGCAGATAGAGTTTAATCTTGTCGATGAGAGACAACTCTTTTTTATGATTAAAAAGAAGCTTGCTCCGGAGTTTGGCATTATTCTAAATTATGAAGAGCGCTACTCTGACCTCTCTCACAAGATTTTGGATGAGCTTTACGAAGAAGACCTTATCCATTTTGATGTAACTGAAAACCGCATCAAAAATATTATCTACAACTCCATCGCATCATTTGTTACGGAGGCATCTGCGCTTGATAATATCATCATGGAGAAAATCAAGACTTACAAAAAGAGATATATCCCTGGGACAGATGAATTTGATATTTTATATGAAAAACTTTACAAAGAAGAGTTAATAAGAAGAGGTATGGAGTAATGAGCATGCAAAATTTGAAACAAAAAGCTTGGATTTATCTGGAAAACGGAACTTTTTTAGAGGCAAACAGTTTTGGTGCAAATGGCACTGTTGTCGGCGAGATAGTTTTTAACGTCTCTATGAGCGGATATCAAGAGATTATGTCCGATCCATCTTATGCGGGGCAGTTTGTTACATTTACTGCACCGGAAATCGGCAACGTTGGAGTCAATGCTGAAGATATGGAAAGCAAGGCTGCACATGCAAAAGGGATGATTGTCAGAAAGTATCAAGAGCGTTACTCAAACTTTAGAGCAGAGGGATCACTCGCAGACTTTTTAAAAGAGCAAAATGTTATGGGGATTTGTGACATCGACACACGCTATATCACGAAGATGCTAAGAACCGAGGGCGCTATGATGATGATAGCATCTACCGAGGTGGGCGACAAAGCAGAACTAAAAAAGATTTTAGAAGCAAGTCCGAGAATAGAGGATGTAAACTACATTGAGCAGGTAAGTACAAAAGTGCCTTACAAGCATACGCAGTCTGTTTACAACGATAGAGAGTTTAAGTATGATGCGGCACCGACACCGGAAGCAAATATTGTTGTTTTGGATTTTGGAGTGAAAACAAATATCCTCAATGAGCTGGTAGCAGCAAATATCGGTGTAGAGGTTATCCCAAACAGTTTTGACGGTGATGAGCTTGTAAAAAGATACAATGCAAAAGAGATTGACGGCGTCTTTTTGTCAAATGGTCCGGGGGATCCGCTTGTGCTTAAAAATGAACAGCGTGAAATCAAAAAGCTTATTGATGCAAAAGTGCCTATGTTTGGAATTTGTCTTGGACATCAGCTTCTCTCTATCGCTCACGGGTATGACACATATAAACTAAAGTTTGGTCACCACGGCGGTAACCAACCCGTAAAAAATCTAAAAACAGGTTTGGTAGAGATTACCGCACAAAACCACAACTACAATGTTCCAAACAACATCACAGAAGTTGCAGAAGTGACGCACGTAAACCTTTTTGACAACACAATTGAAGGGTTGAAGTACAATGACGCTCCGATTTTTTCAGTACAGCACCATCCGGAGTCCAGCCCCGGTCCAAAAGAGAGCAGATATATCTTCAATGAGTTTCTATCTTTAATCAAAAGATAGGGCTCTACTCACTAAACCCCTCAAAAATTTTAAGAACTAACATTTTTTTGTTAATAGAGTGTTAAAAAACAGAAATTTTTTTGAAAAATGTCGAAAAAATGTCAATAATTAAGAAATCTTAAACATTTATACTGTTATCATACCTTAGTTATTTAGTTTAATAAAAATAAAGACTTCTTGAAAAATTTAAAATCAAGTGAACTTATTTTAAATTTTTCAAGAAGTCGCATTAGACTTAATTGCTTTGAATCTTTAAGGAGGCTATATATGGAAAATCGTCCATTAGAGTACGACTATACAATTGCTAAGATGTTTATGCTTACAACTATCGCTTTTGGGATTGTCGGTATGCTCATTGGTGTAATATTGGCGTTTCAGCTTGCATTTCCGGGGTTGAATCTCATGTTGGGAGATGGTTTGGCTGAATATACAAACTTTAGTCGTCTTCGTCCGCTGCACACAGATGCAGTTATCTTTGGCTTTACGCTAAGTGGTGTTTTTGCTACTTGGTATTATGTTGGTCAGCGTGTTTTAAAGGTGTCGATGGCAGAATCAAAACTGCTTATGACACTTGGAAAACTTCACTTTTGGCTCTATCTTGCAGTTGTTGTAGCTGTGATTGTATCGCTTTTTGCAGGTGTAACAACTTCAAAAGAGTATGCAGAGTTTGAGTGGCCAATTGACATTGCTGTTGTTGTTGTTTGGGTACTTTTTGGTATGGGTATATTTGGTCTTATCGGTATTCGCCGTGAAAAATCACTCTATATTTCTGTTTGGTACTACATAGCGACTTTCTTAGGTATAGCGATGCTTTATCTCTTTAATAACATGGAGATTCCTACATTTTTTGCTACATCTCCTTCAGGCGAGAGCGGCATAGGTGCGTGGTACCACTCTGTTTCTATGTATGCAGGCACAAATGATGCGCTCGTTCAGTGGTGGTATGGACACAATGCGGTCGCATTTGGTTTTACAGTGCCTATCGTTGCGATGATTTACTATTTCTTACCAAAAGAGTCCGGTCAGGCTATCTACTCTTATAAGCTTTCACTGCTCTCTTTCTGGGGATTGATGTTTGTTTATTTATGGGCGGGTGGGCATCACCTTCTTTACTCAACTGTTCCGGACTGGATGCAGACGATGGGGTCCATCTTCTCTGTTATCTTGATTCTTCCGTCTTGGGGTTCGGCAATTAACATGCTTCTTACTATGAAGGGTGAATGGCAGCAGGTTGCGGCTTCTCCGCTTATCAAGTTTATGGTTTTAGGTTCGACTTTCTATATGTTCTCAACACTGGAAGGTCCGATTCAGGCGATTAAATCAGTCAATGCCATAGCACACTTTACTGACTGGATTGTCGGACACGTACATGACGGTGTTCTTGGATGGGTTGGCTTTATGATTATGGCGGCACTGTACCACATGGCACCTCGTGTCTTTAAACGTGAGATTTACTCTAAGTCTCTTATGGCGGCACAGTTCTGGATTCAAACACTTGGTGTTGTTCTTTACTTTACGTCTATGTGGATTGCGGGTATTACGCAAGGTATGATGTGGCGTGCACATGATGAGTTCGGTAATCTTGCCTACTCGTTTATCGATACGGTAACGGTTCTTCATCCATACTACGCTATCCGTGGTGTTGGCGGTCTTTTATACTTAGTTGGTTTCTTGATGTTTGCTTATAACATCTACAAAACTATGTCTTCTCGCCCTGTTGAAGAGCGTGAATTACAAAACGCATCGCCTATGGGCGCTTAATTGAAAGGATAAAATATGTTTCATTGGTTAGAAAAACATCCGTTCTTTTTTGCGGTAGGTGTATTTGTTGTAATTGCGTTTGCAGGGTTAATTGAGATTCTTCCAAACTTTGCTCAAGCTTCCCGTCCTGTTATCGGAACTGCTCCTTACTCTACTTTAGAGTTGGCGGGTCGTCATGTTTATATAAAAAATAGTTGTAATGCTTGTCACTCTCAGCTTGTACGTCCATTTAAGTCTGAAACAGATCGCTACGGTCACTACTCACTTAGCGGCGAGTATGCGTACGATAGACCGTTTTTATGGGGTTCTAAAAGAACAGGTCCGGATTTGATGCGTGTAGGCAACTATAGAACTACCGACTGGCATGAGAATCACATGAAAAATCCGGCTTCGGTTGTTCCGGGGTCAATCATGCCTGCTTACAAATGGCTCTTTACAAACAGTGCCGATGTCGATACGGTTTATGCAGAACAGCTCACAGTTGCAAAGCACTTTGCAGTTCCGTATAATCAAGAGGTACCTATGAAAGACGGTTCTGTAAAAAATGTAAAGATGGCGAATAGTGTCGCAGAAGCACGCTCACTTGCACTTGAAGAAGCAAAAGTGGTAGCTGCCGACATGAAAGATCAAGATGTTAAAGATGCAGTTGCTCGTGGGGAGATTCCAGAGATAGTTGCGTTGATTGCATATATGAACAGTCTCAAGTAGGAATTTGAAGTGGGTATTGCAGAGCTTCAGGCGTATGGATATTTTGTACTGACATTTTTTCTTGTAGTGGCGTTGTATGGGTACATATATCACCTCTACACAAAAAAGAGAGATGCAAGCGGGGTTGACTACGAAAGCTATAGCAATATGGCGCTAAAAGATGATATAGATGATACTCCCGTATCAGCTCTATCGGATGAGAAGGTACCCGTAGAGGGTAAAAAGAAATAGGAGAGATATATGAATAAGCTTTATCTTGGGGGAGTTGTTTTTACTGCTTTGATGCTACTGCTGACATTCTTGTCTGTTGGTACAACAAAAGGTGGTTTGAACGATGACATCGTTAACATGCTTGCAATTGCAGGAGCAGTTGCTCTAGTTATAATTACAGTTTTTGTTGTAATTAAATATGTACGTCAGATGCAGGTGGATAGCGCATCCGGCGAACTTGCCGATGAAAATTGGGATGGAATCGGTGAGTATAAAAACGAACTGCCTATGGGTTGGGCAGTTATGTTTTTACTCACTATGATTTGGGGTATGTGGTATTTTACTATCGGCTATCCGGTAAATGCTTACTCTCAAGTAGGCGAGTACAATGAAGATACAGCTGCACACAACACAAAATTCGAGGCAAAGTATAAAGGTCTTACCGGTGATAAACTTGTCGAGATGGGTGAGTCTGTTTTCTTGGCAGAGTGTAAAGTGTGCCACGGTATTAATGCTGATGGAATTGACGGTAAAGCGGCAAATCTTAACAAGAGAATCAATGCGGCTTCTGTAAAGTATGTAATCGAACATGGCTCAAACTATAAACTTCTCGGTACAGATATGCCAATGCCTGATCGTAACGGACTTTTCAATGCAAACACGGGTGCACTCATAACTGATGCGGAGATAGAGACGGTGTCTGCTTATGTCGCAAACGGTATGAAAGGTGATGGTGCAGAGATTTTTGTAGGTGCGTGTTCAAGTTGTCATGGTCCTGATGGAAAAGGGATGGAGTTTGTCGCTCCAAATCTTGCAGGATATACGCCGGCATTAGTGGCAAATATACTTAATAACGGTAAAAAAGGTGCTATCGGTGTCATGCCAAAGTTTGATAGACTTAACGACAAACAAAAAGAAGCTGTTGGTGCTTATATCACTAACATAAGCAAATAAGGAGTCCGTAATGAATGAAAATAGAAGTATATTCTCTATCGATGGTATAACGGGTATGTTGATTGCGACTGTGCTGCTTCTGACTATTTTGGTCGGATTGACAGCGTGGGGCATAAATGTCCAAACAGGCAGTGCGGCAAATTTTTATGATATCAAAGATGAAGCATCTATTAAGATGATTGGCTCAAAGCAAGCTGACCATGTTATAGATGTGAAAAAATAGGGGGCAAAGTATGGATAAGATTATTTCATGGGGCTTAGTGCTCATGGCTATTTATACGCTCTATGCGGTTTTAACGCCAAATCATCTTTTTATCGGTTAGGAAATTTCATTGAATTTTTCAAGAGGGCTTGTTGCCCTCATCCTCACACTCTCTCTACACTCTTCGCTTTTTGCAAACTATCTTTATAAAGATGAGCTTATATTTAACCCGGCATTCAGCGCAGAGGTTGAAAAACTTGGTTCGGAACTTTACCAAAAGACGGGTATATCATTAAGACTTCTTATGCTAAAAGAGCTTCCGCACGGCAAAGATATGGTTGCTTATGAGAAAGAGGTGCTAAGTGAATTTGGGCAGCCTACGATTTTGCTTACATTTTCTCAAATGGACACAAAAGTAGATATTTTGGCAAATGAGTCTTCTTTATATAGCTTGTTTGACAAAAAACAGATCTTAAGCCCTGTTGCTTCTCCCGTTCAGGCATTTTTTATAGCACTTTTTTATAGCGACTCGTTTGACTCTTTTAAAGAACTCTCTGGCAGTTATGGCGGTACAATCATCCCTCTGTTGGCACAAAAAGCAAAAGAGAGTGAGCTTTTAGGCAAGTACTCCGGTTCGATGTTTAACGGTTATGCGGATATCGCTGAACAAATCGCCGCAAACAAAGGTATCATTTTAGAAAATGCAGTGGGAAATACAAACAAAGATAGCATATTTGTTGTAAAAATACTTTTTTACGGCTTTATACTCTATGCACTTTTTGTGTATGCTAAGAAAAAAATTTACATGAGAAAACAGAATGAAACTAAGTAACCCAAAAATCTGGCCCTATGCCATAGGTGCTTCAATCATCGCAGTTTTTGGTGCATGTGTTGCAACTGTATTTGTTGCTAACACTCTTCCGGTAGAAAAAAGCGATACCTATATGATGGGTTATCATGAAGCAGACGCAAAAGCAAACGAGATACTCCAAGCAAAGATACTCTTTGAGAGACACTATAAAGTTGAGTATATTACTAAGGAATTTGGTACCCAAAAAGCAATACTCAGCTACAAAGTGAGTGATAAAGATGCAAATCCCATCGATAACGCAAATATCAAAGTAGTTGTAACAAGACCAAATAACCACAAGCATGACCAAGAGCTGAACAACCCAAAAGTTCAAAACGGTATCTATACATTTGAGCCGATTACACTACCGCAAGAGGGAAGATGGGACATCATGGCAAAAGTAAGTGTAGGCGAATTTAATAGATTTTATAACATAAAAACAGACACAAGAGGGATGCAAGCGGTGGAATATTAGGCTATAATCCATCTATGAACAGTTCTCTTATAATCCTACCGACCCAACGCGCCATCCGTCATAAACAGTTTGACGCCGAGGGCGAAAATCTTTTTCTTCCTAACTATATCACGATGCATGATTTTCTCTCAAGAGTTTGTGTTGCCCATAGGCTCAAAGCCCTTGATGCGGATAGCAGAGTTTTGCTTCTTTTGGAATCAAGTGACTTTAAAAATTTTCAAAACCTCTCCATTGAACGCAATTTTTTCACATTTACAAAAAACGCTTCCTATATTTTTGGTTTTTTTGAAGAGTTGAGTGCAGAGATGTATGATATAGAGGCACTTGAGAGAGCAGATGTCTATGGAGAGTATGAGGAGCATATCGCCATACTTCTTGAGCTTTATAGACGCTATGAAAAACTCTGTAACCAAAGGGGAGTGCTTGATCCCATTTTTTTGCCTAAAAATTATCATTTTAATGAAGATTATGTAAAAAAATATAAAAAAATCGAGCTTTATGCAGAGGGGCATCTAACCAACTTTGAGTTTGAGGTGCTTGAGAGGTGTTGTGCGTTTTGTGAGGTGGAGATACATCTGAGTGCAAGCAGATTTAACACAAAAATGGTAAAAAAGTTTGCAACATTGGGCATAGAACTAGAGACGGGATTTGGCTACATAATCTCACTGGACAAAAAAGCCGTTGTTACAAAGAAGAGGATAAAAGAGAACAAAAGCATAGAGTGCCACTCCTTTAGCGAGAATATTCTGCAAGCCGCTTATGTCAAAAAAAAGGTATATGACTTTATCCAAAAAGGGTACAAGCCCGAAAATATAGCAGTAGTTCTTCCAAATGAAAAATTTGCCGATACACTAAAGCTCTTTGATGCAAAGTCAAACTTCAACTTTGCTATGGGTGCGCCTTTTAGCACCAGTATGATGTACAAAAAACTTGATGCGACATGTACGTATATAGAACAAAACTCCAAAGAGAATGAAGCCAGAATGCAAAGAGCAGGCTCGGAGTTTTACCATCCGCTACGCTCTATTTATGCTCAAATGAGCCAAGATGTGGATATTTTGGGTTTTTTAAAAGAGTACAAAGAGAGCTTTGGCGATAAAAAAGAGATAAAGATTTTTGAAGAGGAGCTTTACTCTTTTGGGCATATTTTGCCATTTATGTATGATATGAGCGTAAAATCGGTCTTAAATCTATTTTTGCAAAGAGTATCAAGCAGGTCGCTTGATGATGTGCGTGGCGGTAAAATTACGGTAATGGGGGTTTTAGAGACACGTTTGGTCGCCTTTGACGCAGTTGTGATAGTCGATTTTAGTGATGGCAATGTCCCAAAAAAAAGCGACAAAGATATGTTCTTAAACACAGCCATCAGAGAAGCAGCAAATCTTCCCACCATGAGCGATAGAGAAAATCTGCAAAAACACTACTATGAGAGGCTCATCAACAACTCAAAAGAGGTTGCCATAAGCTTTGTTGCTTCAAATGAGAGCAAGGGTTCGAGATTTTTAAAGCAGCTTGGCATAAAAGAGACCAATCTTCATGATGAGCAAGACTACGCCTCTGTACTTTTTGCAAAAGCAGATATGCCGCCAAAAGAGGAGCAAGAGATAGTTGTCGAGTGGAGTTTTAAGGAGCGAAAACTCTCCGCGACGGAGTTGAAAACATTTTTGACATGCAAAAGAAAGTACTACTACAGCTACATCGAACATATTAAAAATCATGAAATTCCTAAAGATATGCCAAAAGAGCACGAAATCGGCTCTGACGTACATAATGCGCTAAAAGAGCTTTACGGTAAAAAAAGCTTTTACGATGATAGACATGAGCTTTTGCGAGATTTGCGAAAAGAGCTTGAGAATGCATGCGGCGAGAGCGAGCTGGAACACTATCTTATGGCACTGCAAGCCAAAAAAATGGAGCAGTTTTGTCACAATGAAGTTGAGAGATTTGGTGAAGGGTGGAGTGTAGCGTATTGCGAAGTAAGCGCAGAGAGAGAGTTCGCAGGTATGATGCTCACAGGACGCATCGACAGGATAGACAGACGAGACAACCGACTTTACATCATTGACTACAAAACTGGCACTTACGCACTTTATACGGAAAAAAACTTTATGGAAGCGACCGATTTTCAACTAGAGTTTTACTATCTGCTGACCCAAAATTTCGGCGATGTTGCAGGTTGCGGATACTACGACCTAAAAAAGTCTAAGATAATCGACGAGCCGTTTCTAAAAGAAAAATTGGCGGTTTTGGAGTCTCATATGAGGGATTTGCAAAATATAGAATCTATTGAGTGCAGCAAATGTGAAGAGATAAAAAACTGCTTATATTGCGAGTATAAAATTATGTGCGGACGTCAACAATAAAAAAGTTAGTCAATAAGCATAGATGGTGAATTGGTAGATAAAATTGTACAATGGATTTGACGAGAGATAAAAGTTCGTAATTTATGGAGTTTTCTAAAGAAAGATGGTGCGGATGAGAGTATTCTGAAATCCACTCAATACCGTATTTATGGGAAGTATAGAGTTTTTTTACACTACCTTATCGGTGCTTACACCAAAAAAGAGTTAGGTTTTATGTGCGAAAGTTGAGTATATTATATTTTCGTGATTTATTAAAAGTTGTAAACGCTATAATACTGATTATGCAAATAGATGGAGCATTTTATGAAGAGCAATCAACCTATAGGCAAGCTTCTATGGAGCATCGGGTGGATAATAATTTTTGTCAATCTCGCAACATTTTTGATCACTTTTTTTATGGAAGCAGCTTGGGATGGATTGTTACTTAACTCTTTTATCGGCAGTTTGCCATATGTCTTTTTGGGTTTGATGCTTATTTGGGTTGGAAAAGGTATGCAAAAAGAAAGCAAGTCATCTAATGAAGAAAGCGCCGTACCAAGCAGTATTTTAAGAGCAAAAAATACAAAAGTATTTGGTTGGATCGTTACAATACTTGCCTCTGCTTATACAAGTGTAGGGTATGTAGCTATGGGTTCTGATGTTTATGTAACATTAATTTTATTTGTTGGAATACCGTTTATTGGCTTAGGGTTGATAATAATTTGGGCTGGAATGCGTATGCAAAAAAAATCCTAAGAGGATTAAGCAAAGAGTGTGATGGCATATGATATTTATATATTTCTTCTGTTAATGGTTCAGAAACTTTAATAAAAAAAATAAAGTTTAAAGTCAGAAATGACCTTGTAGTAAAATTTTTTGAGTTTTCTTAAAGTGAGAGTAAATCCCTTGAAGTTCCCTATTTAAGGGATGGTGCGGATGAGAGGACTTGAAAAATAGTATTTTATCAAGTTTCTTAAAGTATCGTCAACTACACTCAAATAACATTCTTTGCTTAGATATCTTTCTCTGGAATTATCAATTTTCAATGGCTTAGTTTTTTTCAGAGGGTTAATATTTACCATGCCCTTATCAATAGCATAGTTAAAGATTGTACTCAACTCCCCTAAAATCGTATTAACCGTTTTTGGAGCAAACTCTTTTAATTTTAAGGCTTGTAGTTTTTGGGTATCTTCAGCAGTAATGTTTTTTATATCTTTTTTACCCAACATAGGAGATATATGCATCTCATACTTTCTTTTTGAGAGTTTATTATTACGATTATGATTCTCTTTTGACTTATAATGTTCTAATGCCACACTATCAAGTGCGACTATATCTTTTTTCTTTTTTTTGAGAACTGAAGGCGGTTCTTCGCCAAGCTTTATTTTATTTATAAACTCATTCCTTTTGTTATAAGCATATGTTTCGGTAATACCGTTTGATTTTTTGCCTACCGTAAACCAAACTTTTTTATTATCTGTATCTTTATAGTTTATTGAGTATGTAATATCACCGTCTGCCAATTTATTGAGATAAACACCTGCATATTTTTTACTTTTTACTCTTGCCAAATTGTTACCCTATTGCTACCCAAAATTTAAAAATCTATATAAAAGTATAGCAAACTTGATATAATAACAACAAGCCTTAAACCCCTAAAATAAGGGACTTTAGAAGACAATAGAAAAGTTTAAGGAACTTAAGAAATTGTTATAATTAGAGTTCGAATCTCTGATGGTCCACCACCAATCTTAAAATTTTCTTTTACCCACGCCCATTCAACAATCAAGTGCAACACGGTTATTTTTACGCCAATTGGCGGTATATATATCGCCCGTATTATTATTTGGTATCATTTTTGCTTGCAATGTTAAAATATAAATAAGGTCTGGATAGTGACTTGCCCAAACTGCGAAACAGATAATGTAAAAATATTTCATGATAGCGTTTGGTCCATTGAAAACGGCAGGGTGTATCAGTGCAACGAATGCACCCTTACATTTATTCATCCAATGATGAGTGAAAAAGAGGAGTATGAGTTTTACAAAAATTTCAACGCGCATATAAAAGCGCGCGGTCTGGCTACCGGAGAATCACTGCAAGACTATCATAAAAAAAGTATCTCCATCGCTAAAGAGCGTATGAATGTGGTTTCAAACTACTTTCATGATGGAATAAAAGTCTTGGAGATAGGTTCAAGCACCGGAGCATTTCTGTCACTTCTAAATAATTGTCACACCTCCGCTGTAGAGCCGTCTGATGACAACAGAGAGTTTTCTAAACAATTTATAACCGATAGAGCTTACAGTTCTATTGAAAAAATCCAAGAGAGCGAAAAATTTGACGTTATTTGTATGTTTCATGTTTTTGAACATATAAGGGAACCTAGCAAATTTTTGGATAATTGTAAAAAGCTTTTAAAAGACAACGGTATTATTTTAATAGAAGTACCGCATATCGAAGATCCCCTTATTTCAATTTATGATATAAAAGAGTTTAAAGATTTTGTCTTTCAGCCCATGCATCCAATGATCTATTCCGTACCCTCGTTGGACTATATCTTTAGTAAAAACGGATTTTTATCTACGAATGTAATTTATTATCAACGCTATGGTTTAAGCAATCATTTAACATGGTTAAAATACAAAAAACCCGGCGGAGATAAAAAATTTGATGAAATATTTAAAGAGGATAAAGAGTATAAAAGATCTATTGAATTTGTAAAAAAAACCGATACTATATTTTACATTGTAAAAATATCTTCAAAAAGTAAAGAAATATGAAGCTCGATATAATAATAAAACGTGATAGAACTATTTTAGAAGCACTACAAAAACTTCAGGATAATAAGAAGAGATTTTTGCTCTGTGTTGATGAGTTTGACAAGGTAGCCGGAATAATTACGGACGGTGATATTAGAAGAGCTTTTTTAAATAAATTCCATCTTGATGACAAAGTTTATGATATTTATAATCAGCAATTTGAATATTTAGAACTAAGTTCTTCATTTGATACTGTTTGTGAAAAATTCAAATTAGATAAAATTGATTTTTTACCGATACTGAATGAGGACAAAAAGTTAGTAAATATTATTAGAAAAAAACAATTCCATATTATGCTTTTAGAGAATTTTCGATTTGATTTAACTTATGATTTTTCAAGATTTGACAATAATACTTTAGAGTATGAGATATATAATAAACCTTGGGGATTCTACAAAAGCACCTTTTTAACATCTCACGCACAATCAAAAATAATAACAGTTTTTGCCAACGAAGAACTAAGCCTCCAAGAACATAAGAAAAGGGAAGAACATTGGGTAATTATAAAAGGACATGCCAAAGTTATTTTAGGAGAGTCTGAGCTATATTTAAATTCGGGAGCGCACGTTTATATACCAAAGGGAGTCAAACATCAACTTATTAACTTATCTAGTGATGAAAATTTGATTTTAGCAGAAGTACAGCTAGGCGAATATTTTGGGGAAGACGATATTGTAAGATACAGCGATAAATACGGAAGAAAATAAAATAAGGATAAAAAAATGGCGTTTAAATTTAACTATAAAGAACCTAAGGTTATCGCTGAGATAGGGTGTAATCACATGGGTAACTTTGAGATTGCAAAAGAGCTTATTTATCTGGCAAAAGAGAGTGGCGCAAAGTATGTAAAGTTTCAAAAAAGAAACAATAAAGAGCTTTTAACACCTGAGCAGTACAATGCACCGCATCCTGTTCCTGCTAATGCTTATGGAGATACCTATGGAGCCCATAGGGAATTCTTGGAGTTTGACAAAGAACAGCATCGTGAATTAAAAAAATATTGTGATGGGATAGGCGTGGTTTATTCTACATCGGTTTGGGATGTTACCAGCGCCAGAGAAATGATAGAATTTGCTCCTGAGTTTTTAAAAGTACCATCGGCGTGTAATAATAATTTTGAGATGTTAAGAGTTTTAAGAGACGAATTTAAAGGGCAGGTACAGCTTTCAATCGGAATGACAAGCAGGGATGAGGTTGAAGAGATTGTAAAATTCTTCGAAGAAACGGGTCAAGCAAAATCAAGATTGTTGATATACTCCTGCACATCCGGCTATCCAGTACCTTTTGAAGATGTATCACTCTTAGAGATTAACTGGCTTTATGAAAAATATGAATCAAGAATAAATGAGATAGGATTTTCCGGGCATCATTTGGGTATTGCCGTTGATGTTGCCGCATACACCTTGGGTGCAAGATGGATAGAGAGGCATTTTACAAAAGATATAAGTTGGAAAGGTACGGATCACGCAGCTTCACTCCAGCCTGATGGCATGAAAAGATTAGCAAGAGATCTTGATGCCGTATATAAAGCATTGAGATATAAAAGCGATGAGATATTGCCGATTGAACAAGTTCAAAGAGATAAATTAAAATACAAGAGATAAAAAATGATTTTGAATAATTTTGATACGAAAAAAATGTTTGAGTATGAAAATGCATATTATGCAACGGCAACTGAGGCTAGATTTGGTAAATTTTTAACACATGAGCCACTTGCAAATTCAATCCCCACCAAGTAGCTAATTTTTCATTGTAGCTATTTTTTACTTTAAAAAAATCATTCTCATTTTGCTTTCGCGTTGTTTTGCTCTAATTAACTCAATTTTCTTA
>NZ_JAQVKP010000016.1 GCF_028694605.1 Sulfurimonas sp. | reverse complement strand
TACAAATCCTTACCAACATAGCCAATATCCATAAAAATCTCAAGACTTCAAAGGAATTACAACATCTTGTCGCTGTTATCGGTGCTTACACCAAAAAAGAGCTGGGTTTTATGTGCGAAAGTTGAGTCATTAAGTTGTAATTTTTTTGTCCATTTTTTTCTTACCGCGACACTTCCGCGACACTTTTTTATTACACTTGTTTTGCAAATTGAATTAACGACTTTAAAACTTAAGTTTTTTAAGCCGTTAATGTCATTGGTTTACGGAGAGTTAAATATGACGCAAGAAGAGTTGGATTGTTTGCTGATAAAAAATAGCCAGGAAGATGCTTTAGATATAGATGCCATACTAGAGAGTGAAGCATCTCTTTTGCCGATGCCCGCTATTGATGAAAATAAAATGGTTTATCAGCTTGATAATGTTACAAGAGAGAGTGAGGAAAAGGCTGTTGAGATTTTTGACAATGTAGAAGCCATTTCAAATGAAATAATACAAAATCAAAAATTAATGAAAAATACGATTGCGCACTTTGATGACAGTGTAAAATTTTTTACTACGCTGCATACGAAATTTCCGGATGTTAAAGCTTTTGCAAAGTACTTAGAGATAAATAAAAATGGTCTGAAAAATGCAAAAGAGATAGATGAAATTTTGGAAAAAGTCAATTTTGAGCTAATGGATGCTGTAGATATTATGCAATATCAAGATATTCATCGTCAAAAAATAGAGAGAGTTATCAATGTTATGCGCTCGTTATCAAAGTATATGAATGCTTTGCTTGAAGGCGGAAAAGTAGATAATGCAAAAAGAGTCTCTTCATCACAGTATATAATCGGAGATACTCATAAACAGGTAGCTTCAAATGAAGAAATCGAAGAGATGCTTGCTCAATTTTGTACTAGTAAGAATGGGTGATATGTTTTTATATGCATTAATTACTTTGGCATTTTCAGCTTTTCTTCTCTCTTTGACATTGGATGATGCAAGCTTATAGGGCTGGGCTAGGATGAGGTTACAATGGACATTCAATGTCAAATAAAAGATGAACAATCTCATCAATGCATTTGTCAATTTTTTAGCTTCAAAAAATAAAACAAGGTAAACAAAAATGAACTTAGAGCTTGTAAAGCAGATTAGAGTTTTTTGGAGCTCTGTGAGCGTCCTGTACATAGAGGATGAACAGAGCATACGCGAACAAGTTTACAAGATGCTCATGAAGCTCTTTGACAGAGTGGATGTAGCGGTCGATGGCGAAGATGCTTTTGAAAAATACATAGAAAATGATTATGATTTGGTTATTACCGATTTAAAAATGCCAAAGATGGATGGTATTGAACTTTGTCAAAAGATAGTCGAGGTAAACAAGGAACAGCAGATTATTCTTGTCTCGGCTCACAAAGAGGTTGATGAAATCTTAAAACTCATCGACATAGGCATTGCAGCATTTTTACTAAAGCCTATAGATATGAGTATTATGCTTGAAAAAATATATCTTATAGTCAAAAATATCTACGCTAACAAAATGATGAAGTATCACTATGAAGATATGAAAAAAGAGCTTTTAGATACTTCAAAATGGAATGATGAGGATTTTTTATATAAAGATACTCTCACCTCTTTGCACAATGAAAAATATCTTGAAAAAATTATTGATAATGAGCATATCAAACTTGCTATTTTAGTCAATATCAACGATTTTAAGCTTATTAATGACTACTACTCTTTTGCTCACGGTAACCATCTTCTTTTTCAAGTTGCAGAGCTTTTAAGAAAAGAGTCTCAAAAATATGGCTATGAATTATTTAGGCTCTCAAAAGATGAGTTTGTGCTTCTGAGGCAAGAATTTCCATTTGACTGCGATGAAGTATTACTCAATGTAAAGAATATGTTGGCTGTGCTGGATAAAAAAAAGTACTCCATTATAGGTGTGAAAGATATTAGTGTCAATGTAACTATGGGAATAGCGCAGGGTAGCGAGTATCTGCTTGAAAACTTGCATCGTGCGCTTTTGCATGCTAAAAGATATGGTCTGCGCTATGCATGTTTTAGGGATGTTCCTGACGACAGAGAGAATATGAAAAACATTATAGAGGTAAAAGAGCTCTTAAAAAACAGTATAGAGCATGATAGCATTATCCCTTATTATCAGCCAATCCTGACAAAAGATAAGAAGTTCAAATATGAAGTGCTGATGCGAATAAAAAATGAGGTAGATCCATCAGCGCCGATATTGCCGGGAAAATTTTTAGAAATTGCGAAAAATCACAGTTTTTATAATGAGATTTCTAAAATGGTTATCTTCAAGGCCATTGATGCGATGTTGCATAATAATGAAACTTTTTCTATCAATTTTTCTTATCAGGATATGAAAAATGAGCCATTGATGCAAAAACTTCAAGAGCGCATAGCAGAGCATAATCTAGGAGAGAGACTTATCTTTGAAATCATAGAGACGGAGCATCTTGATAATATCAATGTTGTAAAAGCATTTATTGCGCGATTTAAAAAATATGGAGTTAAAATAGCCATAGATGACTTTGGAAGCGGTTACTCAAATTTTGCGCATATATTTTTGCTCAATCCTGATTGTATCAAGATTGACGGTTCACTTATAAAAGATATGCTTGATAATAAATTTGTTTACATTTTTGTCGAGACGATAATTGATTTTGCTCATAAGCTTGGTATGGGAGTCATCGCAGAGTTTGTAAGTTCAAAAGAGATTTATGATGCTCTTTTAGAGCTTAAAGTTGATGCGATGCAGGGTTATTTTATAGGTTATCCTGCCCCGGAGTATCTTAAAAATTTGGAGACATTATGAAAGAAAAATATTTGAAAATGTCATACGAATGTCTAAGCGCTATAGGAAACTCTTTTGAGCTAGAGAGCATGATGAGTGAGATCGTCATCACTTTTTATCAATCCACAAAAGCACTCTATGTGGGTTACTACGATGATTATCGTGCTATAAAACCGTTAATATCGGCAGGAAAAGAGATGGATTTTGTACTCAAAACATATCCGCAAGAGTGCCTTTTGCAAGATGAAGCAAAAAACTATTTTATTTTTTTACCGCTCAAAGCGGGATTTATAAAATTTGTCTATTCAAAAGAGGTTGCTATCAATGAGATATATGCGATGCTTTGCAATTTTAAGAGAAAAATTAACTTTGCTATCAGTGCATGTGAAGGTGTCAAAGAACTTCAAGGGTTGAATGAAAATCTTGAATCAAGAATTACTCAAGCGGTTAAAAAAATTAGAGAGCATGAAGAGATGCTTGTTTTACAATCAAAAAATGCCATCATGGGTGAAATGCTTGAGATGATTGCACATCAGTGGAGACAACCCATAACTTCTATCGGGATGATTTCTAACAATATGCTCTTTAACATTATTATGAGTGAAGATGAGCCGCTTGATAAAGAGTTTTTTAAAAATGATATTGACGAAATAGATAAGCAGATAAAGTATCTCTCTCATACCATAGATGATTTTAGGAGTTTTTTCAAAGAGAGCAAAACAAAAGAAGCTGTTCAAATAGATAGTGTTTTACATAGAAGTGTATCGTTAATCAAAAAACAGTTAGAACACAGCAGTATAAAAGTGGAAATAAATAACTGTTGCGATGATTTAATAATAAATACATATAAAAATGAGCTAAACCAAGTGCTTCTTAACATTCTAAACAATGCAAAGGATGCCTTTGAAACACAAAAAAATAATAACAAAAAAATCACAATATCCACTTTTACAAAAGATAACAATCTTTTTATAGAAATAAAAGATAATGCAGGCGGTATAAGCGAGGATGTGATACACAAAATATTTGAACCATATTTTTCAACAAAAAAAGAGAAAAATGGTACCGGTCTTGGGCTTTATATGTCAAAAATCATTTTACAAAAACATCTCAATTCAGAGATGTTTTTTAGAAATGAAGATGGTGGAGCGGTTTTTAGTATCGTGATGCCAGTAAAAAAATAGTAGTAGGAAAAGTAGTTTGGAAAAGTTTGACAGGCTTAAATCAATCACTGTTTTGTACGTCGAAGACAGCAAATTCTTAGCAAAAAACACAGTGCTAAGCATTGAGTCTATATTTCATAAAATTTATGTTGCACATGATGGAGCAGAAGCGTTAGAGATTTTTGCACAGCACAAAGATGAGATAGATATTATCATCACAGATTTAATCATGCCTATTTTAGACGGTAACCAAATGATAAAAGAAATCCGAAAAAATGGATGCAATATTCCGGTAATCGTTACAACCGGTTTTGATGATTATTTGGAGCGGGAGAAGATAATAGAACTCTCCATAGAAGCGTTTTTAAGTAAACCTATCAATATATACAAACTTCTTAAGAGCGTTAACAATGTTGTGGATGCTCTCTTTATTAAGCGCGAACTTGAAGCAAAAAAAGCGATGATAGATAACGATATTATCTACGTAGAAACAAATATAAAAGGTGTTATTACTTATGTTTCAAAACCTTTTGAATATATAAGCGGCTATACAAAAGCAGAACTTATAGGAAAGTCACATGCTATTTTAAGAAGCGAAGAGACGGCAGATCTGCTATATGCCGATATGTGGAATAATCTCAATAGGTCTGTGCAATGGCAAGGAGAGATTACAAACAAGAGGAAAGATGGCTCTTTTTATACGGTTCAGATTGTTATATCTCCGATGTATTATAGAAAAAAACTCATAGGTTATAGTGCTACAAGCATCGATGTTACGGAGCTAAAAGCCGCATCAAGCCAGCTTCAACTCAAGTCAAAGCAAGCCGCTATGGGTGAGATGGTCGCCATGATAGCGCATCAGTGGAGACAGCCTATCACCTCTATCGGTATGATAGCCAACAATTTGGAGTTTGATCTGATGATGGATGAACTAGATAATGATACGCTGAGCCAGAGCCTTAAGACAATCGATACGCATGTTAAGTATCTTTCTAACACTATTGATATCTTTAGAAACTTTTTGCAAGTAAATAAGAAAAAAGAGAGGGTACACTTGAAAAATATAATCAGAGAGCTTCTTATGCTTACCAAAGATGAACTGCGAGAGCAAAAGATATCAATGGAGGTTTTCAACGGTTGCGACAACTATCCTATTGCTACTTATAGCGATGAGTTGTTGCAGGCTATGATAAACATCGTCTCCAATGCAAAAGAGGCATTGGTTGAGCGAAATATCCAAAAGGCAAAGATAAAAATAGAGTGCATGGAGCAAGAAAATACCATCTCTATCGCCATTAGCGATAATGCAGGCGGTATCAAAGAGGATATTATGTCAAAAATATTTACTCCATACTTCTCAACAAAAAGCCAAAAAAATGGGACTGGTCTTGGGCTTTATATGACAAGAATCATTGTTGAAGAGAACTTGGATGCCAAACTCATTGTGCAAAATACGCAAGACGGTGTTATGTTTACAATCGTACTTCCAAAATAAAGGACAATAGATGGATCGAGAACAAATCAAAAAACTTCGTACAATTTGTAAAAATATTTCCGTACTCTATGTAGAGGATGACAAAGATGTATCGCAACATTTAGAGAAGTTGATTAGAAAGATTTTTGTTGATGTAAGCATAGAGAAAAATGGTCTCTTGGGATTAGAGAGTTTTCAAAAAAACAGACAGGATATCGTTATCACAGATATTTCAATGCCTATTATGGATGGTATAGAGATGTCAAAAAATATAAAACTTCTCAATAGCGATCAAAACATCATCGTTACATCCGCACACAATGATACGGAGTATCTCGTAAAGCTTATTGAGATTGGGATTGATAAATTTATAATCAAGCCTATAGATATGAATCAGTTTTTATCTTCCATCTCAAAAATCGCCATCGCAATTTATAGAGAAAAAAGACAAAGCGAGCTTGAAAATAGACTCAAACACGAAAAAGAGCTTCAGGCACAGCTTTTAGATAAAGTTCTTCTTCCTGTTGCTTATTTTCATGGAGATGCTATAGTATATGCAAACAAAAGTTTTAAAGAGCAATTTTTTACAAAAACAGACTTGGATGATTCTAGTTGTTTTCATCTTGGCTATATTTTTAAAGATAGCAAATATATATCTATGGGCAATGCCACTCTTGCACATACACTAAAAGATTCAAAACAAAAAATATTTGAACTTATGGATGCAAATAAGAAGATTTTTAAAAAATTCAATCTTAATATCTCTATATTTAAAGATGAGACAAAATATTTGGTAAGTATTGTAAATTTTGACGCTATATATGCAGAACTAAATAGATTTAAAAATCAAATTGACTATTTTCCAAAAAGAGATTCATTTATTCAAAGTGTTTCTGAGTATAAAAATACACAAGAGGATAGCTTTTCTATCTTTTGCATTGGCATAAAAAATATTAAAAAATTTATAGATAGATACGGCGGCGTTAAAATGCATGCTATCTATAACAATTTTGCAAAGAGCCTTAAGCATGAGTTCTCTTTAGATATAGAAAACAATGAGCTTTCTATTTATCTCTTTGAAACAAACAGGTACATTTTGCTAGTAAAAAAAGAATTTTCTGATGATATAGCAGCAAGACTTCACAACTTTGGCAAAAAATACTACTATGAATACGGAAGTGAAATACCTTTCGAGTTGGATTATATTGAAGAAAAGATACAAAAAGAGGAATCCATTGATAACATACTGGAAAATACAGAAGGAATGTTATATACCGTAGAAAATCTAAAGAAACCATTCTCAAAGGCTTTTGTCTAATGTGTTTTGTGATTTTTTTCATTATCTGACTATTAAATTAATAGCAAAGTAGCTAAAATAAGCGATAAAATTACTAATAAAAAGCAGAGGAGTAAAAGATGTTGAATAACCTTTCAATTAAGTTAAAAATGGTTTTGATGTCTATCATACCAATCGTCGTTATTCTGATCTCTCTAGGCAAAGGGAGTTATGAAAGTTACAATGAAGTGAAGGTTCTAGCGCAGATAGAGGAGATGGTTTACTATACGCAAAAAAGTAGTGCCCTTGTACACAACCTCCAAAAAGAGCGTGGCGCTTCTGCTGGGTTTATAAGCTCTAAAGGAGAGAAGTTTGCACCGCAGCTTCAAGCGATTCGTAAAGACACCGATGCTGCTTATGAAGAGCTCAAAGCGTACCACGCAACAATGAAGACAAAGAGTTATGTAGCAGAGCTTCAAGCAAAAATAACCAAAGCGATGCAAAATATGCAAAAACTTCAAGAGATTCGTGAGGGTGTCTCCTCTCTTGGCGTTGCGGTCGGAGTACCTGTTACATACTATACGAACACAAACAACGACTTTATCACCTCTATCGAAGAGATTGCAAAGATGAGCTCAAATGCAAAGATGAACAACCTTATCAACGCATTTGTAAATTTTCTTGCTTCTAAAGAGAGAGCAGGGCTAGAGCGAGCGGTACTCTCCTCGACATTTTCACGAGATAACTTTGCAGAGGGTTTTTATGAGAAGTTTATCGGGCTTTTAAATGTGCAAGAGCTTTTTATGAGCAAATTTCTCTTCTTAGCTCCGGAGGAGTTAAAATCTTTCTACACGCAAACCATGAGCGCACCGGTAGTTACAGAGGTAGAGCAGATGCGTAAAACTGCACTCTCTAAACCAAATGGCGGCTTTAGCGTCGATGCTACACACTGGTTTGGCACTATCACCTCAAAAATAGATTTGCTCAAAAAAGTAGAAGATGAGATAACACAAAACCTTCAAACAAGCATTAGCAAACTCCAAGAACAAGCCTTAAATAGTATGATTTTTGGAATCGCTTTTAGTATTTTCATCGTTCTTTTAGTTGTGGGTGTCAGCTTTTTTATATCCAACAGCCTTGCAAAACGCATAGAGCGTTTTAAGCAAGAGATAGACGCTATCGTCTCTTCAAATGACTTCTCAAAAAAAATCACAAACTGTGCAACAGATGAGATAGGCTTTATCCAGCAATCGGCAAATCATCTGGCACGTGCAGCATATAAAGCTATCGAAGATGCAAAAGCGAGTTTAGAGCAAGTGCAGGCACACTCTAAAGAGAGTGAAGAGCGTCTTGAAGCAAACAAACTGACTCTTTCATTAACAGAACTGCTAAACGATGGAGCAGTCTGGGGAGTTGGAAGTGTTCAAGCAGGTGTTGTTCAAAATATGTCATCACTTCGTGATATTAATGAGAAAAATGCAAATACAGAGATTATAGTCGATGATGTTAAAAACTCTACGGAAGATATGGTTTATTCTCTAAACAACATATCCCAAAAGATGCAAAGCAGCAGAGAGAATGCGTATCAGCTCAACAGCAGTGTTGTTGAAATTTCCAATGTTATCTCGCTTATCAAAGATATCAGTGACCAAACAAATCTTTTGGCACTCAATGCAGCCATAGAAGCAGCACGGGCAGGGGAACATGGACGTGGATTTGCGGTTGTCGCCGATGAAGTGCGCAAGCTCGCAGAGCGCACCCAAAGAGCTACAAATGAAGTAGAGCTTAACATCAACCTTCTTAAGCAAAACAGTTCTGCAATGCAAGAGTTTTCAGAACAGATGGATGGCGAGGTGTCAGAATCTCTACAAAAACTTGACCGTTTTAACGAAAGCTTGCATGGGTTGCTTGACGGTGCGAAAGATATTCAGTTGGCAAACAAAAAGGTTTCCAACGAACTCTTTATTACTCTTGCAAAACTTGACCATATAGCATTTAAACTAAGCGGCTATAACGCAGTCTTTAAAGATGACCACAATTTCAAATTCTCAGACCATACAAGTTGTCGTTTTGGAAAATGGTATCTCTCTGATGGAAAAGAGACATTTTCAAAAACATCCTCTTATGCCAAAGTTGACCCAATCCATAAAGTTGTACATGATAGAGTGAGAGCGATTCCGGACGCTATTCAAGGCGGTATTATCAAAAATGCGTCAAAAATTGTTACAGGATTTAGTGAAGCAGAAAAAGCTTCCAAGGAGCTGTTTGTTGTTCTTGATTCTATGGCTGAAGAGATAAAGTAAAGAGAAGATTTCCCCGCAATGTTTTCATTGCGAGGCTTTTAGTGAAGTCTGACTATTTTGTGACTTCTACTACTTTTGGATCTGACTCCCAGATACCGTGTTTTGTGCAGTATGCTTGCGCAGTAAGTTTAAGCTTGCTGCCTGTTGGAATGATATTGAAAGTAACAGTTGCATGCGCTTTCATATTGCCAAGCGCACCCGCAACAAAGTCGGCACGTGCTAAAAGTGTCTCACCATTGTAAAGTGCCATATTTGCGATGTAGTGGTCAAAATCATCCGGATGTGTATATTCGTTTCCCATCTTAACCGTTACGCTAAACATCTCACCCTCTTTTGCACTATCTGCACAGTGGATAAAGGGTGAATGACGGTCTATATAATCCTTTTTACTCTCTCTTTCAACTGTATCTATATCTACATAACGATTGATTGTCGGCATCTTTTATCCTTTTTATTTTTAATTTGTATGGCATTGTAACTTTAGAATCATTTACTAAAAACATAAAAGATAGTCTATAGTTATTGTTTAAGAGAAATATAATAAAGAACACCTCTAAATCACTCTTAAAGCAAAAAAGAGATAAAATCGCCAAAAAAAAAGAGAGTTGTATTATGGTAAAGCCGCTATTGATAGAGGTCGGAGTAGAAGAGCTTCCGGCAATCCCGCTTTTAAAAGAACTAAAAAATATTGAGACAAAATATGCTGCTATTTTAGAAAAAAACTCCCTTTTGTGTGAGTTTGAGTTTTACTACACACCGCGCCGCCTTGTTTTTTGGCATAGAGAGTTTAAGAGTATGCAAGATGACAGCAGCGAGGAGTTTTTTGGCGCACCGTTAAGTGTTGCTTACAAAGATGGCGTGCCTACTCCCGCAGCACTTGGTTTTGCGAAAAAATGCGGTGTGGAGATGAGCCAAATCTCTCACGCCCTAAAAGACGCTAAAGAAGTTCTTTACTATAAAAGAGAACTCAAAGGGCAAGCGTCGTATCTTCTGCTTCCAAGCATCATTGAGGAGTGGATAAAATCTTTAGAGTTTGGAAAGTCTATGCGATGGGGAAGTTTGCAAGAGAGTTTTATCCGTCCTATCCGCTGGATAAATGTTCTTTTTGGAGATGAATCCGTAGAGATGGAACTATTTGGGGTTCGCTCTTGTAAAAGTACTTTTGTACACCGCATAAGCAACTTTGAGAAAACTGCTATCAGCGGAGCAAAAGAGTACTTTGAAGTGCTTGAAAATGGCGGAGTAACCCTTTTTCCGGAAGCAAGACGTGAGAAGATTTTGGCAGATTTTGCAGCCCTAGAGAGCCAAAACGGTGTAAAAATCGAAATTGATGCCGATTTGCTTGATGAAGTTGTTGCTATCACGGAAAATCCGACAGCCATAATGGGTTCTTTTGATGCTGAGTTTTTACAGCTTCCGCCGGAGGTCATCATTACTTCCATGAAAGAGCATCAGAGATACTTCCCTGTTTTTAAAAGCGGTGCGCTTGTCAATAAGTTTGTTGTGGTCTCCAATGCACTCACGAATGATTTTTCAAAAGTTATTGAGGGAAATGAGAGAGTTTTACGTCCTCGTCTCTCCGATGCACTCTTTTTCTACAACAACGACCTTAAAAAAGGGTTGAGTACGACCGGACTTGAAAAAGTTGTCTTTATGAAAGGGCTTGGAAGCGTTGCGGACAAGATAGAGCGTGAGAGAAAAATAGCACATACCCTTTTTGAGATATACAACCCGCAAGATGCAACAAAAGAGGACCTTGAGCGTGCCATTAGCCTCGCAAAAGCCGACCTTATGAGCGAGATGGTCTATGAGTTTACAGAGCTTCAAGGTTTGATGGGGAGCTACTACGCAACTGCACTTGGAGAGAATGCGGCAGTTTCGACTGCAATAAAAGAGCAGTATCTTCCAAACGGCGAGGAGAGCGCACTTCCATCTACAAAGATGAGCGCTATCGTTGCCATGAGCCTCAAGCTAGATACGCTTTTGGCACTCTTTAGTATCAACCAGATTCCGACAGGCTCACGTGACCCTTTTGCGCTTCGCCGTGCGGTAAATGGGCTTGTAAGAATCACAAAAGAACATGACCTCTCTTTTGACATCGTTGCAATGCTCAAGCTTTTGGCTGAGGGGTATGAATCTTTTGATATTGCAAAACTTGAAGCTTTTTTCCTTGAGCGAATCAGACAGTACTTCAAAGTCAACCCATCCATTATCGAAGCCGTGCTTATGACCGGTGAGAGAGAGCTGCTTAGTATTGCCAAAAAGATAGAAGCACTTGATAACTTGGCAAAGAGTGAAGGGTTCGGCGAATCGTTCTCTACTTTTAAAAGAGTTGCAAACATAACTAAAGATATCGACCTTGCAAACATTGCAGAGATGAACCCAGCTCTTTTTGAGCAAAATGCAGAAGAGGCGCTCTTTAGAAGATATAACGAGGTACGCACGCGTGTTTATGAGAGTTATGAAGAGGAGCTTGATGCACTCTTTGGTTTAAAGGGCGAACTTGATACGTTTTTTAACGATGTGATGGTAAATGCGGAAGATGAGCGCATAAGAACCAACAGAAAGGCACTTGTTGCCTCTATCTATAAAAGTATCTCCAAAATCGCAGAGATTAAAGAGATAACTATCTAGCTAGTTTTTTCTTATGATGTTTTTATAATCATAGGAGGAAATGATGAAAATGCCTTTTTAAAGGCATTTGCACGTACATCTTTAAATTTTCCGGTTGCAAGTGCAGGGAGAAAAAGTCCCATCTCCCCAGCTTCGTGTGCATCGTAGTTTGCGTCATGCATAAATCCGATGGCTTTGCCCAATTTTGCCGTTTGCGCCGCTATGTTTTTTGCATAGGCGATGATATGTTTATGGTGTCTGTCAAACTTATTTCCCCATGCAAAAAATACAAACTTGCCGTTTAATCTTATGTTGAGATAGTCTAAGTAGTTGAGTTCTTTGTCGTAGCGGGTAAGCTGTGCGCTTGGGTATTTGTCCAAATCATCATCAAAAGTCTCTAAAACAGAGGTTGGTTCTATGTCTGGTCTATTGAGGCTAAAGAGATACTTTATCTCTACAAGTTTTCCTTTGTAGTTTTCATCTTTGAGTGCAGAGGCAAAAAGATAGTGGTGGTTGTCAAAGCTAAGAGAGCAGAACTTTTCATCAAAAAGATATCCTTGCGCCGAGAGTCTTGTATTTGTGTTGTATCCGACAGGTGCGAGGGCAGGGTTGTATAAAAAGATAGTTCCTATGACGGTTTTACGTCTGTTTTTAAGCATCTCTTCAAGCTCTGCGACCGTGATTTGCTCATTCTCTTTTGGGATATAGATATAGTGTTCTTTTAGATATTCGTGGTCAAATTTTGTAAAAAACTTTCCAAATGCTTGCAAAGGGAGTCCTTCTAAGATATTTATGCGAATTATACTATAATCCATCATTCATGAGTACATGGGCATTTTATGGAATATGCTTTAAAAAAAGTAAACTTTTAATGTCAATGTGGTAGCATATGTTCACGAAGGATTTTTTTAATGCGGAATAGTTATAAGTTTTTTTTATTTTTTATTTTTTTTATTTTTTCCACACAAATTTTTGCTCTAGAAGCTCTTAAGATAGATGAAAAGAGTGATAAGATAAACCTCACGCCGCACTCTGAACTTTTTATTGATGCACAAAACCATTTTAGATATGAAGCAGTCTCTCAAGACTCTTTTGCAGATAATTTTCGTCCTGCCGATTCACAATCTATAGCAAATGGCTACACAAATGAGACTATTTGGATTCGTTTTAGTGTGGTAAATGAGAGTAAAAAACACTTTGACGGTACTGTTGAGATGCCCGTTCCTTGGATTGATACCATGGAAGCGTTTGCGCAGAAGGATAAAGAGGTTTATGCCCTCAACCCGTATAACGGTGCACGCTCTTTTTTTGTACCTTTTACTGTTCAACCGATGCAAAAAGCAACGATTTACATCAAAATAAAAAGCCAAAATGCCATCATCCTTGCACCGATGCTACATTCTAAACAAGGTGCCACGCAGCGCCTAAACTATACGCTGCTTTTCAACGGTATCTTGATTGGTATTATGCTTATTATGATTTTATACAATTTTATCAACTTCATAGCGCTTAAAAATAGAAACTATCTTTATTATGGTCTTTATCTTATCGGATTGTTTTTCTTGATGGGAACGTACTATGGTTACAATAGAGAGCTTTTTTTTCACAATAGCACTCTTGCTCCATTGACGGTTGCCTTTAGTTTTTTAGCTGCACTTCTTTTTGTAAATCATTTTTTTCAAATCAAAGAGAACTTTCCCAAATTAGGGAAATACGTTTCTGTTTTTATAGCTGCAACCCTTGTTTTTGGACTACTTTTTCTCATAATTGAGAGTAATGCTCTTGTTTACTTTTTTGCAGCTCTTGCATCGCTAATCTTTCTCTTTCTTTTTTATCTCTCGGCGAAGGCATATAAAGAGAAGATTTCAGGAGCGCTTTATCTGCTTTTTGCATGAATTTTTCTGGGGTTGGGTGAGCTTGTAGCGTTTTTAACGGCTCTAGGCTTTATTGGTTACAGTTATCAATTTTATGATTTATTTGCACTTATGGCAGTTTTAAATATTTTGATGATTTCATCCGCCTTGGTTGAGCGTATTAGAGATGAAGAGGCAGAGTTTGCGTCCAAAGTTGAAAAGGAGCATGAACTCTCAGACAGACTTAATCTCTCAAAAAAAGAGTTAAGAGAGATAAATGAAAAATTTGAGCGAAAGATAACAAGACTTGAAGCTGAACTTTTACAAATGAGTCAAGCGTATGAAAAAGTAACAACTAAGGATGAGACAACAGGGCTTTACGGCAAAGCAAAACTAGAAGAGATTCTTACAAATGAACTTCATAGAGCGAAACGTTATGACTATTGTTTTGGCATTATAGTTATCAATATTGATGGCTTAAAAGAAATCAATGATAAGCATGGCCGTGAGGTAGGAAACTCTTTGATGAAAGAGATGGCGGATCTTTTGATGCACCATGTACGCTATCTTGATACTGTGGGAAGATGGAGTGAGACTGAGTATCTTGTCGTGTGTCCGGAGACAGATATGCAAAATATACTTATAGCAGCAAAACATCTTCAAATGTTAATCGAAAAAAGCAAATTCTTCTTTGTGGGAAGTGCAACGGCTAGTTTTGGAGTGACGTCAAGCAAAAGAGATGACACTCTTGAAGATATTATGAAAAGAGGATACCAAGCACTTGCTCTTGCCAAAACAAATGGCAAAAACAGGGTTGAAGAGGTATAAAAATCAGTATTTGATTTTACTTAAGTAAAGCCCGTTACTTGGTGCGGGTTTGATTTTGTATCTTTTTTTACATTCAAGCTGCTCTATAATTTGTTCAGAGTTAAGTGCAAAAAGAGCACCGACCATAAGTCGTATCTGACTTCGTAAAAAACCGTTTGCCTCAAAGGTCAGGATGATGTAGCCTTTGTGTCTATAGACAAAAGCCCTATAGATGGTTCTTGTTGTACTTTTGACATCACTGCCGTTTTTCATAAAAAATCTAAAATCAAATGTGCCGCAAAAGAGTTTTATTTTCTCTTGAAGCAGAGCAAAATCAACATCTTCTAAAAAAGTAACAAAACTCTCTTCAAAAGGGTTACTGCTGCCATTTTTGATGATATAGCGATAAACTCTTTTTTTTGCGCCGTATCTTGCATGAAAAGTCTCATCTACGCTTTTTATCTTTTTTATCAAGATGGATGGTCCGACTATTTTATTAACGGATAGGCGAAGTTTTTCTAGGTTGCTCCAGTATGGCGGTACGTCTATATGACAAACCTGCCCTGTTGCATGAACGCCTCTGTCCGTACGTCCGCTTGCAACTATTTTTGTTTCAATGCCCAGTTTTTTGAATGCTGCGTCAAGCGCACCAAGAATGGTGTTTTTTGACTCTTTTTGGCTTTGAGAGCCTAAAAAATGTGTTCCGTTATATGCAATTGTAAGTGCGCATCTCATCTAAAACTTGGCCACGATTGTTTTTTTATAGAGTGTGTAGGTTACGATAAGCCATCCAGTAATCAAAACCGGCAAAGTATAGGCAAATATGACGAGCTGAAGAGCAATAGCGAGAGAGTAGTAGATGATAATTCCTGTAAACAAGAAGAGAAAAATCTTCCCTTTTTGATGTCTTGCATGTACGATTCCGATAGTTGCTGCCAAATAGAGGCTAAGAAGGGGAAAAAGGCTAAAGAGTATGTTTGCTATAAGCATTTTTCTTTTTTTGGCGGAGTGAGTATCTGGAAACCAGTACTCTAGCGGTGTTTCGTACTTTTCAAGATTTGTTTTCATTGTGTCGTTGATAAACATAGTTTCAAAATCTATCTGCGTGAACTTCTCTTTTGAGTAGCTGTACCCCTCGCCGGAGCTTAGTTTAAGTCTCAAGATACCCGCATCATTGATAATCTCCGCTTTTTTTGCTCCGATAAGAACCTCTTCGTCCTGATTTTTGTTGAACAAGATAACATCTGCATAGCTCTCGTTTTTATTTTCTTTGCCTATATACAAAAGCCATTCACCAAATTTATGTCCAAATTCTGAGGCTGATAGGTTAAATTTTGCTTCGCTTTTTTTATAAGAGAGAAAATTATTTGACAAAGTTTTTGCATGCGGCAATAAAACAAAAAAGTTAAAAAGAAGAAGAAGCGAGAGAAAGAGCGCAGGTTTAAAAAGTGTCTGCAAAATAACTCTAGGATGGATGCCAAGGGCAAAAACAACAATGATTTCATTGTCATTTGAGAGTTTAAAAAGCGCCAACGTTATAGCTACAAAAAAAGAGATAGGCAGTGTATAAAAAAGAAGCTCGGGAAGCATAAAAAGAAAGAGTTTGCCCATCTCTAAAATGGAGAGTTGAATAACCGCCGTATAAGTTGCAAGTTTGATGAGAAAAACGATAGAAGCAATGGAAAAAAGCGGTAAAAAGATAGATAAAAAAATAAGTGAAAGAGACTGTTTTATGTAGTTTTGAAGGATATGCATTAGTATGAAGCCTCGATATATCTTAAAATTGGCGAGTCGTAAAGATAGACTATCAATGTTGCCAAAGCCAAAAAAGGGACAAAAGGAACTCTCTGCTCCTCTTTAGAGCCTTGCATAACCAAAAGCATTACCGGAAGAGCTAGCAATGCCGAGAGGAAAACAGCAACAAGCGTAAGTTTAACTCCAAGAAGCGCTCCCATCGTAGCTGCTACCATAATGTCACCTTCTCCCATCGCCTCAACAAACGGGTATGTGTGGTAGTTTTTAGTCCATGGCGTAATAGTTTTTTTTGCCTCTTTGTGCGCCAAAGCCGTAAGAATGTAAGAGAGCGTAAAGCGAAGCAGTGTAAATCCACCCGCAAAGAGCAGGGCGTTTTGGAAGTTTGTTGCGATGCCGCCAAGGCTCCATGCTCCAAAGATGGCAAAGATGAGCGCAAGCAGATTGAGCGAATCGGGCACCATTTTGTACTTAAAGTCTATCATTGAGAGTGCAAGGAGTGTTAAAAAGCTAAAACCTACTAAAAGAGATGGGATACTCACTCCCATTTTTGCGGCTATAAGAAAAAAAATCAGACCGGAGAGAAGTTCGATAGCAGGGTACTGCACCGAGATTTCTGTTTGGCAAAAAGCACATTTTCCACGTAAAAAGAGCCATGAAAAAAGAGGTATGTTATGCCATGGTTTGAGCGCATGGTTACATGTCGGGCAGTGTGATGCGCCAAAAACGACACTCTCATCTTTTGGAAGACGCAAGATAACAACATTTAAAAAAGAGCCAAAAAGCATGCCAAATATAAAAGCGCCAAAGAGTTCCATTACTTAAGCCCTCCAAAGCGTCTCTCAATTTTTGTAAAATCTTTTAAAATTTTCTCCAGCTCCACAGTCGTAAAATCAGGCCAGAGAGTATCGCTAAAAAAGAGTTCCGCATATGCCGCTTGCCAAAGTAAAAAGTTCGAAAGTCTATGGTCTCCGCCTGTGCGGATAAGCAAATCAACATTATGTTTGCAGTCAAGCGCATTGGAGAGCATTGCCTCGGTTATGTCTTCTTGAGATTTTTTTACTCTGTTGATGGCACGCAGAATCTCATCATGTGCGCCGTAGTTGAGTGCAAGAGACTGCACCAGTCCATCGCAATGGGCAGTCTTCTCTTTCACCTCAAAGATGGTTTTTTGTAAAGATGACGAGAATGCTCTTATGTCTCCGATAGGCTCAAAGCGGATATTGTTTGTAAGATAGGTTTCTAGCTCATTATCAAGATATTTTTGGAGCAGTTTCATCAAAAACTCAACTTCAAGTCTTGGTCTTTTCCAGTTTTCTGTTGAAAAAGCGTAGAGAGTCAATCGCTCTATGTCACTGTCGGCTGCACAAAATTCGGTGATAGTTCTTACGACTTTTGCGCCGACCTCATGCCCTTTTACCCTCTTTTGCCCTCTTAGCTCTGCCCAGCGTCCGTTTCCATCCATGATGATGGCGATATGTCTTGCTTTATTCATAAAGTTTTCGCATGCTCTAAAATCTCAAATGCAACACTAAGTTTGTCGGCTTGAGGTATGCTTTCATGACGCTCTTTTGTGAGAAACTCCACACTGTTTGTTTCTGTGCCAAAGCTTGATGCGTCTTTGAGAATGTTGAGACAAACGGCATCAACTCCTTTTTTGTCTATCATATTTTGTGCGTTTGAAAGAGCGTTTTGCGCATCCATCTCTGCTTTAAAACCAACACTCACTATACCATCTTTGTCAATACTGCTTAATATATCAACATTCTCTTTGAGTTTAAGCTCCCACTCACTGCCCAAGGACTCTTTTTTGAGTTTTCCGACCTGCTCAAAACTAGGAACATAGTCACCAACGGCTGCCGCCATAAAAAGATAAGGCTTTTTCTGTATAAGATGAATCTGCTCATCCCTCATAAGTGTCGCTTTTGATAGTTTGCCTTTTTTGGCGATGCGGATAGAGTCTTTGAGGTATTCAAACATCTCGCCGGAGCTTTTCACATTGATCGTGTATAGTTCAAGCGGTAGTTCAGGTTCAAATTTTGTCGCTATAAGGTTTACATCTGCACCCTTGCAATAGAGCGCTGTTGCCAAAGCAGATGCCATTTTTCCGCTTGAAAAATTTGAGATGTAACGTACATCATCAATCTTCTCTATAGTCCCGCCACCCGTGACGACAACTCTTCTATCCATCCAAAAAGGATCTCTTAAAAGTGCTTTGGCACTATGCCAAAATATCTCCAGAGGTTCAGCCATTGCACCATCACCCACTGTTTTACACGCAAGCTCTTTTGTCTGTGTTGCAACTATCTCATAGTTTGCAATACCGAGCATCTTTAGATTTGCTTTTGTGATTGGGTTGTTTATCATGTTTGTATTTGCCGATGGTGCGATTATTTTAAGATGCGGGAATGCTAAAGCGCACTGCAAGAGCATATTGTCAGCTATCGCATTTGCCAATTTTGCTATGGTGTTTGCCGTTGCGGGAGCTATGACCAAAAGGTCTGCCCACTCGGTTGCTTTTATGTGGTTATGTGCATTTGTCCATGATTCGTTGAAATCATCTAGCACTTGGTTTGTACTGAGTGTCTCAAAACTAAGCGGAGTTATAAACTTCTTTGAAGCCTCGCTCATCACCACTTTTACCTCTGCCCCCGCCTTTGCAAAGAGCCGTACAAGTTCAAGAGATTTATACAGAGCGATAGAACCACTCACTCCCAAAAGTATCTTTTTACCCTGAAGCAGATTGGATGGAATAAGCATAGAAAACCTTGTTTGAAACATTAAAAGGGATATTTTAGCAGGAAAAATCTTATTGTTTTATTTTTGACCAATTGATATAAATCAATTTGAAAGCCATTTTATATGTTAGAATTTCATCTTATAATAATTAAAAGGAAAGTTTATATGAAAAAGATGTTGTTTTTGGCAGCTGTATTGTCGTCACTTCTGTTTGCACAGAGTGAAACAGAGACATGCAAAAAGTGTCACCCGCAAATCGTAGATGAGTTTGAAGGCTCTATGCACGCAAGTTCTACATACTATAAAGACCCTATTCATAAAGGGGCTTGGGATTTGCATCCACTCAAAGAAAAAGGCGATTACAATTGCAAAGAGTGTCATGCACCCTTAGCTAAAAACGAAGATGAAATAAAAAATGGCGTGACATGTGCGAGTTGTCACACTATCAAAGATGTTGAGGAACATGCTGCTAAAAACAAAAATATTTACGGAAGCGACCCAAAAACATTTTATTCTGCGGAAGCAGGACGTGAAAAAGAGAAGGTTGTTTACAAAAAAGAGAGTTCTTGGTTTGGCATGAGTACGACAAGTGTCGGTTCTCCTTATCATAATATAGACTATACAAACGAGAAGTTTTACAACGGTCAGATGTGTATGGGTTGTCACTCTCATAGACAAAATGCGGCGCAATTAACAGTATGTGAAACAGGCAAAGAGGGTGTACAAAAAAAAGAGGAGAACTGTATTACTTGTCATATGCCAATAGTGCAGGGAACGGCAACAACTATTAGACAGAGCCAAGACCATGCGTATCACGGCTTTGCAGGTACACATAAAAATCCTGAGATGCTCTCAAAATATGTTGATATCGAGTTGAACAAAAGGAGCAGCGGTTTTGATGTAGTTATCAACAACAAAGCACCGCACAACTTGATGCTTCATCCTATGCGTGTTGTGGAGTTGCGTGTAAATCTTATAAACGGATCTAAAGCAACTTCACTTATGTCACACTCTTTTGTACGTGCTTTAGGAAACGAAAATGGTCCATCCATGCCATGGCTTGCAAACCAGATTGTTACAGATACGATGATTAAGGCAAATGAGAAGAAGATTATTTCATATACGGATGCACTTAAAAAAGGCGATAAAGTTGAAGTACAGCTCGGATACTATATCGTAACGTCAAAAACTGCCGAAAAACTTAACATTGCAGAGCACAAAGAGCTGCAAAAATTCAACATTCTTAAGCAAAAAAGCTTTATCGTAGAGTAGCCTAAAGGCTACTCTGTTTCCGCGATTATTTTCACGTTTTTTCCAACATCGTCATCAGCGTAAAGAGAGTGTGTTCCGTCACAAAAAGGGAAATTTTTGCTTGTTTTACACATGCAGATATGATACTGTTTGGTTTTTTCAACTGTTACTTTTTTAGGCAAACAAGAAGTCCCTTCATGTTTCCCATCGCAAAAAACTCCATTTTCACTCCTGCCGCACGTACAGATATAGTACGGAATCCACGCATCCAGCGTCACGCCTTTTGGTTTATTGTCAAATACAACAGCATCTTTGCACATAGGTACTCCTCAAAATTCTTTCATTGCCCATTATAATTTGATAATAAGAAGTTTGTCAAGTTTGGTATAATGCCGGATATGACTAAATCAAAAAAAAGGATTCTGAAATGAAAAAAGTTCTCTCCGCTTTGTTGTTGCTTCTGTTTTTTGTTGGGTGTGTGGATAAGCAAAGTGTTTTATTTATCGACAATATGGGATTGTGTACAAAAAGTATGGCAACACTCCATGTCAATGCGCTGGATATTGAAAACAATGCGCAAACATTTAACGTTACTCCCGAAGAGTTTACAATCGCACTTGTTAATGCACTCAAAGAGACAAACTGTTTTGTCGTTTCTACTGCAAAAGTAGATGGTGTACACACGCTGCCATCCAAAAACGATTATTTGTTGGATACAAAAGTAAGTCTTTCTCAAGACAAAGAGAAAAGTGAAGAAAATATCTTTAAGACTGTTGAAAAAGAGCGTCTGATGATGATGATTACTCTTCAAGCACGCAACAACGGAAACAGAGCTTCAGCAAATGCAAAAAGTGAGATTGTTATCGACAAATCAAAGATTTTGGGTATCAAACCAGAGGGTGACGCAGAGGGCGATAAGCGTACACTGCTTAAAAATGCTACGAAAAAAGTCTCTATTGCTCTAAGTGACGCATTTATAAAACTTCAGTAAGACGCATTTTTTGCGTCTTGCCTCTCACTGTTTTTCCTCCAATTGTTACCAAAATATACAGCATTTATTAAAATTTCAAATATAGTTATATTTCTTCAACTTATGAAAAGAAATGTACTAGAATTGTGGCGACGATACAAAACCAAACCAAGGTAAATGTGATGACAAAAACACTTATTAAAAATATTGAAGCAATTCCACCGCTTCCTGAGTCCGTACAGGATGTTGAGAGAATCTATAGAGATGAAAATGCGACATTTGAAGATATGCAAAAAGCTATAGAAAAAGACCCGATTTTAACGGCAGATATATTGCGCATTGCAAATTCTCCGATGTATGGGATATCAAGAACTGTCAATAGTGTAAAGTTGGCGGTATCTCTGCTTGGTAAAGATGCAATTAGGGCGTTTGTCTTAAACAGCGCTGTTAACGCGAGCTTTAAGATAGACCTCTCCCCATACGGAATGACAAAAGAGCAGTTTGCTTATGCCTGTGAGAGACAGTTGGCTCTTGCTATAAACTGGCTTATTCGCCGCCAGCCAAAACGGTTGGGAGTAATGGCACCGGCTGCATTTTTGGTTGATTTGGGGCGGGTAATCATCAGCAAAACGATTATAGAAGATGGAAAAGCAGGGATGGTTAAAGAGGCTATCGGCGATGCAAAAGATATTGCGCGTGCAGAAAAAAATGCTTGCGGAATGCAAACAACAGATGTAACAGCGACACTTTTTAACAACTGGCAGCTTGACCCGGAAATCATACATATCATCCGCTATAGTGATGATCCTGAGGGTACTATAGATGATGAGAGAGAGATGGCGGCAGAGTTAAAAGCCATCAGAGAGACCGTGCTTCCAAACGGTGAAATAACGGAAGCATCGATTGCTATAGCAAAAGAGACTATTGAAGAGTTTGGGCTTGATATGGAGAGTTACGAAAAAGCTCTTGATAAGGTTTTAAACTCTTAATAAGAACTATCCCCGCTGATAGGGGAAAGTTCTACTTCTTAAAAAATTTATAAAAAAAGTCCTCAATCGTTCTTATCTTTGTGCGGCTGATGGCAAGCGAGCCTTTTTTAATTGTGCCGCTTGTTACGGTTGTTCCTGCTGCTATCATAACATCATCTTCGATGATGAGAGGTGCTACAAGTTGGCTGTCGCTTCCTACAAATACATTTTTTCCGATTAGAGTCTCATATTTTTTTATGCCATCATAGTTACAAGTGATTACTCCGGCTCCTATATTTGTTCCCTCATCAACCTTTGCATCTCCTATATAGCTAAGATGTCCGGCTTTCACACCTCTGAGAGTAGATTTTTTTACCTCGACAAAATTTCCTATATGGGTGTCTTCTATGTTTGAAGCGGGGCGTAGATGCGCTATCGGTCCAACATCGGAGTTCTTGACTATGCTGTCTTCTACAACGCTGTGTGCTTTTATATGAGAGTTGATGATGCGTGAATTGCCGGTTATGCGGCACCCGTTTTCAACGATACACTCTCCCTCAAAAACTACACCTTCTTCAACATAGATAGTGGATGGAAGTTGCATAATCACGCCGCTATCCATAAGTGAAGTCTTGATACGCTCCTGCATAATTATCTCAGCATCCGACAAATCTTTTTTGGAGTTTACCCCCTTGAAATGCTCCTCATCTACAAGTAGCGGAGTGATATTTAGTGCATCAGCTCTCGCCATAGAAATCACGTCAGTGAGGTAGTACTCTTTTTGGGCATTGTTGTTATCAAGAAGCGGGATGTACTTGTCAAGCACTTTTTTTGAGAACGCATAGATTCCGGCATTGACGGTTGAGACATTAAGCTCTGCAGCGGAAGCATCTTTTTGCTCTACTATTTTTACAACATGCCCGTTTTGAATGATTACACGCCCATAACCATCCGGATTTTGCAAATCAAAAATTGACATGACAATCTCGCTCTCATTCTCCAAAAATCCTTCAAGTGATTTTGGCGTAACAAGCGGCATATCTCCGTTTAAAACCAAAACTTTTTCATTTTTTACCGAGATGTTTTTCATAGCGCCGCCGGTTCCGGGAAAGTTCTGTGCATCTTGTTCTACAAAATTTACGTCATCAAAATAACGCTTCATCTGCTCCATAACAGCCTCTTTTTGATGTGCGACAACAACCGTGACATCATCGCTTATCAGGCGTGAAGTTTTGATAATGTAGTAAAGCATCTCTTTGCCGCAGAGCGTGTGCAAAACTTTTGCTTTGGGAGACTTCATACGGCTCCCTTTCCCTGCCGCTAAGATAACGATGCTGATGCTGCTTTTGTTCATAAAAACTCTTTGTTGTAAATTGGCAAAATTATATCTTGTAGTGCGTATATTTTAAATTAAAATGTTTTTAATGATGGGGCTACTATTTTTGTGGTATTATAAGCACGATATTTTGTCGTAAGGTATTTGAATGGATTTAGGTACGGTTATCGGTCTTGTTTTGATTTTAGTGCTTCTAGTTGCTTCTATGGCGATGGGTGTCGGGATAGGTCCTTATATCGACATTCCATCTGTCTTGATTGTTGTCGGCGGAAGTATCGGTGCTTTAATGGTCTCTTTTAAACCTGCGCAAATGAAATCATTTGTTAAAATTTTCATGATAGCTATCAAACCTCCGCAAGAAGATAGAATGGAGTTAATCAAAAAACTTGTGGGTTTTGCGACAAAAGCAAGAAAAGACGGTATCTTGGCATTAGAGAGTGAAGTCAACAATGAACCAAATGCTTTTTTAAAAAAAGGGCTTTCGATGGCGATTGATGGAAATGAGCCTGACAGTATAAGAGAACTGCTTGAAATTGAGATGGAACAGACAAGCACCCGTCATAAGGGCAATGCCGCTATTTTTAGCCAGTGGTCAGGTCTTGCCGGAGCGATGGGGATGATTGGAACGCTTATAGGTCTTGTTGCGATGCTTATGAATATGGCAGACCCTTCAGCCATCGGTCCTTCCATGGCAGTTGCGCTCCTTACCACCATGTACGGAGCAATGATAGGAAATATATTTGGTGGTCCAATAGCAAATATTTTGGGAATTAGAAATGATGATGAGGCACTTGTTAAAGAGATGATTATAACGGGAATTATGTCTATTCAGTCCGGTGATGCGCCAAGAGCATTAGAAGCAAAACTTTTGAGCTACCTTGCGCCAAATGAACGTGTGAGTCAGTTTAACTAATGGCAAAAAATAAATGTCCTGAATGTCCGACATGTATGCCGGAGTGGCTCGCAGCTTTTGGGGACTTGATGTCTCTGCTTCTGTGCTTTTTCGTTTTGCTTCTCTCTATGTCAAGTATGGATGCAAAAAAAGTCTCCGAGGCTATTGGTTCACTTGCCGGTGCTATGAGTGTTTTAGAGGGTGGAATCCAAACGGAAGTTTCAAAAAAAATGCAACAATCAGCAACTCCCATAGAAGCTCAAGAAGAGACTACCGAGCAAGTAAACAGAGTAACCGAAGCCATTAAAGAACTTAATGAGATGCAAGATGTAGGGCAGGGTGCAGGACCTACGGTATCTTTGCAGGAAGCTCAAGATGGATTTGCAATTGAACTTCCTGCGTCGTTGCTTTTTAAATCCGGAAGTGCAACAATCCAAAATGAGGATATGCTTCTTTTTCTTAAGCGTATCGCGCTTATTATAGGCGAGCTTCCAAGTGAGACAGTTGTCAGTGTACGCGGACATACGGACGATCGAGGTCCTGATGCAAGAAGTCCATATAAAGACAATTGGGAGCTTTCCTCTGCACGTGCAATTGCAGTTTTACAAGAGTTGATTTTAGACGGTGTTGATCCAAAACGCTTGAGTGCAGCCGGTTATGCAGAGTTTTCAGCAAAAGCTACAAACGCAACCGAGAGCGGTAGAGAACAGAACCGCAGGGTGGAAATTCATTTTATCGGCGGTTCTTTGAAAGACAAACCAAAGGTGCAGCAGACAGTTTTAGATAAGGCAGTAAGCCGATAATGCTAAGACTTTTGCTTCTTTTCTCTTTTTTTTGTGGAGTCTCACTTTTGGGGGCGCAAAATCCTCCTATCCCTACAATGAATTTTGAGCTATCGGCCCCTAACTCTCCACAGCAGCTTGTCAGCTCTTTAAATGTTCTTGTACTTTTAACGCTTCTTTTCTTGGCACCTAGCTTAGTGTTGGTAATGACTACATTTACAAGATTTGTTATCGTTTTTGGTTTTTTGCGCCAAGCACTGGGAACGCAGCAGGTCCCACCGACACAGCTTTTGGTTATGCTTGGTATGATACTTACTTTTTTTGTTATGGAACCGGTGGGTGTAAAGGCGTATGAAGATGGAATTAAGCCTTACATAGAGCAAAAAATCGGGTATGAAGAGGCATTTGACAAAACAGCACTCCCTTTTAAAAACTTTATGATAAGAAACACAAGAGAGAAAGATTTGGCTCTTTTTTTACGTATTAGAAAGATGGAAAATCCCGCATCGGTTGCGGAAGTTCCTCTCTCTATCGTTATTCCCGCTTTTGTCATAAGTGAATTAAAAACTGCATTTGAGATAGGGTTTTTACTCTTTTTGCCATTTTTGGTCATTGATATGGTGGTCGCATCCATCTTGATGTCGATGGGTATGATGATGCTGCCGCCTGTTATGATTGCGCTTCCTTTCAAGATACTTGTTTTTATCCTTATTGATGGCTGGAATCTGCTTATCGGCAATCTTATAGCCTCAATCAAATAGTTAGGTAGTTTTATGGATTGTAAATATTTTGGCAGATGTGGTGCATGTGTGGTTTATGAAGGCGGATATGAAGCACAGCTCAGTGCAAAAGTCACTCTCAATCAGGAGAGATTTCAACCTTTTTTTAGCGGGGCATTTTCTGTTTTTGAGTCTCCAAAGAGCAACTACCGCTCAAGAAGTGAGTTTAAGATATGGCATGAGGGAGAAGAGATTTTTTATGCCATGAACAATGCAGACAAAAACGGCGTTGTTTTTATAGATGAGTGCCCACAGGTAAGCACATTTATCTTCACTCTTATGCCAAAGCTTTTAGAGAAGATTCAAGAAAAAAGTATGGGTTTTAAACTCTTTGGCGCAGACTTTTTAAGCTCAAGCAGCGGTGAAATTGTAGTCTCGCTTCTCTATCACAGAACACTGGATGCCGCTTGGAACCAGAGTGCAGCAGAGATTGCAAAAGAGCTTGGCATATACCTCATAGGTCGAAGC
This sequence comes from Sulfurimonas sp., assembly GCF_028694605.1. Classification (GTDB taxonomy): domain Bacteria; phylum Campylobacterota; class Campylobacteria; order Campylobacterales; family Sulfurimonadaceae; genus Sulfurimonas. Next base: position 24,365 of record NZ_JAQVKP010000016.1, on the reverse strand, counting down.
AGAGGTCAAAAAGTAGTAATCGGGCAGGATTATGTGACGGAGATTTTGAATGTTGCACAAGAAGAGTTTAGATTTTGCTACATCGAAAACAGCTTTACACAGCCAAATTCTCCTGTAAACGAGCAGATGATTGGCTGGGTTTTGAAAAACCTATCAGATACTTCAGGCGATTTGCTTGAACTCTATTGCGGTGCCGGTAATTTTACGATTCCTTTTGCGAAAAAATTTCGTAAAGTTTTGGCAACGGAGATTTCCAAAGCATCCATCAACGCCGCAAAAACAAATATGCTCTTAAACAGCGTTACCAATATAGAGTTCGTGCGCATGGGTGTTGAAGAGTTTGTGCAAGCACTTGACGGCGTAAGAGTTTTTAACAGAATGAGAGAGATAGAATTAGACTCTTATGATATTCATACCATCTTTGTTGACCCGCCAAGAAGCGGTATGGATGAGGATACTTGCAAGTTTGCCGCACGCTATGAAAACATCATCTATATCTCATGCAATCCTGAAACATTGGCTAGAGATTTGGCTATTTTGTGTCAAACACATACTGTTTGCGATATGGCGCTTTTTGACCAGTTTCCTTATACGCACCATGCAGAGATGGGCGTAAAACTTACAAAGAAAAGATAGAGTATGAAAAAAATATTGATTATTAGCGAAGGCGAAACTGCCGAGCATTTTATAAATAGAGTTATTGATGCTTATACAAGTGAAAACATATATTATATAGTTCAAACAAAAGCCAAAAAATTTCCAAATGCCAATCCTGCACGTTTTAAATTTTATGAGTTTGATCCTACAAGCCTCTATAAGCTTGCAAACCTTCTTAAAATGGAGTTTGCACAGGTAATGATACTTATGGACAATCCTATGGATGTCGAAAATACCATCAAAAATATAAGAAGCATCAAAAAACAGCTTCGTATTATAGTGCTTAACAAATGGAAACTCAAAAATGAAGATTCCAATATAGTTATGATTAACTCAAAACAGATTCTCTCTTCAAGAATGCTTGATTATCTTCCGAATGTTCCTGTTATCGCACAAAATGTCGGTATCGGAGAGGGTGAAATAATGGAAGTTCTTGTTCCTTTTGGAAGCTCTTTTGTTTACAAACATATCGGGGTTATAGAGCAAAAAGAGTGGCGAATTGTTGCTATTTACAGAAACAGAAAGCTTATCATGCCAAACCGCCGAAGGATGATTCAGCCAAACGACCTTTTGGTAATGGTTGGTGACCCTGAGGTTCTCAAGTCAGTTTATAGAGCCATAAAAAGAGAGCTTGGGCAGTTTCCGGAGCCTTTTGGGTCAAATATATATATTTACTTAGATATGGATCTGCTTAATCACAAAAAAGTAGAAAAGTTTATTTCAAGAGCCATCTTTGCACATCAAAAATTCGGACGTACGCTCATTATTAAGGTTGTTAACCCAAGCAATTTTGAGCTACTTTGGAAAATCAAAGAGTACCGCTCGCAAAATGTCATTGTAGATATCAACTATAATGCAAAAGGGCTAGTGAGCTCCTTTTTTAATGATATAAAAAGCTATCATGTCGGGCTTGTTATTGTTCCAAATGAGATATTTGAAAATCATAAAATGCGTTCAATGTTCTATGATGCACATATACCTGTACTTAAAATTGCAGAGAAAAATTTCTCTTTAGTTAAGGATGCTTCTATCATACTGGGAGAAAACCGTGATTTAGAGAAGATTTCATCTACGATTTTCGATATTTCAGAGAAGATGAATCTTAATATAGAGCTTTATAACTATACTAATGAGGCTCAGGACGCAAAAGAGCAGGTTGTAGAACACTACACAAACCTTTCTGCTATCTTTTCCAAGAGTGTAAAGATTATCAAAGATAGTGAAAATCCTATTAAAAAACTCAATCACAAGGATGATTTTATTCAGATTTTGCCTTTTACAAAAAAGTTGACAGTTAAAAATTTCTACTCTATTTTTTCAACCGACAGCGAAAGACTCTATTTTAAGCTTGACAATCACCATCAGATTTTTATTCCAGTGCAGATATAAAAATAGGAACACCTTTTGCTTTAGGCGAAAAAAAATAGTTTTTTGAGCGAGGGATAGGTGTTAATGAAGAGAGTTTTTTGGTTATTGATGCTTTTGTCTGTCGGTGCACATGCTGTTACAAATATGTGGATTCGTACGGGCGAGGCTTATGGTATAGAGCCAAGACTGCTTTATGCCATCTCAAAAGTTGAGAGCAATGTTCGACCGCTTATCATCTCCGTAAACTACAAAAAATTGACAAAACCTCAAGAGCAGAAGCTCTACTCAATGCTTCAAAGCAGAAACATCTCTTATAAAATATATTCAAAAGTAGTAGAAATTGACAGTAAAAACAGTGCCGAGGCTAAGGGTGTTGTTGATTTTTTAGACCAAAACCGCTATCCGAGTTTTGATATAGGGTTGATGCAGATAAACAACATGCATAAAGAGATGCTCTCAAAGTTGAAAATACCGCTTAGTGCGCTTTTAAATGAAAATATAAATCTAAGTGTTGCGGCAGGTATTTTATGGGAATGTTACAAAAAACATCGCTCAAACGATAAAGCCATCAATGCATACAACGGTGCAGCAGTCGGGAATACATACTATACAAAAGTATTTACAGAGTTGCGCAAACTGCTGCTTGCACACGAAAACAGTTCAAAACGCCTTTTTTATCGTATCATTTAAGCTGCTAAAATCCATATTTAGCCACTTTTTATTGTTTTTAAAGTATCATATATCCATTTTTAAAATTTATTTTTTGGATAAAGAATGCAAGTACATATAGAGCTTAAAAAAGTTGTTGATGATTCCTACGACATAACCATAGACACCCTCCCAAAACTACATTTTGATACAAAAGTCGCAGTTGTAACAAATACAACAATCTCCGCTTTGCACTTAGAGTATCTTCTTGGCAAAATCAGTGCAAAAGAGCTTCATGTTATCACACTTCAAGACGGAGAGGAGTATAAAAACCAAGAGAGTATCGATGCTATTTTAGACTCACTCTTTGAACACCGTTTTAACCGAAAATCTCTTCTTATTGCTTTTGGGGGCGGTGTTGTTGGCGATATGACAGGGTATGCTGCCAGTATCTACCAAAGAGGGATTGACTTTGTTCAGATACCAACGACACTTCTCTCTCAGGTGGATGCGAGTGTGGGTGGAAAAACAGGCTTCAACAACAGATACGGAAAAAATCTTGTCGGGGCATTTCATCAGCCAAAAGCGGTTTACATAGACCCATATTTTTTGACGACACTTCCTGCAAGAGAGTTTGGCGCCGGAGTTGCGGAGATAGTAAAAATGGCGGTTACTTTTAACAAAGAGTTCTTTGAGTTTTTGGAGCGTGCAGATTTAAGTAATCCGGAGATACTTCAAGATGCGATTAGACAATCTGTCCAGACAAAAGCCGATGTGGTAAGCCAAGACGAAAAAGAGCAGGGACTTCGTGCCGCTCTAAACTACGGACACACCTTTGGGCATGTCATAGAAAATGAGACTGCGTACAAAGAGTATCTTCATGGTGAGGCAGTTGCCATAGGTATGGTAATGGCAAATGAGATGGCTCTGAAGATGGGCTACATGAACGAAAAAGAGGTTGCCCGTGTTAAAGCGCTTTTACAAAAGTATGATTTGCCTACGACATACACCATAAATGATGTAAGAAAGTTTTATGAAGCATTCTTTTTGGATAAAAAAAGCTCTGATGCCGCCATCACTTTTATTCTTCCTCTTGGAATCGGTGATGTTGTTATTACCGATAAAGTTGATGTCGGGACTATAATGTGTGTTTTAAATAAATTTGGAAAAGAGTAAATGCAAAAAATATTTTTTTATCTGCTTATCACTGCAATACTCTTTTTTTCTCAAGCACTTGCAGAGCAAACAAAACAAGTTCAAACTCCAGAAGAGATAGAGCGTATTAAAGCCGCCGAGGAAAGCGCAAAAAAAGAGAGGATTGTACAGCTTCTTTTTGAATTAAAAACTATAGAAGAAAATATTGCAAAAAAAGAGAGTGTATGGATAAAGAGTTATGCATCATATCTTACTTCTTTGGATGTGCGAGAGAGCCTTGATAAGATAGTTGAAAGAATCAACTACCTTCAAAAAAAGCGAGATAAATCGCTTAGTGAAACAGATGAGCTTAGTGCGCTTATAGCACGTGAGAAAATTTTAACTTCACAGATTGAGAAGTTGAAGAAAAAAGACAGCTCTCCATTTTCAAATCTTATCACGCCGCCAAATATAGACGAAGTGCCGTCAGTTACTAATCCTTTGGATATTTTTATGGGTATTTCACTTATAAAAACACTCAATGAAGGGTTTAAAGAGTATATTGCAAAAAAAGAGGAGCTTAATACTTTAGTGGGGCTTTTACGTTCAGAGATAAATATCTATACACAATTGGAAGCTATAGATACAGAACATACACGTAAAGAGCAGTTTGATTTGAAACTAAAGCAGCTTGAGAGATTTGAATCGGCTCTTGATACCATGAATGTTACGGTTGATGTGTATGAAAAGAGACTAGACATTATAGAGATAAATATCAATAAAGAGATAGAGTCTCAGATGTTAAAACTTGTCAAGATTAGTGTTATTGTTCTTTTTGTTTTCCTCATCTTTTTTTTACTAAAACTTATTATCAAAAAGTATATTACCGACAATGAACGCTTTTATATGGCAAACAAATTTATTACATTTGGTAATTTTACACTCATTATTCTCATCCTATTTTTTAACTATATAGAAAATGTAAGCTACTTGGTTACTATCTTGGGATTTGCTTCTGCGGGTATCGCTATTGCCATGAAAGACTGGTTTATGAGCATACTTGGTTGGCTTGTTATCGTTTTTGGCGGCAGTATTCATGTTGGGGACAGAATCCGTGTCGATATGGATGGACAGGTTTATGTGGGCGATGTTATGGATATCTCTCTTTTACGTATGACTATGCTAGAAGATGTCACTTTGACAACAGTTTTAGAAAACAGACGTGCAGGAAGAATTATCTTTGTTCCAAACAACTATATTTTTACAAGAATGATAGCCAACTACACCCACAGCTCTCTCAAAACCGTATGGGATGGGATAGATATAACCATTACGTATGATTCCAACCATAAAAAAGCGATGCATTTGGTAAAAGAGATAACAAAGAAGTTTTCAAAAGGATATACGGATATCACAAGAAAACAGCTCAACAGATTAAGAAGCAACTACAGTCTTAAAAATAGCAATGTCGATCCTCGCATCTTCTCTTTTATCGCTCCAAACGGTATCACTATTAGTGCTTGGTATCTTACAAACGCTTATGCGACGCTTACGCTGAGAAGTTCTATATCAACAGAAATCATAGATGCTTTTTTGGCAGAAGACGATATAACTATAGCATATCCGACACAGATGCTTCATCTGGAAGAGAGTGCGAAAAAAACTCCGCCCTTCGCACCGCAAGAGGTGATATAAATGAAACAAAAAGTATATTTTAAAACATTTGGATGCAGAACCAACCTTTATGATTCTCAGGTTATGATGAGTGCGATGCAGGAGTATGACATTACCGAGGATGAAAATGAAGCCGACATAGTCGTAGTCAACTCATGCACGGTTACCAACGGTGCCGATTCGCATGTCCGCTCCTACATCTCTCATGTAGAAAACAGCGGCGGTGCAAAGATATTTCTCACAGGGTGCGGTGCGCATACCAAAGGAGAAAAACTCTTGGAACAGGGGCGTGTTGCAGGTGTTTTTGGGCAGAGCGAAAAGCTCAAAATCGACACGATGCTCAGCCGTGAAGAACCTTTTTATGAACCCGGGGATTTGAATCACATAGACGAGAGTGTAGTGGATGATTTTATCGGTAAAAGCAGGGCGTTTATAAAGATTCAGGAGGGGTGCAACTTTCGCTGTTCATACTGCATCATTCCTTATGTGCGTGGAGATGCACGAAGTATGGATGAGGAGAAGATTTTAGAACAAATCCGCAGACTTGGCGCAAACGGATTTGGAGAGTTTATTCTCACTGGAACAAATGTCGGAAGTTACGGGCAAAAAACGGGAAGCTCTATTGCCTCGCTTATGAAAAAAATCTCTCAGATTCGAGGTGTGAGACGCATCAGACTTGGAAGCGTTGAGCCGATTCAAATCAGTGATGAGTTCAAAGAGATTTTGGATGAACCGTGGCTGGAACGACATCTGCACATTGCACTTCAGCACACATCGCCGCAGATGCTAAGATACATGAACAGACGAAATGTTTATAAGCAGGACAGAGAACTCTTTGAACTGCTCTCAAGCAAAGGATTTGCCATAGGGACTGATTTTATCACAGGGCATCCGGGGGAGAGCGTAGAATTATGGGAAGAGGCGATGCGCAATGTGCGAGAACTTCCACTTACTCATCTGCACGCATTTACCTACTCAAAACGAGACGGCACGCCATCGGCCGTGATGAAGCCGGAGGTGAGCGGCAAGATGGCAAAAGAGAGACTGCATGAGCTGGAAAATATCGTGGCAGAAAAAAACTTTGCTTTTAGAAGAGCTTTTGGCGGGGATCTTCGCGTTCTCGTGGAGAGCCAAAAAGATGACTATTTTATAGGATACGACCAACATTTCAACAAGATAATGATTCATTCGCAAGAGGATCTTGTCGGAAACTGGATTGATATTGGTTCGTATGAAGCCAAAGAGGATGCAAATTATGCTAGAGTCTAAGACAAACAGAATTGTTCTTTATGTATCGGCTTTTTTGGTTATTGTACTTGTTCTTTTTGCGTTGTTACGGGATAATGCGGAGCCTATCACGCTCAAAGAGGCAACAAAGATTTTAGAAAATCACAGTGTCAAAAGCGTTGTAGCAACGCAGGAGTATGTCTATCTCAAAACCGAAAAAGAGCTTTACAAAATTGCAGCTTCTCAAGTTTCGCCAAAGATGTTTGTTGAGTATGAAGTGAAAGTAAAAAACAGTTCTAGCATCATTGTCTATCTTCTGTTTTTGGTTCTTTTTTTGGGTTTTGGAGCACTTTTTTACAGGTGGTTTCAAAAAAACAGAACTTTGAAAACACAAGAGGCAAAAGAGACAAGAGGGCACTACGCCTCAGAGCATGCAACACCCATAGAGTCTATAAAAAGCGATATTACATTTGAAGATATCGGCGGCATCAGTGATGTAAAAAGCGAACTTGAAGAGATAATCGACTTTATGAAAAAACCTAAACGATATAAAAGTTTCGGTGCAAGAATGCCGCGCGGCGTACTTTTGGTAGGTCCTCCGGGGGTCGGTAAAACCATGATAGCAAAAGCGGTTGCAAATGCCGCAGGTGTGCCGTTTTACTACCAAAGCGGTGCTTCGTTTGTGCAGATTTATGTCGGAATGGGCGCAAAAAGGGTGCATGAGCTCTTTGTTGCCGCAAAAAACAACTCGCCATCCATCATCTTTATCGATGAGATAGATGCAGTCGGTAAAAAAAGAGACGGACAGAGAAATGACGAGAGAGAAGCAACGCTCAATCAGCTCTTAACGGAGATGGACGGTTTTGAAAACTCAAGCGGGGTTATAGTTATCGCCGCAACAAACAAGATAGATGTTTTAGACTCTGCACTTTTGCGTGCGGGAAGATTTGACAGACGTATCTTTGTGGAACTCCCGACAAACAAGGAGAGAGCGCTTATCTTGTCAAAATACTTAGAAAAAGTGCCTCATAATGTTGATGTAAACAGTATCGCAAATATGACAGTCGGATTTAACGGCGCATCTTTAGCGGCACTTGTAAATGAAGCGTCGCTTCTTGCCATCAGACAACATGACTTTCAAGTGACGATTGAGCATTTTCATCAGGTCAAAGACAAGGTTATGTTTGGTAAAAAGAAGCTCCAGATTCTTAGCCCGAAACAAAAAGAGTACCGTGTTACATACCAAGCCGCAAAAGTTATCTGTGCTACATACTTTGACCTTCCTTTTGAAAAACTGCTTCTCTCAAATGAAAAACTAACTCCCGCAACCGATGAGCCTCTTTTGCAACATGAGCTAGAATCAAGAGTAAAAATGCTCTTGGCGGGTGTCGTTGCATGCGCCATCAGATACCATGAACACGCAAGCAGTGCCAAGGGTGATTTGGATGAGGCAAAAGAGATAGTCGAGAAGATGATAACAGAGTACGGCATGGGTTCTTCGCTCATGGCAAGCCAAAACGAAAAAGAGATTTTGATGCAAAAACTCTACACGCAGACAAGAGAACTCTTAGAGTCTCTACAAAGTGTTATGGCGGAGGTGGAGAGCGTTTTAAACGAGAGGGAGAGCATCACAAAAGCAGATGTGAAAAAGAGGTTGGATGCGATTTTATAGCGGGTTTTCTCTCAAAGGTGATGAGCACTTTTTTGATGCGTACATAAATCGCTCCGACTACACTGTTTGCGGTTTTAGCTATGGAGCTATCAAAGCTTTTGAGTATGCAAAAGAGCAGTTGGTATTTGAGAAAAGAGTAGATACTCTTCAGCTCTTTTCCCCTGCATTTTTTCAGACAAAAGAGGAGAAGTTTAAAAAACTCCAACTTTTAGGCTATAGAAAAAGTAGAGATTTATACTTAATTGAATTTATAAAATCATGTTTTTTACCATATCAAAGAAAGAGTGTAGAACACAAGGAAAATAGTGTTGAAGAGTTAGAAGAGCTACTTTATTTTAACTGGAATATAGATGAGCTAAAAAATCTTGCACAAAAAGGGGTAAAAATAGAAGTTTACCTCGGCGGCAAAGATGCCGTTATAGACGCAGAGGGCGCAAGAGAGTTTTTTTTAGAGGTTGCAACCGTAACATACATGAAAGATGCAAACCATTTTTTACAAATAAATTAGGAGAAAGAGATGAGCCAAATAAAAATAGGCGTAATAACCGCAAGCGACAGAGCAAGCAAGGGAATCTATGAAGATATATCGGGAGTTGCCATTCAAGACACTATGAAAGATTATTTAAAAAGCGAGTTTGAGATAGTTTACAGATGTATCCCTGATGAGCAGGATATGATAGAGCAAACCATGATAGAGCTTTGTGACAAAGAGGGGTGCTGTTTGGTTGTAACCACAGGTGGAACGGGACCAGCACTCAGAGATGTAACACCTGAAGCAACAGAAAATGTATGTCAAAAAATGATGCCGGGATTTGGCGAATTGATGCGTCAGGTAAGCCTAAAGTATGTACCAACAGCCATACTCTCACGCCAGAGTGCAGGCATCAGAGGCAAAAGCCTTATCATAAACCTGCCGGGAAAACCAAAATCCATAAGAGAGTGTCTTGACGCGGTATTTCCTGCCGTGCCGTACTGTATAGATTTGATTGAAGGACCTTACATTGAGACAAATGAAGATGTTATAAAGGCATTTAGACCCAAAGTATAAAAGACACCTCTAAATACGGTGTGACAAGAAAAACTATTTTCTATCTATAAAATTTAAAAATGAATCCTTAAATTTCAGTCTGTTTTGAGGATTCTGTATCCATGCAAGATGCGTAATCCTTTCTGCTTCTATAATCGGAAACCATGTCGTTTTTAGATTTTCATCAAGCATACATCTATCATAAATTGATTCCAAAAAATTCCATATTATAAAAGCATAAATATCATACTCTACATTTTGCTCTTCGGTTCGTATGATATTTTGTCTTGCCAGATGAGGTTTCGATAGAGCCTCTTTTAGTATTTCAAAGTACATTTTATCTATTTCACCGTAGTGAACGATCTGCATAGTTTTGTTGTATGTTCGCATCGAATAAAGCAGTGCAAAAACAGCCATGATAGTTGCTATGATACCCATGATAGAGCTTATAGCTGCCCACAATACAGTATATTCTTCGCTAAAAAAAATATCCATACCACCACTCCTATATAAGTTTTAAAATTTTTGGCGTATTAGAGAACATTTTATCAATCCTCTCATCATCTTTAGTACATCCGTAAACAAACGTATAAATATCCTCCACCCACTCCATAAGTTGTGACTTTGAAATATTTTGTATATCACTATGATACACTAAAAGCTTCATAAGTGGTGCGACTTGACTACTTTTTATCGGTAAAATATAATCAAATGGTTCAATTTTTCTACATCCCAATCTTTTGTAAAAAAGTTCCCGTTTTTCTCTTATATCTTTTTCATTGCTTGTTTCTTCAGGAGAGTCTATCTCTATAATTACAGGCTTAATGCCTTGTTTTGAAAAAGTTTGCATAACAGCAGCATAAAAAAGCTTTGAACCTATACCAAGCCCCCTTTTTCTTTCATTTATAGCCATATATTCCAAGAGATAAAAAGAGGCTCTTGCAGGATGAAAAATTACACAAAAACCTACTATTTCATTACTAATCTTAGATGTGAAAATTGTATAATCGCTAGAGTTTAGGATTGATAAAAGTTCTTCTTTTGATTTTTGTTCACTTGCAGGAAAAGAAATCTTATAGATGTCATAAAAGCTATTAAAACCATTCTCATCTTTTTGAGAAAGAGATTCTATAGTTACTTGCAAAAATGTTGTTCCTCACCCAATATAATTTTATTCTCCATAACGTGACCACATTCCGGAAATTCTTACTGCTTCCTCGTTCCACCTCTCCCGAGGTGGAATGCATACTTTCATCCAACATCTCCCTTACCACAACTTCTCAATATCCACCAATCCAACCATACCGCTATAATCCCTGGCACTACTGTATCCCCAATGGATGGCTTCATCCACATAGCCTCTTTTTACAGGGTTGTTATGTATGTAATCTACTTTTATTTTCATCATTATCTCGTCTTGTCAAGAGCGGTAACCAATGAAGCACCGTGTATGTTACAAAATGCGGATGTGTCGTTTCGTATATTTTATATCTGCTTCTTCCCATAAGAGTATTGTAGTTTGGTTTGGCTTAATGTGTTCTATGGGGTATATATATGCATTCTACCTCAGGAGAGAGATGGAACGAGTAAATAATTTTATTTTTGCAAAAAGAATGTTAGACATCTTTTTCATTTGGATGTTGATCCAAATATGTTGCCAAAGCTTCAAAACGGCGGTTCATTTCACCACTAGAATCAACAAACATATGTTGAAAAAACTTTCTAATATTTTCGGCAGTAATCTCTGTATTTGTTGGATTAAAACTTTGGCCATTAGGAAGCTGGACTTCCTGTCCCTCCATTCCAGTACGAGAAAGAGCAATAAGATTTATCCCGGCTGCTGCTTCATAATCACCTTTGGCAACAAGTTCATTGTAAAGAGCTTTTTCACTCGCACTTAAAGTAGCCATAGTATTAACGAACCCACCAGCTTTTTGCTGATAATCCAATTCTTCAGCTGTAAGTGTTTGTGGATCTTTTTCAGCTATTTTAGCAAGGTATTTATCATTAGTGTTAACAAATTTAACTTCTTCACTAGTTCTCTGAATAATTGGCTTAGTTTTAATGGTATCAAGACGGATCTGAATTTCCTGTTCTTGTGCCGCCGCTTTTGCCTCATTAGAAATAGTAACAGTGTCTGTTGTATAACTTGAAGCTAATGAATCGACAGGACTATTTTCTTGAGCAAAAAACTTTCTTTCTGGAGTTGGAGTATATGCCATATAAGCATTAGTGGCATTGTTAATTATCATTTCTGTTCTCTTTTAAGAAAATATATTGGTATTTAAAAGCAAAAAATATACCATGAATGGAAAAAATAAGTATCAACCACCATTTTAGACACTTCCTCGTTCCACCTCTCCCCGAGGTGGAATGCATACAAAAATCATAAATTAGATAAAATTCACATCCGTAACATGGTGTTTTAGACCAAGTTCTTCAGGGCTGCATCCAAGAGCAAGTCCAACCATTTGTTGCATATGTAAAACAGGAAGTGCAACTTCACGCCCTATGGCTTTTGAAGCACTTTTTGTTTGAGTGTCAAGTTTTAGATGACAAAGAGGACAAGGTGTTACCATCATATCTGCATTGCTGTCTGTTGCACCTGCTATAGCGGCACCTGTTAAAACTGCTGCCGTGTTAGGTGCTTGAAGCTCAACATGGAAGCCGCAGCATTTTGTTTTCTCTTCATAATCAACAGTCATACCGCCACAAGCTATGATAAGGTCATCAAGAGAAGTCGGCTTATAAGGATTTTCTCTCATTTTATGCGACTCATCGTGAAGTTCTGATGGACGGATATTGTGACATCCGTAAAACGGAGCTATGTTGAACTGGCTTAGAGGTTTTACAACCATTTTTTTGATTTCATCAAGCCCGAAGTCATCTATGATAGCATATAGAAAGTGGATAACATTTGAAGTACCTTTATACTCAAGTCCTACTTCTGCAAGTTTTTCGTTTACTCTTGCTTTTAGCTCAGGGTTTTTGTCTAGTCTATGTTTTGTCATAGCGGTATTTAGCTGACATGTATTACAGATAGTTACCATTGTAAGACCGTGTTTTTCTGCATAAGCTATGTTTCTAGCATTTAGTACAAGAGATAAAAAGTCATCATAGTCTTGTAAGTGAGAAGCTCCACAGCATGAAGCCTCCGTTAGCTCTATCATCTCAATGTTTAGTTTTCTAGCTACCGCCATAGTTGACATCATCTGTTCAGGAGTGCTTTGTTTTGCCGTACATCCCGTAAAAAGTGCATATTTTAGTTTTTTCATATCTCTTACTCCTAGAACTTTACTGTTGATGATGATTTGATAAGTTTTTGAATCTCATCAAGTTTATCTGATTTTGTAATACCCCATGGAGGAACAATTTTGCCTTTTCTAAACATTTGAAGTGCTACAGGCAAGTGCTTGACGATATGTAATCCCTCAGAGTAAAGTACTAAGCCGCCCTCATCAAGTACGCCGTTCTTTTTGATGGAGTGTAGGAAACCGACTGCATGGCGAGTTGCAACATTGTTTTTTGCAACACCTCTTTGAAATGCCATCTGGTGAAGTTTGGTGATTTTGTTGATTGGGTTGATATCTTTTGGACAAACTTCCGCACACTCAAAACACTTGGCACAGTCCCAAACGCCTTGTTTCTCTTCGTTGACATTGATAAGTCTTTCGCCGTCACTATCGCGAACATCAGACTCAAAACGATAAGCCGCTACAAACGCCGCAGGTCCGAAGAAGTCGCTGTTTATCTCAACAACAGGGCAAGCGTAGTGACATGCGCCGCATTGGATACAAAGGTCTGCTTCATCAAGTTCTTCGGCATCGTGCGGAGATACTAAGTTCTCACATGATGGGCATTCGTCTATGTCGGCAACAAGATAGGGAGTAACCGCCGCATGCTTTTCCCAAAAATCTCCCTTGTCGATAATCATATCTTTAACAGCTCTTTTTGTGCTTAGCGGCTCAAGAGTTATCTCGTTTCCGAAGTACTCTATCATAGTGGTCATGCTCTCTTTACATGCAAGAGTGCTTCTACCGTTTACTTTGATGGCACATGCACCACAGATACCGTGGCGGCAGCTTCTGCGGTATGAAAAACTTCCGTCATGCTCCCATTTGATTTTATTTAGAATATCTAAAACTACATCTTCGCTTGTTACATCCAGCGTGTAGTTCTCATAGTACGGTAGATAATCTGCATCGGCGTTAAAGCGAAATACTTTGAAGTTAACTTTTTGTGTAGTAATTTTCTCTGCGCTCATATCTTCTCCTTAGTAGTTTCTTGCTTTAAGTTCATGTTTGCCAAGCACGACATCCATGTAGTCAAGAGAAATATTGCCCTCATTGTCCATATATGCCATAGTGTGTTTTAGGAAGTTTTCATCATCTCTTGCAAGATAATCTTCTCTATAGTGCGCTCCACGGCTCTCTTTTCTCTCAATAGCGCTCTCTACTATAAATGCCGAGTAGTCAAGCATGTGCCCAAACTCGATAGCCTCTTGCATCTCTGTGTTAAATACTTTTGATTTGTCTTTGATGCGGATATGTTGAAATCTATCTCTAAGCTCTTTTATCTTTGCACTGGCGATAGAGAGCGTCTCTCCCGTTCTAAATGCGCCTGCATTTGCAGTCATGCACTGTTGTAGCTCTTCTCTAAGAGCCGGAATCGTCTCTGAGCCGTTGTTGTTAAGCACAAATGCTATCTCTTTGAGTGCAGTTGCGGCATCTTCAACAGTTGCAGGGCGAAGAGGTATGCTATCTATCTCTGCCACCATTGTTTTGCCGACATAACGACCAAAGAGGAGTGCTTCAAGAACGGAGTTTGCACCAAGGCGGTTTGCTCCGTGGACGGAGACGCATGAACACTCACCTGCCGCATAGAAACCTTCAACGAACTCTGTGTTGTTTTTGCGTACATTTCCTGCTATATTTACAGGAATACCGCCCATAGAGTAGTGAGCAGTAGCAGAGATAAGGATAGGCTCTTTTATCATATCAAGACCTAAGAAAGTCAGTGCCAAATCACGAAGCTCAGGCAATCTCTCCATAATCAAATCTTTTCCTAAATGCGTGACATCGATGTAAACCGCATCTTTTCTAGGACCGACACCGCGACCCTCTCTGATTTCATTTAAAATTGCACGGCTTACAACGTCTCTAGAAGCCAGTTCCATTGCATTTGGAGCGTACTTTTCCATAAATCTCTCGCCAAGAGAGTTGAAAAGACGTCCACCTTCCCCGCGAGCCGCTTCAGAGATTAAAACACCGTTTCCTGAAAGACCTGAGGGGTGAAACTGAACAAACTCCATATCTTCAAGCGGAAGACCGTGTCTTGCTACGATAGAGAGACCATCGCCCGTGTTTGCGTGAGCATTTGAGTTAATCTTGTAGCTTCTTGCGTATCCGCCTGTTGCAAACATTACCGACTTTGCGTTGAAAATAGCCACTTGCATATCTCTGATGTTAAAGGCAACAACACCGGATACCTTGCCGTCTTTATAGATGATATCACTTACATACCACTCATCCCAAAACTTTACGCCGCTGCGAAATGCTTGCTCGTAAATCGTCTGAAGCAGAGTAAGTCCCGTTCTGTCTTTTGCATAACATGCACGAGGAGACGATTGTCCGCCAAAAGGTCTTTGAGCGATTTTGCCATCTGCGCTTCTGCTAAATGCTGCACCCATTCTCTCAGCCCAGCGAATAGTCTCAGGTGCATTTTTACACATAAACTCAACAGCATCCTGATCAGCTAAATAGTCACTTCCCTTTACTGTATCAAACTCGTGAAGCTCAACACTGTCTTTATCGCTTAAAGCAGCGTTAATACCGCCTTGTGCAGCTCCAGAATGGCTTCTTAGCGGATGAAGCTTTGTGATGACGGCAACTTTTTTTCCTGCAACCTGTAGTTCTCTTGCGGCAGCGCAACCAGCCAGTCCCGCACCAACTACAATTGCGTCGTAAGTATAAATAGGAATACCCATTAGCTTTCCTTTGTTAAAAGTAATAAAATAAGGGGGATTGTACTCTTTTTAGCCTTTGCGTATAATAAAAAATAAATTTCTCTTAACTGACTGTTACTTAATGTCTCACTTTAGAGTGGCAAAAATGGGCAAAGTGTGAAAATACTTCTCACAATTCGCTATGCGCTACATCTTTTACTTGAAAGATTCTATTTTTTCCATTTTTTTGTGCATGAAGTAAAATTTTCTTTGCTTGTCTGATTGCCTCTTCAAGTGAAAGATTTTTTGGTTTGATGACATGCCCGCCACAGAGTGAAAGCTCTATTTCCCCAAGCTCAGGAGAACTTACCTGAAGCTCTGTAATACCTTGACGCATGCTGCTGGCATCTTTGAAAAGCTGCTCTTTGCTTGGGCGGGAAAGAATGACCGTAAATTGATTGTACTCTGTTCGCGCTATGACATCTGTTGCTTGCTGGTGTAAAGAGAGTGAAAAAGCAATTTTTTTAAGTATAGACTGAGTGAGCTCCTGAGAGTAGGGCTTGTTTGTTTTTGAAAAATTGTCCACCTCAAAAACTGTAACTGAAGTATAGTTGCTCTCTTTTATCCCTTTTTTTTCAGAGTAAGAGTTTATCATCCCTTTGAGATTGTTGATACCGGTTACCGCATCAAGCATTGTCGGGTTTTCTGTTGCAGGGGGTTTTCTTTTTATTTTGAGTGAGATAGCCCCTGCTTCTTGGGAGAAAAATGAATAATTTGCAAAGTTTGGATTATTTAAAAGTTCTAAATCTTTGTATATCAGAGCAAGTTTTTTTCTAAACCAAAGAGCTGCGAACAAAACTATTATAAAAGCGACAAAAGTCACTTGTCTATGAAGGTTGAACTTTGCTTGATCATAAGAGATGGATTTAATCATAATTGCATTGATATGACTTTTAAAAGAGTCAAAACTGACGGTTAGCTCTGCTGCTTTTACCTCTTCGTCTTTTGTGCTGCTAAAGTAGGCATCTGCTTTTTTTGTGAAATCCGCTCTTAGGGCATCCAGCGTTTTAAGATCACTAAGATACTCCTCTGAGGTTGAGAGAAGCACTCTTTCAATAATGCTATATTGATAAAGAGTATGAAGTTTTTCCGTGTCATAGAGCAGCTGTGTTGTTTTGCCGTGAAGCTGGATAAAAGATAGCTCTAAGTTCTCTTTGGAGAGGTTTAAAATATCTGCTGCTATGGATTTTTGGTTTGCAAGATTGTCGATTTTTTTATAGCTAGTGGTATGATCCAATGCGACTAATACACCAAGAGCCGCAAAAACTGCTGCAAAAACAAGAAAGAGTGAAAGATTTTTAAAGACGCTTTTAATAGAGTACTTCATTGGAATCTCCTGTATTAATGGTATAATTGGCACTTATTCTATCATAGATTAAATAATTTCGATTATTAAAGAGATGTTTTGGATTTTGAAAACTATTTTATAAAACAATTTAAAAGTAAAAAAATCGGTGATGACGGTGCGCTTGTTGGCGGTATGGTTTACTCAAAAGATGCTTTTTTTGAAGATGTACATTTTAAACGTTCATGGATGAACCACTATCAGGTAGCTGCCAAAGCCATGGCAGTCAATGTCTCCGATGCTATCGCCATGAACGCAAAACCAAAGTATGCACTTGTAAGCGTTGCTATGCCAAAGAGCATCACAAAAGAGCAAGCAGGCGAATTGGCAAGAGGCTTTTTAGAGAGTGCGGCAAAATATGGTGTAGAAATCATCGGCGGAGATA
Source organism: Sulfurimonas sp. (assembly GCF_028694605.1). Classification (GTDB taxonomy): domain Bacteria; phylum Campylobacterota; class Campylobacteria; order Campylobacterales; family Sulfurimonadaceae; genus Sulfurimonas. The sequence goes on along the minus strand of NZ_JAQVKP010000016.1, from coordinate 7,224 downwards.
CCATAAGCAATACCAAGCTTGACATTACTATAACCATCATCTCCGAGGCGAAAAAACCGCTTTTGCGAAAAGGGTTGCGCACAGGCTATCTTGTAGCGCATACCGGAGTGGTCGGCAGAAGCGCAAAAGAGCTTAAAAAAGTGATGAACTTGGGCAAGCTTCATAAGAAATCAAAGTTTGTAAACATTGAACTAAGAGAAAGATTTATCTCAAAGTGTAGCCGTTTTTTAAAAGCGGGTATGGACATTTCAGACGGAATCTTTAGTGATTTGGGTAAACTCTCAAATGCAAACGGCATTGGAGTTCAGTTTTACAAAAAGATACCAAAAAACATCGGATGCAGCGGAGAGGAGTATGAGATGCTCTTTGGTTTTGACAAAAGAGATAAAAAGGCACTCTTGAAGCATGCCAAACTAACACGAACACCCGTAAAAATCATCGGTGAGTGCGTTAGAAAAAATTACAAAAACAGATGCAAAGCGCATCACTTTTAAAAAAACAGGATTTACATGAACAGATTTTATTCGCTTTCTCACTCAAGTATAGATTTTCATTTTAAACAGACACCGCGGGATTTCGTAGTAGAAGAGGTACCTCTTTATGAGTTTTGCGGTGAAGGAGAGCATCTTGTGCTTTTTGTGAGAAAAAAAGGGATTTCTACTCTTGAACTTGTCTCTATGATTGCAAGATATTTGGGAATCAAAAACAAAGAGATAGGCTATGCCGGGCTTAAAGATAAGCATGCCATGACCAAACAGTATATCTCTTTGCATAGAAAGTTTGAGCAGATGATGGATGCGTTTGAGCATGAGGATGTTAAGATTCTCTCAAAAACTTACCATAACAATAAGATAAGGGTAGGGCATCTTAGCGGTAACAAGTTTTATATAAAGCTCAAAAAAGTAAATCCGACATCGGCTTTGAAGATAGATGAAGCACTTAAAAACATCGCCGCTTACGGGATGCCAAACTACTTTGGGTATCAAAGATTCGGTACGGACGGCAACAATCACATTGACGGGCAAAAGATAGCAAGAGGCGAGAAGAGGGAGCGCAATCCAAAAGTAAGAGAGCTTCTCATCAGTGCATATCAGAGCCATCTTTTTAACCTTTGGCTCTCAAGAAGGCTTGAGATAAACTCCCTTATCGAGAAATTTGCACCGCATGAGTTGGAGAATCTTTTAAATATCCCAAAAGAAGAGATTGCAAAGATGAAAGCCCAAAAACACCCTTTTAAGCTCATTAGCGGCGACATCATGGAGCATTACCCATACGGAAGGCTCTTTGAGTTCTGCGGTGATGAGCATGATATGAGCAGATTTTTAGAGAGGGATGTTTCTGTTACGGGACTTTTGTGCGGTAAAAAAGTAAAACATGCCTCGGGAGTGGCTAGAGAGATAGAGAAGGATTTTGACGATACCATTGATGAGGACGGCTCACGACGCTATGCATGGGTTTTTCCAAAAGATATAGATGGGCGTTACAAAGATGAAGAGGCACAGTATGAGCTTAACTTTTACCTTCCAAAGGGTTGTTACGCAACTGTTCTTATTGAAGAGATAGCAAAAAGAGAGATTAGGGAGTAATTATGGAGAAGCATATCACATCAGCGATTTCACAGGCATTTGGAAAGTTTGCAAACGAAGAGTTTGCCACACCGATTCAAAATTTTATAAACAGTTCTTATGTCTCTTTGATGGGGCTTGACATGAGCGAGTTTCACGCACCGCAAACCTACAGCTCGCTTAATGCGCTTTTTACGAGAAAACTAAGAGAAGATAGAGTTTTTTCACTTGATAGCGATGATTTTATTTCTCCGTGTGACTCTCTTATCTCTGAATGCGGTGTGTTAGAGAGTGAGTATGCACTTCAGATAAAAGGGATGCGATATAACTCTGATGAGCTTTTAGGGGAGCATTTTAGCAGTGAAGAAAAAGCTATCGTTCATGACGGCACTTTTATAAACTTCTATCTCTCGCCGAGAGATTATCACCGCTACCATATGCCGACAAACTTGAAAGTGTTGCGAGCGGTACATATTCCGGGGAAATTTTATCCCGTCAATATTCCATCACTAAAAAAAAGGGTTAATCTTTTTGTAGAAAACGAGAGGGTAGTGCTTCTTTGTGAAACTCAAAATCAAAAAAGGTTTTATATAGTGCTTGTAAGTGCCTTAAATGTCGGTGTGATGCAGGTTGCATTTGAGCCACGCATAAAAACAGATGCGGACGCACTGCAAAGCTCATCATATAGCTATGAAAATCTCTACTGCAACAAGGGTGATGATTTTGGCTGTTTTGAGATGGGTTCTACCATAGTTGTCTTGGCGCAAAAAGATATGCTGGAGCTTGATGTAAAAGCAGGCGAAAATGTGAAGTACGCTCAAACGATAGCGAAGTTGGTAATTTAGATAAGATTAATTAAAGTTGTTCTATAATAAAAAATTATGAAAAGGGGTCAGTATTGAAAGTCTTAGTGGTAGATGACTCAAAAATCGCAAGAATTAGCGTAATAAAAAACGTTGTGGGGGTTATGCCCGATGTTGAAGTTTTTGAAGCAACCAATGGCTTAGAAGCGGTAGAACTTTTTGCAAAAGAGAGACCATCGGCTGTTTTTTTGGATTTGACTATGCCTGTTATGAATGGCTATGAGGCACTTAAGAGGATTATGGAGATAGACAAAGCGGCTCAGGTTATCATCGTGAGTGCGGATATCCAAAGTGAAGCAAAACTAAGAGTTCTTGCTGCGGGGGCTAAAAATATGTATCCAAAGCCTATCAACCATGAGATTGTGAAATTGGTTTTTGAAAAAGATTTATTAGTATAAAGGCAAAGAGGATGAATTTAGAATTTAATGAAGAACAGATTGATGCACTAAGAGAGTTTATGAATGTCTCTATCGGTGCTGCCACGGCAAGCCTCGCAAGTCTTTTGGATGCTTTTGGGACAATGCACATACCAAAGATAGAGATTTGCAACTCTAGTGAACTTTCAAATAAAATTGAGTCAACTGTTGATTTAAACTCAATGTATTATGTTACTAAGCAGCTTTTTACGGGAAAATTTGGCGGGGAGTGTATCTTCCTTGTCTCTGAGGCATCGGCAACAAATTTAGGCAGACATCTATATGCCATACAGACACCGTCTTGTGATGAGGTAAATGATGCTGTTATAGAACTTACAAACATCCTTACTTCAACCATCGTAAGCAGACTTACGCAAGAGCTGGGCATACAAGTTCAATTTTTTGTTCCGTATCTGCATTTTACTGACGCACACTCAATCGTTGATGATGGGGATATCTCTAAATACTCTAAGATTATCATTATCAGTACGATTTTGGATTTTCAAGACCAGCAGATAAAGGGCAATATTTATATTCTTACAAAAGATGAAGCTATAGAGAGTTTGCGAGCGCTTATAGATGAAAAACTGGAAGAGATTTACGGATGATAGAGATAAAATACCCTGATGTTTTGTTAGATTCACTTGAAAACGGACATATGATTGTTGATGATGCCTTTAACGTAAGTTATTGGAACAGATGGCTTAGTATTAATACCCAAATCCCAAAAGAGGAGATTATAGGCAAAAGTTTAGAGAAGTTTTTTCCGCAGATAAACTATAAAGTGCTTTACAGAAAGATAAAAACTGCTCTTACTATAGGCACGCCTACTTTTTATGATGTTAACAGCGCTAAAAAATTTGTCCCTATAGAGCGTAACAAAGTTACAACCTCTTCTCTGAGGCTTATGCAGCAGCAGGTGACTATCTCTCCGTATATCGCCTGTGAAAATAAGGTTATGATTTCCATTTATGATATAAGTGAGCTTTTTGAAGCAAAACTGCTTATAAAAAAAGAGGCGCAAAAAGTACAAACACTCAATGAAAAACTTGAAGCAGATAAAGAAGTCATAGATAAAAATATCATGGTTATGAAAACATCCACAAACGGCATTATCAGGGATGTAAGTTCATTTTTTTGTGATTTTTTTGAAGTAACAAAAAGAGAATTGTTGGGAAAAAATATATCTATGTTTAAACTTTCCGATACCTCAGATGTTATTTACAGAGATTTATGGGAGACCATAAGAAGCAAAATACCTTGGAGCGGAGAGCTGCAGTATAAGACTTCAAAAGGGCAAAAAAAGTGGTTTTTGGCTCGTGTCGTACCTATCTTAAATGAGCTTCGGGAGATTGTGGAGTTTAGTGCAGTTTTTCATGATATTACAAATGAGAAACTTTTGGCGGAACTCTACATCACAGACCCGCTCACAAAGCTCTATAACCGCGCCCATTTTGATGAAACCATCAACTTTATAGCAAAGAATCAGCGAAAATCAGATGTTGATTTTATTTTGGCTATTGTTGATATAGACTATTTTAAACGCATAAATGACACTTATGGGCATCAAGTCGGAGATGACGCTCTTGTATGTGTAGCAAAAAATATCAAAAAATCTCTAAGAGAAAATGACCTTGTTGCACGCTGGGGTGGAGAAGAGTTTGTCATAATGCTTAAAAACGTCACTCTTGATGAAGCTCAAAAGATAATGGAAAAGGTTAGAAGCAACATAGAAAAAAATATTGTTTGTCACGATATCAAAGTCACCGCTTCTTTTGGCTTGACAAAATATAGAGAAAATGAAGAGCCAAAAGAGACATTTAAGAGAGTGGATGATGCACTTTATGAAGCAAAAGATGGCGGAAGAAATAGGATTGTTGTAAAATAGCAGAGCTTTAATGCTCTTGCTACAATTTATACATTAAATCTAAAGTGCATGATGTCTCCGTCTTGCACGATGTACTCTTTGCCCTCAAGACGCATTTTTCCTGCCTCTTTTGCCTTGTTTTCTCCGCCGTATGCGACAAAATCAGCATAGGCGATAACCTCTGCACGGATAAAACCTTTTTCAAAATCGTTGTGAATTACGGCTGCTGCTTTTGGAGCGGTTGTGTTTTTGCGGATAGTCCATGCACGAACCTCTTTTACGCCTGCGGTGAAGTAGCTCATAAGACCCAATTTGTCAAATCCTTTTTGGATAATCTGCTCAAGTCCGGACTCTTCTACGCCAAGAGAGCTTAAAAATTCCGCTGCTTCTTCATCTTCTAAGCCTACAAGTTCCTCTTCTACTTTAGCGCAAAGCTTGATAAGTTCACAGTTGTTTTTTGCCGCATGCTCTTTTAGTTTTAGAACAAAACCGCTATCTTCAAGCAGACCGTCTTCATCGACGTTTGCACCGTACATAATCTCTTTGCCTGTTAAAAGTCTTACATCATGGTTTAGCTGCTTATACTCTTCCGTGTCGGCTTTTGGAAAGTTCCTTGCCAAATTGCCATCTGCCAAAAACTCCGACAGTTCTTCTGCTGTGGCCAAAACTCCAACTGCATTTTTATCGTTTTTTGCCTGTTTTTTGAGTCTGTCCATCCTGTTTTGTAAAACTTCTATATCTGCAAGTATAAGTTCGCCTTCAATGATTGCTACATCTCTTAGCGGGTCGATGCCAGCTTCCGTATGGACGATGTTGTCATCTTCAAAACAGCGCACTATGTGTAAAATTACCTCTGTTTCACGGATGTTTGATAAAAACTTATTGCCCAGACCCTCGCCTTTGCTCGCACCCTTGACAAGTCCTGCGATATCGACAAAGTCAACTGTTGAGTGTTGGATACGCTCAGGATTTACTATTTTTGCAAGTTCTTGCAGTCTTATGTCAGGAACGGGAACGACTGCTTTGTTTGGTTCGATGGTACAAAACGGATAGTTTGCCGCTTCTGCATTTTGTGCTTTTGTAAGTGCGTTGAAAGTTGTTGATTTACCGACATTTGGAAGTCCTACAAGACCGATACCTAAACCCATGATTGACCTTTTGTGCTATAAAAATAATTGCACAATAATAGCAAAAGGTTGCTTAGAACATGGCAAATTGGGTTTTCTTGATACAAATCAACACAATATCTTAAAGAAATTTGATAATAAAATGCGTATTTGATATCACTAAGTTATATTTTGGTGTATAGTATATGTAAGTTTTTTGAAGGGGGAAAGCATGCGCCATAAAAACAGTATAGAAGAGAATTTTTTAGAGCTTATTACTGAACATTTTCCGGACATGCTATGGGTAAAAGATTTGCATGGGCGTTATCTCTATGCCAACCGTGCTATTTGTGAAAATCTGCTTATGACCGATACTGAGGAGGTTATCGGTAAAACAGATATTTTCTTCGCAAAGAGAGAGCGTGAGAGCCATCCTGAAAACTCTCAGTGGCACACTTTTGGTGAACTCTGCCTCAACAGTGATGAAATCGTGCTTCAGTATGAAGAGACAATGGCGTTTGAAGAATATGGTAACGTCCGTGGTGAACATACTTACCTAGAGGTGCATAAAGCGCCGCTTTATGATAAAGACGGAAAACTTATCGGCACTATAGGCAGCGGACGCAATATCACGGCTCAGAAAAAAACAGAAAGAGCGATCACTGCCATGAACAACCTTGCAAGCACCGGTCCGGTTGTTCTCTTTGAGTGGTTACCGCAAAATGGATGGCCTATCAAAAACGTCTCTCGCAATGTTGCAGGGCTTTTAGGTGTGGAGTATGAGGAGATTGAAGATGCCAATATGCCTTTTGTGCAGTTTATCCATCCTGAAGATCTTGCAGAAGTAGCAGAGGATGCAGCAGAGTATTTTTTAAAGAAAGCAACATCTTTTTCGCAAGACTATCGCATCATTAAGCGCAACAAAGATGTGATATGGGTAAGAGATTTTACCGTTGTAGAGTATGAGGGTAACGGAGAGGTGGCATCCATCAAGGGATATCTGCTTGACAACACTGCAAAGGTAAATGCGCAAGAAGAGATTAAAAGACTAAACTACACTGACATTTTAACAGAACTGCCGAATCGCCGAAAGATACAGCAAGATCTCATTAAAAAAAAGCCGCATGCTTGCATCGTTTTTAACATAGATAAGTTTCGTGAGATAAATGATTTTTTTGGTGTCAAGGCAGCAGACAGCATTCTTACGCAAGTTGCGCAGTGGTTTATGGATATGCATATCAATGCTTATCGCATTGGCGGGGATGAGTTTGCAGCACTTCGGCTATATTTACATAAAGGTACAAAATGCGCCACGGTTCTTAAATATGGCTTAATCTAATGTAATTTAACTCTTAATATAAAAATCCTTTCTCACAAATGGTGGTTTTTAAGAATGAAAAAAAGTAA
>NZ_JAQVKP010000015.1 GCF_028694605.1 Sulfurimonas sp. | reverse complement strand
TTTAAGAAAATTGAGTTAATTAGAGCAAAACAACGCGAAAGCAAAATGAGAATGATTTTTTTAAAGTAAAAAATAGCTACAATGAAAAATTAGCTACTTGGTGGGGATTGAATTTGCAAGTGGCTCGAATATTTAATTTTTTCTGCTCTAAAGTCTTATCGAGCGGAACAAGCATAACCAAAATGCCTTGTGCATACTGTTTTGGAGGCATAACCGACATTTTTGCAAGATAAACTTTTTCTACACTCTGTATATCTGCCGCCAAGAAGATGTCGTAATTCACACCGTCCATAATTGCGTTTGCCAAATCACCCGTAGCACCGTACTCTACCAAAATTTCAGCTTCCGGATAGAGAAGATTGAACTTCTTTACCACCTCAGGCAAGACAAATTTGTTATTTCCGGAAGCAAAAACCAACACCGCACCCTTTGATGGCTCTTTTGCGTACAAAGATAAAACAATCAGCATAAACACAATAAAATAACGCAACATACCACCCCTTTTTTATATCCTTCAACGAACATAATATCACATTCTCGCCTAAAAGTTCTTTTCCAGCTTCTAGATATTTTTAAAAACGCTAGCAGATAATAATACTCTTAATCTCTGTCATCTCTTCAATGGCAAAACGAGCCCCCTCACGACCTACTCCACTCAGCTTTACGCCGCCGTAGGGCTGGATGTCAAAGCGGAGTGTCGGCATATCGTTTACTACCACACCACCCGCATCAAGCGCATCTATGGCATCTTTTGCAAGTGCCAAATCGTTGGTAAAAAGGGAAAATTGCAGTCCGTAAGGCGAGTCATTCATCATCTTGCACGCCTCGTCAAAACTCTCAACCTTTATCAAAGAGACAATTGGCGCAAAAACCTCCTGACAGACAATTGCCATGTCCGAGCGCACATTTGCCATAACACATGGAGAGAAAATTCTCCCCTCCACTTTAGGCTCCAGCAGTGCAACCGCTCCCTCTTCTTTGGCACTCTGCACCCACTCCATGGCTCTTTGGCACGCTTCATCATTGATAAGGGGTCCCATAAATGTCTCATCATCATAAGGGGAACCGACAACAAGTTTTGCGCTCTCCTGCGCCATCTTTGCGGCAAAAGCGTCATATACTTTTGCATGGACATAGATACGTTGCAGCGAGATGCAGACCTGCCCTGAGTTTATAAACGCCCCAAGCGCACACCGCATAGCCGCCAAATCCAAATCTGCACTCCCATCTATATAAGTCGCCGCATTGCCGCCAAGTTCCAGTGAGACCTTTTTTATCCCCGCACTTCTTGTGATAATCTCCCCAACCCCGACACTTCCCGTAAAGCTTATAACTCTTGGTATGTCGCTCTTTACCAGAGCGCTTCCAACTTCAGCATCCCCGTAAAGCACGCTTAACGCATCTTTGATGGCATACTTGCTCTCAATAAAAAGTTTTGCAAATCTATAGGCAGTGAGCGGCGCTTCGGGTGTAGGTTTAAGCACAACCGTATTGCCCGCTGCAAGTGCGGGAGCGATTTTATGTGCGACAAGATTTAACGGAAAGTTAAAAGGGGTAATCGCCACAACCACGCCGCATGGAACTCTCTTGAAAAATGCCATTGTCTTTTTGCCCGAAACAAAAGCGTCACTGTTAATGGTCTCTCCGTGCATCGTGCGCATCGTCTCGGCTGAGAGTGTAACCGTCTCAATGCACCGTTCAACCTCTATGCGTGCAAAAGTTATGGGTTTGCCGACTTCATCGGTTATGGTTTTTGCCATCTCCTCTTTATGCTCTCTTAGCTTTTGTGCAACATCCAAAAGCCAACTGCATCTTTGTGCAAGTGTCGCCTTTGCCGCCTCTTTTGCCGCCTCTTTTGCAACCAGAAGTGCCTTTTTCGCATCATCCGCATCACATAAAGGAGCATAAGAGACTACCTCGCCGCTATAAGGGCTTCTTCTCTCGCTCATACGCTCTTTTGTTGCCTCAACCGAACCAAAATAGACACCCGCTCTCATCAAAAATCTCCGTATCTTCTCTATTTTATGTTATTATAATACAAAAACGGAGAAGGAGAGAAGTTATGGAAGTAACTCGCTATATATACCAATCGCCTTATTCACAATCTGTTCAGTTTGGACGAGCGGAAACAAGTACAAATGCCGATACAAACCAAACCGATACAAGCAGTAATCCAGTGGCAAACGTCGTTTCGCTTGAGAGCAAAACAAGTCAAGAAAACACACAAAACACAAACACAAACAAACTGCTTGACCTTTACGCATGAGGGGATTCTTTTTAACACTCGTACTTTTGAGTTCGCTCTTTGGTGCAGACCTGCCTTGGCTTCATGACTACGACGCAGCCATCAAGCAGGCACAAAAAGAGAAAAAAGAGATATACCTTTTTATCGGGGCCGATGTTTGCAGATGGTGTGACAGATTTAAAGATATGACACTCTCTAAAAAGCATATTATCGCCAGACTCAAAAAAGAGTATGTACTACTCTACCTCTCAAGAGACAGACACAAAATCCCAGAGAGATTTACAACCCAAAGCGTGCCGAGGCACTACTTTTTAAAGAGTGACGGCACCATCATCTATGAAGACAGAGGCAGCAGAGAGCCAGATGGTTTTTTAAGCTTGCTTGATGAAGTTGGACTGAAAAAAGAGTAGTTTGCTTGTGGTATAATTTTTAACGATACATTTTAAAATAATGGATGGAGCATGAACATAACAAACACCGTAGAAACATTATCAAAATATAAAAATATTTATGCCAAAGAAGGCTTTAACATCGTCGGTATTTTCGGTTCATGTGCAAGAGGCAGTGATAATAAATTTAGTGATATTGATTTGGCATATAGCTTGGAATATCAAAAATTCAGTCAAAAATATCAAGATGGTTTTTCTAAGCTTTTAAGAATTGAAGATATAAAAAACGAGTTAGAAAAAGTATTTCAAAGAAAAGTTGATTTGGTATCGCTAAATTCAAGCAATAAAGAGCTAATTGAGCATATTAAAAAAGAGCTGATTTATGTCTAGCCCTCAACAAAGACTCAAAAATATCAAAAATGCTATCGAAGATATAGAGTTTATTTTACACAGCGTAGATTTTAAAATCACACAAGCCATAGAAAATAAAATACTTAAACCAGCTATACGAATGCACATCATAAAAATTGCCGAACAATTTAACAAACTTAAAGAAGACAACGCATTTGATGTACTTGAGAAGTTTTCAAGCAATGATTTAAAAGGCATCAGCGCCGTTAGAAATTTTATCGCCCATGACTATGATAGTGTAGATGATTCGATTATTGAAGATGTTTTAAGAATCAACATACCAATCATAAAGGCTATAGTGACAAAAGAGTTAGATTTTTCCTAAAAATAGTTTTTATACAAAGCTCCCTAAATCGTAATATTTTCCAAATGCCAAATCTCCAGCGGTGTTACGATGATAGCATCGTGCATGTAGTCCGTGTTGTGCAGAGCGTTTTTTTTGAGGTAAACATCACCGGTTTTTATAAGTTTTGAGAGTTTTGATTTGGTGATGTTTTGGATGGCTAGTTCATAATCAAGCGCACTTTTTACCTCGACAAAGTGTAAAACTCCACCCTTGGTTGCGATAATATCTATCTCGCCAAAGCGGGAGGAGAAGTTGCGTTCAACTACCATAAACCCTTTTTCTAAAAGGTATGCGTATGCCCGCTCCTCTGCATAGTCTCCTTTGGCTCTGCTCATTTAAAGATTTACTACCTCTACTTTTACAGATTTAAAGGCAGCCGTTAAAATCAGCTCATCTCTCTCATCTCCAAAGAGTGCGTTGATTTTAGAATCTGCGTAATGAAATGTTACAAAAAGCGTCTTTGGTGCGACTTTGTCCGTAAATCTGATTTTGAGCGGTTTTGTCTCTCCATGTACGGTTTTTAGGATTACTCTCTCGCTTGTAAAATCCGCCATATCCTCTTCACAAACAAGCAAAATATCCTCATCGTATCTATCGACAAGACTTAGTGTCTGTTTTGTCTGTGCGGCATTGTTGTACATCGCAATGGTTCTGCCGGTTGTGAGGTAGTAGCCGCTTAGCCTTTTTTCCACAATCTCTTGCACCATGCCACGAAGTTTGTACTGATGATAGTGAAATTCACCTAAGCCGTCATCCGTTCTAAAGTCAAGCTGATGAAGGATTGGCGTGTCTTCTGTATGAACAGGCCATTGAAGCCCTCTTTTTCTGTGTCTCTCCAGCCTCACATAAGATGCTCCGCTAAAACGGTGGTAAGCTACCTTGCGCACCTCATCCCAAATCTCGTTGGAGTTTTGATAAGCACTCTCTCCGCCCATTTTGTTGTCTAGCATCTGAAGCACTTCCCAGTCATCTGGCAAATCAGACTCCACCAAAGGCTGTGAGAGATGCAATCTTCGCATCGCATTTATATATACACCGGTTTTCTCATACGCCGACTTTACACCCACTATGATGTCGGCTTTTGAAGTTATATCTGTTACAAAAAGCTCTTGCACCATAAGGAGTTCAAGATTTTCAAGCGCTCTGTCTATTTTATTGATATTTGGATGGATATGCGTCAAGTCCTCTCCGACATTGATAACTGCTTTTAATCGCCCTTCAAGCATCTCATCTACAAGTTCCGGCGTCATCAAACCTACCTCTTTTGGTGTTTGATAATCCGGATCATAGTATGGAAGCATTCCCATATCACATGCTCCCTGAACATTGTTCTGCCCACGAAGCGGCATAAGTCCCGCTCCCGCTTTACCGATGTTACCCGTCATAAGAGCGAGGTGTGTTATCGCCATAACCGCATAAGAGCCGTCTATATGCTCCGTGATACCAAGCCCCCAAAAAATCATCGATTTTTTAAGCGCATACTCTCTTGCGATTTTTGGAATCATCTTGCTTAGGTACTCATAACCATCAATTTGCTCAAAATATTTCGGGTTTGCAAAAGGGTCGTTTATGATTTTTTCTCTAAACTCTACAAAGCCTTTTGTGCGCTCTGCAACAAAACTCTCATCATAAAGCTCTTCGCTTATGATAACATAGGCAAGCATATTGAGAACAAGCAGATTTGCCTCATAGGGGATGATGGCTTTATACTTTGCAAATTTATGAAGCTTTATCTCTCTGACATCAAAAACCGCCATATTGTCATGCTTTTGAGCTACCTCTACGACACGGTTTGCGATGATCGGGTGTGCTTCTGTTGTGTTAGAGCCGATAACTATCATAAATTCGCAGTTGTAGATGTCGTTGTAAGGGTTGGTTGCAGCTCCCTCGCCGATAGTTGTTCGCATACCTTTGAGCGATGGCGAGTGGCAAACTCTGGCACAGTTGTCAACATGCGGAGAATTAAGCGTATGACGCGTAAATTTTTGAAACATATAGACGCTCTCGCACGATGTTCTTGCCCCGCCGATGGAAGCGACACTCTTGCGCCCATACTCTGCTTGAACTTCTTTGAGTTTCATCGCAGCGGCAGTCGTTGCACCATCAAGGTCACTTTCATACCAAATATCATCAAACTCTACCAAAGATGACGCAATAGCCTCTTTAATAGCAGGGTTTTTCTCTAAAAAACTCTTTTTGATTCGCGGAGTTCTCAAACGCTCTTTTGAGTCCACAAAGTCAAACCCGTACTTTCCCTTGACACAAAGCTTGCCTTGCGAGACAACACCGTCTTTATGTGCAAAAATCCTAACGATTTTATTATCCTTAACATCGGCCGCTATATCGCATCCGACACCGCAGTAGGTACAAACGCTGTCTATCGTTTTTATGTTTTCCATGAAGTTAGCTCCTTTGAGTTAGTGAGTGTATAATTTTTTCTTTTAAAAAATCAGGAAGCAGATTGAGTAATCTAATAATAGTGTAAAATCTAAAAGGAAACGGATAAAACCGCTTCTCTTTTGCTATAGCATCGTAAATTCTCTTTGCACCAGCCTCGGTACTTAGAAAAAACGGCATCTTAAAGCTGTTTTTATCAGTCATTTCGCTCTTGATAAACCCGGGTAAAATGTTGATAACTTTTATTCCCTCTTTTTTGTATTTGTATCTTAGCCCCTCTGCATAGGCATTTAATGCTCTTTTGGATGTGCTGTAAGCTAAGGATGTAGGCATAGTAATGAGTGAAGCCAAAGAGGAGATGAAAACGATTTTTCCGCCTCTTTTTGCTCTAAAGTGCGGCAGTAAAACCTCTAAAATCGCATGGCTAGAGAGGAGATTTGCATCAAAGAGTTTTTGAAAATCATCCATAGGAGTAATCTCTAGCGAATGTCCAAGCGAAACGCCGGCGTTTAAGATAACCATATCCACATCCCCGATTGCTCTGATTTTTTCTTGAAGCAGAGCAAAATTAGTAACATCAACAGTCACAATCTGCATACTCAAAGCCTCTTTTTCAAGCTCCCTGCAAAGTGTTTGCAGCCGCTCTTCTCTTCTGGCAAGAAGAAAAAGCTCGTTATCTTTTGTAGCATAAAGCCTAGAGAGTGCCTCTCCGATACCGCTACTTGCACCTGTTATGAGGATTTTCACCTTTTTTACACTATCCTAATCATAACAGGTCTTTGGTTGACAAACTCAAGCTTCTCAAGAGAGCTTATGAGATTTTGGATGTCATGCTCATACGCTGTGTGCGTCGAGATAAGCAGGTTTGCGCTGTCATGGGAAGCTTGTCTTTGTAAAATCGCCTCAATTGAGATGCTGTTTTCTTCAAATATTTTTGTGATGCGTGCTAAAACACCTATCTTGTCGGAAACATTGATGCGCAGATAGTATTTTGACTCAATATTGCCCGCCTCTTTGAGTGTAAGCTTGCCTTCCATCGGTCTGTCAAAGCCAAGCATCGGTTTGCTTTTTCCGCTTCTTGCAATATCTATGATGTTTGCCACAACCGCACTCGCCGTTGCATTGCCGCCCGCTCCGGCTCCATAGTAGAGCGTCTCACCTACTTTATCGCCCACAACGCTTATGCCGTTCATGACACCGTCAATCTTTGCTATCATCGCCTCTTTTTTGATAAGAGACGCATGAACTCTAAGCTCAACTTCATTTTTATCTTTTTTTGCGATTCCAAGAAGCTTTATGACATACCCAAACTCTTTGGCAAATGCGATGTCGTCTTGAGAGATATTTTGTATCCCCTCTATAAGGATATCTTCCGGTTTTGCATCAATCCCATAGGCGATACTTGCCAAGATAAGAAGCTTGTGCGCAGCATCAAAGCCACCCACATCAAAAGTAGGGTCTGCCTCTGCATAGCCGAGTTCCTGAGCCTCTTTTAAAATAGTCTCGTACGCCACGCCCTCGTTGGTCATCTTCGTCATCATATAGTTACATGTGCCATTCATAATACCCATAATGGACTCTATATGGTTTGCGGACAAACCGTCACGCAGTGCATTGATGATAGGGATACCGCCTGCAACGCTCGCCTCGTACTCAAAAGCTATATCTTGCGCAATCTCTTGAAGTTCATAGCGGTGGTATGCCAAAAGCGCTTTGTTTGCGGTAACAACCGCTTTACCGTTTTTAAGAGCACGCTTGACAATCTCAAAAGGCTCTTCCACGCCGCCCATAAGCTCAACGACTATATCTATCTCTTTGTCTTCCAAAACATCATCGATATTGTCCGAAATCTTGATACCCAGAGAGCTTCTGTCTTTGCTCATGTTTTTGACGATACCGCTTTTTGCGACTATATCCACACCGGCGCGTGCAGAGATAACATCGGCGTTATCTCTTAAGATATTGACAACACTTGCTCCTACGGTTCCGACACCGATGATTCCGACTTTTATCATGCTATTTTTTTTCGTCTTGGTATTTTTTCAAAAACTCTTTGATATTGCGTGCTGCCTGACGGATACGGTTGTCATTTTCAATGAGTGCAATACGCACATACTCATCGCCGTAAACTCCAAAACCAATCCCCGGAGCAACCGCAACGCCCGCTTCTTTAAGAAGTCTCTTTGAAAATTCAAGTGAGCCCAACTCTTTACAACATTCAGGTATCTTTGCCCAGACAAACATACTCGCCTGATTTTTTCTGATATGCCAGCCTGCTCTCTCAAAAGCATCAAGCAGAACCTCTTGACGGTGGTTGTACTTGTCGGTAATGTCTTTTACGCACTGCTGATCACCGTTAAGCGCAACGGTAGCTGCTACTTGGATTGGGGTAAACATACCGTAATCTAGCCATGACTTGATTTTTTGCAATGCACCTATAAGTTTTTTGTTTCCTACAAAAAAACCTACACGCCAGCCCGCCATGTTGTAGCTCTTGGAGAGTGTGAAACTCTCAACCGCCACATCTTTTGCCCCTGGTACGCTCATGATAGAAGGTGTTACATACCCGTCAAACGTGATGTCGCCATAAGCGATATCGCTGATAATGTAAAATCTCTTCTCTTTTGCCATAGCAACAAGACGAACATAAAAATCTTGTGTTACAGTCGCTGTTGTAGGGTTGTGAGGAAAGTTTACCAAAACGTACTTTGGCTTAGGAGAACTCTCTTTGAAAACTCTATCCAAATCTTCAAAAAATTTATCTTCGTTAAGTTTATAATCCTCATCAAACTCAATGCCAAACTTTGCAACATTTCCGCCCGCTAAGATAAAAGAGTATTCATGGATAGGGTAAGTCGGGTCCGGTACGATTGCCACATCACCCGGATTTGTGATAGCGTACGCCAGATGTGCGTATCCCTCTTTTGAGCCCATCGTTGCAACACATTCAGTCGCAGGGTCTAAGTCACAGCCGTATCTTCTTTTGTACCAGTCTGCTATGGCAACAAGAAGTTTTGGGATACCTTTTGAAACCGAGTAGCCATGTGTTTTTGTCTTTTGGGCAGATTCGATAAGCTTTTCTCTGATATGTTCAGGAGTGTCTCCGTCAGGATTTCCCATAGAGAAGTCGATGACATCCACACCTGCTCTTCTCTCAGCCATTTTAAGTTCATTTACCTCAGCAAAAACGTACTTCGGCAACCGCTTCATTCTATCAAACTGTATCTCATCAAACATGATTTTTCCTACTCAAATAATTAGCGACATTCTATCGAAAAAATTTTAATTTTTTCTCCCTAAAGAAGTAAGGACAAGGTCATCTTTGATATTTTTAAGCGTGTAGATATCCGATATTTTTATGTAGTATGCCTCCGGATTAATCTCTAATGTGATATTTGTTTTTTTCGTATCCATTTTCATCACATTCAAAAGCTTAAGAGATTTATCGTAAAAGGCGATGTAAGGATACCAATCGTTTCTCAAAGAGCTGACGATGTCAAGTGTGCCGATTTTAGAAACATCAAGCCAGTAGGCATAAAGTGAGCGTTTAAGACTAAAATCTACACCGCTCTCAAGTGTAGCGACATTGAGTTTGGCATCTTGCATATCAATGCTGTAGCTCCAGTCACTCTCATTTTCACGCACAACATCAACAATCCTACAGCTGTTTTTCTCAAGCTCTTGTGCTAGAATAATAGGGTCAGCCGCATACTCTGAAGTAAGATTGATTTTCCATACAAACTCTGAATTTTCAAAACTCGACTCTTTTGTCATGTATTTGTAATACCCGATATTTTGCAAAGAGTCGCTCATGATTTTAACAAATAAAAGAGGTTTGCCTTGTGTCTTAAAGCTTATATTGATTTCGCGGGGGGTTTTAAAAAAAAGATTTAAAATCCCGTTATCTTTTAGCGTCTTGATTACTTTGATAGAATCAACTCTTCCGTCTTCCGTATAATAGGCACTCTTTGGGGAAAATACGGTTTCTATAAAAGCTTTGTCTTTAGCAAAAGTTCTAGGACTGACCAAGTTTTGAATCTTTTGCATAAGCAAATCCTGTGCATGCGAAAGCGAAAGGAGGCAAAACAGAAGAATTACTGTTTTTACCATGCACTGCCGCCGTTGTAAGTTTTATACTCTTCAACGTCTATCTGCTTTAAGGCACCATTTTTATAGATAAATCTCATATTCTTCGGTGTTTTAAATTCATGTGAAACACTATTTAACTCAATATTTATGTTTCCATGCCCAAATGCAAGAAGCCACTCTTTTGAAGCATCCAGCAAAAGTTCATCCGAAGATGTTGTTTGAAATTTTTCGTTTGTCTGCAAATCTATATATCCTACCCAAACCTTGCTCTTTGGCACAATCTTAAGCAGGCTGTTTTGAGTGTTTGGAGTTTGCGGCACTGCTTCAATATGCTCTTTTTTCTTCTCAACCTGTGTTGTATTTTGCTCTGCTACACTACTGTTATTTTCATTGGCAGTTAGATTTTCATCTGCAATAGTCCGGTTTTGTTCTTGCTCTTGAGGCTGCACGATTTTGCTCTCTTGAAGCTGCGGCGGAGTATTTTGAAGTGTTTGTTGCAATGACTTTGCAGCAGCAAGCTCTTCGTTGCCGTTTTTTATACTTATAAATGCAAATAAAAGAAAAAGTGCAATTCCTAAAGCACTATAAAAAAGTGTTAAATTTCTCTTTCTATTGTCTGTTTTAAACATTTGGATTGATTGTTCGGGCTTCATATATTTTGCAACATACCCAAAATGTTCTTTTGCTTTTGCCCTCAAATCACTCAAATCAACGTCATACTCACGCTCAAGTATGGAAAGAAACCCATTAAACTGCACACCATGCATATCTTCAAAATTTTCTTGAAATATCGCCTCTATATGCGCTCTTGATATATGTGTATCTTCATGAATTTTTTGGATACCAATATTTTTTAACTTATCTATGCCGGCACTCATTTTCGCATCCTATCCATTAAAATTGCACCTGCCGCACCTACATTTAGGGAATCAAACGCATGCGCCATTTTTATGCTTACTATCTCATCAAGTTTTGAGCTTACCCTTGCACTCAGTCCCTCGCCCTCGCTTCCCAAGAAAAGTGCTCTTTTTGGCTTGAGGGTAACTTCTCGGATATCTTTGCCGCCCATATCAGCCCCGTAAGTCGTAAATCCTGACATTTTGAGGTCATTGAGAACATTGTGTACATTAGTCTCTATGGCAAAAGGAGTATCATAAAGTGCGCCGGTACTTGTACGCACTATTGCCTCAAGCGGGAGTGATTTTACACCGCACGCTATGACACCGTCCACGCCAAGTGCATAAGCAGTTCTTATGATAGCTCCAATGTTTCCGACATCCGTAAGACCCGACAAAACAAGCACAAATTCATAATTTAAAAATGTTTTATAGTCGTGAAGTCCGTACGCCTCCACATCTGCGAGCATCCCTTGATGTGAAGCATTTTTACACATCGCTCCGGCCGCATCCGATGGGATTCTTTTTATCTCAAAGCCCATTTTCATAAGGCGAGAGTACTCTTTTTTATCTATCTCTTTGGCAAGATAAAGTCTCTTTATCTTATTCGGATGATTTTGAATGATATAGTTTATGGGTTGCTTTGCATATATTAACATGTGGGCATTTTATCCAAAAAAATTAAAATAGTGTATAGGGGACACCTCTAAATGTGTAATAATCTCTCGTAGCAAGCTTTTGTGTTTTCGCCTGTTATTTTACTGACAAGTTTTGCTTGAACTTTCTTTGGCAAATCAAGTTCTAAAATATCGTTTTGACTGATGGCAGAGCTGCCGAGTGTCTCTTTTGCTTCAAGAACGACAACCCATTCGCCTCTAAGGTTTACATCAACTTTTTGCTTGATTTCATCGGCAGTTCCAAGATAGTATTTTTGATACCTTTTTGTAAGCTCTTTTGCCAAAAATATCTTTCTTGAAGGCTCCTCATGTGAGAGTTCATCCAAAAGTTTCTCAAGTCTGTGCGGTGATTCGTAAAGAACTGTTGTGTATCCGCTGTTTAATGCACCAAGAAGCGAAGCCGCTCTATCTTTGCCTTTATGCGGTAAAAATCCCCAAAAAAGCATCTTTGTGGTAACAAATCCGCTTGCTACAAAAGCAGTGAGAAGTGCGTTTGCACCAGGTAGAACATCATACTTCACGCCGTTATCTTGACAATACTTTACAAGTGCCTGTCCCGGGTCACTGATACCGGGCATCCCTGCATCGCTTGCATAGATAATATTTTGTTCAAAAAAAGCGGGGTCAAGTTTTTCGATAAACTCTTTTTCATTGTGTGAATGGAGTGAAATAAATTGTTGCTCTGATTTAAAAGAGGTGTTGTAACGCTCTTTGAGGATTTGGATAAGTTTTTTTGTAACTCTTGTATCTTCACATAGAAGTATGTCGGCTTCACTTAGCGCCTCTATAGCTCTAAGTGAAATATCGCCTATGTTTCCAATCGGGGTTGGAATGAGCGTAAGCAAGAAAAATCTTGATTAGTTTTTAGCGTAGCGCTTGTTGAATTTGTCAATTCTTCCGGCAGTATCTACCATTCTCTCAGAACCTGTAAAAAATGGGTGGCACTCGTTACAGATGTCAACTCTCATCTCTTCTTTTGTTCCTTCGTTTACGAAGCTGTTACCGCATGAACAAGTTACTGTACAAGCTACTAATTTTGGATGGATATCTTTTTTCATTTTTTTACCTTTTGATACTCGTTAGTGTGCGAATATCTATATATTTTTTAAATCCGTATGGGGGGCGGATTATTACGGGGCGAATTGTACCGAAAATTATCTTAAAAAACAGACTCTTAAAGAAGTATTTTGCTAGCCACGGCAAGAGTGGCGCTCTCAGAGCGCAAAACCATCGGAGTATCAAGTCTAAAACTTTGCACTGATGCAAAAAGTTCTCTCTCTTTTGGAGAAAATCCGCCCTCACAACCTATAAGAACAGTTGTTATGTCACTACACTCTTGCAAAGTTGTCTCACAAAAATCAAAAACCTTTGTCTCGGGATACGCCTTGATAAACTCCTGCACGCTTTTACAACTCTCCATCTCTATATAGCTGCTGCGCCCGCACTGCTGCATTGAAGCTTCCCCAATCCTCTCAAAGCGTTTAAAATCTAGCTTAAAGTTCTTTTGGCTTCGCTCACATGCGATAAATGTTATCTTGCTCACGCCAATCTCATAAAGAGAGGGGAGCACTTTTTCTATAGAGTTTGTGTCAATGATACACCAACCGATATGAAGCTCTTTTGCACTTTTGACCTCTTTAAGTTCCGATGCAACAAGCAAAAGCTCCGCACTTCGCGGCTCAACGCTCTCTATCTTGTACGTATGAAGCATTTTGAGATTTTCTCTTGAGCGAAAAGAGAGCAAATCGCCCTCTTTGTGGCGGCGTACTTTGATAAGATATTTGTGTCCTTCCCCTCGTATATGAAGGCTTTGCACTCCCGCTTCATCGTCCAAGATATAAATCATGCCCACATCCAAAAAGAGATGCTAAGTACCATAACTATCTGTGCAAGAAAAATTTTTAGCGCATATTTTCTATGCTCCATAAAGCTATTTTCATCTTTTCTGTCCACATTTGCAAGATGCTTGGAACGTTTTACTTCAAGGATGATAAGAAGCGTTGCAAAAAGTATCATCGCTATATTTTCAAGCGTAAAATCAAGATGCTTTGCCGCCATCATAACCACACCTGTAAATACAACCATACCTATCGTCGTTCCCACTATCGGAGTATAAAGCGTCATGGCTCTTGTGTACTTTACTCTGCTTTTTATACCAAAAAGGAGTAAAAGATTGACTACTACTGCGCCCAAAACCGACATAACACCCCAGTTATGTGTTACAATTCCCATATCATACATTTCATTCATGTCGCAATAGTACAATAAAAAGTGTATAAATATCAAACCCAAAGAGAAAATATGGCTGTTACCATCGAAGAAGCACTTGAATTTATCTATAAAAACACCATTCCGACATCACTTAAAATCATGCCGCTTGAAAATGCGCTTGGCTCTGTCTTGGCAGAAGATATCGTTGCATCCTACAATCTCCCACCCTATGACAACTCAGCCATGGACGGTTACGCCATAAAAATGGAAGATGCCGCAAAAAGCGTAAGCGTTATGCAAACCATTTTTGCAGGTGAGAACTCGGATGCGGTACTTGAGAGCGGATGTGCCATAAAAATCATGACAGGCGCAAAGATTCCAGAGGGCTGCGAGGCTATCATCCCTATTGAAGATGTTACGCATCAAGACGGCAAGATAGTTTTGCCTCAAAATATCAAAAAAAACTCTCATATCCGTTTTTGCGGCGAAGATATCAAGAGCGGCACAACACTGCTGCATTGTGGACAGAAGCTCTACGCACACCATATCACGCTTCTTGCATCTCAGGGCATAAGCCATATAAAAGTCCATAAAAAGCCCCGTGTTGCCATTTTTGCTTCAGGAGATGAGCTTAAGATGTATTTTGAGAGCGTTGCGGCACATCAACTCTACAACACAAATTCGCCTACATTTTTTAGCAGAGTGCAAGAACTTGGATGTGATGTTGACTTTATAGGCACGGCAAACGACTCTTTGCAAAGCATACAAGAGCATATCAAAAGTGCGCTGCAAAGCGACCTTATTATTACCTCGGGCGGCGTTAGCGTAGGCGATGCCGACTTTACCAAAGAGGCGTTTGGGGCTTTTGGATATGAGATATTTTTTGACAAAGTGGAGATTAAGCCCGGAAAACCGACTACTTTTGGACGCATTGGCAAAACTCTTGTCCTAAATCTCCCCGGAAACCCGATGGCGGCAGCTCTTAACTTTGAGCTTTTTGGACAAAGCATCATTTTAGCTCTTAGCGGCGACGTGGCAAAATATCTTGCACCCATAGAGATAAAAATGGCAAATGACTATACGCTAAAGGGGGGAAGAAGAAGCGTGATTCCCGGTTATTTCAACGGAATGACATTTGCACCTTACGACAAATTTGCTCCGGGCATGATAACACCTCTTGCAAACTCAAACGCTTTTATGATTATCGATAGCAGCTGCGAGATTTTTCAAAAAGGGGAGAGTGTCAAAATAGTTCCGACACGCTTTAGTTTTACATCTTCTAGCAGAGTTGATTTGGTAAATACAAAATAGGGGGGCAAGGGGTAAAAACCCCTTGGCACTACCAAAGTAGTGGTGCAAAAATGCACATAAGCAGTATTGTAAGTATTAGCTTATCCATAAAGAACCCCCTGTAATAATTTTTGGAGGGCAAAAAAAAAGGCTAGAGGCTCATGACTTCCCCTAACCTTGATTTACCACTCCATCAATTACTACAAACTAATACTTACGATGAAAATTATAATCATTTAAAATAAACAAGTCAATCTATATTAAACACTCTTAGGATTGGTAAACCTCTTGCCGTTTTTTATCTTCTCAAAAAGTCTAGCGTCATGCCACTCTTTTTGTATCTCCTCGCTAAACACAATCTCATCCAAATCAATCAAACCCATGTTTTGAGAGTAAGCATCTTCTCGAAAAGCTTGTGCGTACCCCGTCTGGGTTTCATGAACGATGATACTGTGAAGTTTTACCTCTTTTTCTCCGTTGACTGTGGTTGTCAGCGAAAGCAGCTTGTCAACAAGGACAAAAAAGAGGCGAGAGAATTGCTCTGCTGATGGAGAGAGAGGGATTTCTATCCAGCGTGCGGAGTGTTTTTTCATATCCTCTTTATAGCTCTCCTCATCGCCGCTCCAAATAGCGATAGCATGGTCAAAACTATCGACGATGTCTTTCATATTTTGCTTCATCAGCCCAAAATCATAAACCATCTGTCCGTTATCTAAAAAGTTGGACTCAAATAAAAGCTCAACTCCGTAGGAATGTCCATGGATGGAGCTTCTGCACCGCACGGTGGAGCAGCCTCGCACAACATGCGCATTTTCAAATTTAAAAAGTTTTCGTATCAACATCACACACCCTTGTTTTGATCCCAAATCCTTATATGAAGTCGGTCGCTAAAGCTATATCCTTTTGCCTTGCAAAATTCTATCAGCGGCTCTGTGTTGGCTTGCACCTCTTTTTTGTTTCCGCCAAGAGGCATGCAGTAAACTTCAAGAGATGGCGCATATGCGCAAATCTCTGCGATTTCATCTTCCAAAGCGGCATTTATGGAGTCTGCATCGATAGAGAACTTTAAAAACGCCTCTTTCGCACCGAGCGCTATCTCACTGATAACTTCGCCTCGCACACGCTTGCTTAAAGGCTCATTTGAGTTGGAGAGTTTTACAGAGAGGGCAAAGATGCACTTTTTATAGATACCAAAACGCTCAAAGTCAACACGCAAAGAACCGTTTGTCTCAAAGGTAATCCTATGCCCCATCGCATCCAAAGCTTCTAAAAATGAGACAAAAACAGCATCATTTGCATACAAAAGCGGTTCTCCGCCGGTAAGAACCACATCCACCGCATAAGGCAAATCATAAAGATTCAAGATACCCAAAAGCTCGTTTTCATGTTGGATGGGAATCCAGTTTTGCGAAAAATGCTCCCTGTTTACCGCATAGACCGTGTCGCACCCTAAAACTTTTACGCCATCAGGTGCACTCTCAGTGCAACCAAAACCCTCACAGCGCATATTGCAGCCGCCAAACCGGAAAAAAAGCGACGGTCTGCCAACATAGCGACCCTCGCCTTGAATAGAGTAAAAATGTTCAACGAGATATATCATTACCCACCCGTTTCATAAAAGGCTCTTGATGAGACTTCGGCGTTTTCTCCGCCCCATCGGTTTTTTTCGGGTTTGTTTTTGACAACTTCTCTTAGCACCTCTGCTGCGGCTGCTATGTCTCCCTCTTTTATGGCTTTGCCTATGCTTAGCGCTTCATCAAAGTAGAGACATGGGATGAGTTGTCCTTCGGCGGTGAGGCGGATGCGGTTGCACTGCTTGCAAAAATCATCTCCGTATGGCTCTATGATGCCAAATTTGTAGCCATCACCCATACGGTAGTAGCGTGAAGGTGACGCTCCGTCATAACCATCTTCGACAAAATCATAATGCTGTGCCAAAGTCGCCAAAAGTTCGCTTGATGGCACTCTGCTTATCTCTTTTGATGCGTAGCGGTTTTCCATATACTCTATAAAACGCACCGTCATACCTCTGGCTTTGCAGTACTCCAGCACATCGACTATCTCATCGGCGTTCATGTTGTGCATAGGAACCATGTTGACTTTTACTTTAAGCCCAACCGAGAGTGCCTCTTCAACACCCTCTAAGACATTTTGCAAAACATCTTTTTGAGCTATCTTTTGCGCTACATCAGGTTTTAGGGTATCTATGCTGACGTTGAGGCGTTTTAGTCCTGCATCTTTGAGCTTTTGTGCGGTTGATTTGAGCAGGTAAGCGTTTGTCGTCATTGCCAAATCAATATCCGGGGCATAGTCATAAATCATCTTGATAAAAACATCCAAATCTTCTCTCAAAAGCGGTTCTCCGCCTGTGATGCGAATCTTTTTGACACCCTCGTCAATAGCTACTTTAATGAACATAAAAAGCTCTTCAAATGTAAGCAGGTTTTCTTTTGGCACCCATGAAAAAGGTTTCTCCGGCATACAGTACTGACATCTAAAATTACATCTCTCCGTAACGGAGATACGAATATAGTCAACTACTCTATCATAGCTATCTATTAGCATTATAATTCCTATTTTTAAATTTTAACATACTGTTGTTATTAGTTTCTGTACCCTTAGTTTATCTACATCTAAGAGTGTGCCTAACTTTGTTATGATAAAATCTTTTTCAATAGTTGCAATTGAAGATTTAAAAACAGATGGTTTTAGAAGTCCGGACTCTTTCCAATTTTGGAGTTCAAACTCAAAATCTAGCTTTGTATCAATCATGCTTGATATAGCCATGATTAAAAGAGTTCCTCTTTTGTTTTTATTGTATGTCTCAGACGAGATAATTACGGCTGGTCTAGCCTTGTACTTTAAACTACTGGCAAATGGAAATCTTACTACAACTACATCATACTTGTAAAAATTTGTCATAAACACTATCCTCTTGATTATCCCAAGTTTTTTCGAATGATGTTTGTGAAATATTTATAAAGTCTCTACTCTCTTTAGTCTCATTTACTACTTCATATTTTGCAATAACACTATCTTTTAAATTCGCAATAAGATTCAAAACTATACTAAGTTTTGAATCTTCTACCTCTAATCTTATTGTTTGCATTGTATTTCAATACCTAAAATTACTTAGTAATAATCTGAGATTTTAGAGTTTTAAACTCTTCCTCGGTGATGATGCCTTTTTCTTTTAGCTTGTAGGCTTTTTCTAGTTCATCTGTTTTTGAAACCGGAGCGGCTGCGGTTGCAGTGGTTTGGACTGTGCTCTCTTTAGCACTCTCTTTTTTATCTGCAAATACGCTTACGCCTTCTATCTCTTTTTCTACGATGTTTTTAGAAGCTGCGTCAACGGTTTTTACTATCTCTTTTTTTGCAATCATGTTTTGTGATTTGACGATGTCAAACTTTGCAAAAGCGTCTGAATAGCTCTCTACTTTTAGGTAATGAACATCCCCTGCTTTAAGCTGCAACTTGAGAGACTGTGTCTCTACGTCTGCTCTTGTAGCGCTTACTTCTACATTGCCCGGCTTTAGGTCTAGTGCCATGTACTCGTCCGCTTTTACATAACCTTCAACATTTTTTCCGTTTACTTTAATCTTATAAGCGTGGTCTCTGTTGTTGTCGGTAACGCCGCTTTGTGGAACCACATAAACATAAACAAGAGCCGCATTGTCAAGCGGTTTTCGCTCTACATAAGGAGACTTGGAACCGCATGCCACAAAGAGCAGACCAACAAAGAGAAGTGAAGCAAAAACCAGCATTTTTTTCATGATAACCATCTTTTTATGAATTTAACCCAGATTATGCAATAGAAATTTGCCATAAGCCAAACGATTTGTGCTATATGGTAGATTTATATTGCATTGTTTGGGTTTACATGATTATACAAGAATATTTTTAAATTTAGCATAAACGGGGAGTTTTGAGGGGTTTCCCCAAGCCAAAGCCTGAGGAAAGAGTTGTGTAATTAGAAGTTTAAAGCAACGATGAAACGAGCGTATATACCACCCTGTGCATCATCTTCTGCATCTTTATCAAAACTGCGGTGCATTAAGATAGCAGTTGTACTGAAATCACCGAATTTGTCAGTTAAGAAAAGGTCAAATTCTGTAGTCTCTTTTGTAGCTGTAGTGTCATTTGAATTGTCAACAACCTGAAGTGCTATACCAGTTGAACCAAGCTTAGTAGATGCTTTTACTTTGAATGCAGTTGAATCCGGATGAGCTACATAAAGACCGTCTGTATAAACCGCTTCTGTAGGCAAGAAAGACTTCTTGTTAACCGTAGAAATGTTTGCTACCGAATGGTGACCATCGTCTGTTGTTGTAGAAGCAGCGGCAAAGAGATCAAAAGTTCCAACCTTTGTCCCTGCACTTAGTGCGTACGCTTCTGTGCTCTTTTCGCTATCTGAACCATCCACCGTTGCAGCATAAGCTCTAAGATTTACATTTGCTACCTTTGTACCAGCATCTAGGTAAAATGCGGAGAGAGTCTCATCTTCTGTGACAAGAGTAGTATTAGGATTATTATAGTTACCTACATTTGTGTACCAGAAGTTTGCATCGAATGCGCTGTTTTTATAGAGTGCTCCAACTACAAGTGCACCACCAAATATGCTAGTTCTTGCAGCACCATCAACTTTAAAGTTAGTATCTGCATTATCTTGACCTACATACATAGCTACCAATGATAAATCATTCATAGGCTTAACAGTAACTACCGCTGCATCAAACGTGTTTGGAAGAGCATTCCAAGTCTCAGTAAATAGGAACGGAGTATTTAGCTCTTGTCTTCCAAGTTTTAATGAAGCCATAGAACCCATAGGTGCAGTTACATACGCCTCACCTAAGAACATATCACTGTTTGTCGTATCAGAACGAGTAGCAGTCAGTGCTTCACCTGTTAAGCCAAGGTCTGTTGTATTGTACAAAGTTGCACCAAAACCAACATTGCCTTGCTTACCTGTTACGCCAAGTTTAAAAACAATCTCCCCCGATGTTCCCCCAGCTTTATTTTCAAATAAAGAATTTGAATCAGTACCAACACCAACATCGTTTGTCTCATACCAAAGCTTCGCTTGACCGTTTACTTTGATGTCCTCTAATGCACTTGCAGTTGTAGAAAGTGCCATTGCTGCAACAGCGACTGATAGTATAATTTTTCTCATTTATCTCTCCTGTTTTTTGTCTCTTTAATTTATCACCTAACAAAGAAGTGATATGTAATGTGATAAAATTATCACTTAAATATCACTTTTTGTTATATGATTTATTACGACTGAAAGCATTCTACACTCGTAATTTTTAAAGTAAGTTTAAATTCAGAGTTTTGTTAATGATTTATTAACAGATTGTTATTTATTGGACTAAAAATGCGTTTTTTTTGTTGTTGTAATTCTTTTGTAACCAAAAAATGAGATTCCAAGTCAAGCTTGGAATGACGGGGTTGGGATTGGAATGACTGGTTTTGTTTGAAATGACGGATGATTTGGTACAATTACATTATGAGATTTAGAAACATTAAAAACAGACAAAAAAAAGAGCAGACAAAAGAGAAGCCTCGTTATGTTTATGCTCCTTATAGCCACAGGGTTAAAGCTTTTATCACAGACCTCTTTATGATTTACGCGCCCATACTTTATGTTATCACTTATGTTGCCATGGGTGGGAAAGAGGAGTTTCAGTCCTCACAGCTCGCTCCGTTTGCAGGGGTTGCGCTTTATGGGGTTATCTATGCGTTTCTTGTGAGCAGGTTTGGGCAGACACCCGGGAAAAAGGCGTATGAGATAAAAGTGGTGGATGATAAGAGCGGAGAAACCATAAGCTTTTTAAGAGCGATTTTGCGTTTTGTGCTTTTCTTGTTTACGGCAGCTACGCTTCTGGGGCTTTTTGTTCCTTTTTACAGAAGAGACAAAAAAGCGTTACATGATTTGATTTGCCATACTTTGGTTGTGGGTGTTAAGAAGTAAGGTTAGTGTTAGACCCTAAATGACCAACGGAAATACCCTTGCGGTACAAGTTCAGGGTGACGAGATTACTGTTCAGGATGACGGATGTACCTAAATATCGTCATTGGCAAGCTTGTACCGCAAGGGTATTTCCTACGGTCACTTGGAATCTAATCTTTAGGTTATGAAAGAAGTCTATTTTTAGATATCCAATTCTATATACAAATAATCTATGTCAAGGTAAAGAGAAAATATAGTAGATTTTAAGAGGTTGAAGAGCCTGCCTCAAAAGAGGCAAGCTATTTTTGGAAAATTAGTGTAAGTTTTTCCAAACTTGTTTTTTCCATAGAAGAGCAAAGATTGCAAATACTACAGAGAAGATTAGCACCATCTTGCCGACAGATGCTCTCTCATGTCTCTTTGTATCGCCTGCATCTTCAAGATACTCGATAACTTTATGAGCAGCATCAGCAGTTACACCGACACGAGGCATTGCAGTTCCTTCAAGGTGCGCTTGAGGGTTTTCAATAAATGTGCTGATGAAGTGCTCACCACGAGAACGGATATACATAGATAAATCAGGTGGTAGTTTACCCATATATTTTGTCAAAGATTCTTGGTACTCTAACACTTTGATGTCAAATGCCAAAGAGTCCTTTTCAAATTTGAATGCAGGTTTTTCACCGATTTGTGTCCACTTCTCATAAGAAACAGAGTGACATCTACCACACGCATTTTCATACGCCATTTTAGGTGTAACTTGGTCTGGTTTTACAGCGATAGACTGTAAGTACGCAACCATGTCTGCAACTTCTTGCTCAAGCTCTCCGCCTGCACCTGCAAATGGAGCCATTGGGTGCATCTTACCTTTAGAAGCATCAAACTTATGCTCTACTTTAAGTGCGTGAGCAGGGTTTACGATAACATCAGCCAAAAACTTAGCATCGTAAATAGCACCTGCATTGCTCAAATCCGGTGGATTAACACCATAGCTTGCAGCAGCAGAAACTGCATCCATTGCAGATGGCATGCCGGCTTTTTCGATTGAGTGACATCCTGTACAAGCAGCAGCACCCATAACTAAATCTTTACCTGCCGCAGCATTGCCAGTTTTTGTAAGAGGCTTCAAATCTGCATAAGCAAAGTTTTGGCTCTCTACATGTTTGTGCATAACCGAGTGTGCATACGGCTCAACTAACCAATACGTTAGAAGAGTAAAAGCAACAACAACAACCAGAATCAAAGGTTCTTTATTTTTCATCCTATTCTCCTTACGCTTTTTTTTCGTTTTTCGTTATAAATGGAAGAGCTATCCACAATACAATAAATAGTAGTGCAGCAACTAAACCAATAGTACTAAAGATACCTTCCGGTGGTAATTTACCCATAGCTGTCAGTACAATCATATCGACAAGAAGTACCCAGAACCAAACTTTGAACATACCACGACGGCTTGCAGGAACTGCATTTGGACTTCTGTCTAACCATGGTAAAAGAACAAAGATAACTTGTGCAAAACCAAAAGCTACAAGACCGATATTTACAGAGAACGGACGTAAAATCTCATAAGACCACAAGAAGTACCACTCAGGGTAGATGTGTGCCGGAGTTTTTAAACCATCAGCCGGGTCAAAGTTAACCGGGTCAAGTGCAAAACCGTACTGGAAGAATACAAGGTAGAAGAAGAAGATAAGGAAGAATCCTACAACCATCAAATCTTTACTCATAAAGTCGTTAGCGAAACGGATAACTTTTGAACCGGCAGTATCGCCTGCAAGGTATTTTTTAGATTCAGCTTCAAAGTCAATCTCTTCACCGTCTTGGTTGTTAACGTGAGGAATACGAAGTGCCGCAAAGTGAAGACCGATAAGTCCCATAATCGCTAATGGAAGTAAAAGAACGTGTAACATAAAGAAACGAGTTAAGAACGCTTGAGCCGGAACATAATCCCCTCTAATCCACTCAACCAAACCATCCAAATGTAATCCGCCAAGGCTGAAGATGTTAGTAATAACCATACCTGCCCAGTAGCTCATTTGTCCCCATGGAAGCATATAACCTGAGAATGCCTCAGCAGAGAACGTAACAAATAGAAGCATACCTGAAACCCAAATCATCTCACGACCTTTTTTATAAGAACCGTAGTAGATACCTGTAAACATGTGGATATAGATAATCAAGAAAACAACCGACGCAGCAACACCGTGGATATGTCTCCACAACCAACCATAGTCAACATCTCTCATAATAGTGTAGTTTACGCTGTAAAACGCATCTTTAACATCCGGTTGATAGTACATCAACAAGAAGATACCTGAAACTAAAAGTAGTGAGAATGTGATTGCAAGAACCATACCCATCGCCCACAAGAAGTTAATGTTTTTTGGAATCCAATACTCAGATGCCATAACTTTTTCAACTGTTTCAATTGCCAAACGCTGGTTTAACCAATCTTTAACACTTGTTGCTTTTGTAAAATGTGCCATTTAATCCCCTCCTTTACAGCGTTACGCCGCTATCTTTCATTTTTTGATATTCCGGACCGACTTCGCCTAAGATAACCTTTGTTCCATCGATTTTGAATGGAGGAATATCGAATCCGCGCGGTGGTGGAACTTTTGTAACTTCACCCGCCCAGTTAAACTGACCGCCGTGACATGCACATAGGAATGACTCTTCTGCAGGAATGTATGCAGGAATACATCCTAAGTGTGTACATAGACCAATCGCTAGCATGTAGTGTGCATCACCGACAACGACATCTCTTGCTTTTTGTGATTCTGTCTGTTTAGCAACCATCGCTGCTGTTTTTCTTAGAACGAAAATTGGCTTCCCTCTCCATTTTTCTGTTATTATCTCACCCTCTTTGTATATTGACATATCAAGAGTTGTGAAACCGGCAGCTTTAACGCTTGGAAGCGGATCCCAAGTCTTCTTCATTGCAACCAATGACCCAACGGCACCGACACCTGCTACGGCACCAAATGCTTTACCCATGAAACCTCTACGGCTACTGTTATGCATGTGTTTGCTCTCTTTCCCTTAAAATTAAAGGCTGATTATATACTAAAATAGTTTTAATTAATTATAAATTTAAGGTTTCTTTTAAGAAATTTGCAATTTTTTGGGTAGAGTGTTCCGTTTTGAAATAGTTTATATTATTGATGTCTCTTATGATACCCATAAGCATCTCTTTTTCATAATGAAAAACAATAGGAATGTGCAAGCTCTCAAAAAGTGATATATAGTCAACCGAATGGTCTTCTCTTTGCACATATATGGGTTTTGCGCCTGCTGCGAGGGACTCTAAGGCGGCTTGTGGCGATGCGGTGATGAGGATTTTGCTCTTTTGAATCACATCGTCATAATCTTCAAACTCATGATGATGTGTGAATTTTTTACGCAGCATCTCCTCATAGTCTAAAAAGTAGTAAAATCCAAGCTGCAAATGTGGATTTAGGTCTGCTACGAAATCAAGATTTTTCTCTAAATCTTTTTCATAATCATCATCTCCAAAGAAGTAGGCGATGTCAATGGTTTTGGCTTTTTCTTCAAAATAGCGCTCATCTACTGCAACTCCGTTACAAATCCCCTCGCCGCTTAAATATGGCGAGATAAGAAACTCGCCCGCTGCTTTTATGTCATCTTTTGTATCGGTTATGCGGATAAAAGTAGAAAAGTAGTTACGCATATCTTCAAGCATAATGGGGTTTGCCTCATCGGAGTCAAAAATCATTTTGTCTCCGTGGTTGGCTATCTTTGGGATATTTTGAACAACATCAACACCTACGGCTTTGGAAACTCCAAAGTGGCGTGCCTCATTTGCTATGCGAAAATCGGAGCATAAAAGCGTGATGTCAACATCCCCAAGAGCACGAATGATGGTACAAGCACGGCGAAACCTGTTTAACCCGATGCGGTGCCCCGTGTGAACGTAGTAAAAAAGTCTCATTTTTTTCTCTGCTCTATTTTGATGTAGATATGCAAAATCTCTATCGCTGCGGGTGTTATGCCGCTTATTTGGGATGCTGCTTGTAGGGTTGGGGGGTTGAACTTTTCAAGTTTTTCTACTATCTCTTTGCTTAGTCCGCTGATATTTTTAAAATCAAAATCCTGCGGAATGGAGACTTTGAGATACTTCTTCATCTTCTCTATCTCTTCGCTCTGTTTTTGTACATAGCGGGCGTACTTTGCCTCTACTAAAATCTCTTCAAGGATGTATGGGTCAAGTCCGTTTAGTTCCGGAGCGATACGTACCATTTTTGCGACATCTACGCTTTTGCGTGAAACAAGCTGCTGTGCAGTGAGTGAATCACTAATCTTATCTTCTCCGATACTCTCTAAAAATGCCAAAAACTCTTTGTTTGGCGTGAAGATTTTTTCTTGGAGAAGTTGAAGTCCCTCTTCTATCTGCTCTTTTTTCGCCTTGACACTCTCATAAAGAGCATCATCAATCAGCCCTATGGCATGTCCGTAACCGCTTAAGCGCACATCGGCAGACTCTTCTCGCAAAAGAAGTCTGTATTCGGCACGGGACGTAAACATGCGGTATGGCTCTTTTGTCCCTTTGGTTACCAAATCATCTATAAGAACACCGATGTATGCCTCATCTCTGCGTAAAACCAGCGGCTCTTTGTTTTGGATGCTCAGTGATGCGTTGATACCTGCCATAAGCCCTTGAGCGGCTGCTTCTTCGTAGCCTGTCGTGCCGTTAATCTGTCCTGCCAGATAAAGACCTTTGATTTTTTTGGTCTCTAGCGAGTGTTTGAGTTCTCTGGGGTCAACGAAATCATACTCGATAGCATAGCCGTAACGCACGATTTTGGCATTTTCCATTCCCTTTACGGAGCGAATCATCTGCTGTTGAACATCGGGAGGAAGCGAGGTACTCATGCCGTTGATATAGCACTCTGTGCTTTCAAAAGTTTGCGGCTCTATGAAGAGGTGATGTCGTTCTTTGTCACGAAAACGGTTGATTTTATCCTCAATACTTGGGCAGTAACGAGGTCCTGTTCCCTCAATTTGCCCTGTAAAAAGCGGTGCACGGTAGAAGTTGCTCTCTATGATATTGTGGGTTGTCTCGTTTGTGTAGGCGATGTAACATGGGACTTGCTTTTTGGTTTTTCTAAACTCTTCACGGTCGGTGCGAAAACTAAAAGGGCTTGGAGTGGCATCGCCGTCTTGACGTTCCATAACTGAAAAGTCGATAGAGGTTGCATCGATTCTGGCGCATGTACCTGTTTTTAGTCTTCCCATCTCAAAGCCGCATGCTCTAAGCGAGTGGCTTAGACCCTCGCTGCTCTGTTCGCCAAAGCGTCCGCCGACTTGCTTTATCTCGCCGACATGGATAACGCCACGCAAAAATGTACCGCTGGTTATAATGACTTTTTTGGCTCTGTACTCATTTAAAAGGTTGCTTTTTACGCCCTTTACTTCGCCGTCTTCCACGATGAGCGACTCTGCCATCTCCTGAACCAAATCAAGGTTTGGAGTAGTGAGAATGGTGTTTCTGGCGATGACACGGTATCTGTCCATGTCTATCTGCGCACGGCTTCCACGCACGGCCGGTCCTTTGGTTTCATTTAGGATACGAAACTGAATCCCCGCCGCATCTGTGATAAGAGCCATCTCTCCGCCCAGTGCGTCAATTTCTCTGACCAAATGTCCCTTTGCCAAACCGCCGATTGCAGGATTACAGCTTGTTGCGCCTACATTTTCGGCTAGCATGGAGACGAGCAGAGTTTTGTTGCCCATCCTTGCACATGAGAGAGAAGCTTCTACACCTGCGTGACCGCCGCCGATTACTATTACATCATAATTCATATCTTTTCCATCATAGTTTTTGAAATTATATCCATTACTTATAAAATAACATTGCTTGATAAGAAATTAATATAAAATTAATTACAATGGGTGCAAATAATCACCAAGGGAAGACTGCAAGTGAATACAATAAATATACTCGCTGTTGATGATGAGCCGTTTAATCTCGATCTCATTGAGCTTACTTTTATGGATATGGCAAATGTAAATATTATAAAGGCAATGAACGGGCGTGACGCACTTGAAAAACTGCCCCAGATTGACGCTCATGTCATCCTTTTGGATATAAGAATGCCTGTTATGAACGGTCTTGAACTTCTTGAGATACTAAAAAAAGATAGCGTTTTTTCAAAAATTCCCGTAATTATCATCACTGCAAATAGCGAAGAAAGACACAAAGCACTTGAGCTTGGAGCTAATGATTTTTTAGCAAAACCGGTGGATACAAAAGAGCTTAAACTCCGCACACTTAACTCTACTACTCTCTATAAAACGCAGTTGGAGCTCGAAGCACTCAATGCAAATCTCGAAAAAGCCGTTCTTCAAAGAACATCCGAGCTTAACGAAGCACTCAAACTTGCCAAAGAGACAGAGTATGAAATCTCACTAAGGCTTGGTCTTGCAAGCGAATACCGAGATCTTGAAACCGGTATGCATATAAAAAGAGTAAGCCACTATTCGGCACTTTTGGGTCGTCTTTTCGGTGTGAGCAGCGAAGATGAACAACTGCTCTTATACGCTTCACCGCTCCATGATATCGGCAAAATAGGCATCCCTGATGCGGTACTTCTTAAACATGGCAAGCTTGAGGCGAGTGAATTTAAAATGATGCAAGAGCATACCAAAATAGGCGCTCTTATGTTGAGCAAGAGCGAAAATTACCCAGTCATAGAGGCGGGACGCATTATCGCCTTGCAACATCATGAAAAGTATAACGGCACCGGCTATCCAAGCGCACTTAAAGGGAATGAGATACACCTGTTTGCAAAGATAGTCGCCATAGCGGATGTTTTTGATGCACTCTCCTCAAAGAGGGTTTACAAAGATGCTTTTGGACTTGATAAGACGCTCTCTATCATGCAGAGCGAAAGAGGCACCCATTTTGATCCCGCGCTGCTAGATTTGTTTATTGAAAACATTCCTGAGTTTTTAAAAATCAAAGAGCAATTTTGTGACGAAGATGAGATACCGCATATGATAAGCCTGCTTGAGGAGTATAGATGAGATTTTTGCTTGTAGAGGATGAAGCATTTAATATTATGGTGCTTGAAGAGATGATAAAAATATTGCGTCCCGACGCAAAAGTGACAATCGCCAACAATGGGCAAGAGGCGTATGAAATACTAAAAAATGACTTCTTCAACCTCATACTCAGCGATATCAATATGCCGGTGATGGACGGATACGAGCTCATTAAAAAGATAAGAGAGGAGCTAAAAATGCAAACTCCCGTTATTGCAGTGACGGCTTTTGCCGTACAGGGCGACAGAGAAAAAATATTGATGGCAGGATTTAGCCGTTACATCTCTAAGCCTATAGACATGACGGAGCTGGAAAAAGTTTTAGCTACATCCCTTTAAGAGCCAAAAAGAAATGAAGCTCTCAGATATAAAACTCAAACTTCTTTTTTTGGCAATCGTTCCGATGCTGCTTATTTTGGCGCTTTTTTCTACCGTTCTTTTGGATGCGCTTGATGAAAAAAAGAGTCATGAACTGACAAAAAACTCTATCGAACAATCCAATGCCATTTCAGAAGTCATCTACTTTATGCAGATAGAAAGGGGGCTTAAAGCAGGATATCTGGCACAAGAGAATGACCATAGGACAGATACCAAACTCACATCCGTAGATAAAAAAGTAACTACGGCGCTTAGTAACGCCAAACGTATCCTATCAAATAACAAAGAGATGCTTAATCTGCTCCATTCAATCGAGATGCAAAGAAAAAATGACACAACCACAGAGACATCCGAGATAAAAAAGAACTACTCACAGAAGATAGATGCACTT
This sequence comes from Sulfurimonas sp., assembly GCF_028694605.1. Lineage (GTDB taxonomy): Bacteria > Campylobacterota > Campylobacteria > Campylobacterales > Sulfurimonadaceae > Sulfurimonas. The sequence continues at coordinate 25,466 of NZ_JAQVKP010000015.1, read as the reverse complement.
CTCAACTGCATCATAACAACCTCAACCAATATAGAAGATAGGGAAAATAGAAATTTTATACAATCTTACATCTATCTATCCACCGCCAAAGAGGCTCTTGGCATCATCAGAGCGACCCTAAATATAGGCTTTATCAAAGATATAATGCAAGAGCACGAAGTTACCCTCTTGTCAGAATCTTTAAAAACCTATCATTCAAATATGAGCCGATTTAAAAATACCGTATCAAAAAATTTTTTAGATAATTTTGAAAAAACATTTTTGGGCAGCGAGGTAGAAAAAACGTTTCGCATCATCAATGACGCAATAGCAAACAAAGAGCATAAAAGCTTTGGCATTGATGCAAACAGCTGGTTTGAACAGGCGAGCAGAACGATGGATGTGCTTAAAAGTAGCGAAGAGAGACTTTTTGCAGATGCCATAAATCTTGCAGACACAAAACTGCAATCTCTCTTTTACAAACTCTCTATTATCGCTTTTTTCTCTTTTTTTACACTCCTCGTACTCCTCATCACCATTATAGTTATTATTAAAAAAATTCTTGCCTCTGCCAATATGCTGAGTGCAAACTACCTTAACTCCCTCTCACTTTTAGAGCAGTATAAATCAAGCGTCGATAGAAGCTTCATAGTTTCAAAGACCAATCCAAACGGGATTATTACCTATGCCAATGACGCATTTTGTAAGATATCGGGCTACACGAGAGAGGAACTTATCGGAAAACCTCACAATATCATAAGGCATCCAGACACCGACAAAAAGCTCTTTAAAGAGATGTGGCACACCATAAGAGAGCTCAAAGAGCCATGGTTCGGCGATATAAAAAACCTCTCCAAAAATCACGATACATACTGGACAAAAGCCGTGATTAACCCCATACTCGGTAGCAACGGCAATATCATAGAGTACATCGGAATAAGAACGGATGTTACGGATTTGGAGCATGCAAAAGCAGAGGCGCTTAGTGCCGAGAAAGCCAAAAGTGCCTTTTTTGCAACCATGAGCCATGAACTCAGAACACCGCTGAATGCCGTAATAGGTTTCTCTCAAATAGTGATGGCAAAAAGCGATATGCCCCCCGAAACCGTAAGAGCATTTATAGAAAAGATTAACTCCTCGGGCAAACATCTTCTTGGCATCGTGAACAATATTTTGGATTTTTCAAAAATAGAATCCGATAAAATGGAACTCAACAAAAAAGAGTTTCTTTTGGAGGGTATGATTGACGATGCGATTTTGCTCAACGAAAGCGCCATGGTAAAGATGGATGTCAAATTAGAAAAAAGCGGCTTTGAGGGGGTAAAAATAGTTGCAGACGAGCAGCTCTTAAAGCAAGTTGTTATAAATATTTTATCCAATGCAATAAAGTTTTCCAATCAAAACACAATCGTTACTATCTTTTATGAGCGTGAGGCTAACAACCATATCATTAGCGTTTGCGACAAGGGATTAGGACTCTCGCAAGAGCAGATATCTACCATTTTCGCACCTTTTTCACAAGTAAAAGAGCATCAAAACAAAGCCATCAAAGGCACAGGTTTGGGACTTTTTATCTCTCAAAAGATAGCACAGCTGCACGGCGGAATCATTCAAGTCAAAAGTACGCTTGGTCAAGGCAGCTGCTTTAGTATCCACATCCCTATTTTAAGGAACACAGATGAAACAAACTCTTGAGTACATCACAAAAAGTTTTAATATAACCGAGCAGGTTCTAGAAGATAGAAAAAGTGTCGGGCTTTATATTGAATCTCTATCTTCTCTCATAGTGGATAGATTTTACGACTACTTTTTATCGCACCCAAATTTTGCACAACTCATCAACCCTTCGGAACTTCCGAGGCTAAAGAGGATGCGTGCCGAGTTTATCGTCTCTTTGTTTAACGATGATTTTGATGAAAAACTCATAGAGAAGATAGCACAGGCGTACAAAAACTCACCTGTAAAAGTCAATCCCTACATTGTCGCTGCGACGTTTGAGATTATCACTCAAACCATCGTTGATATCGCCTCTGTCAATCATCATCTTCAAAAACAGCTTAAAACCGTGCTAAAGTTTTTGCATATTGCAGAGTTTATAACCCAACAAGAGCTGCAACAAAACAGTGTAATAGTTGAGAAGAAATCAAAAGCCAATATCATTAACTCACTAGAGTCCCTTTTTGAGATGCTCTCGATTCATAAAACAAAACAAGAGTACCTCATCAACGCTTGGCAAACAAAAACTCTTGCAAACAACAACTCTGATAGACTCCCCTCTTTGGATGCAACCGATTGCAAATTCAATACAACGCTCTTGCTTATAAAACACTCTTTATCCAATCTTGATGAATTTAATATTGATATTGACAATATAGAAAAATGGCATAAACAATATCATGCTGATGTAAAAAAACTATGCCGATGCGTCAATGAAAAACTTCCGCTATCCATGCAGGAGGAGCAGGTACAAACCATAAAAGAGACATCCGAGAAACTTTTTGAGTATATCAACAAACCGTTTGAGCAGGTATCCTCACTCACATTTTTAACGGTAAATGCAGGAGTACGCTTTATTCAAAAATATAGCTATGTCTTAAATGAGACCAAATTTATCCCTTTTAACAATCCAAAAGAGATGATTGCATTTGTCGATAACATCTTTAAAGAGTCTTTAAATAACTCTCTTTCATGGGCAATCTCTTCTTATCACGTCGGTCAAAACGATTCGCTTCTGCACTACGATATTTCTGAGAAGATAGTATTTAACTCCGTAACTATCCATATATCGCTGAGCATCAAAGAGATTCCGTACAAAGCGTTTATCTTCGACACTCTGCGCATCTTTCTGGAGCTTTTAAAAATCACTCTGACCAACAGAGAAAAAGAGCATAGCTTAATGATTTTAGCAGATAAAGCCGAGACTGCAAATCGCTCCAAAGATGTTTTTTTGGCAAATATGTCGCATGAGCTGAGAACTCCTCTCAACGCCATCATCGGCTTCTCGCAAATTTTGCAACTCAGACCGGAAATACCTGAGAATATGCGCTCTTACATCCAAAAAATCGCAATTGCAGGAAACAATCTGCTTGGTCTTGTCAATACTATTTTGGATTTTGCAAAACTTGAGGCAGGAAAAATGTCCTATCATCCAAAAATGACTCTTATTGCCGAGGTTGTTCAAGAGGTCTCCATCATTGTATCACCGCTTGCAGAGGCGAAAAAAATCTCCCTGACACTCCCGTCGGATATCTCTTTGGCTCTTTTTATCGATGCACAGCTTATCAAACAGGTACTTATCAACATCATCTCAAACGCCATCAAATTTACCCCAGATGGCGGCGAAGTGGCGCTTGGCATTGTCTTTGACAATAGTGTCGGCGAATATATCCTCTCCATAAGCGATAACGGTGTGGGAATGGATAGCGAGTCCCTATCCAAACTTTTTACCCCATTTACCCAGATAGACAACCATCTCCAAAGCGCTTCCAAAGGAACGGGACTTGGGCTTGTTATATCCAAAAAAATTGTAGAGGATTTACACGGCGGCAGGATATGGGCACAAAGCAAGCCCAACATAGGAACTACTTTTAACATAGCAATTCCGGTTCAAAACAACCTAAGCACGGTAGAGATATTCTCTTCAAAAAATAGCGACAATGAAAAACTTCTCATCGTAGAAGATAGTCCGGAGTATGTCAAGATTTTGGTTGACAACCTAAGAGGACACTTTAACATCACCGTTACAAACTCCATCAACAAAGCAAAAGAGCTTTTGGAGAAAAACGAGTATGACAAAATTATCCTCGATTTTTTCCTTATTGATGGTATCTGTTCAGAGATTCTCTTTTTTATGGAAAACAAAGAGATAGAGACTCCCGCTTACATCATCTCCGCAGAGGATGACTTTAAAATAGTAGAGCACCTTCAAGAGTCAAAAAATATCATCGGGGTATTTAGCAAAAAGAACTCTGCCCTTATCTGCAGCACAATCACAGGAGAGAGATATGAGTAAAATCACTCTCCCAGACTCTTTTCCAAACCTCCCTGCATCGGTGCAAAAAATACAAAAAATGTTTGCAAGCGGCAATCTTGATGTGCCTACGTTAGTTAGGCTTCTAGAGCAAGAACCTCTTTTAAGTGCAAATATCTTAAAGCTTGTAAACTCCCCTTATTATGGCTTGCATCTCAAAGTATCCTCCATAAAAAACGCCGTTGCACTTCTTGGAACAACCGTGATACGGGGAATTGTCATGGCTACCGTTTTAAAAAAATCATTTCCGCTTGATCTCTCGCCATACAAAATCTCAATAGAGCAGTTTGATGCAATCTGCATAGCAAGAATGAAGCTTCTGCAAGAGTGGCATATAGATAAAAATCTCGACTTTGCAACCCTCTCTTCGGCGGCTTTTTTGATGGAAAGCGGAAAAATAGTGACATCCAATGAGATTTTAAAAAACGGTTTTTTGGACATTTTTCTCCAATTATGCAACAATTCCACTCTTTTAGAGGCAGAGAAGGCACTTTTTGACAAGAGCAGCTACGAGATAGCTTCGCTTTTGTTCAGAGAGTGGGGGTTTGATGACGCTTTTATAGAATTGATTTCAAATATAGCAAATCCTCTAACAACCCAAGATAAAATCTTACATATTGTGGCAACTGCCATTAACAGCAAGGGTATTTTGGAGGATACAAATATACAGGCTGCAACCGAGTTGCTTTATAAATATGAACTAGATTTACAGAGATTTGCGCAAGCGCTCAAGAAGATAGAAATAGAGATTTAGGATTTAAGATAATGATACAAAAAGCACATGACGCATACAATGCAAAAGATTTCAAAACAGCTTTTGCGCTCTACACACAACTTGCAAACGAAGGCAATGCCGACGCGATGACCTCGCTTGGCTATATGTACCAAAACGCTCAAGGTTGTGCAAGGGATGATGCAAAAGCGGTATTGCTTTACGAGAAAGCGGCAGAGTTAAAACAGCCCTATGCACTCTACAATCTTGCTATTTTATACATGAACGGACTTTGCGGCGTGGAGCATGACCAGTTTAAGGCGCATGAGCTTTTTATGGAGGCGGCAATCCGTGAAATTCCTCGTGCGATGTACGAAGTAGCTCTTATGCTTGAGCGTGGTTTGGGGTGTCTGCAAAACTTCTCTGAGGCGGCTTTTTGGTATGAAGAGGGGGCAAAAAGAGGCAACTTAGAGTGCTTTAACAATCTAGGTGTTCTCTACAAAGAGGGGCATGGCGTGAGCGTGGATGAGAGACGATGTTTTATCTGTTTCAGCAGAGCCGCCGAGGGCGGTCTTGCCGAGGGACTTTACAATCTGGGACTTTTGTACGACCAAGGCATAGGATGCGAACAAGACCACGATATGGCACTTGAGTATTGCCGCAAAGCCGCATACAAAGGGCACGCAAAAGCAAAAGAGATTATCAAAGGGCTTCAAAACGAAGGCAAGATTGTTTTTTAGGTATGGTACAATTTTAGAAAAAGGGGGAAATTATGCAAATAGCCATAAATGTCAACGACTCTTCAATCGCTCATAAGATTCTTAATTATCTAAGTAATTTTAAAAATGATGTGGATGTGACATCTTTTGAGAGCGGTGGTTTTGATATACAATTTCAAAAAGATAAAGAGACCTTAAGCAAACAGATAGATGAGTATAAAAATGATAAAGCAGAGTTGCTAGATGCAAAAAAATATAATGAAGAGATGGAGTTATTTTTATCGAAACTAAAAGAACAATATGCAAATAGTTAAAGATAGAAAATTTTTAACATCACTCCAATCTACCCTAGAATTTATTGCCAAGGACAGTTTGCATCAAGCTTTATTATTTAACAGCGAGTTAAATGAAAAGATGAACAGCTTAGAGTTTATGCCCTTTAAATTTAGAAAATCACTCTACCACGCTGATGCAAATATCAGAGATTTGATATACAAAGGCTACTGCATACCCTACCTAGTTGAAGATGAAAAAATAGTCATCTTAAATATTTTCAAAAGCAATCAAGAGAGATAAAAATGTTCACAGGATTAATTCGAGAAATAGCGCATGTTAAAAGTTTGGCGGGGAGTACGCTTAGTCTGCGTGCCAAGCATAAGGCGAAGCTGGGGGATTCCATAGCTATAAATGGGGCGTGTCTTACGGTTGTAAGCGTTGCAAATGACGGTTTTAGCGTGGAACTCTCTCCTGAGAGCCAAAAACTTTTGGCGATAGAGAACTACAAAGACGAAGTACATATAGAGCCTGCTATGATGATGGGCGATAGGTTTGAGGGGCATGTCGTGCAGGGGCATGTGGACGCTGTCGGAGAGATAAAAGAGATAAAAAACAACGGCAACTCTTTTGATGTTTTTATCAAAATCGAGAAAAAATTTATCCCATACATCATCCCTAAAGGTTCTATCACGATAGACGGAGTGAGCCTTACAGTCAATGATGTATTTGAGGATAGCTTCAGGCTTACTATCATTCCGCACACTATGCGTGAGACGCTTTTTAAAAACTATAAAAAAGGCTCACGGGTAAACATTGAGACCGATATGTTTGCCCGCTATGTCGCACATATCATCTCTCATAAAAAAAACGCTCTCTCATGGGATGAAGTCGATACTATTTTGGCACACTATTGAAACTCCAAGCACTCAAACACTACTTTGGGCATAACAGTTTTCGGGAGCTGCAAGAAGAAGGGGTGGATGCAGTTTTAAGCGGGCGTGATTTGCTTATGATTCTCCCAACTGGCGGGGGCAAATCACTTGTTTACCAACTTCCTACGCTCATGATGGAGGGGATAACTATCGTCATCTCTCCGCTTATCGCTCTTATGCAAGATCAGGTAGCCGCTCTTAGAGCACAGCAAATCAGTGCCGATATGATAAGTTCAGCACAAACCTATGATGAAGCAAACGGGATAATTCAAAGAGCTTACAGCGGCGAGTTGAAATTTTTGTATCTCTCTCCCGAACGCCTAAACAACAACTCAACCATAGAGATACTAAGAGGTTTAAATATAAACTTTTTTGTCATTGACGAGGCGCACTGTATCTCACAATGGGGGCATGAGTTCAGAGATGACTATAGAGCATTGGGCATGTTACGCTCAAACTTTCCCCACACACCTATCTGCGCATTTACGGCGACTTCGACAGAGCATGTCACGGAAGATATTTTACGGGAGTTGCGCCTTGAAAATCCGCTCCTCTTAAAAGGGAAAATCTTTCGCAAAAATATCTTTATCTCTGCACAGCGAAGGGTGAGTAACGGGCATCTACAGCTCAAAGCTTTTTTACACCGCTACAAAGGCGAGAGCGGTATCATCTATGTCAGTTCACGCAAAAAGGCGGAGGAGTTAAGCAGTTATCTCAACTCCAACGGATACCGCTCGCTTGCCTACCATGCAGGACTTCCCCAACATGTGCGAGAGCAAAATTTTAAGATTTTCGTCAATGACAAAGTAAATATCATGGTCGCAACCATCGCTTTTGGCATGGGCATAGACAAGAGCGATATCCGTTTTGTAGTCCACATGTCGCTTCCAAAATCGCTTGAAAACTACTACCAAGAGATAGGCAGAGCAGGACGGGACGGCGAGGATGCGGAGGCTCTTTTGCTCTTCAATGCAGGCGATATCGCGCAACACAAGAAGTTTTTGGAAGAACTTGCCCAGAGTGAGTACAAAGAGCATCTAAGCCAAAAAATCGACACGCTCTACAAGTACGCCACAAGCGAGGTCTGTTTTCATCAACAAATCGCCGCATTTTTTGATGACGCTATAGATGAGTGTGTAGATAGATGCGATAACTGTCTCAACTTAAAAGAGGAGAGGCGAAATATAACCAAAGAGGCTCAAATGCTTCTAAGCACCGTCTATAAAACAGAGCAAAATTTTGGAAAAAACTACATCATCGATATTTTAAGAGGCTCAAAAGAGCAAAAACTCCTAAACAACGGCGCCGATAAACTATCTGTCTATGGTATCGGGGTGCATCTTGCCAAAAAAGAGTGGTTTGTTATCTTAGAGCGGCTTTTGGAGCTGAAGATTTTGCTTTTAGGAGAGTTTAGCACACTCAAACTCACACAAGAGGCGGCGGAGATTTTAAGAGGCAAAAAAGAGCTGTTTATCAAAGCCTCCCGCCTAGAGATAAACATAAAAGAAAAAAGAGTAAAACAGGAAGCAAGTTATGATGTGGACACAGAGCTGTTTGAGCAGTTGCGCACACTTAGAGCTTCCATCGCAGCAGAGTTAAAAGTTCCTGCCTACATCATCTTCTCCGACAAAGTGCTTAAAAACATCGCCGCCGCAAAACCGCATGACAAAGAGAGTATGCTTGCGGTAAGCGGTGTCGGGGAGAAGAAGTTTGAGCAGTTTGGAGAGCAGTTTTTAGAGTCTATTTTATCGACTTGACAGAATTTATAATTAGACTTCTTGCAAACCAAAGACCCTGAATCAAGTTCAGGGTGACGGATGTTCCTAAATCTCGTCATTGGCAAGCTTGTACCACAAGGGTATTTCCGTTGGTCACTTGGAATCTAATTTTTAGGTTATGCAAGAAGTCTATTGAAACTACTGGACAATTTAATACCGAACCTAATCCCTAAGCGAACAAACAAGAGGATTGCACTTTATCTTATGCTCCATATCCACTCTCTCAAATCCGTCAAGCGGGCTTGGCGAGGCGATAGTTGCATCACGAAACCCATCTCCGCTGTTAACAAAAAGCCCGAATCCGTTCTCATAAAGAGCCAGTCTTGTGGGCAGTGCGATAGAGTATGTCGTGAGAACTCCATCATCTTTTATGATATTTTTTATATCCGCAAAATACTCCCTCGTCCATAAAACAGGGTTGGATGCGGGCGAAAAAGCATCTTGAAAAACTATATCAAAGGTTTTTGGCGCAAAATTTTTCACATACGCCCTTGCATCCCCCAAAAAAAGCTCAATGTAAGTAGTGGCATCCTCATAAACCCCGTTTGCAACAAGTGCGGCGATGACGGGCAAAAACTCTTCAAACTCCTTTGGGTAGCTAAAATCCAAAAGCCCCGCCACCAAAGAGCCGTCAAGCTCAGGCGAAAAGATACGCAGCTTCACGTCGGGAGCGTTTTTTTGCCGGTGGTAAAGAAGTGCTAACGTATTGAATCCCAGCCCAAAACAGATATCTAAAACAGCCAGTTCTTTTGAGCTGTTTTTCACCGCAAAAGCAGGCTCTACATGTTTTTTGAGCGACTCAAAAAGCGCACCGTCTTTAGTAGAGTGGTAATGCTCATCGTACTCTTTTGAATAAGCCGTATAGCTCCCGTCGGCACTTTTTATCATAAGGTGTAGCGCATCGTTAAACATATCTATAATCAACTCGTCCACTTCAATTCCGGCTCAATATGTCGTTTTGCGCAATCAGTCAAAAAAGAGTTTATGAGAGTTTGATACGGTAGCCCCATTTTGGCTGCTAGCTCTTTGAAATAGTCGATTGTATCTACATCTACATTGAGTGAAATTTGCTTTTTAACCTTTTTAGCATAAGGGTTTTGGATGGATTTTGAAAAGTCGTATTCTTCTCTCATGGTAAAAACTCCTTGTATTGTCGTTCCTCATTTTTGGTTGAAGCTCTAGCGGAGATAATCCGTACAACTCCATCTTCGTCTCTATAGCAATGAACAACTGTTAAAATTTTGAGGATATAGCTCATCCCAAGCAGGATAAACCGCTCCTCATCCTCTGAATGGTCAGGATCGGGTATCAACCTTGCAAAGTCATCATCAAAAACCGTTTTGGCTTCGACAAACGAAATGCCATGCTTTTTGATATTCGATGACGCTTTTGCCAAATCCCATTCAAATTTTAATGAATTCATAATGTTAGTATAATGGTTATATCATTATATGTCAAGTGTCCGTGTTTCATTTACATTCCATTTGCTAGTTTCTTGGGTTTTAGAGCTATCAAAAAACAGTTATAGTCCATTACCCCACATGTGCATCTTTTTTGCTACGATAAGGTCGTAGCCTTCTACTATTTCTATGGTGTTTGGGGAGCGGAACTCATGTTCTTCTAGCATCTGCATTACTTCGAGTGTGTCAATCATCCCTTTTTTCTCCATGATAATGATATTTGCGGTGTTTGCCAGAGTTGTGTATGAGAGTTTTAGTATCATTGGTTTGTTTTGATGTGCGGCAAATATATCTTTGAGCAAAACTGTGTCATGGTCTCTTGGGGCGGCACGGAACGGGGAGGCAAAACCCAATCCACGCTCTACTTTTGCGTTGATGCCTGCCAATTCTTCCTCGTTTGGAGTGCCATAAAGGGCTAGATGAAGCTCGCCGCCGACTTGATGCATCATCTCGCCAAAAAGCTCAGTGATAGCATCAGGGGTGGTTGTTGCTTCAAGGTAGCGGTTGCCCGGCAAAGGATTAAAAAGCTCCCGAAATTGGGAGAGTTTAGTATCTAAGCTCATTGAGTTCTCTAAAAAGATATGCCTCGACTATATCATCAACGCTTCTTTGGATATGCGCCACCAACACCATCATGCCCAATTCTATAAATGGCCAGACATATTCGTTGTCGTCTTTTACGACTAAAATCTGGCTTTGGTTCTCAAATGCATCTTTGTCTTGGTTTGTATTTGTCTCTACGACTCTTCCCTCTTCTACTAGCAGCTGCACCCATACCGTTGCTTCGTTTATGGCTGTGATATGTGCCTCTTCTAGGTCGTTGTCGTCCATCGGTACCAAGATATACATGGGCTTATCCTATCTTTGTTTCATCAAGAGCCAGCGCATCATTGTCCATTACGCCGATGCCTCTCTCAAGCACTTTTGCGGCTATTGCTTTGGCATCTTCCAGCGAGTGCATCGCACAAGTGCCGCACTGGTAAACGTTGAGTTCCGGGATATCTTTTTGCTCTTTTACTTTTAATATATCTTGCATAGAAGCACTCCACGCATCAGCCACTCTCTGCTCATCAGGCGTACCGATGAGGCTCATATAAAAACCTGTACGGCACCCCATCGGCGAAATATCGATAATTTCTACATCACTGGAATTGAGATGGTCTCGCATAAAACCCGCAAAAAGATGCTCTAAAGTGTGGATACCCTCAGAAGACAAAATCTCCTTATTTGGCGCAACAAAGCGCAAATCAAAAACTGTGATGTCATCGCCCTTTGGCGTTTTCATCCCTTTTGCACGGCGCACGGCAGGAGCAGGCATTTTTGTGTGGTCAACTTTGAAACTATCTAGTAACGGCATAAAATTTCCTTTTTTGAAGCTATTGTATCGTTTTTAGAAAAATAGACTACAATAACCAAAAAAATCAGTGGTGGCAAATGGAAATTGGAAGAGTTGTTCTTATCGGAGCTTCGACAGGCGGCCCGGGGCAGATAGAGAGCATCATCAAAGCACTTGTGCTTCTAAGATATACTTCTATCATCATTGCGCAACATATGGCTAGTGATTTTCTTGGAAGTTTTGCCAAGCGCTTAAGTCAACATAGCAAAAACAGCGTTCGCATCATAGAAGACAAAATGGTGTTTGAGACCGGATACATCTATGTTGCGCAAGGGGTTGTGAGGCTTCTTGAGGAGAGAGAGGGGCTTGTTTTTTACCTATCGCCGCCAAAAGAGAACCATTTCAACCCCGATATCAACTCCGTCTTTAGCGCATTTTCTCCTTACGCCAAAAGATTTCAGATACTCGGCGTTATACTCACTGGCATAGGCGATGACGGGGTGCAAGGGTGCAAAGAGCTGGCACTTCATGGAGCAAGAATGCTCACGCAAACAGCCCAAAGTGCCATCGTTGACGGCATGCCTGCAAGAGCAAGGCAAGAGGTAGATGGCATAGAAGTTTTAAGCACAGATGAGATAAAAAATAAAATAGCAGAGTTTTGCAACTGATGTTTTTCGATTTTTTCAAAAAAAAAGAGCCGTATGCAAGCCGCACAGAAGAGCATTGCGTTGAAGAGTATAATGATGTTTTTTTGGTTGCAAACTACTTCAAAAATGAAACGGGCGTTACTTTTGACAAACATACAAGCATCCTCAAAAACAAACTCATCACATTTTGCAGACAAAGAAATATCTGCTCATTTGGCAAACTTTTAGAGAAAGTCTCATTTGACAAAACGCTCAGACAAGAGCTTATAGATGCACTTACAACAAATGAAACATTTTTTTACCGTGAATTTAGGCAGATAGAGGAAATTGTAACGCTTGTGAAAAATTCTGGGGAGAGAGCAGAGATTTTATGCGCTCCGTGTGCGACCGGAGAAGAGCCTTACAGCGTAGCCATAGCGCTCCTAGAGGCTGGCGTTGCGCCGAGCAGATTTCATATACTAGGGATAGATATAAACCAAGATGCCATCGACAAAGCAAAAGAGGCACGCTACAAAGAGCGCAACATCAAAAACCTATCCCAGACTATTTTACAACGCTATTTTAGGCAAGAAGACAGCGTTTACATACTTCATGAGAGCATAAAATCGCAAGTCTCACTCAAAGTCTTCAATCTTTTCGACTCGGCATTTAAGGGCATCGGAAAGTTTGATTTTATACTCAGCCGCAACATGCTCATCTACTTTGATAAAGAAACAAAACTAAAAGCCAGAGAGATTTTGGAGAGTTTACGTACAAATCCAAAGCAAGAGATATTTTTTGGACATGCGGATCTTTTTTAAACCCGATCCAGCAGTTTTTTTAGGATATAAAGCTTGTCTTTGAGATTTTCTTGTTCTTCTGCCGAAGAGGCATCTTTTAGCTCTTTTTTTGTCTCTTCTATCTTATCTAAAAGCTTCTCTTTGAGCTTTTCTTGTTTTTTGTCATCATTGACGCTAAAAAAGAGCTTCTCTATTCCCTCTAAAACTTTACTTATCTTCATTTTTCTCCCCCTAAAGTTCTGATATCCTTATCTTTTATCCATAAAATTGTTGCGGCGTGTACTAGCTTTTGTGTTACGTCATAAGCAAATGCGCTATCATTTATAAGCGATGTTGCCATTTTTGCGTCCACCTTGCTTTCTCTTATAAGCGTATCAATACGGCTGTTTTTGATGCTCTCAAGTGCCTTTGTACTCTCTTTTAGAAGTTCGATTGCAAAGAGGACATCCAAATCATCCGCATGCTCTTTAAGCTTCTCTATGGCATCAATCGTTTTGGCGATATAGATACGAATGGTGTTGTACTCATCTTTGACGTAAATATTTTTTGATTTTGAGTAGTAAAAGATATTTTTTTGCAAATCTCTCATATTTTTTATTGCCTCAACAATGTCCCGAGAGGCGAGTTTTAGCTCATAAACACGATTTTGGCTCTCTTGATTCATATTTTCCTGCGAGAGCGTTGCATAGTGGATGATATCGCTGTAGAGAGATTTTATCTTGTTCGCATAAAACTCATCTATATCCGCATTGATGCTTATCTCAGAGTTTTTGACAACATTTGCGATATCGGGGCTTTTGATAAACATGTGTCTGTGCAATGAGATAGAGTGCGCAATCGCCTCAATCGCACTCTCATAAAGACGTATCGTCTCCTTTTTTATCGCCTCAATCGCCGCATCGGGGACATTGATAACAACTTTATCGAGATAGAGCGGTTTGAGTGCATAGATGTTTACCTCTATGAAAAGAGTTTCAAGGTATTTGACAAGTTTTTGCGTAAAAGGTGCGACAAGAAGGACACCCATAATATTAAAAATAGTATGAAAAAGAGCAAGTTTCATCGCATAGTCACTGTCTGCTATGCCTATTTTGGAAGCTAAAAATACAGTTAAATCACTCAATGGGTAGAGCAAAACAACCGCTACCGTAGCTGTTGTAACGTTGAAGATAAAGTGCGCCAGAGCAACTCTTTTTCCATTGGAGTTTGAAGATATTGAGCCTAAAACAGCTGTTATTGTTGTACCGACATTTGCTCCGATTGCAAGTTCAAGAGCGTTTATATAAACGATTTGGTTTGTTGCAAGTGCTGTAATGATTATCGCCATAGTTGCGCTGCTTGATTGCATGATAACAGTAGCTACAATCCCAAGCGAGATATAAACCAAGGCACCGAGATATCCCTCTACTGCAAACTTTGACATATCAAACGTTTGCTGCAAAACCTCAAAGCCGTCTTTCATATAGTCAATACCCAAAAAGACAAATCCAAGCCCAAGAAGAATCTTTCCAAACCCAAGGTAGCTTTTGTCCTGTGCAAATTTTAAAACCACACCAAAAATTATCATAGGCATTGCGAAGGTTGCGATATCTATCTTGACACCAAAAGCAGAAACTATCCATGCGGTTGCCGTTGTTCCTATGTTTGAGCCAAATATAACACCAACGGCACCGCTAAGAGTGATAAGCTCCGCACTTAAAAACGAGATGACGATAACAGAAACCAAAGAGGAACTCTGCATAATCGCAGTTGCCGCAAAACCAGTACCGATAGCTTTTAAGAGGGTATCGGTACTTACTTGCAAAGCCCTCTCAAGCACCCCGCCGCTAAAGAGTTTGAAGCCCTCTTCCATAAAGAGCATCCCCACCAAAAAAATGGCTATCCCCGCAATAATAATTCTATAATCCTCTCCATAAAAAAGCACAAAAGCAAGAGAGAGTAAAAAAAATTGGAAATAGTATTTTCGTAGCATCATATCTACACCAAACATGCCCTCAACAATGCTTCAAACTCTTGTGCAGGAAGCGGTTTGCTTTTGATATACCCCTGATACATCGTGCAGCCTTTTTGTTTTAAAAAAGCCAGTTGTTCTTCGTTTTCCACACCCTCGGCAAGAACCTGATAGCCAAGGGCTTTGCTCATCTCTATCACGGCTACGGTGATAGCGGCATCATCTTGGTCGTGTGGCAGCTCGTCTATAAAGCTCTTGTCTATCTTGAGTACATCTATGGGAAATCGCTTGAGATAGCTCAAAGAGGAGTACCCTGTCCCAAAGTCATCTATCGCAAGGCGTATCTCTTTTGCACGCAAAAGGTGAAGCATCTCCACAACATTTTCCTCTCTTTGCATCAAAGAGCTCTCCGTAAGCTCTATCTCAAGCTTGCTGGCACTGTATCCGCTCTCCTGAATCGCTTGCTGAACTATCTTGGGTATATTTTGGTATTTTATCTGGCTGGCTGAAACATTAACGGCGATGGTAAGGTTATAGCCCGCATCTTCCCATATTTTTCCCTGTCTGCATGCCTCATGAATAACCCACTCCCCGATACTGTTTATAAGACCGCTCTCTTCGGCTATGGGGATAAAAACATTTGGGCTTACCAGACCTTTCTCGGGATGATTCCATCGTATCAGCGCCTCAGCTGAGATGATTTTTCCTGTTTGTATATAAACTTGCGGCTGATAGTAGAGTTCCAACTCACCGTTTTTGATGCTGTTATGCAGAGCATTTTCAAAAGTGACCTTCTCCTGTGCTTTTTGGGTCATTTCGTTTGTATAGTAGGAAAAATACCCTTTATGGCTCTTTTTTGCATCATTTAGCGCACTGTCGGCATACTGTAGCAATTCCCTTACATCCGTAGAATCGTTTGGCGCTATTGTTACTCCCGCACTCGCTTCTATGTGCAGCTCAACCCCGTTTGACAGCTCCGCAACTGCCGAAATAGCCGATAACATCTCCCTAAGTACCATTGAGACATCATTGGCGGAGTCTATGTTTTCAAGAATCAAAGCAAACTCGTCACCGCCAAGCCTTGAGAGAAAATCTCCCTCTCTTACTCTCTTTAAAAGCCTCTGGGTTATAATGTACAACACCTCATCGCCGATGTTATGCCCATAGCTGTCATTGATATCTTTAAATCTATCCAAACCAAAAAGCACAACTGCCACTTTTTGCTTGTTTCGAATCATTCTTGCTACCGACTTTTTGAGATACGTTAAAAAAAAGAGCCTATTTGGCAGTTTGGTAAGCTGATCATAATTTGCAAGCTTCTCAAGCTCCTCTTTATGCAGCAGCAACTCTTTTTCTCTCTGCACTTTTGCCTCAATGGTTTTATAAAGATAGTCAAAATAGCTTCTGTGCATCGCTTTTAGCAGATCATGTCTGGAGATTAGCCCGACCAAAACATCGGCAGCATCTACGACAACAAGCTGATGAACTCCATGCTGACTCATCATCTCGGAAGCTTCTTTGAGCGAAGCATCTTTTTTTATAACATACATGCGGTGATGGTTCACTTCCTCTATGCTCGCCTCATGGATGTTACTATGGTTTGATAAAAATTTTGTAATATCCCTTTCATGTATCACGCTTTGAGGTTTTGTGCCGCTCATAACTACCGCATAATCACATTTTTTTTGTGTCATAAGCTGAGCGGCTTTGACAAGTGAAGTCTTGGGCGTTATCGTCAATATGGACTTGTTCATATTGTCTTTTACCAACTTGACATTTGCGGCATCTTCAAATCCCATATGTCTTAAAAAATCACCCTCTGTTATCACGCCCATATACTCATTTTTCTTGTTGACAACGACAATATGTCTATATTCATGTTGTTCCATCAAAATATAAGCATCATGAATGTATGTACCAGCATCTATACAAAAAACGTTTTTTGTCATTACCTCTGAGAGTTGTGTGTTACAGTCTATAGCACTGGATACTATTTTAAGTGTGTCTCTCTCCGTAAAGATACCGATAGGAGAGTTGTTTTCATCTGTTATAACAACCGAACTTATAGAGTTTTTATCCATGCAGCAGAGTGCATCGCTTACCAAATCACTTTTTTTTAAGGGTTTTACACCGTTGTGCAGTATGGTGCTAACCAAAACATCTTTTTGCATGAAAAACTGCCTCTTTTTTTAAATTTCCATTAATTTGTATTGTATCTAAATTTTTTCATAGCAAACAAAGCAACTGCTACAAATGCCAACATACAGCCCAGCACAGTCGAGAGCGCCACAACTTCATCATAGACAATCCAGCTTGAGATGATGGCGCCCACAGGAACTATAAACATAAAAACTCCAGTTCTATGCGCCCCGACCACTCCCGCCGAGACAAAATAAAGCGCAGTGCTAAATGTCCCCGGAATCACTCCGATAAAGATGATGGTTACCCAAAAAACAGTGTCATACGCCGCAAAATCAAACGGCGCATAAGGAAGTGCGAAAAGCATATTTATAAAAGCCGTTACGCCAAAAACAACAAAAGTGTAAAACATCAAATCCGCTCTCTTTGCCGCTTTTTGCGAGACAACCGTTACAATTGCCCAGACAAACGCACACCCCAAAAAATACAAACTCTGCGCATCCAAAAACCCAAACCCATCAAAAGGGATGCGAAGAAGGATAAGCGCACCCAAAACCCCGATGAAAAGTGCTGTAATCTGCCTTGACGAGATTTTTGTACCCAAAAAAGAGATAGAGAGCGCATAAGTGATGATTGGAGCAAGCGAGGTAACAATCGTCCCGCCGTACCCGGCATCCCCATGAGAAAGCCCCGCAAAAAAGAGATAGTTAAAAAGCGAGGTAAGCACCCCTGCCAAAAGCATATAGCCATACCCTTTGGCATCACTTTTAAAGGGTGTTTTAAAGTAACTCACAAGAGGAATGACAGCTACAAAAGAGACCCCATACCGCCAAAATGCCGCCACCTGAGCATTTGAATGTTCCGCCGCCACCTTCCCCGCCGTCCAAGCGATGCCCCAAAAAAGCATAGCGATAATCATAAGTATAAAATAGCGTGTCTGATTTTTAGTGTTGTTCATTTTTAGCTTTTATTTTTTCATTTACTTCTATAACCCCTGCCGCTCACTCCCCGCCCCGTATAGTTTTTCTTAAAACATGCCTGACAGATGCCGTATGGGGAGTTTGGGGGGAGCGGGGCGTTGCACATTCTGCATCTGGTGGCGAGTTGGTTTTGCTGGAGTGAGTTTTCTATAAATTTGTTCAAAACTCCCCTTGCGGATCTTGCTCTGTTTGTGTCGATAAAGTAGTCGCCAAAGCGGTAACTTAGCCAGAGGTAGAGCGAAATCTCCTTTACCATATCTTCCGCACGCAAAAGATCGTCTGTGGTTTGGGCGTGCGAGCTTGTAAGGATGGGCATGGCGTAGGGTATGGGTATCTTTTTTTCCATTGCGCCAAGGTAGCTCTCATAGACGCTTGTGATATAAGGCGATTTTAGCGTAAGCGGCGCACATGTAAGATGGTATTTTGTGGTCAAATCCAGGTCGTAACTATCCACAAGCACGGAAGCTTCCAGCATATCATCAAGATTGGTCGCCACAAACGGACCGTCAAACTCCATATTTTTAACAAAAAACTTGAGTATCTCATGAAGCGACTTCTCCTCCAGTATGGTGCCTACAAGCTTGATATGGTCGAGATTTGCCATCACTTTAAAAGGTACGGCGATTTTATGCGCCTCTTTGTGAAAATTTTTCTTCACTATATGCAGTACATCCGCACTCAAAGCCCCAACATATCCCTTTTCATGCAGTCCGTATCTTCCCGCACGCCCCGAGATTTGGTGTACTTCACTCGGCAGAAGATTTCTGTCGTTTACGCCGTCAAACTTCTCGGCTTTGGAAAAAAGTATAGTTTTGATGGGCATGTTAAGTCCCATGGCGATGGCATCGGTAGCAACCAAAATCTGCGTCTCGCCCGAGCGAAAGCGTCTCGCCTCTTCACGCCGCACCTCCGGCGAGAGATTTCCATAAACCACACTCACACTAAAGTACTTTGAAAATATCTGTTTTAGCTTAAGCACATCTTTGCGACTAAAGGCGATTATGGCTGTTTTCTCTTCTACCTCTCTCTCATGAACGGGCGCATCAAGAAGCACAAGCGGATTTTTTCTCTCAAACTCCACGATTTCAAGCTCCTCGCCCAAATAAGCCGCAAGTGCGGCAATCGCTTCTCTGACATTTGGCGAACCCGTCATGATAATCTCTTTTGCAGGTGCGCCGATGATAGCGTTTGCCCATGCCCAGCCACGGTCACGGTCATCTATCATCTGCACCTCATCTATCACACACACATCCACATCCACATCAAAGTTACACATCTCGATGGTAGAGCTGATGTGCGTCGCCTCTTCATCAAGTATCTGCTCCTCGCCCGTGATAAGCGAGGCATCAATCCCGCTCTCTCTCAAATCTTCATACCCCTCTAACGCCAAAAGCCTTAGCGGTGCAAGGTAGTAGCCCGTATCGGCGTTTTTGAGCTTTTGCATAGCCTGATAGGTTTTGCCGCTGTTGGTCGGTCCTATGTGAAGTACGAGTTTGCGCCGCATGTCACGGGCAAGCGGAAAGAGGTTTTTAAAATCCCTAATCGTGCGTGCAAGGAGTTCGTAACGCTGTTTTTTGGCTATGGCTTCATGGATGGAGAAAGTAAAGCGTTTGAGTGTTTTGCGTGCAGTTTTCGGAGAGATAACAAGCGACATAGGAAGCAGTTCAAGCAGGGCATCATATACTTTTGCATGGAGTGTTTCAGGACTTAGATGCAGCAGCGTGGCACAAGAGCCGCACTCCGCAACCAAAGATGAAAGGTCTGCAAAAAAATGCTCCTCATGCTCTTTTTTTGCCGCCGCTATCACCTCGCTAAAGTCAAGCGTTTTACTCTTCCAAATCTCTCCCAAAAGCGAGTTTAACTCAACATGCAGTTCAAGAGTATAGGGTTGTTCTTTGTTTGCGTAGGGAAGCGTACAACTCTGGGCGATGGCGATAAGAAGCTCCTCATCATGAAGCTGTAACTCGCTCTCGCCAAACACACCAGAGACGATGCGCTTTAAAATCTCCTCTTTAAGCGGCGGGTAAGAGAGCTTTGACTTTGGCGGTGCGGCTCTGAGCGCACTTGCTATCTCTTTTTGGCTCAAATATGGATGCTCATCCCCAAGCGTTGCCAAAAAGCCGTCTATCTCTTTTTGCTTCAACGCCACAACACGCTCTTTTTCGGTCTCTATCTCTTTGACAAGCGCATCCTCTTCACCCTCTTGCAGATAGTCATACTCATAAACTTTCGTGTTTAGCGTGAGGATTTTATGAAAATTTTGCCCATAGATAACATAACGAAGCGAGGCGTTAAACTCCAAAGAGTCGTCTATATCAAAAACCCCGTCCACTCTCTTTTGTATGCGCTCTTTTTTGAGGCTGTAGCGTATGTGGCGAAGTTTGGATTCCATCTTCTCGATGGTGATTTTTTTGCTTCTCACATCCATAAATGCTTCACGCAAAAGCCCTGCTTCCTCTGGGGTCGTGTCTAGCTCTTTTATGAGCATATCTATCTTGCCATCACGCTCCAAACTCTGCTCTTTTTGTGCAGTTGCTTTGTAAATCCTGCCCTCTTGCTCGAAAAAATCCAAAATCGCCCCACGATAATCACTATCCACCTCACTCCAAATCATCCGTGCCACTTTAAGAAGCATCTCTTTGCTTCCCTCCACATCATAGATGCCAAGATAATGAAAAAGTTCGCTAAGCGTCTGCGTGCTTACCCTTGAAACCCCCACATCAAAAGGGTCGCCGTCAAAATATTTTTTGATTTTCTGGTTGATTTTGGAGTTTTTTTTACTTTTTTTTGCCATGTTTTGGCTCCCTGCAATATCTTCTCATTCTATTAATTTTCTACTTTAACACCACTTAGAAAGTGCGATATCAGCCTCATGGTGCTAAAATAACCTAAAAAAAAAGGTTCAAAAAATGTTAGCTTATTTTAAAGAAAGACAACCCCAGATTTTGCTTTACAAAGAGAAGCTTGAAAAAAACAATATGGTCATCGACAAAACCAACCTTCTTTTTCTCAACCTTATCTTAAATATTTTAAACTATCTGGGTACCGAAAATCCTCAAAAACTTGACGAGCTGTGCGAGTACAATGTCCTGACTATGCGTCAAGAGTTTGAAAATATCATCTATAGCGATGCGGTCAACGAGAAAGCAGAGTCGGTTTTACTCACATTTTTTCTTCGCATCGCAAAAGAGATGGAGATAAAGCACAAGCGCATCGAAAATGAGGATTTGCAAAAACTCTTCACACTTTTGACATCAAAAGATTTTAAACTCCCCTCTTACATCAAAGACCAGAAGAGTTTTGCCTTGGAAAATATGCCCGACAATATCAAGAGAATGCTCTATATGAAGAGCTAAATAATTCTGTCGCTTCCGCCGTCTATCGCTACTTGAGCGCCTGTCGTTTTTGCAAACGCCACTCCCGCCATGGCACAGACAAGCTCTGCAACATCGCTTGAGTTTATCTCTGTTTTAAGCACGTTGTTTGTCTTGTACTCCTCCACGCTCATACCGTACGCTTTTGCCCTTTTTTCCAAAACTTCATCCGTCCAGATAGCCGTGTCAAAGACCGCATGCGGATGAAGCGTATTGACACGCACTCCATACTCTCCAAGCTCCAACGCCGCAATGCGTGCAATCTGTGTCTGCCCTGCTTTTGCAACGGAGTAAGCTGCCGCACCCTTCCCCGGAGCCGGAAAGTTTTTGGAAGCAACCATAATTATTGTCGCGTCAATTCCGAGCTTTAAAAACGGCGCCGTCTGTTTAAGAAGCTTCTGGTGCGAAGTGAGGTTGATATCCATGCTTCTTTGCCAGTTTTCATCACTAAGCATGTCAAGATTTTCGCTCGGCGTAAAAATACCCGCGTTGCTTACAACTATGTCGATTCCGCCAAAATTTTTGATTGTTTTTGCAACCGCACTTTCAATCTCTCCGCTCTTTGTCAAATCACATTTTATGCCCACTGTATCGGCTTTTAAAAAGATTTTCTCAACTTCGCCATTAATATCAAGGGCAACAACTGCTGCGCCCCTTGCATTTAGCATCTTGGCGATTGCCAAACCTATCCCGCTTGCCGCACCCGTAACAAGAGCCACTTTTCCGCTAAACTCCGGCAGCTTTGCGCCGCCTTTGAGTTTTGCCTGCTCAAGCGACCAATACTCCACTTCAAAAATCTCCGCAGCGCTAAGCGCCTTATAACCGCCAAGCTTTTGCGCTCTAAGAATCGCCTCGTAGGTATGCTCGTTTATATCTTTGATGATATTTGCCTCTTTTGCGTTTGCACCGAAACAAAGCGTTCCCCCGCTTTTAAGGATTGCAAAATTAGGTGCAGGATTTAGGAGTGTCTCATCTTTTTTGTAAGCTTGAAAGTACTCTTTATACTCTTTTACATAATCCGCCGAATCGGCGCTAAAATCATCTCCCAAAATGGCGGGAACTCTTTTTGTACGTATAACATGGTCAGGCGTAAGCGGTCCTTGCGTTGCAATTTTCTCAACATCCTGCTTTGAAAAATGCACAGCCAAATCGCTGTCGTTAAAGATGGAGATAGCCGCAGCGCCTTTTAGGTTTGAGACCTCTTTGCGGATTTTTGCAAGGGTGAGCAGCTCCACTGAAGAAGCCACGCTGTCAAGCTCCAAAGCGGCACCCTTTTTCTCAAGATACTCCTTTGCCATGCCAACCAACTCTATGGTTTTCTCATAAGATTTTTTGGCATTGTCGCTAAATGTAAAAAGCCCGTGATTCATAAGAACCATCCCCTCCAAAGCACTCCAATCAACATCTCTTGTCATCTCATAGACAAGTTTTGCAAGCACAAACCCAGGCATTATATATGGGATTATAAGTACTTTATCGCCGTAAATATCTCTGATTTTTTCCTCGCCGCCATGGGTATTTGTAATGGTTACAACCGCATCGGCATGCGTATGGTCAACAAACTTAAAAGGGATGATGGCATGCAAAATCGCTTCAACTGACGGGTTTGGAGCAGACGGGTTTGTCATGGCAAGACGTTGATACTTGACCATGTCGGTATCGCTTAGCTCTTGCAACTCCGCCATTTTAAGAAGCGTATCCATCTTTACGGGAGAAAAGCCCTCAGGCTCAATAGTTGCAAGATCCCAACCGCTGCCTTTGACATAAAGTATCTCTTCACTCTCGCCAAAAAGATTTACGGCAGTTGATTTTACAGAAGTATTTCCGCCGCCGTGAAGCACCAAAGATGTATCGCGCCCCAACAGCCTTGAAGTATAAACCCTCAAATCCAAATCCATTTTATAATTTAACGCCTCTTTATCATCCCATAAACTTTTCACTCTTTATCCTCTCAATTTTTCTTTTATCTCATCAAAGTCCGCTTTGCAAACCCCTCTGTTTGTTATCAGCCCCGTTATCAGTCTTGCAGGGGTAACATCAAAGCCGTAATTTAGTGCTTTTGAATCTTGCGGGGTTATACGAACTTCACGAACAATGCCCTCTGCATCTATCCCTTTGATAAACACTACCTCATCCGCACTTCTCTGCTCTATAGGTATCTCTTTAAGACCCTCATCTATCTCAAAATCAAAAGTTGACATAGGAAGCGCCACGTAAAACGGGACACCGTTGTCATACGCCGAGAGCGCTTTGAGATACGTTCCTATTTTATTTGCCGCATCGCCGTTTGCACTTACCCTGTCGGCACCGACAATAACCATATCCACCATTCCATGCTGCATCAAATGCCCACCGGTATTGTCAGCTATGATTGTATAATCTATACCGCTTTGGGATAGCTCCCATGCCGTGAGTGACGCACCTTGATTTCGGGGGCGTGTCTCATCCACCCATACATGCACATCGATGCCCCTTCGCTTTGCCTCATAAATGGGTGCAAGTGCCGTTCCCTCGTCAATAACCGCAAGCCAGCCGGCGTTGCAGTGGGTAAGTATATTTATCTTTGTTTTGCCGCTCTTTTTTAAAATGTCCTCTATGATGTCACAGCCAAACTCCGCTATCTTTTTACTCTCCTGCGCCTCTTTATCGTTAAGTTCTATGGCAAAAGCCCTTGCGTCTTCTATAACATCGTCCGAACCTTCAAGATGCTCCATCATCGTATCGACTGCCCACATAAGATTGACTGCCGTGGGGCGAGACTCTCTTATCAAAACCGCTTTTTCACAAAGTGCTTCATAATCCCCATCAACCTCTATGGCGGCTATATAAATCCCAAATGCCGCAACACTCCCAATCACTCCGGCACCGCGAACAGTCATATTTTTTATAGCATTTACAACCTCTTGGGTGTTTGTCAAATATTTTGTATCATAAACGAAGGGGAGTTGACGCTGGTCAATAACCTCTAAACACTCATCAAACATGGCATCACTCAGCCATAAAGCCCTGTAGTTACCCTGCATTTTTAATTATCTCCACTACCTCATCACAATTTTGAATCTTATCATACCCCATTACAAAAGCTTTAGCAACACTCAGCGCCATTGATTCGGCTCGCCTTCTCAACTTACTATCTTTTATCCCGCGTATCTCTGCAACGCCGGCAACACCGTAAACCCTGCGCCCCATCTTGCATCCTGCAAATCCGACACTCTCTCGCAAAATATTCAAAACAAACTTTTCTTTATATTTTTGAAGCGCAGCCCCATCCAAAAAACCATCTACTACAAGCGCAGAATTTTTCGATTCGCTCCAAAAGCTCAAAAATTTTTCACTAAACTTCTCTAAAACCTCTCTGATGGTTTGCAAAAGCCATGTTTTATACTCTTCGTCTTTTGTCACAACACTGTGATGTACATAGCTGTTTGCCAAATTTGCCAAAAGTGCGCCTATATCAAAACCAAAAGGTCCGACAAATGCAAACTCAGGATCGATTACATAGGTCTCTTTTTCATTAATCATAATCGAGCCAGTATGCAAATCCCCGTGAATAAGTGCATCGCTTTGTGTCATAAACTTATATTTCAGCCCTAAAACTCTCTCTTTAAATTCCATATCTAAAAAAAGTTTTTGTGCATCATGATTCTCTTTTACATTTTCATTATCGTTGGTTTCATGCTCCATAAAGGGGAAACTAAAAACCAAATCTTCTGTTAGTTTGCACAACTCCGCATTGCCGTTAAATTTTTCTACAAGCGCCCTTTTCTCACCGCTGCTTATATGAAGCAAAGAGGTATAAAAAAGTGTTGCCGCCATATAGGTAGAGATATGTTCGCTAAAATTTTTATAAACAACCCCTTCCATCAATCCTTTGCGCATGATAATATGCTCATCTAAGTATTCCATCACTACCAAACTCATATCCTCATTTGCATGATAGACTTTTGGCACAAATGATGGAAAGATAGAGTAAAATTTTTGAAGTGCACGTATTTCAAAACGCATCCGATCCCTGCTTAACAAAAACTCCTCGCCGACACAACGCAGATACGGCACCGCCTGTTTGAGGATAAGTGCCTTTTTTGAATCATTCAATGAGGCTATCTTATAAACGTAGTTGAGATTTCCATCCCCTACTTCAACTACTTCTAGCTCATCAGTTGCAAAATAATCCGCGACACTATCAACATTTGCAACATACTCCAAAACAGTTGTTTTGTTTAATTCTTTATAATCCATAATTCACCTGAGCCACTTGCAGATTCCCGCAAACAACCAATAATTTAAGCTAATTTAAATTTTAAAAAGCCTTTTGAAATCATGTAAATGTTATAATTTTTTACCACAAAAATAATACAAAACATCAATCAAATA